>JADYZU010000044.1 GCA_020852925.1 Rubellimicrobium sp. | reverse complement strand
GCGGCTGACCGGCGTCGGGGTGCCGCGCCGCGCCTCGCTGATCCGGGTGCTCTATTCGGAAATTGGCCGCATCCTCAACCACCTGCTCAACGTCACCACGCAGGCGATGGACGTGGGCGCGCTCACCCCGCCGCTGTGGGGGTTCAAGGCGCGCGAGGAACTGATGGTGTTCTACGAGCGCGCCTGCGGGGCGCGGCTCCATGCCGCCTATTTCCGCCCCGGCGGCGTGCATCAGGATCTGCCGCCGGCCCTGATCGACGACATCGAGACCTGGACCGAGAGTTTCCCGGCGCTGCTTGACGATATCGAACTGCTGCTGACCGAGAACCGCATCTTCAA
Source organism: Rubellimicrobium sp. (assembly GCA_020852925.1). Taxonomy (GTDB): domain Bacteria; phylum Pseudomonadota; class Alphaproteobacteria; order Rhodobacterales; family Rhodobacteraceae; genus JADYZU01. The sequence continues at coordinate 20,485 of JADYZU010000044.1, read as the reverse complement.
GCAGCGCAACGTCGATATCGGCATCGTCACCGAGGATGACATCCAGAAATGGGGCTTCTCGGGCGTGATGGTGCGCGGGTCGGGCCTGGCCTGGGATCTGCGACGCGCGCAGCCCTATGAATGCTATGACGAATTCGACTTCCGCATTCCGGTGGGCGTGAACGGCGACTGCTATGACCGCTATCTGGTCCGCCTGGCCGAGATGCGCGAATCGAACCGCATCATGAAGCAGGCCTGCGTGAAGCTGCACGAAAGCGCGGCGCAGACCGACGTGATGGCGCGCGGCAAGATCACGCCGCCGAAGCGCGGCGAGATGAAGACCTCGATGGAGGCGCTCATCCACCACTTCAAGCTTTATACCGAAGGGTTCCACGTCCCCGCCGGCGAGGTCTATGCCGCGGTCGAGGCCCCCAAGGGCGAGTTCGGGGTCTATCTGGTGGCCGACGGCACCAACCGGCCCTGGCGGGCCAAGCTGCGCGCGCCGGGGTTCCTGCATCTTCAGGCGATGGATTTCATGTGCACCGGGCACCAGCTGGCCGATGTCTCGGCGATCCTGGGATCGCTGGACATCGTGTTCGGCGAAGTGGACCGCTGAGGGCCGGGGGGGGCGGGTTCGCGCCCGCCGCATGATGCCGCAGGCGCGCCATTTCGTCCCGGTTGGGCCTTGTGCGGCTGCGGCAGGACTGGACAATCGGGCGCCAAAGCCGCAAACCCTGCATCGTCGCGGGGCGTGCGCCCGCCCGGGCGATGACCGGCCCGGGCAAGGACCGGCCCAAGCGATGACCGGCCCGACAGCCGACCACAGGACAGGAGAAGGAGCACCGATGTCCCGCAGCATTCCCCGCACGACCGTGGCGGTATTCGTGCTGGCCCTGGGCCTTGGCGGTTGCAGCTCGATGTTTCCCTATCTCGATACCGGGCGGGGATCGCCGGCGCTGGCGGCGGCGCAGGGCGGGCAATCCGCCGTCCTTCCCGCCGCGCAGCCCGTGGCCCCGGCCGCAGCCCTGGCCCCGGTCGACCGGCTGGTTGCCGCGATCGAGGCGAACGGCTGCCTGCTGAACGCGCAGAACGCCGATGCGATCCAGTCGGCCGCCGGCCTCTCGCGCGGGGAGGTGGCCGGCCATGTGCAGGAACTGCGCGCCGCCGGCCGGGTCGAGGCCGCCGCCTCGGGCACGATCCGCCTGCTTTCCGCCAACTGCATCTGACCTCAACATGCGCCGCGGCCCCGCCCGGCGCCAGACCCCGGACCCAAGCGATGCTGCGCAGACTTCACCACGAACAGCCCGCCGATTTCGCCTTCACCCCCGAGAACCGGGCCTGGGCCGAGGCGCAGATCGGCAAATACCCCGAGGGGCGGCAGGCCAGCGCGGTGATCGCGCTTCTGTTCCGCGCGCAGGAACAGGAAGGCTGGCTGACCCGGCCGGCGATCGAACATGTGGCCGACATGCTGGCGATGCCGCGCATCCGCGTGCTCGAGGTGGCGACCTTCTACTTCATGTTCCACCTCGAGCCGGTGGGTTCGGTGGCGCATGTGCAGGTCTGCGGCACGCTGTCGTGCATGCTGATGGGGGCCGAGGATCTGGTGCGGGTCTGCCGCGACCGGATCGCGGACGCGCCGCATCAGCTTTCGGCCGACGGGCGGTTTTCCTGGGAAGAGGTCGAATGCCTGGGCGCCTGCACCAACGCGCCGATGGTGCAGATCGGCAAGGATTATTACGAGGATCTGACCCCCGCCCGTCTGGGCGAGATCATCGACGAACTCGATGCGGGCCGCGTGCCGGTGCCGGGTCCGCAGAACGGGCGCTATGCGGCGGAACCGCTGTCGGGGCTGACCGCGCTGACCGAACACGAAAGCGGGCGCACCCGCGACAATGCCACGGCGCAGCTTGCCTCGGACCTTGGCGACACGGTCCGGCGCATCGACGGCACCGAAGTGCCGCTGCGCGCGCCCTGGCTTGACAAGGGGGCGAACCACCACCCGGCACGGCCCGGCGAGGCGGCAGCCCCGGCTGCGGCCCCGGCTGCGGCCCCGGCCCCTGCGGTCGCTGCGGCGCCCAGGTCCAAGCCGATCCCGAAACCCCATCCCCCCGCCAAGGGCGAGGCCGCTGCGGCGGCGCCGGCCCCCGATGGGGCGTCCGATGCGGCCCTCGAAACGGCCCCCGAAACGACCCCTGACGCCGGGATGCGGCCGCAGGGGCTGACGGCGGCGCGGGGCGGGCAGGGCGACAACCTGAAGGAAATCGAGGGCATCGGCCCGGTCCTGGAAAAGCTCTGCCACGAACTCGGCATCTTCCATTTCGACCAGATCGCCGGCTGGGGCGAGGCCGAGGTGGCCTGGATGGACGCCAATCTCAAGGGGTTCCGCGGCCGCGTGAGCCGTGACCGCTGGGTGGCGCAGGCGCGGCTGATCGTTGCCGAAGGCATCGAGGCGTTCCGCATCCGCGCCAAGACCAACGATTACTGAGCCATGGCCGACCGCCCCGGCAGCCATGGCCCCTCAGGCGACGCCGCCCGCGCCGGGCGGCGGCCGATGGTCGTGCTGATCGTCACGGCGGTGACGTGGATTCTGGCGATCGAGATCGGATCGCAATATGACTGGCCGGTGCGGCTGCGGGTGCTTGTCGATCTGATGGCGCTTGCGGGCTTTGCGCTCGGGCTGTGGATGACGTATCAGCTCTGGCGGCGGCGCCGGAACGACAAGGGGTAGGGCGGATGCTCAGGGATCAGGACCGGATCTTCACCAACATCTACGGGATGCATGACCGCAGCCTGAAGGGCGCGCTGGCCCGTGGCCATTGGGACGGGACCAGGGACATCCTTCTCAAGGGCCGCGACTGGATCATCAACGAGATGAAGACCTCGGGCCTGCGCGGGCGCGGGGGCGCGGGGTTCCCGACCGGGCTCAAGTGGTCGTTCATGCCGAAGGAATCGGACGGGCGCCCGGCCTATCTGGTGGTGAATGCCGACGAATCCGAACCCGGCACCTGCAAGGACCGGGAGATCATGCGCCACGATCCGCATACGCTGATCGAGGGCTGCCTGATCGCCTCGTTCGCGATGGGGGCGCATGCGTCCTACATCTACATCCGCGGCGAATACACCCGCGAGAAGGAAGTGCTTCAGGCCGCCATCGACGAGGCCTATGACGCCGGCCTGATCGGGCGCAACGCCTGCGGCTCGGGCTGGGACTTCGACCTTTACCTGAACCACGGCGCCGGCGCCTATATCTGCGGCGAGGAAACCGCGCTGCTCGAATCGCTCGAGGGCAAGAAGGGGATGCCGCGGATGAAGCCGCCGTTCCCGGCGGGGTCCGGCCTTTACGGCTGTCCGACCACGGTGAACAACGTCGAATCGATCGCCGTCGCCCCCACGATCCTGCGCCGGGGCGCGGGGTGGTTCACGCAGTTCGGGCGGCCGAACAATTCCGGCACGAAGCTGTTCGCCATCTCGGGCCATGTGAACAACCCCTGCGTGGTCGAGGAATCGATGTCGATCCCCTTCAAGGAGCTGATCGACAAGCATTGCGGCGGCATCCGTGGCGGCTGGAAGAACCTCAAGGCGGTGATTCCGGGCGGCTCCTCGGTGCCGGTGCTGCGCGCCGAGACCATGGAAGAGGCGCTGATGGATTTCGACTGGCTGCGGGACAAGCGGTCGGGCCTTGGCACCGCGGCGGTGATCGTGATGGATCAGTCGGTGGACATGATCAAGGCGATCTGGCGGCTGTCCAAGTTCTACAAGCACGAAAGCTGCGGCCAGTGCACGCCCTGCCGCGAGGGCACCGGCTGGATGATGCGGGTGATGGAGCGCATGGTGCAGGGCAAGGCCGATGTCGAGGAGATCGACATGCTGCTCGACGTGACGAAGCAGGTCGAGGGCCACACGATCTGCGCCCTGGGCGACGCGGCGGCCTGGCCGATCCAGGGCCTGATCCGCAATTTCCGCGACGAGATCGAGGACCGCCTGAAGGGCCGCACCCGCCATGCCGTCGCCGCCGAGTAGCGGCGCAAGGCAGGGTCGCCGCGGAATGGCGGCGCGAGGAAGGGCGGGCGCTATTGAATAACGCGCGCCCATCCCCAAGGTGACAGGGCGGGGCCGCCTGCCGGATGCCCCGCGCAACCGCCGCTTCGTGGGACCGCCATGACCCGCCTTCTTCCTGCCGCCGCGCTGGCGGTGCTTGTGACCGCCCTTTCGGCCAACGGTTCCGCCGCCTCGGACGCGATCCCGCTGGCCGACCAGACCGAGATCACCGACGGGCTGATCGCCGCCGCCATCGCCTGGGAAATCGGCGAGGGCTGCGATTCCATCGACGCGCGGATGCTGCGGGGGGCGGCGTTTCTGGCCGGCCTGCACCAGCGCGCGCGCCAGATGGGCTACAGCGACGCCGAAATCCGCAGCTTCATGGACGACAGCGCACAGAAGGCCCGGCTCGAGGCCGAGGCCTGGCAGCGCTTTGCCGAACTGGGCGGCGTGCGCGGAGAGCCTGCGACCTATTGCGCGGTCGGGCGCGAGCAGATCGCGGCGGGCACCCAGATCGGCAACCTGCTGCGCTAGGGCGAAAGGCCGCGCCCCGGCGCGGAAATATCGCCGCGCCTGCGACATGAACCTTCTGGCACATCGCGCGCACTCGGGTTAGAACGCGCGCAATCAGCCCGAGGGACGCCTCAAGCCAGCCGGCCCCCGGGTCAAGACAAGCGCGAGGGGGCGGCGACATGGCCGATCTGAAGAAAGTCAGCATCGACGGCACTGTCATCGAGGTTCCGGGGGCCATGACCCTGATCCAGGCCTGCGAGGAAGCGGGCGTGGAAATCCCGCGCTTCTGCTATCACGAGCGGCTGTCGATCGCCGGCAACTGCCGCATGTGCCTGGTCGAGATCGTCGGCGGCCCGCCCAAGCCCGCGGCGTCCTGCGCCATGCAGGTGCGCGACCTGCGCCCCGGCCCGAACGGAGAGCCGCCGCAGGTCCGGACCAATTCGCCCATGGTGAAGAAGGCGCGCGAGGGGGTGATGGAGTTCCTCCTGATCAACCATCCGCTCGACTGTCCGATCTGCGACCAGGGCGGCGAATGCGACCTTCAGGATCAGGCGATCGCCTATGGCGTCGATTTCTCGCGCTACCGCGAACCCAAGCGCGCGCTGCCCGATCTCGACATCGGGCCGCTGATCGCCACCACCATGACGCGCTGCATCTATTGCACGCGCTGCGTGCGCTTCACCACCGAAGTGGCCGGCCTGACCGAGATGGGGACGCTGGGCCGGGGCGAGGATACCCGCGTCACCACCTACGACAACGAGATGCTGGCCATCGACGGCGCGGGCGGGGATGCGGTGGCGGCGGCGCTGCGGGCGGTGATGGATTCGAACCTCTCGGGCAATGTCATCGACCTGTGCCCGGTCGGCGCGCTCACCTCGAAGCCCTATGCCTTTACCGCGCGGCCCTGGGAACTGACCAAGACCGAATCCATCGACGTGATGGACGCGCTCGGCTCGAACATCCGCCTTGACGCCAAGGGGCGCGAGATCATGCGCATCCTGCCGCGCAACAACGATGCGGTGAACGAGGAGTGGCTCTCGGACAAGGGGCGGTTCGTCTATGACGGGCTGCGCCGCCAGCGCCTTGACGTGCCCTATGTCCGCGAGGGCGGGCGGCTGCGCCGCTCGACCTGGCCCGAGGCCCTTGGCCTTGCGGCCAAGGCGATGAAGGGCGGGCGGGTCGCGGGTCTGGTCGGCGATCTGGTGCCGGTCGAGGCGGCCTTCAGCCTCAGGGCGCTGGTCGAGGGGCTGGGTGGCCATGTCGAATGCCGCACCGATGGCGCGCGGCTGCCCGAGGGCAACCGGTCGGCCTATGTCGGCAACGCGAGGATCGAGGACATCGACGGCGCGCGGCGCATCCTGCTGATCGGCACCGATCCGCGCAGCGAGGCGCCGGTGCTGAACGCGCGCATCCGCAAGGCCTGGCTGGCGGGGGCGGAGGTGACGCTGATCGGGCCTGCCGCCGATCTGACCTACGCCTGCACGCATGCGGGCGACGACCGTGGCGCGCTGCTGGCGTTCGGGGAATCGGACCTGTCGGGCTGGCACGGCAAGGGCGGCGTGGTCATCGTCGGGCAGGGCGCGCTGCGCGAGGCGGACGGGGAATCGGTGCTGGGCCATGCGATGAAGATCGCCGCCGCCGCCGATGCGCGGCTGCTCGTGCTGCACACCGCCGCCGGGCGGGTGGGCGCGATGGATGTGGGGGCCGTCACCGAAGGCGGGCTGCCCGTGGCCATCGACGGGGCCAAGGTGATCTACAACCTGGGCGCCGACGAGATCGAGATCGCCCCGGGCGCCTTCGTGATCTATCAGGGCAGCCACGGCGACCGCGGCGCGCACCGCGCCGACATCATCCTGCCGGGCGCCGCCTGGACCGAGGAGAACGCGATCTTCGTCAATACCGAGGGGCGCCCCCAACTTGCGCAGCGCGCGGCCTTTCCGCCGGGCGATGCCAAGGAGAACTGGGCGATCCTGCGCGCGCTGTCGGGCGAGATGGGCGCGGCCCTGCCCTGGGACAGCCTGCCGGCGCTGCGCCGGGCGATCGAGGCGCGCCATCCGCATCTCCTTGCCCTGGACGAGGTGGCCGACAACGGCTGGACCCCGGTCGCGGCGGTGGCCCTGGGGGCGGCGACCTTCCGTCCGGCGGTGCGCGACCAGTATCTGACCAACCCGGTCGCCCGGGCCTCGGCGCTCATGGCGGAACTGGCGGCGAACGAGGCGGCCCGCCGCGCGGCGCCGCTGGCGGCCGAGTGATCCGGGTGATCGCCGCAACCGCCCTTGCCGCCTCGGCCCTTGCGGGCTGCGAGGCGCCGATGTCCGCTCCGCCGGCCGGGGCCGCGTATCTGGGCGTCGAGACGCGGCTTCTGGACGGCGATCTGGTCAGTTTCCGGGTCTCGATGCGCGGCGCCGGTGACACGCAGGACGTGATCGACTATGCGAAATGCGCGGCGGCGGGCTATGCCATGATCCGGGGCTACGGATTCGCGCGCCATGTGCGCACCCTGACCGACCGGCGCGGCGACATCGCCAGCGCCGACGCGGTCTATACCATCTCGGCCGCCCTGCCGCGGGGCACGAGGACAATCGACGCCGAAGTGGTGGCGGCCTCCTGCCGCCTCTCCGGCATTCCCACGGTATGAGCCAGACGAGGGCTGAGGGACGGAAATGATCGAATTCTTCACCGAGAACCCCTTCGGGATCGTGCTGCTGATCCTGGGCCAGAGCCTGCTCATCCTGGTGCCGCTTCTCGTCGCGCTGGCGTTCCTGATGTATGCGGACCGCAAGGTGTGGGCGGCGGTGCAGATGCGGCGCGGCCCGAACGTGGTCGGCCCCTGGGGCGTCCTTCAGAGCTTTGCCGACTTCATCAAGTATATCGTGAAGGAAATCGTGGTTCCGGCCGGTGCCGACCGGGTGGTGTTCTTCATCGCCCCGCTCATCACCTTTGTCGTCGCGGTGATCGCCTGGGCGGTGATCCCCTTTGCCGAGGGCTGGGTGCTGGCCGATGTCAACGTGGCGGTGCTCTATGTCCTCGCGATCTCGTCGCTCGGGGTCTACGGGATCATCATGGGGGGCTGGGCGTCGAACTCGAAATACCCGTTCCTGGGCTCGCTGCGGTCGGCGGCGCAGATGATCTCCTACGAAGTGTCGATGGGCCTCATCATCATCGGGGTGATCCTGTCCACCGGATCGCTGAACTTCGGTGACATCGTGCGGGCGCAGGACGGCAATCTCGGGCTGCTGAACTGGTACTGGCTGCCGCATCTGCCGATGGTGTTCCTGTTCTTCATCTCGGCGCTGGCCGAAACCAACCGCCCGCCCTTCGACCTGCCCGAGGCGGAATCGGAACTCGTGGCCGGGTTCATGGTGGAATATTCCTCGACCCCGTTCCTGCTGTTCATGATCGGGGAACTGATGGCGGTCGTGCTCATGTGCGCGCTCACCTCGATCCTGTTCTTCGGGGGCTGGCTCTCGCCCATTCCGGGGCTGCCGGACGGGGTGCTGTGGCTGGTGGCGAAGATGGTGTTCTTCTTCTTCGTCTTCGCCATGGTGAAGGCGATCGTGCCGCGCTATCGCTACGATCAGCTCATGCGGCTGGGCTGGAAGGTGTTCCTGCCGCTGTCGCTGGGCTGGGTCGTGCTGGTGGCGTTCCTTGCCAAATTCGAGGTTCTCGGGGGCTTCTGGGCCCGCTGGATCGGAGCGTGACATGACCCGGATCGACTACAACCGCGCGGCGAAGTATTTCCTGCTCTGGGATATCTGGCTGGGCTTCCGGGTGGGGTTCAAGCATTTCTTCCGCCCCAAGGAAACCATCAACTATCCGCATGAACGCGGGCCGCTCAGCCCGCGCTTTCGCGGGGAACACGCGCTGCGCCGCTATCCGAACGGCGAGGAGCGCTGCATCGCCTGCAAGCTGTGCGAGGCGGTCTGCCCGGCGCAGGCCATCACCATCGACGCCGAACCGCGCGAGGACGGGTCGCGCCGGACCACGCGCTATGACATCGACATGACGAAATGCATCTACTGCGGTTTCTGTCAGGAGGCCTGCCCGGTCGATGCCATCGTCGAGGGGCCGAATTTCGAATTCGCCACCGAGACCCGCGAAGAGCTTTACTACGACAAGGACAAGCTGCTCGACAACGGCGCCCGCTGGGAGGCCGAGATCGCCCGCAACCTCGAGATGGACGCGCCCTACAGATGACGGACGCCCCGAACCCCTTTGCCGCGATGATGAAGATGGGCCAGGATCTGGCCCGCGCCTTCAACCCCGCGCTCGAGCATTTCACACCCAAGGGGTTCGAGACCCTCTGGCCCACCATGCCGCGCGAGATGATGGAGGCGCTCTGGGGCCGGACGATGAACCCCGGCGGCCTTGACGCCAGGACGCGGCTGCTGCTCACGCTGACCGGGCTGACCATCCTTGGCGCCCAGGCCGAGGCGCAGATCCGCCTGACCGTGCGCCACGCGCGCGAGGCGGGGGCGACGAAACAGGAAATCGCCGAGACGATCGCCCAGGCCGGGCTGTTCGGCGGGGTGCCCGCGATGACGCGGGCGATGGAACTTGCCACCGCGGTTCTGGATGAGGACGCAAAACCATGACAGCCGCAGCCTTCACCTTCTATCTCTTCGCGCTGTCGGTGCTGGCCGGCGGCCTCATGACGGTGCTGAGCCGCAATCCGGTGCATTCGGTGCTCTGGCTCATCCTCACCTTCCTGTCGGCGGCGGGGCTGTTCGTGCTGCTCGGGGCGGAATTCGTGGCGATGCTGCTGATCATCGTCTATGTCGGCGCGGTCATGGTGCTGTTCCTGTTCGTGGTGATGATGCTCGATGTGGATTTCGCCGCGCTCAAGGGCGAGATGGCGCGCCACATGCCGCTGGCGCTGCTGATCGGGGTGATCATCCTCATGCAGCTGGCCATGGCCTTCGGCGCCTGGGACTTTGCCGACGGGATCGAGGGGCGGCTGGCCGCGCCGGCGGGCGATCTGGCCAATACGCGCGCGCTGGGCCTGCTGCTTTACGACCGGTATTTCCTGCTCTTCCAGATGGCGGGGCTGGTGCTGCTGGTGGCGATGATCGGGGCGATCCTGCTGACCATGCGGCACCGGGTGGACGTGAAGCGTCAGGATCCGCTGGCGCAGATGTTCCGCGATCCGGCCAAGGCGATCGAGATGCGCGACGTGAAGCCGGGGCAGGGGCTCTGACAGGGACGGGGGCGGGATTTCCCGCCCGGCACCGGGTGGCCCTGCGCCGCCCCGAAACAAGGATCGGGCCGCAACGTGCCCGGAGGGACCGTGATGATCGGACTGGAACATTACCTGACTGTGGCGGGCGCGCTCTTCGTGATCGGCGTCTTCGGCCTGTTCCTCAACCGCAAGAACGTCATCATCATGCTGATGTCGCTCGAGCTGATCCTGCTGTCGGTGAACATCAACCTCGTGGCCTTCTCGTCCTTCCTGGGCGATCTGGCGGGGCAGGTGTTCACGCTGTTCGTCCTGACCGTCGCGGCGGCCGAGGCGGCGATCGGGCTGGCCATCCTCGTGGTCTTCTACCGCAACCGCGGCACGATCGACGTCGAGGACGTGAACATGATGAAGGGCTAGGACATGGCCGTGCGAGTGGGCGAGCGCAACCTTTTCGGCATGCGCGCGACCGCGGTCAGGGGCGGGTCGGTCGATCTGATCTGCGAGACCTGCGGCGAGACGGGCAGCGTCCCGGCCAGTGAATTCCAATCGACGCGCTGCGGCTCGGCCCGCTGCGGGGCAAGTCAGGGCAGGACCGAGTAAATGGAAACCATCATCCTTTTCGCGCCGCTGGTCGGTGCCATCATCGGGGGCTTCGGCTGGCGCGTCATCGGCGAGACCGGGGCGCAGTGGCTGACCACGGGCCTTCTGTTCCTTGCCTGCCTGCTGTCCTGGATCGTGTTCCTGTCCTTCGACGGGGTGACGCGCCAGATCGAGATCCTGCGCTGGATCTCGTCGGGGGAACTCGACACCTTCTGGGCGATCCGGCTGGACCGGCTGACCGCGATCATGCTGGTGGTGATCACCTCGGTCTCGGCGCTCGTGCACCTCTATTCCTTCGGCTACATGGCCGACGACCACAATTTCCACGGCGAGAACTACAAGGCGCGGTTCTTTGCCTATCTGTCGTTCTTCACCTTCGCCATGCTCATGCTGGTGACGGCCGACAATCTCGTGCAGATGTTCTTCGGCTGGGAGGGGGTGGGCCTCGCGTCCTACCTGCTCATCGGCTTCTACTTCCGCAAGCCTTCGGCCAATGCCGCGGCGATCAAGGCCTTTGTCGTGAACCGGGTCGGGGACTTCGGGTTCGGCCTCGGGATCTTCGCGCTGTTCATGCTGACCGGCTCGATCAACTTCACCGATGTCTTTGCCGCCGTCCCGACCATCGCGGACACGCAAATGCGGTTCCTGTGGCGCGACTGGAACGCGGCCGAAGTGGTGGCGTTCCTGCTGTTCGTCGGCGCGATGGGCAAATCGGCGCAACTGTTCCTGCACACCTGGCTGCCCGACGCGATGGAGGGGCCGACCCCGGTTTCGGCGCTGATCCACGCGGCGACCATGGTGACGGCCGGGGTGTTCCTGGTGGTGCGGATGTCGCCCCTCATCGAATACGCCCCGAACGCGGCGGCCTTCATCGTGGTGATCGGCGCCACCACCGCCTTTGTCGCGGCGACCATCGGTCTGGTGCAGAACGACATCAAGCGGGTAATCGCCTATTCGACCATGTCGCAGCTTGGCTACATGTTCGTGGCCGCGGGGGCGGGGGCCTATGGTGCGGCGATGTTCCATCTCTTCACCCATGCCTTCTTCAAGGCGCTCCTGTTCCTTGGGGCGGGGTCGGTCATCGCCGCGATGCACCACGAACAGGACATGCGCCATTACGGCGGGTTGCGGCGCAAGGTGCCGTTCACCTTCTGGATGATGATGATCGGCACGCTGGCCATCACCGGCGTCGGCATTCCCTTGACCCAGATCGGATTCGCGGGGTTCCTGTCGAAGGATGCCGTGATCGAGAGCGCCTGGGCCGGCGGCGGCAACTATGCCTTCCTGCTTCTGGTGCTGGCGGCGGCCATGACCAGCTTCTATTCCTGGCGGCTGATGTTCATGACCTTCTACGGCACGCCGCGCGGCGATGCGCATACCCATGAGCACGCGCACGAAAGCCCGCGGGTCATGCTGGTGCCGCTGGCGGTGCTGGCGCTGGGCGCGGTGGTGTCGGGGATGATCTGGTACAACAGCTTCTTCGGCGATTCCGCGCGGGTCGCGGGCTTCTTCGGCATCCCCGAAGCGGTGGCCGAGGCCGGGGCGGAAACGGCGGGCGCCGAAGGCGGGGCGCATCACTTTGCCTTTGGCGGCCAGCCGGGCGAGGGCGCGTTCCACATCGCCGCGGACAACCACACCCTCGATCAGGCCCATGCCGCGCCGGTCTGGGTGAAGGTCAGCCCCTTCATCGCCATGCTGATCGGGCTGGGCCTGGCCATCTACATGTACCTGCTGCGGCCCGGTGTGCCGGCGCGGCTGGTGGCCGCGGGGCGTCCGCTTTACCTCTTCCTGCTCAACAAGTGGTATTTCGACGAACTCTATGACCTGATCTTCGTGCGCGGCGCCCTGGCCATCGGCCGCATCCTGTGGCGGCGCGGCGACGGCAAGACCATCGACGGCACCATCAACGGCATCGCCATCGGCTTCGTGCCCTTCGTCACCCGCCTCGCCGGGCGGGCGCAGTCGGGCTATCTGTTCACCTATGCCTTTGCCATGGTCATCGGGATCGCGCTCATCCTGACCTGGATCACGCTCTTCGGAGGGGCGCACTGATGGGCAACCTGCTTTCGCTCACCACCTTCATCCCGCTCGTGGGGGCGGCGATCCTGGCGCTGTTCCTGAGGGGCGACGACGCGGCCGCGCAGTCGAATGCGAAATGGGTGGCGCTGGCGACCACCGCCTTCACCTTCGCGGTGTCGCTGTTCGTCATTGCCGGGTTCGATCCCGCCACGCCCGGTTTCCAGATGGTCGAGGAACGCGCCTGGATCGGCGGCCTGACCTACAAGATGGGGGTGGACGGGATTTCGGTCCTGTTCGTCATGCTGACCACCTTCCTCATGCCGCTGGTGATCGCCGCCTGCTGGGGCGTCACGGTGCGGGTGAAGGAATACATGATCGCCTTCCTCGTCCTGGAAACGCTGATGCTCGGCGTGTTCATGGCGCTGGATCTGGTGCTGTTCTACCTGTTCTTCGAGGCCGGTCTGATCCCGATGTTCCTGATCATCGGCATCTGGGGCGGCAAGGACCGCATCTATGCGGCGTTCAAGTTCTTTCTCTACACCTTCCTCGGCTCGGTTCTCATGCTGGTCGCCATGATGGCGATCTGGGTGACGACCGGCACGACCGACATCGCGCATCTGGTGGCGGTTTCGGGCATGACGCCCGAGCAGATCGCGGCCTTTGCCCAGTCGATCGGCAAGACCGCCGAAGAGGTCGCGCGCTACAACATCGACGCCACGACCATCGCGGTGCTGGGCTGGCAGATCCCCGGCGGGTTGCAGACGCTGTTCTGGCTGGCGTTCTTCGCCTCGTTCGCGGTGAAGCTGCCGATGTGGCCGGTGCATACCTGGCTGCCCGACGCGCACGTGCAGGCGCCGACCGCCGGCTCGGTGGTTCTGGCCTCGATCCTGCTGAAGATGGGGGGCTACGGCTTCATCCGCTTCTCGCTGCCGATGTTCCCGGTGGCGTCCGAACTGCTTGCGCCGCTGATGCTGTGGCTGGCGGCGATCGCCATCGTCTACACCTCGCTGGTGGCGCTGGTGCAGGACGACATGAAGAAGCTGATCGCCTATTCGTCGGTCGCCCACATGGGCTATGTGACGATGGGGGTGTTTGCCTTCAACCAGCAGGGCCTTGACGGTGCGATCTTCCAGATGCTGAGCCACGGCTTTATCTCGGGGGCGCTGTTCCTCATCGTCGGGGTGATCTACGACCGCATCCACACGCGCGAGATCGACGCCTATGGCGGCCTCGTGAACCGGATGCCGGCCTATGCGCTGATCTTCATGTTCTTCACCATGGCGAACGTGGGCCTGCCGGGCACCTCGGGCTTCGTGGGCGAGTTCCTGACCCTGATCGGCGTCTTCAAGGTGAATACCTGGATCGCCTTCGTCGCGGCCAGCGGGGTGATCCTGTCGGCGTCCTATGCGCTCTGGCTTTACCGGCGGGTGGTGATGGGCGAACTCCTGAAAGAGAGCCTGCGCGCGATCACCGACATGACCGCGCGCGAGAAGTGGATCTTTGCCCCGCTCGTGGTGATGACGCTGCTTCTGGGCGTCTATCCGGGGCTTGCACTCGATATCATCGGGCCGAGCGTGAGTGCGCTTGTCTCGCAGGTCGATGCCGCGGTCGCGATGGCCGCCGACGCGACCCAGACCGTCCAGAACTGAGGGCCAAGCGATGTTCTCTGCCGATTTCCAGGTCATCCTGCCCGAGGCCGTGCTGGCGATCTACGCCATGGCCGCGCTGATCGCCGCCGTCTGGACCGTGAAGGACCGGGCCACGACCCTGCTCAACTGGCTGACCGCAATCCTGATGGCGCTGCTGGCGCTGTGGATCGGGTCGGGCGAGGGGGTGCGCACCGCCTTTGCCGGCTCTTTCGTCGATGACGGGTTCGCGCGTTTCGCCAAGGTGGTGATCCTGCTGGCCGCCGCCTCGGTCCTGCTCATGGGGCAGGACTACATGCGCCGGCGCAACCTCATGCGGTTCGAATATCCGGTGCTCATCGCGCTGGCCGTGGTGGGGATGCTGGTGATGGTGTCCTCGGGCGACCTCATCGCGCTCTACATGGGGGTCGAGCTGCAATCGCTCGCGCTTTATGTGGTGGCGGCGATGCGGCGCGACAGTGCGCGTTCGACCGAGGCGGGGTTGAAGTATTTCGTGCTGGGCGCGCTGGGGTCGGGGCTCATGCTGTATGGCGCCTCGCTCACCTACGGATTCGCGGGCACGACGCTGTTTGCCGGCATCGCCGAGGCGAGTGCCGAGGGCGCCTCGCTCGGGCTGCTGTTCGGGCTGGCGTTCATGCTGGCGGGCTTTGCGTTCAAGGTCTCGGCCGCGCCCTTCCACATGTGGACGCCCGATGTCTATGAAGGATCGCCTACCCCGGTGACCACCTTCTTTGCCACCGCGCCCAAGATGGCGGGGATGGGCCTGTTCGCGCGCGTCATGTTCGACGCCTTCGGCGGGGTCGCGGGCGACTGGCAGCAGATCCTTGCGTTCCTGTCGGTCGCCTCGATGTTCCTGGGCGCCTTCGGCGGGATCGGGCAGACCAACATCAAGCGGATGATGGCCTATTCGACGATCTCGCACATGGGTTTCGCGCTCATGGGGCTGGCGGCGGGGGGCACGTTCGGCGTGCAGGCGATGCTGGTCTACATGGCGATCTACGTGACGATGGACCTTGGCACCTTTGCCTTCGTCATGTCGATGGAGCGCGGCGGCCGGCCGGTCACCGACATCTCGAGCATGAGCCTGCTCGCGCGCGAGCGTCCGCTCATCGCGCTGGCGCTGCTCGTGCTGCTGTTCAGCCTTGCCGGCGTGCCGCCGACGGTGGGCTTCTTCGGGAAATACTATGTCCTGAAGGCGGCCTACGACGGGGGCTTTGGCTGGCTGGCGGTGATGGGGGTGATCGCCTCGGTGATCGGGGCCTATTACTATCTGCGCATCGTCTTTTACATGTATTTCGGCAAGGAGGCCGAACCCCTCGACCGGGCGATCTCTCCGGTGGCCTGGCTGTTCGTCGTGGGTGCGGCGGCGGTGATGGTGCTGGGGGTGGTGAACCTGTTCGGGATCGAACCCGCAGCGGCCGGTGCCGCGGCCGCCCTTGTCAACTGAGCGCGGCGGCGGCAGCGGCGGCGGCCGCTGGCCCGCGGGCTATCACCTTGTCAGTCTCGACGAGGTGGACAGCACCATGGCCGAGGCCGCCCGTCGCGCCGACACCATCGCCGGACCGACCTGGATCCTGGCCGGGCGGCAGTTGCAGGCGCGCGGGCGGCGCGGGCGGCCCTGGCTGACCACGCCGGGCAACCTGGCCGCAACCCTGGTGTTCAAGCCCTGGGCAACCCCGCACGAGGCCGCCAAGCGCAGCTTCCTGGCCGCGAACGCGCTTTATCAGGCGCTGGCCATGGTGGCGCCGGGGGCGCGGCTGTCGCTCAAATGGCCCAATGACGTGCTGCTGAACGGCGGCAAGGTCGCGGGGATCCTGCTGGAAAGCGCCTCGTCGGGGCCGATGGTGGACTGGCTGGCGATCGGATTCGGCGTGAACCTGGCCGCAAGGCCGGCCGTGGTCAGCGACAGCGGCTCGGGCGAGCCGGTGACCCTGAAGGCCGAGACCGGCGTGACGATCGCGCCGGCGGATTTCCTCGTGCTGCTGGCCGATGCCTGGGCCACGCAGGAGGCGAAACTCGCCGCCTTCGGATTCCAGCGCATCCGCGAGGACTGGCTTGAACATGCGGCGCGTCTGGGCGATGTGATCGTCGCGCGCACCACCACCGCCGAACATGTCGGCGTGTTCGAGACCGTGGACATGGACGGCAACCTTGTCCTGGCCACGGCCGAGGGCCAGAAGATCATTCCTGCCGCCGATGTCTTTTTCTGAGAGGGCTGCCATGCTTCTGGCCATCGACTGCGGCAACACGAACACGGTGTTCTCGCTGTGGGACGGGGCGGCGTTCCGGGCGACCTGGCGCACCTCGACCGACTGGCAGCGCACCGCGGACCAGTATTTCGTCTGGCTCACCTCGCTCATGGAGCACAGCGGCATCGCCGCCGGAATCGACGAGGTGATCATCTCCTCGACCGTGCCGCGCGTCGTCTACAACCTGCGCGTCCTGTCGGACCGCTATTTCAACTGCCGCCCGCTGGTGGTGGGCAAGCCGGAATGCCTTCTGCCGGTGCCGCCGCGCGTGGACGCGGGCACGCAGGTGGGGCCGGACCGGCTGGTGAATGCCGCCGGGGCGCATGACCGGCATGGCGGCAACCTGATCGTGGTCGATTTCGGCACCGCCACCACCTTCGATGTGGTCGAGGATGACGGCGCCTATGTCGGCGGCATCATCGCCCCCGGCGTGAACCTGAGCCTCGAGGCCCTGCACCAGGCGGCGGCGGCCCTGCCGCATGTCGATGTGAGCCGGCCGCAGGGCGTGGTCGGCACCAATACCGTGGCCTGCATGCAGGCCGGGATCTGGTATGGCTATATCGGCCTTGTGCGCGAATGCTGTGCCCGGATCATGGCCGAACGCGGCCGGAGCATGCGGGTGATCGGCACCGGCGGGCTTGCGCCGCTCTTTGGCGAGAACGAAGGTCTGTTCGACGCGATCGAGCACGACCTGACCATGCACGGCCTGACCGTGATCCACCGCTACAACAAGGAAAACACATGAGCGCGGAACGGCTGATCTATCTTCCCCTCGGCGGCGCCGGCGAAGTGGGCATGAATGCCTATGTCTATGGCTGGGGCAAACCGGGGCAGGAACGGCTGATCGTCGTCGATCTGGGCGTGACCTTCCCCGACATGGACTCGAGCCCCGGCGTGGACCTGATCCTGCCCGACATCGCCTGGCTGGTAGAGCGGCGCGACCGGATCGAGGCGGTGTTCATCACCCATGCGCACGAGGATCACGTCGGCGCGGTCGGCCTGCTGTGGGACCGGCTGCGGGTGCCGGTCCATGCCCGCACCTTCACCGGCGCGATCGCGCGCATGAAGCTGGACGAACAGGGGGCCTCGGCCAGCGCGCTGCGCATCGTCGGCACCTGGCCCGAGATGATCGAGGCCGGCCCGTTTCACGTGTCCTTCGTGCCCATCAGCCATTCGATCCCCGAGAGTGCCGGCCTTGTCATCGACACGCCGGCGGGGCGGATCGTGCATTCCGCCGACTTCAAGATCGACCTCGAGCCGGTCGTGGGCGAAAGGTTCGACCGTGACCTCTGGGCCGAAGTGGCGGCGCCGGGGGTGCGGGCGCTCATGTGCGATTCGACCAATGTGTTCTCGACGCACGAGGGGCGGTCGGAATCGTCGCTGGCGCCGGCCCTGGGCCGGATGATGGCCGAGGCGCCGGGCATGGTCGTGGCGACCACATTCGCCTCGAACGTGGCGCGGCTGGCCACGCTGGCGCGCGCGGCGCAGGACAGCGGGCGGCAGATCGTCCTGCTGGGCCGGGCGATGCGGCGCATGGTCGAGACGGCGCAGGAATGCGGCATCCTGACCAGCTTTCCGCCGGTGATCGCGCCCGAGGATGCCGCCGAACTGCCGCGCAACCGGGTGCTCCTGCTGGTCACCGGGTCGCAGGGCGAACGGCGCGCGGCCAGCGCGCAGCTTGCGCAAGGATCCTATCTGGGGCTCAGCCTCAAGGAGGGGGACACGTTCCTCTTTTCCTCGCGCATCATTCCGGGGAACGAACGGCCGGTGATCCGGATCATGAACCTGCTGTCGGAAAAGGGGGTCGATGTCATCTATGACGAGGCCGGCACCTATCACGTCTCGGGCCATGCCAACCGGCCCGATCTGGCCACGTTCCACGACATCATCCGCCCCGAGGTGGTGATCCCCATGCATGGCGAACACCGCCACCTGCGGGAACATGCGAAACTGGCCGAATCCCATGGCCGCAAGGCGGTGGTGGCGACCAACGGCATGATGGTGGACCTGACGAAGGGCACGCCCAAGGTGGTGCAGTATGTCGATGCCGGGCGGACCTATCTGGACGGCACGGTGCTGATCGGGGCGATGGACGGCGTGGTGCGCGACCGGATCCGCATGGCGCTGAACGGGCATGTGACGGTGACGCTGGTCCTTGACGAGGACGACAAGCCGCTGGGCGAAGTCTGGTGCGAGGTCGAGGGCCTGCCGGCGCAGGGCCGTTCGCGCGCGCCGCTGTCCGAGGTGCTCGAGGCGGAACTGACCCGCCACGTCACCCGCAGCGGGCGGGCCGCGCTGCGCGACGAGGAGAAACTCGACAAGGAACTGTCGCGCCTGGTGAAACAGACCGCCATGAACGAGATCGGCAAGAAGCCCGAGGTGCGGGTGGTCGTCTCGCGTCTGGCCTGAGGGTCTGGCCTGAGGGTCTGGCCCGAAAGCCGGCGGCGCGAGGGGCGAGGGGCACAGGGGAAGGGGCGGTCAGAGGGCGGTTTCAGTCGGCGCAGACATAGACCGCGCCGCCCACCGCCATGACCGTGACGGCGGCGGCGCCGGCAAGGGCCGGCGCCGACAGCGCGGTGATCAGCGCCTCGGCCCCGTGGCCAAGCAGACCCATCACCAGCGAGGAGCGCCCGGTCAGCAGCATCGCCCCCGAGCTCGAGGCCAGCGCCGCGACCCCGCCCGCAGCCGAATCCACCTCCTGCCCGGTGGCAAGGCCGGTGACGATGCGCGCCACCTCGGCCCCGTCGGCGGCGGCGGTGTTCACCCGCTCGCAGACGGTGCGCCGGCAGCGGCCGCGGAAATTGCGTTCTCCGGGAACAAGCAGCCAGCCTTCGTCGCCGGGGGCCTCGGCCAGGCAGTGGTTTCCCACCTCGTCAAGGGCAAGGACACCGGCCAGATAGGCGATGGTCGTGTCGCTGTCGCAGGCGACCGGCCGACCCCAGGCGCGGTTCCACAACCCGCCGGGCCAGGACAGCAGCCGTTCGCGCAGCGTCACGTCGGGCGCCTCGAGGATGGCGCCCGGGGCGATGCTGATGTCGATATGGTTCACGCGGGCCACGCAGGCACGGTCCTGCGCGGCCAGGGGCGCCGCCGTCAGCGACAGCAGCGCCAGAAGCGCCAGAAGCGCGGCCCGGAACCTAGCCGGCACGGCGCTCGTCAAAACTCATGCGGATGAAGGCGGGCGCGTCATCGCCCATGCCGACCACCACCTCGTCGCGCCCTTCGCGGCGGCCACCCCGGCGCCCGTCGCGGTCGCGGTCACGCTCGCGTTCGGGGCGGGGTTCGGCCCGCGTCTCGGGCCGGGGTTCGGGGCGCGTTTCGGCCCTTGCCTCGGCGCGCGGGGTGACGGGTTCGACGGCTGCACGCTCGGCACGCTCGGGGCGCTCGGTGCGTTCGCGGCGCGGGCGCGGCGCGGGCGTCGTGTCTTCGGCGGCGGGCGGGGCAGCCACCTCGGCCTTGTCCGCTGGGCGGCGCGAACGGCCCTTGCCCCCTTCGTCGCGGCGGGCGCGGGCGGGGCGCGGTTCGCGCGGGGGGGCGTCCTTGAGCGGGTTCTCGACGCGCGGGATTTCCTTCTGCACCAGCTTCTCGATCGCATCGAGCAGCTTTTCGTCGCGGGCGTTGCAGATCATGAGCGCCTTGCCCGAACGTCCGGCGCGGCCGGTGCGGCCGATGCGGTGGACGTAATCCTCGGAATGGGTGGGCACGTCGAACTGGAACACATGGCTGACCGTCGGAATGTCGAGGCCGCGCGCCGCCACGTCCGAGGCCACGAGCAGACGCACCTTGCCGTCGCGGAACCCGTCAAGCGTGCGCATCCGCTGCGACTGATCGAGGTCGCCGTGGATCGGTTCGGCGTTGTAGCCGTATTTGCGCAGCGATTTCGCCACGATGTCCACATCGGTCTTGCGGTTGCAGAACACGATGGCATTGGTGCAGGCCTCGCCCTCGCCGTCGATGAGGGCACGCAGCACCGCGCGCTTTTCCGATGCCTCCACCTCGCGCGAGGAGCCGCGGAACATCACCACGCCCTGTTCGATGCTTTCGGCGGTGGTGGCGGCGCGCGCCACCTCGACCCGGGCGGGCGTGTGCAGGAAGGCGTTGGTGATCCGCTCGATCTCGGGCGCCATGGTGGCCGAGAAGAACAGCGTCTGCCGCGTGAAGGGGGTCAGGTTGAAGATACGCTCGATGTCGGGGATGAAGCCCATGTCGAGCATGCGGTCGGCCTCGTCCACGACCATGATCTGCACGCCGGTCAGCAGGAG
>JADYZU010000043.1 GCA_020852925.1 Rubellimicrobium sp. | reverse complement strand
TGATCGTTCACCCGCACCGGATCGGCACCCGGATCGAAAAGATGCGCGCCCGCGCCGAAACCCTTTTCCGGCGCGATCGGCTTCAGGCCGACCAGTTGCTCGCGCTCGGGCCCCATCAGACCGGGGCGCTGGCTGGTCGCCTTGCCGATGCAGTCCTTCTTCGCGCTGACCATGCCCTGCAGGCCGATGTCGAAGGCCGTCACCCGGCCGTGGATCTCGGCATGGGTGATGAAACCCTTCTCGACGCGCAGGACGTTCAGCGCCTCCATCCCGTAGGCGGCGCCGCCGAAGCTTTCGGCCCGTGCCACCAGATCGCGGTAGAGCGCCTCACCATAACGCGCGGGGACGGCGATCTCATAGCCGAGTTCCCCCGAGAAGGAGATGCGGAACAGCCGCGCCTCGACCCCGCCCACCCGGACGGTGCCGCAAGACAGGAACGGGAAGGCGCCATCGTCGATCGGCTGGTCAAGGAGCGAATTCAGCAACTCCCGCGCCAGCGGCCCGGCGACCGCGAACTGCGCCCAATGTTCGGTGACGGAGATGGTGCGCACCTTCCAGTCCTTGCAGAAGGCCTGTTGCACGAAATCGAGATGCCGCATCACCTGTCCGGCGGCGGCGGTGGTCGTGGTCATCAGGTAATGGTCGCGCCCAATGCAGGCCGTGGTGCCGTCGTCCATCACCTGCCCGTCCTCGCGCAACATCAGCCCGTATCGGACCCGCCCCGGCGCAAGGGTCGAGAAGGTGTTGGTATAGACGAGGTCGAGGAACTGGCCCGCGTCCGGCCCCTGGATGTCGATCTTGCCAAGGGTCGAGACATCGCAGATGCCGACGCGGTTCCTGACCGCCGCCACCTCCCTGTCGCAGGACTGGCGCCATGTCGTCTCGCCCGGGCGCGGAAAGTAGGACGGACGATACCAGAGACCCGCCTCGATCATCGGCGCGCCGCGTTCGGCCGCAGCCCTGTGCGAGGTGGTGAAGCGCTGCGGCGCGAAGCCCTTGCCCTGCCCGCCCGCGCCCAGTGCGGCGATGGACACCGGCACATAGGGTGGGCGGAAGGTGGTGGTGCCGGTTTCGGGAATGCCGCGCCCGGTCGCATCGGCCAGAATGGCAAGTGCCGCGACATTCGAACTCTTGCCCTGGTCCGGTGCCATGCCCTGCGTCGTGTAGCGCTTCATATGCTCGACCGAGCGGAACCCTTCCTGCGCCGACAGGCGCACATCCTTCGAGGTCACGTCATTGGCCAGGTCAAGCCAGGCCCGCCCCTTGCCCCCCGTGACTTCCCAGAAGGCCTTCAGCCGCGCCCCGCCGTTTTCGGCCTGCGGCACATCGGCCTTCACCGCCTTCAGCCCCAGCGCCTGAAGTGCCTCGACCGCGCGTGCCGCACCCTCGGCCAGAGCCGCCGCCGTAGTCATCGCGCCCGCCGCCGCGCCGGCCGCCTCAAGCCCCGGCACCATGCCCGAGGTGGGAACAAAGGCCGCAATGTCGTCACGCCAGACCGGGCGACCGTTCATGTGGCAGGTCAGGTGCAATGTCGGATTCCAGCCGCCGGACACCGCCAGACAATCAGTCGCGATCTTTTCCACCGCCCCGCCGGTCAGTCTGACGCTGATCTCGCTCAGGCCAAGGCGGCCCCTGGTGTCGATCACCTCGGCACCGGCATGGACCGGCCAGTCGCCACCCCTGGGCGCATCCTCGCGCACGTCGATCACCGCGGCGATCTTCACCCCGGCGGCGGACAGGTCGCGCGCCGTCCTGTGCGCATCGTCATTGTTGGCGAAGACCGTCACCGCCCGCCCCGGCGCCACCCCCCAGCGGTTCAGGTAAGCGCGGACCGATCCCGCCGCCATCACGCCGGGGCGGTCGTTCATCGGAAAGGCGATCTGGCGTTCCTGCGCGCCCGAGGCGAGGATCGCGCGCCTTGCGACGATGCGCCAGAAACATTCGCGCGGCAGATCCTTGCCCGGGTTGGCCACATGAAGGGCGACCCGCTCCAACGCACCGAACGTGCCGCCGTCATAGGCGCCCGTCACCGTCGTGCGGGTCATCAGGCGCGCGTTCGGCAGGCTTGCAAGCTCGGCCACCACCTCCCGCGCCCACAGATGGCCGGGCTTTCCGCCCACCTCCTCGCATTCCGCGTTCAGCCGCCCGCCCATCAGCGCGTCTTCCTCGGCGAGGATCACCTCGGCCCCGGCCCGCGCGGCGGCCAGCGCCGCCATCAGACCCGCCGGCCCAGACCCGATAACCAGAAGGTCGCAGAAGGCCCAGGCCTTCTCGTAGGCTTCGTCATTGTGCTTGCCCGACAGCACGCCCAGACCTGCCGCCCGCCGGATCGCCGGCTCATAAAGCCTTTCCCAGAAACTTCGCGGCCACATGAAGGTCTTGTAGTAGAAGCCCGCGCCGAAGAAGGGCGCCATGAGGTCGTTCACCTCCATCACGTCGAACGAGAGCGACGGCCAGCGGTTCTGGCTTTTCGCCTCCAGTCCCGGGAAAATCTCCTGCACCGTGGCGCGCACGTTCGGAACCTGCCGCGCGCCCTGCCCGACGGTGATCAGCGCCGACGGCTCCTCGGACCCTGCCGTCATCACCCCGCGCGGGCGATGATACTTGAACGACCGGCCGAAAAGCCGCACCCCACCGGCAAGCAGGGCCGAAGCCAGCGTATCCCCCTCGAACCCGGTATATTCGCGCCCGTCGAAGCGGAACCCCACGGTCCGGCCGCGGTCGATGATGCCCTTGCCCGCGATCCTCATGCCGACGCCTCGCCCTTCCTTGCGCGCGGTTTCTTCCTTGCCGAAATACTCCCGCCGGAGGCACCCGCCCCCTCTGCCACCAGCCGCGCCGACAGGATGGCATGGCTGACCGTATCGCGGGTCACCTCGACCCAGGCCGAACAGCCCATGTCGTGATACCAAAGGTCGCGCGTCGGCCCCGCCGGATTGTCACGCAGGTGCAGGTGATCGTCCCAAGCCGCCATCGGCGCATCGGGCACGGGGCGGCGCAAATAGTCGTCCGACCCGTAATAGGTGAACTCGCGCCGGTCTCGCGGTCCGCAAAGGGGACAGGGTATGCGCATCTTTG
>JADYZU010000042.1 GCA_020852925.1 Rubellimicrobium sp. | reverse complement strand
CCCCGCCGCCCTGCGGGCGCCTCCCCCCGGGATATTTGGAGACAGATGAAAGCGCAGCCGTGCTCCTTCATCTTTGCCCGAAATACCCCCGCCGGAGGCACGCCCGAGGCAGTGCGTCAGCACTGCCGAGACGGGGCCAGTGCGCGCGCGACCAGCGCGCGCTCCGCTGGCTTGTGCAGGTCAGCGAGCGGTGGGGCGAAGATCGGCGGGGCGAAGATCGGCGAGGACCGCGCCAAGCAGCGGCGCCAGGCGCGCGGCCCAGGCGGCCTGGGCGCCTGCTGTTGCGATCAGGTCGTTGCGGATCTCGATCAGCACGTTGGGCCGGCCATGGGTCAGGGCGTGCCGGTCGATCGCATCGCCGGGCAGGTGGCCGCTGTAGGGTTCGTTGTCGCCCACACAGAGGTCGCCTTCGGCCCGCAGCCTCTCGATCAGCGGCAGGGCAAGACGGCTGTCCAGAGGCGAATGCAGCACCCCCACATGCCAGGGCCGCGGCGCGCGTCCGTTCAGGCAGGGGGTGAAGGAGTGGATGGCACAGATCGCCCGGTCCGCCCGCGCCGCCGCCAGCCGCGCATAGGCGGTGTGATAGGGCCGGTAAAGCCGGTCGAGGCGGCGCTCGCGCTCGGCCGCGCCGGCGTGGCGGTTCGCGGGGATGACGGTGCCGTCATAGAGCCGCATGAGCAGGGTCGGGTCGTCCTCGCCGCGATTCGGGTCGATGACCAGGCGCGAGAAGCCGGACAGCAGGCAGGGAGCGTCCAGAAGCCGGCCCAGTTCCCGCGCCACCCCCGCCGCGCCCGGATCCCAGGCGATGTGCCGCGCCATGTCCGCGGCCGGCAGGCCCAGATCGCCGCCGCCCACCCAGGGCGGCACCGCGTTCGAGGCGTGGTCGCAGGTCACGAGCCAGCGGCCGGGCCGGGCCTGGCCCTCGATCTCGAACGGGGGACGGTCGCCGGCCGTTTCCTGCGACCGGACAGGGGAATCATGCATCTTGACCTCGGGGCGCGCCTGGTCGCGCTCCGGCTGCCTTAGGGCAGTTGTGGCGCGAAGGGAATTGCGCAATAAGGCGCCCGTCCGGGCGTTAGCGGTAACGAAGCCTGTCGCGCGCATCCCGGACCGCAGCACAGATGACCGCAGGATCCGGGGACCGAGATGAAACGCAACCGCAACGTCAAGATCGTGGCCACGCTCGGCCCGGCCTCCTCGACCTACGAGATGATCTCGGCCCTGCACAAGGCGGGTGCGGATGTGTTCCGTCTGAACATGTCGCACGGCACGCACGAGGACATCGCCGCGCGCCACCGCATCATCCGCGCGGTCGAGGCGGAGGCCGGCTCTCCCATCGGCATCCTGGCCGATCTTCAGGGCCCGAAGCTGCGCGTCGGGATCTTTGCCGAGGGCGCGGTCGATCTGGTGCAGGGGCAGGCGTTCCGTCTTGACCTCGATCCGGCGCCGGGCGACGCGCGGCGGGTGCAACTGCCGCACAGGGAAATCTTCGACGCGCTCGAGCCGGGGGCCAGCCTGCTGGTGAACGATGGCAAGATCCGCCTCAGGGTCAGGGATTGCGGCTCGACCTTTGCCAACTGCACCGTGACGGTGGGGGGCACGATTTCGGACCGCAAGGGCGTGAATGTGCCCGATGTGGTGCTGCCGCTTGCCGCGCTGTCGCAGAAGGATCGGGCGGATCTCGAATTCGCCTGCACGCTGGGCGTGGACTGGCTGGCGCTGTCCTTCGTGCAGCGCCCCGCCGACGTGGAGGAGGCGCGCGTCCTGGCCCGCGGCCGCGCGGCGGTGCTCTCCAAGATCGAGAAACCCTCGGCGGTGAAGGCGTTCGACGATATCCTGGCGGTCTCGGACGGGATCATGGTGGCGCGCGGCGACCTCGGGGTCGAGCTGCCGGTGCAGAACGTGCCGCCGATCCAGAAGCGCCTCGTGCGCAAGTGCCGTTCGGCGGCCAAGCCGGTGATCGTCGCCACGCAGATGCTCGAATCGATGATCGAAAGCCCGATGCCGACCCGCGCCGAGGTCAGCGACGTGGCTACCGCCATCTACGAGGGTGCCGATGCGGTCATGCTCTCGGCGGAATCGGCGGCGGGGCAGTATCCGGTCGAGGCGGTCAGCACCATGGACGCCGTCGCGCGCGAGGTCGAAAGCGATTCGACCTATACCCAGATCATCGAAAGCTCGCGCTCGGCCAAGCGCGAGACGGTCGCCGACGGCATCGTTGCCGCCGCGCGCGAGATCGCCGAGACCACCAGGGTGAAGGCGATCTGCTGCTTCTCGGAATCGGGCACGACCGCCGCGCTGACCGCGCGCGAACGCCCGCGCGTGCCGATCGTCGCGCTCACCTCGATCCAGGCGACGGCGCGGCGGCTGTGCCTGACCTGGGGCATCACCTGCGTGATCGTGGAGCCGGTGGACCGATTCAAGATGGCGGTGCTGGCGGCGATCCGTTCGGTGCGCGCGCTGGGTCTCGCGCAGGAGAAGGACCGCATCATCGTCACCGCGGGCGTGCCGTTCAACACCCCCGGCTCGACCAACATCCTGCGCGTGGCGCCCTGCGAGGAACGTTTGATCTTCGCAAGCGAACCGGAGTAACGTCGCCGCATCGGTGCGCGGGTGGGTGAGCCATGGACAGTGACCTGTTCTTCGTCGTCGGGATCGTGGTTCTGGGATTCGCGATTCCGGCGATCATCGGCGCCTTCTCGGAAGGGCGCCCGCCGCGCGCGGCCGCGATCATGGTGATGATCGGCGGTGGCCTGATCGCGCTGGCGCTGTGGCAGCGGCCCCATGCCTACACCATCGCGGGCATCCCCGATGTGTTCGTGCGGGTGGTCGGGCAGTATGTGCGCTGACCCCGATTGATGCCGCACAGGCGGGCCGGCGGTTCCCCCTTGCATCCCCGGCGCCGCCCCTGTATCGCCCCGCCTGTTGTCCCGCGCGTCCGGCCAGATGTGGCATGCCGAGTCGCGCGTTCACGGGACCCGCAAGAGGAGACCGAAATGCCCAAGATGAAGACCAAGTCGAGCGCGAAGAAGCGCTTCAAGGTGACGGCCACCGGCCTCATCGTCGCCGGCCAGGCGGGCAAGCGCCACGGCATGATCAAGCGGACGAACAAGTTCATCCGCGACGCCCGCGGCACCAATGTGCTCTCGGAGTCCGATCGCAAGATCGTGCTCAAGTACATGCCCTACGACCGGTAAGGAGGCCAGGAAATGTCCCGCACCAAGGGTGGAACCGTCACGCATCGCCGCCACAAGAAGGTTCTTGACGCAGCGAAGGGCTATTACGATCACCGCCGCCGCACCTTCAAGGTGGCGAAGCAGGCGGTCGACAAGGCCAACCAGTACGCGACCCGCGACCGGCATGTGCGCAAGCGCAACTTCCGCGCGCTGTGGATCCAGCGGATCAACGCCGCCGTCCGCGCCTTCGACCCGGCGCTGACCTATTCGCGCTTCATCAACGGTCTGGCGCTGGCCGGGATCGAGGTGGACCGCAAGGTTCTGGCCGATCTGGCCGTTCACGAACCCGAAGCGTTCAACGCCATCGCCGACAAGGCCCGCGCGGCCCTGCCCGTGGCCGCCTGAACGCCACCGCAACACTGACGCAAGGGCCGCCCGGGTGATCCGGGCGGCCCTTGTGCATTCGAGCCCGTTTGCGTCGCGGGCTCAGTGAAGGGTGCCGCCCATTTCGCGGATCATGCCGGTTTCGGTCAGGGGGCCGGCCCACGGGCCGGCGCCATTCTGGGCCACGACCCGGATCGTCAGGTTCGACAGGTCGCCGGGCTGTAGCCCGATCAGCACCGCATGGCCGATCGACCCCTGCGACAGCAGGTCGGCCAGTTCGGGATCATCGGTTGCGGGGGCCACCAGCGTGCCCGCACCCATCGAGGTCTGGACCGTGTCGAGGGTAAAGCTGATCTCGCGTCCGTCGCCCAGAAGGGCGGCCGCGGCCGCGCCTTGGGGCACATGCACCATGAGGATCAGCGCGTCTTCGTCAGGATCGAAATCCGTGACCACCGCCATGGGGTTGTCGCCGTTGCCGGGATCATCGTTGGAAATCGCCAGGATATCCGCGCCCTCTCCCAGCGACACACGGTTCACCCCGCCGCGGATCTGCACCACATCGTCGCCCGACCCCGCGGAAAACACGTCCGGAGAGATGGTGTCGCCAAAGCTGTGATCCAGCAGGTGATCGTCGCCGCCCCCGCCATAATGCAGGTCGGCCCCGTCGCCGCCGACGATGAAATCGGCCCCGTCGCCGCCCACGATCGTATCGTCGCCCGCATCGCCGAACAATTGGTTATACCCAAGGCTCCCGCCCGTGCCACGGCCAAAGATCAGGTCGTTGCCGGCGCCACCCATGATCACGTCGTCGACGTCGCTGCCCAGGATCACGTCATTGCCGCCCATCCCGAAAGAGGCTGCCCCTTCCACCGGCGGCAGGGTGATGAAATCGTCACCCTCGGTCCCTTCGGGCCCGCCGTAATCCACGCCCTCATACGGGGCCAGCAGATCCTTTCCGTCGGCCAGCAGATCCTGCACCGCGTCCGGATCGGTGGCCAGCGATTGTTCCATCGCATCCAGTGCCGAATGATCCAGCAGCGGGACAAGATCATCAATGTCCGAGTCGTCGATCCTGTCCTCGGCTTCGTGCGGGTCGATAAGGCCGAAGATGCCGCCTAGCGCGAACATGGCCACCATCGAAAACAGCAAGATCCCCAACATGATACCCCCTGACGCTGCAATGTCGTCAACTTGCGTGCCCCCACTGGCATGTCAAGCGCCGCCCGCCTTGTGCCCGCGCGCCGCGCGCGCTAATTCCGCCGGGCCTGCTGCGGAGTGCTGTGATGGACGATCTCAGGAAGAATTACCTTGACCGCATCGCCGTCGCGGCGAGTGAGGCCGCGCTCGAGGAGGTGCGGATCGCCGCCCTGGGCAAGAAGGGCGAGATCAGCCTGAAGATGCGCGAACTGGGCGCGATGGAGCCGGCGGCGCGCGCTGCGGCCGGGGCGGCGCTGAACGTGCTGCGCGACGAGATCGACAGCGCCCTGCGCGCGCGCAAGGCCGCGCTGGGCGATGCGGCGCTGGACGAACGGCTTGCGGCGGAATGGCTTGACGTGACGCTGCCCGGCCGGCCGCGGCGGCAGGGGACGATCCACCCGATCTCGCAGGTCTGGGAAGAGGTGACGGCGATCTTTGCCGACATGGGTTTCGCCGTCGCCGAAGGCCCCGAGGTCGAGAGCGACTGGTACAATTTCGACGCGCTGAACATCCCCGGCCACCATCCCGCGCGCGCCGAGATGGACACGTTCTACATGCACCGCGCCCCGGACGACAACCGCCCGCCCGCCGTGCTGCGCACCCATACCTCGCCGGTGCAGATCCGGTCGATGGAGGCGCAGGGCGCGCCGCTGCGCATCATCTGCCCCGGCCGCGTCTATCGCGCCGACTATGACCAGACGCATACGCCGAACTTCCATCAGGTCGAGGGGCTGGCCCTTGACCGCGACCTGACCATGGCGAACCTGAAATGGGTGCTCGAGGAATTCTTCTCGGCCTATTTCGGCACCCGCGTCCGCACGCGGTTCCGCGCCTCGCATTTCCCGTTCACCGAACCTTCGGCCGAGGTGGACATCCAGTGCAGTTTCGAGGGCGGCACCGTCCATGTCGGCGAGGGGGACGGCTGGCTCGAGGTGCTGGGCTCCGGCATGGTGCATCCCAAGGTTCTGAAGGCCGGCGGCATCGACCCCGCAAAAGCGCAAGGATTCGCCTTTGGCATGGGGATCGACCGCATCGCCATGTTGAAATATGGCATCCCGGATCTGCGGTCGTTCTTCGAGTCCGACCTGCGCTGGCTGCGCCACTACGGCTTTGCCGCGCTGGACGTGCCGACCTTGCACGGGGGCGTGGCGCGGTGAGCATTCCCGCCCGTCCCCCCCGCGCCCCTTCCCCCATCAGAGCCCAAGCCGCCCGGTCATCGGAGTTCCGCCCATGAAATTCACCCTCTCCTGGCTCGGGGACCATCTCGAGACCACCGCCACGCTCGATGAGATCGTCGAGGCGCTTACCGATCTCGGGCTCGAGGTCGAGGAGGTGACGAACCCCGCCGCGCGCCTTGGTGCCTTTACCCTGGCCCATGTCCTCGAGGCGCATCCGCACCCCGACGCCGAACGCCTGCGCGTCTGCCGGGTGCTGACCGACGAGGGCGAACGGCAGATCGTCTGCGGCGCCCCGAACGCGCGCGCGGGCATTGTCGCCGTGCTGGCCAAGCCCGGCGATTACGTCCCCGGCATCGACGTGACCCTTGGCGTGTCGAAAATCCGCGGGGTCGAGAGCCACGGCATGATGTGTTCCGAACGCGAACTCGAGATGTCGGACGAACATGACGGGATCGTGGAGCTGCCTTCGGGCGCGGTGGGCGAACGGTTCATCGACTGGCTGGCCGCCAATGACCCCGCGCGTGTCGATCCGGTGATCGAGATCGCCATCACCCCGAACCGCCCCGATGCGCTGGCGGTGCGCGGCATCGCCCGCGATCTGGCCGCGCGCGGCCTTGGCCGGCTGAAGCCCGCGCCCGATGTCATCGTGCCCGCCACCGTGGCCGGCACCGCCGGCGTGAGCATCGACGCGGATACGCTGGACGGTTGCCCGCTCTTCTGTCTGCGCGAGATCCGCGGGGTCAGGAACGGTCCTTCGCCCGAATGGCTGCAACAGCGGCTGCGGGCGATCGGGCTGCGGCCGATCAACTTTCTCGTCGATGTGACGAATTTCTTCTCGCACGACCGGGCGCGGCCCCTGCATGTGTTCGACGCCGACAAGGTGCGGGGCAACCTGCGGGTGCATCGCGCGCTGGGCGGCGAGACGGTCCTTGCCCTCGACGGGCGGACCTACACCTTTCAGCCGGGACAGATGGTGATCGCCGACGACAGCGGCGCGCTGGCCATCGGCGGAATCATGGGCGGCGAGGAGACGGGGTGCTCCGAGGCGACGGTGAATGTCCTTGTCGAAAGCGCATGGTGGGAGCCGGTGACCGTCGCGCGCACCGGGCGGGCGCTGAAGCTGACCTCGGATGCGCGCTACCGCTTTGAACGCGGGGTCGATCCGGCGTGGACGGCGCCGGGGCTTGAACTGGCGACGCGGATGATCCTGGACCATGCGGGCGGTGCGGCCGCGCCGATGGTGGTGGCCGGTGCCATGCCGGACACCGCGCGCGCCTACCGTTTCGATCCCGCTGCGGTCGAACGCATCGTCGGCATGTCGATCCCTGCGGCGGCGCAGGCCGCAAC
This sequence comes from Rubellimicrobium sp., assembly GCA_020852925.1. Lineage (GTDB taxonomy): Bacteria > Pseudomonadota > Alphaproteobacteria > Rhodobacterales > Rhodobacteraceae > JADYZU01. Next base: position 23,758 of record JADYZU010000042.1, on the reverse strand, counting down.
CCTGACCGCGCTGGGCTTCGAGGTGCGCGACGGCATGGCGCATGTGCCGTCGTGGCGGCCCGATGTGCAGGGCGATGCCGACATCGTCGAGGAAGTGGCGCGCGTGGCCTCGCTCGGCCGGCTCGAGGGGCAGCCGCTGCCACGGCCCGAGGGCGTCACCCGGCCGGTGCTGACACCGCCGCAGGCCCGCCGCACGGCGGCGCGGCGGGTGGCGGCGGCGCTGGGCTACAACGAATGCGTGAGCTACAGTTTCGTCGACCGCAGGGCCGCCGAACTCTTTGGCGGCGGCAGCGATGCCACCATGCTCGAGAACCCGATCTCGAGCGAGATGAGCCACATGCGCCCCTCGCTCCTGCCCGGGCTGCTGCGGGCGGCGGCGCGCAATCAGGCGCGCGGCTTCATGGACATGGCGCTGTTCGAGGCCGGATCGGTGTTCTCGGGCGGCGAGCCGGGCGAACAGGCGTTCGAAGTGGCGGGCCTTCTGGTGGGCCGGCAGGCCCCGCGCGATGTGCATGGCGGGCAACGCCCGGTCGACATCTTCGATGCGCGGGCCGATGCCGAGGCGGTTCTGGCCGCCGCGGGCGCGCCGCACAAGATGATGATCCGGCGCGGGGCGCCCGGGTTCTGGCATCCGGGGCGGCACGGCATCCTTGGCCTTGGGCCGAAGGTGGCCATGGGCATCTTCGGCGAAGTGCATCCGCGCATCCTGGCCGCGCTGGACGTGAAGGGGCCGGCGGTGGCGTTCACCCTGTGGCCCGACGTGATCCCGCTGCCGCGCAAGCAGGGCGCCACGCGCGGCGCGCTGGAGCTGAGCGATCTGCAACCGGTCGAGCGCGACTTTGCCTTCCTCGTCGATGCCCGGGTCGAATCCGGCGCCATCGTCACGGCGGCGCAGGGCGCGGACAAGGCGCTCATCACCGAGGTGCGGGTGTTCGATCAGTTCGCGGGCACGGGCCTTGGCGAGGGCAGGAAATCGGTCGCGATCACCGTCCGACTGGAACCGCGCACCGCCACCCTGACCGAGGCCGAGATCGAGGCGGTCTGCGCGCGGGTGGTCGACAAGGTGACCCGGGCCACCGGCGCCACCCTGCGGTCCTGAGGGATGGGGCAGGGCAGGGGGACGCGCCCCCTGCCGCCGGTCTTCGTCGCCCTTCAGCGCGCCGGGATGTCGATGGCGCGCTGCACCGCCGGCCGCGCAAGGAACCGCGCGAGATACGCCTGCACGCGCGGGAAATCGTCCCAGCCGACCAGAGGCTTCGCGCCGTAATATTCCAGCCCTCGCAGCCAGGGCCCGATGGCCATGTCGGCAATGGAATAGTCGCCCGCGATCCAGTCGCGCCCGGCAAGCGCCCCCTCGATCACGCCGATCAGGCGCCGCGATTCCGCGATATAGCGGTTGCGGGGCAGGGGATCGGCCACTTCGGCGCCGGCGAATTTCACGAAGAACCCCATCTGCCCGAACATCGGCCCGACGCCGCCCATCTGGAACATCACCCACTGGATGATGCGATAGCGCTCCGCGGCGGTGGTGCCGATGAATTTTCCGGCCTTTTCGGCCAGATAGATCAGGATCGCGCCGCTTTCGAACAGGCCGATCGGGGCGCCGTCCGGCCCGTTCGGGTCGATGATCGCCGGAATCTTGTTGTTGGGGTTGAGCGAGAGGAACTCGGGGCTTTTCACGTCCGCGTCGCTCAGGGTGACGCGGTGGGCCTCGTAGGGCAGGCCGGTCTCCTCGAGCATGAGCGAGACCTTGATGCCGTTCGGCGTGGGATAGGAATAAAGCTGGATCACACCCGGATCGCGGGCGGGCCAGCGGCGGGTGATCGCAAAGGCGGACAGATCGGACATGACAACCCCGTTCGTGACGTTGCCCCTAGGTAACGGGGAAAACCGCCGGAAGAAAGCCGTGGCGCCATTGCGCCTTTCCATGCAATCTGCGCCGGTGTGAACGGTTGCGCGACGTCAGGCGCAGGGAAAGGGGAAATTGAACATGCTCAGGGAATTCCGCGACTTCATTGCCAAGGGCAATGTGATGGACATGGCGGTGGGGATCATCGTCGGGGCGGCATTCACCGCCATCGTCACGTCGCTGGTGAACGATCTCATCAACCCGCTGATCGGTCTGTTCGTCGGCGGCCTCGACTTTTCCGCGATCAGCTTCGGCCTGGGCGACGCGCAGTTCATGGTCGGCAGCTTCATCAACGCCGTCATCAACTTCCTCATCATCGCCTTTGTGGTGTTCCTGCTGGTGAAGATGGTGAACAAGGTGAAGGATGCGGCGCTGAAGAAAGAGGCCGCCGCGCCGGCGGCCCCCGCGGCCCCCGCCGGCCCCTCCGAGATCGAGCTTCTGGCCGAAATCCGCGATGCGCTGAAGGCGCGCGGCTGACCCGATGGCCGCTGCCCCCCGCCGCTGCGGGGGACAGCGCAGAAGATCACAGGGCGATCGCCTCATCCGGGGTGATCGCCGGCAGGCCCTGCGCCGCCGCGACCGCGGCGCAGGTGACATGCCCCGCATGGATGTTGAGGCCGCGCGCCAGATGCGGATCGGCCGCGCAGGCGCCGCGCCAGCCGCGGTCCGCCAGCGCCAGCAGGAACGGCAGCGTCGCGTTCGACAGGCCCTGGGTCGAGGTGCGCGCCACCGCGCCGGGCATGTTCGTGACGCAGTAATGCAGGATCCCGTCCACTTCGTAGACCGGATTTTCATGCGTGGTCGGGCGTGAGGTTTCAAAGCAGCCGCCCTGGTCGATGGCCACATCCACCAGCACCGCCCCCGGCCGCATGGTGGCCAGCTGGGCCCGGCTGACCAGCCGCGGCGTGGCGGCGCCGGGGACAAGGACCGCGCCGATCACCAGATCGGCCTCGCGCAGCAGCGCCCCGACCGAGGCGGCATCGGCATATTGCGTCACCAGCCGCCCCATGAAGATGTCGTCCAGATAGGACAGCCGCTGCACCGATCGGTCGAGGACCGTGACATTCGCACTCATCCCCGCCGAGACCCGCGCCGCCGCCGTGCCCACGACCCCGCCGCCGATGATGACGACATTGGCCGGCCGCACGCCGGGAATCCCGCCCAGAAGGACACCGCTGCCGCCATTGGCCTTTTGCAGCGCCCAGGCCCCGACCTGCGGCGCAAGGCGGCCGGCCACCTCGGACATCGGCGCCAGAAGCGGCAGCCCGCCGCGGGCATCGGTCACGGTCTCGTAGGCGATGCAGGTGGCCCCGGTCGCCAGCAGCGCGCGCGTCTGTTCGGGATCGGGGGCGAGGTGCAGATAGGTGAACAGGATCTGCCCCGCGCGCAGAAGGTTCCTCTCGCCGGGCTGGGGTTCCTTCACCTTGATGATCAGATCGGCCTCGGCCCAGACCGTGGCGGCACCATCCACGATCCGCGCCCCCGCCGCGCGATAGGCATCGTCGTCGAACCCGGCCCCGATGCCCGCGCCGCTTTCGACCGTGACCCGATGGCCATGCGCCACCAGTTCATGCGCCGCCTGCGGCGTCAGTCCCACACGGTATTCCTGGGGCTTGATCTCCTTCGGGCAGCCGATGTGCATGTTTTCCTCTCCATTGTGGCCATGACCCGCGCCGGCACGATCTGCGGCATATGCCCTTGCCTTGCGCCTGTTTTCGAAGGATCGTCGGCATGACCGGCAGTTGCAAGAGTGGAAATTGCATGATGGAGCCTGACGCGACCGACCGGCGCATCCTCGAGGTGCTCCAGAAGGAGGGGCGGATCTCGAACGCCGATCTGGCCGAGCGCGTGCATCTGTCCGCTTCGGCCTGTCACCGGCGGGTGCAGCGTCTTGAGGAAGAGGGGTTCATTTCCGGCTATGTCGCGCTCCTCGATCCGCGCCGGCTGGGCCGCACCACCATGGTGCTGGTCGAAATCACCCTGACCGGACAGGCCGAGGAACTGCTTGATGCCTTCGAACGCGCGGTCGCGCGGGTGCCCGAAGTCCTTGAATGCCATCTCATGGCCGGGTCGGCCGATTACCTGCTCAAGGTCGTGGCCCGCGACACCGAGGATTTCGCCCGCATCCACCGCCGGTCGCTGTCGGGCCTGCCGGGGGTGCGGGGGATGCAGTCGTCCTTCGTGCTGCGCACCGTGCGCCAGACCACGGCGCTGCCGGTCCAGAACTGAAGCGCGCGCGCCCCGGACCGGGCTGCGCCCCGGACCGGATTGCGATTGGCCATTGCCTTTCGCCGGGGCCGGGTGGACACCTTGCCGGAGGGGTCTCTTCCGCCGGGGTTGGTGATGACCGTGAGCAGCGGCAATGCCGCGATCGACGCGGACCATCCGGTGCGCGACATTCTTGCCCGGCTTGCCGGTCTGACCGGCAACGGGCGGGTGTCGGTGCAGCGCATCCTGTCCTGCTTCGGCGAGGCGTCGTTCCTGCCGGCGCTCCTGGTGCCGGCGCTGATCGTGGTTTCACCGCTGTCGGGGATCTTCTTCCTGCCCACGGTCATGGGCCTGTCGATCGCGCTCATCGCCGCGCAGATGCTGAGCGGGCGGCGCACGCTGTGGCTGCCGGAAATCCTGCTGCGTCAGGGCGTGAGCGGCGCGCGCCTGCGGCAGGCGGTGGGCTGGCTTGAACGGCCGGGGGCCTGGATCGACGGGCTGACCACGCCGCGCCTTGGCGTGCTGTTCGTCTGGCCGCTGCGGCTTGTGCCGGTGCTGGGCTGTCTTGTGGCCGGGCTGATGATGCCGTTTCTGGAACTGGTGCCGCTGTCCTCGACCGTGCTCGGCCTTGCGGTGACGCTGTTCGCGGTGGCGATCCTGGCGCGTGACGGGCTGTTTGTCATCGCCGGTCTGGCGCTGATCGCGGTGGCCTCGCTCATCCCGCTGGTGATCGTGCACCGCTTTGGCTGAGGGCGGGCGGGGCCGGGCGCGCGGCGGCGGCATGAAAAGACCCCCGGGCTTGCACCGCGGGGGTCGTCATGGCGCAGCCTGGCGCGCGTCACCCCGTCAGAGGAGACCTTCGCGCTGGAGCTTCTTGCGGGCAAGCTTGCGCTGCCGGCGGATCGCCTCGGCGCGCTCGCGCGCCTTCTTCTCGGACGGCTTCTCGAAATGCTGCTTGAGCTTCATCTCGCGGAACACGCCCTCGCGCTGCAACTTCTTCTTCAGGGCGCGGAGCGCCTGATCGACGTTGTTTTCGCGAACACTGACCTGCATGTGGTTTTCACCACCTCTCTAGGTTTGGGTTAAGGGTCGCAGGAGCCCGCCCCCTAGCAGCACACCGCCCGCTTGTCCAGCCCGCTCTTGCCCCCGGCCCCGGGCGGTCCTACCCTGCATCCGCCAAGGAGACCGCCATGACCGCCCAGCCCGTTCCCGCCGAAACCCGCCTCCTGCTTGCGGCCGCGCTGCCCGATGTCGCCTTTGACGGCTGGTCCGATGCCGTGCTGCGCCGGGCCGCTGCCAGCATCGGGATGGACGCGGCGCGGGTGCGGGCCCTGCTGCCGCGCGGGGCGGTCGATCTTGCGGTGGCAAGCCACCGGATCGGCGACGAGGAGATGCGCCGCCGCCTGGCCCTGGCCGATCAGACGGGGATGCGCCTGCGCGAACGGGTGGCGCTGGCGCTGCGGCTGCGCCTTGCCGCCACGCCGGGGCGCGAGGCGGTGCGCCGCGCGACCGCGCTCTTGGCGCTGCCGCATCTGGCGCCCACGGGGGCCGCGCTGGTCTGGGCGACGGCGGATGCGGTCTGGGATGCGCTGGGTGACCGCACGACCGACGGCAACTGGTACACGAAACGCGCCACCCTGTCGGCGGTCTGGGCCTCGACCATCGCCTTCTGGCTGGGCGATACCTCGGACGGAGAGAGTGCCACCGCCGCCTTCATCGACCGGCGCATCGCCGATGTGCTGCGCTTTGAACAGGCCAAGGCGCGGGTGCCGGGGATCGGGCGGTTCCTGTCGGGGATCCGCGCCCCGGTGCCGCGCGACGACCTGCCCGGACGCTGGGCGCCGCAAGAGGGGCCGGGACATGCCTGAGATGCGCGCGATCGAGATTTCCGCCCCCGGCGGGCCCGAAGTCCTGCGCCTGACCGAACGCCCGGTTCCCGTGCCCGGCCCCGGCGAGGTGGTGATCCGTGTGGCCTGGGCCGGGGTGAACCGGCCTGATGCATTGCAACGGGCGGGCCTTTACGCGCCGCCGCCGGGCGCAAGCGATCTGCCCGGCCTCGAGGCCGCGGGCACCGTCGCCGCCATCGGCCCGGGGGTCACGGACTGGGCGCCGGGGGATCGGGTCTGCGCGCTCCTGCCGGGGGGCGGCTATGCCCGGTTCGCCCGCACCTCTGCCGCCCACTGCCTGCCGGTGCCCGACGGGATCGGCCTGCGCGAGGCGGCCTGCCTGCCCGAGACCGTCTTTACCGTCTGGTCCAATGTCTTCATGCGCGCGGGCCTGACCGCGGGCGAAAGGTTCCTCGTGCACGGCGGCACCTCGGGGATCGGCACCACCGCGATCCAGCTTGCCCGGGCCTTTGGGGCGCGGGTCTGGGCCACGGCGGGATCGGCGGACAAATGCGCGACCTGCCGCAGCCTGGGCGCCGAAGAGGCCTGGAACTACCGCGACGAGGACTGGTCGCGCGCCGCCCGCGCGCTGGGCGGGGCGGATGTGATCCTCGACATGGTGGGCGGCGACTATCTGCCGCGCAACATCGCCGCCGCGGCCGAGGATGCGCGGATCGTCCAGATCGCCACCCTGGGCGGTGCCGAGGCGCAGGTGAACCTGGCGCGGCTGATGGCGCGGCGCATCACCCTGACCGGATCCACGCTCAGGCCGCAGTCGGGCCTGGCCAAGGCGCGCATCGCCGCCGAACTGCGCGCGCGGGTCTGGCCGCTGGTGGCGCAGGGGCGGATCGCGCCGGTGATCGACTCGGAATTCCCGCTCGAACAGGCGGCGGCGGCCCATGCGCGAATCGAATCCCCCGCGCATGTCGGCAAGATCGTGCTGCGCGTGATCTGACACGCAGGGTGCGCGCGCGGGCGCGGGGGCGCGCGCGCAGCGGCCCGGAACCGTGCACCTGCGGCAAAACGCGGCGTCCGTGGCGCGAAGGGTGTCGGTTTTTCACTGTCACCTGCCGCGCACATTGGCTAACACCCCTGCGGAACAGGCGCGACTGCCCGAGCGATGGAGGATGGCCGATGAAGATCCTGGTGCCCGTTAAGCGGGTGATCGACTACAACGTGAAGGTGCGGGTGAAGGCCGACGGTTCGGGCGTGGACCTTGCCAACGTGAAGATGTCGATGAACCCGTTCGACGAAGTCGCGGTCGAAGAGGCGCTGCGCCTGAAAGAGGCCGGGATCGCCGACGAGATCATCGTCGTCTCCATCGGGGTGAAGCAGGCGCAGGAGGTGCTGCGCACCGCCATGGCGATGGGCGCGGACCGCGCGATCCTCGTCGTCGCCGCCGAGGACGTGCATCAGGACATCGAGCCGCTCGCCGTGGCCAAGATCCTTGCCGCCGTGGCGCGGGCCGAACAGCCCGGCCTCATCATCGCCGGCAAGCAGGCGATCGACAACGACATGAACGCGACGGGGCAGATGCTTGCCGCGCTGCTGGGCTGGGGTCAGGCGACCTTTGCCTCGGAAGTGGCGATTGCCGACGGCAAGGCCCGCGTCACCCGCGAGGTGGACGGCGGGCTTCAGGTGATCGAGGTCGCGCTTCCGGCGATCATCACCGCCGACCTGCGCCTGAACGAGCCGCGCTATGCCTCGCTGCCCAACATCATGAAGGCCAAGAAGAAGCCGCTCGAGGAAAAGACCCCGGCCGACTACGGCGTGGACGTGACCCCGCGCCTGACGGTGGTGAAGACCGCCGAACCGGCGCAGCGCAAGGCCGGCGTGAAGGTCAGGACGGTTGACGAACTGGTGGCAAAGCTCAAGGACGCGGGGGTGATCTGATGGCTGTTCTCCTTCTTGCAGAGGTGGTCGAGGGCAGGCTTGCCACCGATTCGGTCGCCAAGGCTCTGAACGCGGTCGCCACCCTGGGCGAGGTGCATGTGCTGGTCACGGGCGCCGGATCGCGCGGCGCTGCGGACGAGGCGGCCACCCTGGCCGGCGTGGGCAAGGTGCTCGTGACCGAGGATGCCGCGCTCTCGCATGATCTGGCCGAGGCGAATGCCGCCCTCGTCCACGGGCTTGCCGGCGGCTACAGCCACATCGCCGCCGCCTCGACCGCCTTTGCCAAGGGCGTGCTGCCGCGGGTGGCGGCGCTGCTTGACGTGATGGTGATCGCGGATGTGACTGCGGTCGTGGATGCCGACACCTTCGAACGTCCGATCTATGCCGGCAACGCCATCCAGACCGTGCGTTCGGCCGACGCGGTGAAGGTGTTCACCGTGCGCACCGCGGGCTTTGCCGCCGCCGGCGCGGGCGGGTCCGCCCCGGTCGAGGCGATCGCCGCCCCCGCCGATCCGGGCCTTGCCGCCTGGGTCGAGGACCGGGTCGCCGGGTCGGACCGGCCGGAACTCACCTCGGCCAAGGTCGTGGTCTCGGGCGGGCGCGGCGTCGGCTCGAAGGACAGCTTCGCCATCATCGAGGCCCTGGCCGACAAGCTGGGCGCCGCCGTGGGCGCCAGCCGCGCCGCGGTCGACTCGGGCTATGCCCCGAACGACTGGCAGGTGGGCCAGACCGGCAAGGTGGTCGCGCCCGAGCTTTACGTTGCCGTGGGCATCTCGGGGGCGATCCAGCATCTTGCCGGGATGAAGGATTCCAAGGTGATCGTGGCGATCAACAAGGACGACGAGGCGCCGATCTTCCAGGTCGCCGATTTCGGCCTTGTCGCCGACCTGTTCACCGCGGTGCCGGAACTGACCGGCAAGCTGTGACGGCGCAAGGGCGCTGACCCGGCCGGGTCAGCGCATCACCGCGGCAAAGGGGCGGCCGGTCACGGGCCGCGCGGGCGGCTGGCCGCAGGACAGGGTATCAGAGGCGCAGGGAACCTGGTTCAGCGCCGCCGCGATCGCCTGGGCGGCCTCTTCATGCGCGGCCGGAGAAAGCTGCGCATTCGCCGCACTTTCCTGTAGCGGCGTAAAGACCATGCCCGCGGTCCCCCCCGCCACCGCGCGCGGCGACGGCGTGGCCATGATCACCCCGCGCACCAGCGGGCGCAGCGAATCAAGCATCTTGCGCGTGACAAAGGCCGGTTCGATCCGCAAGGGATCGGCCCGGTCCTCCCACGGGACATCCGACGGAAGCTGTGCCGCGAACCACAACAGAAAGGTCGCCGGCCCCAGCGCGGTCAGATAGCTGCGCATCCGCGCGGTCCAGGCGGTCTGCAACTCCTCGCGCAGGATCTGGAACCGTTCGGGCGAAATCTGCCAGAGCGTGCCCAGCAGATGGCCGACAAAGCAGATTTCGGTGAAGTCCACCTCGGGAAAAAGCGCGGCAAGCACGGTCGAGGCGCGCACGAAGCGGTCGTTGCGGCGCGGATGAACGGTATAGAACCGGTTCGACATGGCCTGCGCGCCCAGCACCTGCACCACGCGCACCTCGGCCTCGCGGGCGATGTCGTGCAGGCCGGTGTCGCTCATCAGCGCGTCGATCGAGGCGTTGGGCACCCCCAGATTGACCGCCTGCCGTCCGGTCGCCTTTTCGACCAGCGCGGGGAACGGCTGTTCGATGAACTTGCCGTAGGTTTCCGTGCCGCCCAGAAAGGCGACATGCGGCCGCGACAGATCGCGTTCGGGCCCGCGGAAATACAGCCGCGATCCCGGATACTGACAGGGCGCATAATCGAGCCCCGCATCGACAACAAAGTCGTTACGCATGGTTCCCACCACTTCATTCCTTCTCACCCGGGCACAGAGTCGGGCCAAACCCCTTGCCAAATCGCTAAGCCGACAATTGGATGTATCCCCCCGTTCGCGCGGCGCTTGCCGGCGGTCGGGGGGCGGCCTATGCTGCGGCTGCAAAGTGAGGGGGACGGCAGCGATGGCGATCGGATCGGTGGGCGTGGTCGGGGCGGGGCAGATGGGCAACGGCATCGCCCATGTGCTGGCGCTGGCGGGCTATGAGGTACTTCTCACCGATGTGCGCGAGGATGCGCTGGCGGCCGCTCCGGGCCTGATCGGCCGCAACATGGACCGGCAGATCGCCCGCGGCGCCCTCACCGCGGCGGACCGCGACGCGGCGCTGGCGCGGATCGTCCCCACGGCGCGGCTGGCCGATCTTGGCCCCACCGATCTCATCATCGAGGCCGCGACCGAGCGCGAGGAGATCAAGCACCGCATCTTTGCCGAGCTTCTGCCCCACCTGAAGCCCGAGACGATCCTGACCTCGAACACCTCGTCCATCTCGATCACCCGGCTGGCCAGCCGCACCGACCGGCCCGAGAAGTTCATGGGTTTCCACTTCATGAACCCGGTGCCGGTGATGCAGCTTGTCGAGCTGATCCGCGGCATCGCCACCGATCAGGCCACCTTCGACGCCTGCCATGGCGTGGTCGAACGCCTGGGCAAGACTTCGGCCACGGCCGAGGACTACCCCGCCTTCATCGTGAACCGCATCCTGATGCCGATGATCAACGAGGCGGTCTATGCCCTTTATGAAGGGGTGGGCAATGTCCATTCCATCGACCAGTCGATGCGCCTGGGCGCCAATCACCCGATGGGGCCGCTCGAACTGGCCGATTTCATCGGGCTGGACACCTGCCTTGCCATCATGAACGTCCTGCACGAGGGGCTGGCCGACACGAAATACCGGCCCTGTCCGCTTCTGGTGAAATATGTCGAGGCGGGCTGGCTGGGGCGCAAGACCAGGCGCGGCTTTTACGACTATCGCGGCGAGGCGCCGGTGCCGACCCGCTGAGGCGCCTGACGCGCGCGGCTCAGTCCTCTTCGCCGAACCGGTTGGCGACCAGCGCCGCGATCGCATCGGCCAGTTTCTCGGCCTCGGTGCCCCTGGTCTCGACCTCGATCTGCGTGCCGCGCGACGCGGCCAGCATGAGCAACCCCATGATGCTGTCGCCCGAGGCACTCTCGCCGTTGCGGCTGATCGTGGCGGTGGCGTCGTGACGCTCCACGAGATCGACCAGCCTGGCCGAGGCGCGGGCGTGCAGACCCTTGGTATTGATGATCTGAAGGCGGCGCGTCGCCATGCCTCATGTCCCCCAGTCGCGGAAATGCTCCTCGGCCACCACGCGGCTGTCGATGTATTTGCGCCCCGCGTCGATCGAGAGGCTGACCGCCTCTTGCAGGGGTTTGCGACGTGATTTGAAGAGCTTGATGAGTAGCGGCAGGTTGGCGCCGTAGATGATGCAGCGGTCGTGCCCGCCACAGGCCGGCAGCGACAGGTTCGAGGGCGAGCCGCCGAACATGTCGGTGACGACGATCACGCCCATGCCGCGATCCACCCGGTCGGCGGCCTCGCAGATCTGGCGCTGCCTGAGGGCGCGGTCATCCTCGGGGAGGATCGCCACGGTCTCGACCAGGGGCTGACGCCCGACCACATGTTCGACCGCCGCCAGGAATTCCCGCGCAAGCCCGCCATGTGCCACGATGACGATCCCGATCACGTCGCCGGCCCCCGATCCACGCCCTTGTCGTGGCGCTCCAGTTCCCGGTGCCGCTTTGACACGGGCCAGCCTTCATCCGCAAGGGTGCGGGCAAGACATTCCACGACTGTGACCGAACGGTGCTGGCCGCCGGTGCAGCCAAAGCCGATCGCCAGATGCGCCTTGCCCTCTTCGCGCGCGGCGGGCAGCAGGAAGCGGACCAGATCGCCGACTTTCTCCATGAACGGGCCATGGCGCGGATCGGCGGTGACGTAATCCTGCACCTCAGGGTCTCGGCCGTCGCGTTCGCGCAGGTGCGGCTCCCAATGCGGATTGCGCATGAAGCGGCAGTCGAACACCAGGTCGAGCCCGCGCGGCAGTCCGCGGCGATAGCTGAAACTCTGGAGCGAGACGGTCATGCGCCGGGTGCCGTCGGGGGCGAACCAGTGTTCGATCTCGCGCGCAAGGTCGTGCGGGGTCATCGTCTCGGTGTCGATGAGGATGTCGGCGCGGGCGCGGATCGGCACGAGCAGGTCGCGTTCGCGCTGCAACGCCAGATGCGGCCCCTGCCCGGTATCGAGCGGATGGCGCCGCCGCGTCGCGGCGAAGCGGCGCAGCAACTCGCCCTCGCCGCAGTCGAGATAGATCACCGACAGGCCCAGATCGGCCCGCAGCGACAGCCGGTCGATGGTCTCGATCATGCCATCGGTCGAGAAGTCGCGGTTGCTCACCCCGATGCCCACCGCGAGCGGCCGGCCCAGGGGCGGCCCCTCGGTCAGGCGCGGCAGCAGCGAGAGCGGCAGGTTGTCGATCACCTCATGGCCCAGATCCTCGAAGGCGTTGATCGCCGTGGACCGGCCGGCCCCCGACGGCCCGGTCACGAGGATCAGGCGCGCGGTGCCGTCCGGGGGGGGGATCGACTGGATCGGGGTCATGGTTCAGCGCGTCCGCCGGCAAGCAAGAGCATGAGCGCCGCAGGGAAATGGGGGCTGTCCACGCGGCGCACAAGGGGGACGGCCAGACCCAGAATCGTCATGCCATGCGGCGCGGGCAGACGTTCGGTCTCGGTCTGCCCGAGATCGGCGGCAAGGGCAACCTGTGCGGGCGGATGGGCCGGAACCCGCAGAAGGCCGACGCCGCGCGCCTCGATCAGGCCCGCAATCGCGGGCGGGCACGAGGCGATGAGGGCGCCGTCCACAAGATCGACCACGGTGCGGTCATCCGCGATCAGCCCGGCGCCGCGCCCGACCAGATCGAGCGCGAGCGCCGATTTCCCGCTGCCCGACGGCCCGAGAATGAGAAGCGCGCGCCCTGCCACCGAAACCGCGGTGGCATGCAGGGTCAGGCGCCCGTCCATCCCCGTCAGATCGGCAGGCCGACGACAAACCGCGCGCCCAGCGGTTCGGACGCCAGGTCGGCCTCGGTCGGGCGGATGTTCTCGGCCCAGATGACGCCGCCATGCGCCTCGATGATCTGCTTGGAAATCGCAAGGCCAAGGCCCGAATTGTTGCCGAAATGCTCGGCCGGGCGTTCGGAATAGAAGCGCTGGAAGATGCGGGTGAGCGCGTCCTCGGGGATGCCGGGGCCGGTGTCCTCGACCACCACGAGCACCCGGTTGTCGCGCTTGCGCGCCCAGAGACGGATCGCGTCGCCATCCTCGCAGAACGAGATGGCGTTGGCGATGAGGTTCACGAACACCTGCGCCAGCCGCCCCTCGAGCCCATGCAGCGTGATTGGCCGCGCGGGCAGGTCGGTGATGAAGTCGATGCCCTTCTCCTTGGCCTCGCGCCCCAGATGGGTGCCGAGATTGCCCAGCATCGTCACCAGGTCGAAGGGCCGCTCCTCTTCCTTGACGAGTTCGCTGTCGAGCCGCGAGGCGGTCGAGATGTCGGTCACCAGCCGGTCGAGCCGCCCGACATCCTGGTCGATGATGTCGAGCAGCTTGGCCCGCTGGTCGTCGCGCCTGGCGATGCGCAGCGTATCGACGGCCGATCGCAGCGAGGCGAGCGGGTTCTTGATCTCGTGCTCCACGTCGGCGGCGAACTGTTCATTGCTTTCGATGCGTTCGTAAAGCGCCGCGACCATGCCGCGCATGGCGGCCGACAGGCGCCCGATCTCGTCGGGGCGGGCGGTCAGGTCGGGGATGCGCACGCGGCCCGGACTGATGCGGCGGGCGTCGCGGTCGCGCCCGGCCTCGGCCGCGGTGGCGAGGTCGGCGATCGGATTGGCGATGGTCGAGGCCAGCACCAGGCTGAGCCCGATCGACACCAGCATGCCCACCACGAACATCTTGAGGATCTGCTCGCGTTCGCTGCGCACCAGCGCGTCGATCTCTCCGGCGGCCGAGGCCAGCGCGATCGCGCCCACCACCTGCCCGTTGTGCAGGACCGGGGTGGCGACGGTGAACACCGACTGGCCGCCGATTTCGGTCCTTCCCTCGACCGTCGCCCCCGCGGCGAGCGCGGGCTGGATCTGCGATGCGGCGGCGGTCACCGGATCGGCGGTGGCGGCGGGGGGCGCGATCCGGCCCTGCCCGGCCACCAGCGCGGCCAACGCATCCCAGCCGCGGTTGAGCAGGTTGATGAGGATGGTGTTCTTGTCGTCAGGCGGGATCGCGGGGCCAATCGCGGCATCGTCGGCCCTCTGGCGGGCGATGAGGTTGCGGTCGCGGTCGAACAGGAACGCCTCGACCCCGCTGCGCAGGCTGATCCCGGCCAGCGCCTCTTCGGGAGAGATGCCGTCGCCGGCGAGGAAATTCACCGGCGCCCCGGACGGCAGCCGCGCCTCGACCACGTCGGCGATCAGGGTCGCCTCGGCAAGGAGGCCGGAAATCCGCTGCCGGGCAAGGTTTTCACGCGCCGGGGCAAAATAGAGCATCCCGGCGACCAGCAGGATCAGCGCGATCAGGTTGAAGGTGACGATGCGCCGCGCCAGCGGCGAGCGGTTCAGCGTGAGCACCCCGGCCCAGCGCCGGCGCGTGCCCGGATCGGCGGCGCTGTCGGGTTCGACGTAATCCTCGCCAAGGATCACCTCGCCGGCGGCGGCCTCGTCCCGGCGGCGCAGTTCGGCCGCCGCGCGGCGCACGGACTTCAGGTCTCGGACGTCGATCCGGGGGGCGGCGGACATGATCCTGGCCTGCCTATTCCTCGTTGTAGCGGTAGCCGATGCCGTAAAGCGTCTCGATCGCGGTGAAATCGTCGTCCACGGCGCGCATCTTCTTGCGCAACCGCTTGATATGGCTGTCGATCGTCCGGTCATCGACATAGACCTGATCGTCATAGGCCACGTCCATGAGCTGATCGCGCGACTTCACGAAGCCCGGCCTTTGCGCCAGCGCCTGAAGCAGCAGGAATTCGGTCACGGTGAGCGAGACATCGCGCCCCTTCCACTTCACCGCATGGCGCAGCGGATCCATGGTGAGATTGCCGCGCACCATGATCTTCTGTTCCTCGCCCACTTCGGGCACATCGCCCGAAATGGCGTCCTGCCGACGCAGCAGCGCGCGGATGCGTTCGACCAGAAGCCGCTGCGAGAACGGCTTTTTCACGTAATCGTCGGCGCCCATGCGCAGGCCGAGCACCTCGTCGATCTCGTCGTCCTTGGAGGTGAGGAAGATCACCGGCATCGAGGTCTTGGCGCGCAGCCGCTGGAGCAGATCCATCCCGTCCATGCGCGGCATCTTGATGTCGAGCACGGCCATGTCGGGCATCTTGCGATTGAAGGCGTCAAGGGCGGCCTGGCCGTCGTTGTAGGTCTCGACCTCGAAACCCTCGGCCTCGAGCGTCATGGAAACGGATGTCAGAATGTTGCGGTCGTCATCGACCAGGGCGATCCTGGACATGGGATACTCCTGCTGCGAAGGTATGTGTCTGCCTGCCTTTTTTGTGCCTTTTTCACCCGTTCGCCCTGTCGAATCAATCCCGAATGCGTGATTCGTTCCCGGGCACTGCCCCGGACAGGGCCGATTTACCACAGCCATTCCTAACGCAAGGTTGCCGTCCCCCGGCCTTTGGCCCGTCCCGGCGCGGGGGGCGCCTGTGGTGGCGCTAACATGCAAGCGATTGCGCTAACACGGAAATTCGCCCTTCTCAGCCGCGAATTGCGCATGTTAAGCGGTGCGGCAGGGGCGAATTACCGGCGGGAGGCATCCATGGAACACGGGCGGGTCAATCCGGACATGAGGCTGCGGGCGCAGGGCCTGGCCGCGGCGGAAATCCATTACAACCTGTCCGAGGCTGCGCTGGTCGAGGCGGCGGTGCGCGCCGGCGAGGCCCGCCTTGGCCTGGGCGGGGCGGTCCATGTGCGCACCGGGCGGCATACCGGCCGCTCGCCCCGGGACAAGTTCATCGTCCGCGCACCGGCCACGGAAAACACCGTCTGGTGGGAAAACAATGGCGCCATGACCGCCGAGGGGTTCGCCCGCCTGCGCGAGGACATGTTCGCCCATGCGGCGAGCCGCAGCCTGCATGTGCAGGATCTCTATGCCGGGGCCGATCCGGCGCTGCGCCTCGATGTGCGGATGATCAGCGAACTGGCCTGGCACGCGCTTTTCGTGCGCCACCTGCTGCGCCGCCCGCCGGCCGCCGAACTGGCGAGTTTCGCCCCCGAATTCACCCTGTTGAACCTGCCCAGCTTCAAGGCCGATCCCGCGCGCCACGGCTGCCGGTCGGAGACCGTGATCGCCTTCGATTTCGACGCGAAGCTGGTGCTGATCGCCGGCACCGAATACGCCGGCGAGAACAAGAAGGCGGTGTTCACCCTGCTCAACTACCTGCTGCCGGCGCAGGGCGTGATGCCGATGCACTGCTCGGCCAACCACGCGCCGGGCAATCCGGTCGATACGGCGATCTTCTTCGGCCTGTCCGGCACCGGCAAGACCACGCTCTCGGCCGATCCGTCGCGGGTGCTGATCGGTGACGACGAACACGGCTGGTCGGATCGCGGCATCTTCAACTTCGAGGGCGGCTGCTACGCCAAGACCATCAACCTCTCGGCTGAGGCCGAACCGGGGATCCACGCCACCACCCACCGCTTCGGCACCGTGATCGAGAACATGGTGCACGATCCCGACACGCTCGAGATCGACTTCGGCGACGACAGCCTGACCGCGAACACCCGCTGCGCCTATCCGCTCGAGGCGATCGCGAATGCCTCGACAACCGGGCTTGCGGGGCATCCCAAGAAC
Organism: Rubellimicrobium sp.; assembly: GCA_020852925.1. Classification (GTDB taxonomy): domain Bacteria; phylum Pseudomonadota; class Alphaproteobacteria; order Rhodobacterales; family Rhodobacteraceae; genus JADYZU01. The sequence continues at coordinate 7,085 of JADYZU010000042.1, read as the reverse complement.
ATCGTCATGCTGACCTGCGATGCCTTCGGGGTGCTGCCGCCGATTGCGCGCCTCACGCCGTCGCAGGCGATGTATCACTTCCTCTCGGGTTTCACCGCCAAGGTCGCCGGCACCGAACGCGGCGTGACCGAACCCGAGCCCACCTTCTCGACCTGCTTCGGCGCCCCCTTCATGCCGCGCCGTCCCGAAGTCTATGGCCGCCTCCTGCGCGAGAAGATGTCCACCCACGGGGCGAGTTCCTGGCTCGTCAATACCGGCTGGACCGGGGGCGCCTACGGCACCGGCCGGCGGATGCCGATCGCGCTGACCCGGGCGCTGCTGGCGGCCGCGCTCGACGGGACGCTGGCCGAGGGGCGGTTCCGCAAGGATCCCAACTTCGGCTTCGACGTGCCGGTTGCGGTTGACGGGGTGGAGGCGGCGCTGCTCGATCCGCGCAGCACCTGGGCCGATCCCGCCGCCTATGACGCGCAGGCGCGGCGCCTTGTGGCGATGTTCGCGGACAATTTCGCGCAATATGTCCCGCATATCGACGACGACGTGCGCGCGGCGGCCATCAGCTGAGGGCGGATCGCGGACCCCGGACGTTCACGACTGCGCGCGGGGTGCTTGACCGGGGGAACGGGCCGGGCAGGATGCGGGGCATGAAAACCGCGTACTTCGCCCTGCCGCTGATCGTGCTGCTCCTGATCGCGCTGCCGCTGACCGCGCTGGCCGAAGATGCGGTCGGGGATGTCATCTCGCCCCGGATCGGGTTCCTCGAGGCCGGCGTGGTCTGTTCGCCGGCGGCGACCGGCACGATCCCCGCCCCGGACACGATCGCGGGCGTCACCAACCTGATCGACGAGGCCCCGCCCTTCGTCTCGACCGGGCGGCTGGTGCCGGGGGTGCTCGGGGTCGGCTTCGGGGTGAAATCCGCGCCGGCGGGGGGCGGGGAAATCCCGGTCACCATGACCGTCACCCACCCGCCGATGGGCCCCGAGGGGGTGACGCATCAGAGCTATCCCACGACGATCACGGACAACCCGTCGATTTCGCTTTATGATTTCGAGTTCGCCTACGAAATCGTCCCCGGCGACTGGAGCTTTGCCGCGACGACCGGGAAAGACGTGCTGTTCACGGTGCATTTCACCGTGGTCGATCCGCGCGAGGTGCCGGACCTTGCCGGGGTCTGCGGTTACGAGGATCTGCTGTCCTGACCGGGCTCAGGGCCCCACCCTGACCGGCTGGAACAGCGCATCCTGAAGCGCGCAGTCGCGGATCGTGTCCGGCCCGCAGCGGCGCGGTTCGAGATCCCGGGTCAGGCAGATGCGCACCTCCTGGATCATGCCCGAACGGCAGGTGACAGTGAGCGAATCGCGCCCGATGCCGGGATTGACGCGCAGGAAGGCCTCTTCGATCAGCGTCGCGGGCAGCAGCACCTCGCGGTCGAGACCCTCGAGGAGCGCCGGCCGCTCCACCTGCTGCCAGGCCCGCAGCGCCGCGGCGAAATAGGCCTCGGCCGAGAGGCCCGAACAGCTGCCGTGGCGGAACCACTGATACCGCACCAGCCCGGGCGCCCCCATGATGTCCGCCATCGCCCCGGTGATACGGCGCCCCGGCGGCGCTTGCGCGGTGGGGCAATCCTCGGGGCTGCCCCATTCGTACTGCGGCCAGAGCCCGTGCAGCACCCAGCCGATCCGCTCGCGCCCGTCGCAGCGGTCGCTGCCGCGGGCATCGCCCTCGAGCGTGCACCAGGTGGGCTGCCACGAGAGGGCCATGACATAATAGTCGAAATCGCCGGCCTCGTGTCCGTCCAGCGCGCGGGAAGGACCGGCCGGGACCAGGGCAATGGCCAGGGCCAGGAAAACCGCGGCGATCACAATGGCAGGACGGGAAAAGCTGCGGGTCATTTCGGGCCTTTCAAATTCGCGCGCAGGCGATTATAGCGCCAGTCAGTTCCCCGACAACGAGAACGGTGGAGGCCAGCCGGCCACCACGCCCCCGCCGGGGCCGGGGGAGGGATTGTCTGACGAGGTGCAAGATGGCTGCCGAAAAACCGCTGATGGCCCGCGCGACCGCGGTCTGGCTCATCGACAACACGACGCTGAGCTTCAAGCAGATCGGCGATTTCTGCGGCCTGCACGAACTCGAGGTGCAGGGGATCGCCGACGGCGATGTCGCCACCGGGGTCAAGGGCTTTGATCCGGTCGCGAACAACCAGTTGACCGCCGAGGAAATCCGCAAGGCCGAGGGCGACCCGCTCCACCGGCTGCGGCTCAAGTTCAACGCCGCAGCCCTGGGCGAGGAAAAGCGCCGCGGACCGCGCTATACCCCGCTGTCGAAACGCCAGGACCGTCCGGCCGCGATCCTGTGGCTGGTGAAGTTCCATCCCGAACTGGGCGACGGCCAGATCTCCAAGCTGGTCGGCACGACCAAGCCGACGATCCAGGCCATCCGCGAGCGCACCCACTGGAATATCGGCAGCCTCGAGCCGATCGACCCGGTCGCCCTTGGCCTGTGTCGTCAGACCGAACTCGATGCCGCGGTTGCCAAGGCGAACGAGCGCAAGCTGCGCGACGGCAGCGCCATGACCGACGACGAGCGGCGCAAGCTGGTCTCGACTGCGCAAAGCCTGACGATGTCGCCCGAGCCGCGCCTGCCTTCGTCCATGGCCGGGCTCGAGACCTTCTCGCTCTCCGATCCGCGCGACAATGCCACCGACGATGACCGCGCCGGTACCCGGGGACCGATCGACGCCGACAGCCTGTTCAACCTGCCGGCCGAGGGCCCCGGGGACGACGAGGACGACGAGGATCTCCACTCGGGCCCGCGCCGCTGAATCCGATGGCCCGCACCCCGGTGCGGGCGGTGCGGGGGGGCGCTGCCCCCCCGGGCCCTGCGGGCCTCCCCCCCGGGGTATTTGGGCAAAGATGAAGGGGGCCCCATTCACCTTTGCCCCAAATACCCCCGCCGGAGGCAAACCGAGGGATTGCGCAGGCAATCCCGAGAGGAAAGGAAGGCGCGCGCGACCAGCGCGCGCTCCGCCGGGTTGAGGGCGCTGGCGGTTCAGAACCGTTCGAGCAGCCGTTCCAGATAGTCGAGTTCCATCGGATCGCGTCCGCGTTCGCCTGCGCGGCGGCGCAACTCCTCGAGCAGTTCCCGGGCGCGGCTATCGGCGTCCGGCCCCTCGCGCACGTCCCGGTCGCTGCCGGTCAGGCCACCGTCGCCCGCCTGCCGGCCCAGCGGATCGCGACGTCCGGGAACCGGGCGGGTGCCGGTGCCGTCCGGGGTGCCGTCCTGCATGGCCGGATCGCCTGCCAGTGGGTCGCGGGCGTTCTCGGCCAGGGCGCGGTTCAGTTCGCGCAAACCCTCGCGCAGCGCCGAGAGTGCCTGTGCCTGTTCGTCGATCGCCTGCGCGAGATCGTCCCGCGCGAGGGCGTCGGCGGCGCGGTCCATGGCCCTGCCGGCCTCGTCGAGGGCGCCTCGCGCGCGGTCTGCGGCCTCGCCGGTCAGGCCGGGCAGTTGCGCCTGCTGACTCTCGAGCGCGCGGCGCAGTTCCTCCTGGCGTTGGACGAGGTCCTGGCCTTCGTCCCCGGCTGCCTCGTCGGTTCCGGTCTGTGCCGGGTCGTCGCCCGGGAGCGGTTTGCCGGGGGGGCGGTCGCCTTGTGCGGGGCGGCCGTTGAAGCGGTCCTGAAGGTCGCGAAAGGCGTCGTCCGAGAGATCCTGCTGATCGCGCAGCGTCTCCTCGAGATCCCGCATCCGCGGATCGGCCGGGCCGGGGCGGCCTTCGCCTGCTGCGCCGCCCTGCTGCATCTCGAGGTTTTGCAGCAATTCGTCGAGTTGCCGCATCAGGGCGGCCGCTTCGTCCATGCGGCCTTCCTCCATCAGGTTCTGGATCCGGTCCATCACCTCGCGGATCTGGTCCTGGCTCACCTCGCGGCGGTCGTCCTGGGCATTCCCGGGCTGGTCGGTCATGTCCGGCGCGGGGGCTGCGTCCTCGGCCAGAAGGTCGAGGTAATCGTCGGTCGCGGCGCGCAGTTCGGCCATGAGGTCCGCGATCTCGGCCGCGGTGGCGCCGGTGCGCATCGCCTCGGACAGGCGTTCCTGTGCGCGTGCCAGCCGTTCGCGGGCATCCGCCAGGCGCCCCTCCTCGAAGGTGAGCGCGAGATCCCACAGGCCCTGGGCGATGGCCTCTTCCTCGGCGCTGGTCATGGTGCCGCGGGCGTCGATCGCGGCCAGATCGGAGATGAGGGCGCGCAGGCGCAGCAAGGCCGCCTCGGAGGGAAAGAGGCCCTCGGGGCGGTGGGCGGTCGCGCTGAGCAGCTCGAGGACACGGCCGGTGTTCTCGTGGCTCCAGAGCAGGTCGCGGCGCAGTTCGATCAGGGCGCGCGCCACCGGCTGAAAGAAGCGCCGGCCCGGCAGGATCATGGGTTCGGGCGCGCTGGCCCCGCTTTGCTCGGGGGCGTCGCTCACCCGATAGACCACCTGCACCGGCAGGTTGGCCCAGGGGTGAAGCGAGAAATCCCCGACCAGCCGTGCCGCGATCTCGCGCCGGTCGCCGGCATGGGGCAGCGGCAGATCGACGGTGATCGGACTGCGCGGCATCGGTTCGGGGGCGAGGCCGTGGCGCCGGTCGATCCGCGCCGGATCGAGGGTGAAGGTCGCGGTGCCGCCGGTGATGCCGTAGTCGTCGCGCGCGGTGAAGGGCTGGGCCAGAACCCCTGCCGCATCAACCTCGACCGGGCCGATGCCGGTGACGGCGGGCGGCAGATCGGGCAGGGCGATGACCTGCCATTCGCGGCCGCCGGCCCCGGTGATGGCGATGCGGCCGGAACGGGCCACGGCGAAACTCTCGCCTGCGAGGGTTGTTCCGGGGGGTGTTCCGGGGGGGGCCTCGGGCGGTGTTCCGGGGGCGGGATCCGCATCGGGATCGGCCACCGTCTGCTCGATCCGGTGCGCGCCCTCGTTGCCGTAGAGGCGGATCGTCACGCGCGCGCCTTCGGGCACTTCGACCGGACCCCGGGCGAGGTCGGCCAGGTAGAGGGTGGGCTGTCCGGTATGGGCGGGCGGCTCGATCCAGCCCTCCCAGGCGGGGCCAGTGGTGGTGGCGCCGGGGTGGGCCGTGCCGGCGGTCGGGCCGCCGGGGGCGGCGCCCGGCTGGGCAAAGATCACCGCGACCGAGAAGATCAGCAGCGCCATGAGCCGCAGTCCCATCGGATCGCGGGCTGCGGCCTCGAGGGTGGGGGGGACGGGCGCGGCGCCATGGCTGAGCGCCCGCATCCGCCCCAGATGGGCCTGCCAGAGCGCGCGCGATCCCGGGTCCGCGCTGCCCATCGCCTGCCGGTCGGCAAGCGCGGCCAGCGGGCGGCCGGGCAGGCGGGCATCGACCCGGGCCCGGGCCTCGGACAGGCGGGGCCAGCGCAGGCGCCTGAGGCCAAGGGCCAGCGCCAGCACGAGTGCCGCCCCCCCGGACCAGAACCACAAGGCGCGCGCGCTGTCGGGCAGCGCCGTGTCGACCCCCGAGATCCGGGGCGCGGCCAGGACCAGTGCGATCGCGCCGAGGGGCCAGAACGCGTGCCAGAGGCGTTCGGCAACCATGCCGGCCCGGGTCAGCCGGATGACGCGGCCCAGGCGTGCGGCGGCCGGATCCGGCGGCGGGGGCCGGGGCGCCTTCCTTTGGCGGGGGGCCAGGAATTTCGTCAGCAGTCTGCGCCTCCGGCCGCGGTGCGATCCTCGTGCATCCAGTCGGGGATCCTATCGCGGGCGATCATCTCGTCATAGCCGGGACGGGCGCGGATAACCGCGAATTGATCCCCGTGCACCAGAACCTCGGGGGCGAGCGGACGCGAATTGTATTCCGACCCCATCACCGCGCCATAGGCCCCGGTCGAGCGGAAGGCGACCAGATCCCCCGCCACCATCAGCGGCAGTTCACGGCCACGCGCGAAGGTGTCGCCGGTCTCGCAGACCGGGCCGACCACGTCGAAGGGTTTCGTGGGTTCGCCGGCGGGGGGCTGATGGACCGGAACGATGTCGTGATGGGCGTCATACATGGCGGGGCGGACAAGATCGTTCATGCCGGTGTCGAGGATCAGGAAATCGCGGTCCTCGCCGGCCTTCACATAGACGATCCGCGCCGCGAGGATGCCGGCGTTGCCGGCGATCAGGCGGCCCGGCTCGATCTGGATCTCGCAGCCGAGATGGCCGACGCTGCGCCGCACCATCGCCCCGTAGTCCGAGGGCAGCGGCGGCACGGCGTTCGCTCTCGCATAGGGAATGCCGAGCCCGCCGCCAAGGTCCACCCGGTCGATGGCATGGCCCTGTGCGCGCAACTCGCCGACAAGGGCGGCGACGCGGGTGTAGGCGGCCTCGAACGGGGCGAGGCTGGTGAGCTGCGAGCCGATATGCACATCGACCCCCACCATGCGGATCCCCGGAAGGGCGGCGGCGCGGGCGGCGACGGCGGGGGCGCGGGCGATCGGGATGCCGAACTTGTCGCCGCGCCGCCCGGTCGAGATCTTGGCATGGGTGTGGGCGTCGACATCGGGATTGACCCTGAGCGCGACCGGCGCCTCGCGCCCGAGCGCGACGGCGACCGCCGAGAGCGCCTCGAGTTCGGGTTCGGATTCGACGTTGAACTGGCGGATGCCGCCGGTGAGGGCGAGGCGCATCTCTTCGGCGGTCTTGGCCACGCCGGAAAAGACCACCTTCTCGCCGGCCACGCCGGCGGCACGGGCGCGGGCGTATTCGCCGCCCGACACCACGTCCATCCCGGCCCCGGCATCGCCGAGGAGCCGCAGGACCGCCACGTTCGAGAGCGCCTTGACCGCGAAGCACACCAGATGCGGCAGGCCGGCGAGGGCCTCGTCCAGGAGGCGGTAGTGGCGCAGGAGCGTGGCCGCGGAATAGATGTAGACCGGCGTGCCCACGGCCGCGACGATCTCGGCGACGGCGACATCCTCGGCGTGAAGCTGGCCGTTGCGATAGAGGAAATGATCCATGGCCCCTCCGTCCCCTGAAGGGGCTGATAACGGGACGGGCGCGAAAGCCCAAGGGGGAAAGCGCCGGCCGGCCGGGGAGGGGGGGGGGGGGGGGGGGGGGGGGGG
>JADYZU010000041.1 GCA_020852925.1 Rubellimicrobium sp. | reverse complement strand
GAACCTGCTCGCCCGAACCTGCTCGCCCGAACCTCAGGGCAGTTCGCGCAGGATCGCAAGCGCGGCGCGGCGCGGATCGGGCGCCTGCCAGACCGGGCGGCCGACCACGATGTGATCGGCGCCGGCGCGGATGGCGGCGGCCGGGGTCTCGACCCGCTTCTGGTCGTCGGCCCCCGCCCCCGCCGGCCGCACCCCCGGCGTCACGATCAGCCGCCCCGCCGCCTGCGGCAGCGCGCGGATCGCCGCCGCCTCGCGCGGGCTGGCGATCACGCCATCGGCGCCCGCGTCAAAGGCGCGCGCCGCGCGTTCCACCGCGATCCCGGCCAGATCGCCGGGCCGGATCATCGCCGCGTCCAGATCGGCCCGGTCGAGCGAGGTGAGCACCGTCACCGCGAGGATCCGCGTCGCGCGCCCGGCCACCCCTTCGTGGGCCGCCGCCACCACATGCGGATCGCCATGCACGGTCAGGAAATCGAGATCGAACGCCGCCAGCCCGCGCACCGCTTCGCGCACGGTGGCGGGAATGTCGAAGAGCTTCATGTCGAGAAAGACGCGCTTGCCCAGATCGTCCTTCAGTTCCCGCGCCAGCGCCAGCCCGCCCCCGGTCAGCATGCCAAGGCCGATCTTGTAGAACCCCACCGCATCGCCAAGGCGCTGCGCCAGTTCCAGCCCGGCGAGGGCGTGCCCCACATCGAGGGCGACGATCAGGCGGTCATCGGACATGGGCTTTCCCCGACAAGGACGCTAAGGACCGCCGCGTGATGGGGGCAGGCCCCCGATGTGTCAAGGGAGGGGCGATGATCCTCGAAGTCTGCATCGACGGCCCCGAGGGCCTGCTGGCCGCGCATGAGGGCGGGGCCGACCGGGTGGAACTGTGCGCGGCGCTGTCCGTGGGCGGGCTCAGCCCGGCGGTGACGCTGGTGAGGATGGCTGCGGACCTCGACATGCCGGGGGTGGCGATGATCCGCCCGCGCCCCGGCGATTTCGTCTGGAGCGCGGCCGAAGTCGCCTTCATGGAGCGCGAGATCGACCTCATGCAGGAGATGGGGGTGCTGGGCGTGGTCATCGGCGCCTCGCGCCCCGACGGCCGGCTGGACGATGCGGTGCTGCGCCGGCTTCTGGCCGGGGTGGACGAGGGGCGCGAGGCGGTGCTGCACCGCGCCTTCGACCTTGCGCCCGACCCGTTCGAGGCGCTGGAGATGGCGGTGGACCTGGGGTTCGACCGCATCCTCACCTCGGGGGGGGCGGTGCGGGCGGCCGATGCGCTGCCGCTGCTGCGCCGGCTGGTCGACCGCGCGCGCGACCGCCTCACCATCCTGCCCGGCAGCGGCATCACCCCGGCCAATGCCGGCGCGATCCTCGAGGCGCTCGGGGTGGACGAGATCCATGCCTCCTGCGCGCAGGCGGTCCCGCAGATGCCGCTTGCGGTGACGCTGGGCTTTGCCGCGGCCGAACGGCGCGAGACGGCGGCGGCGGGCGTGCGCGCGCTGCGCGCGGCGATCAACGGGCGGGCCTGAAGGCCGGGTCGGGGGCCGGGTCGGGGGCCGGGTCGGGGGCGGGCCTGAATCCGCGCTGTTGCCCTTGCGCAACGGCCCTGCCCTTCCCACCTGTCTGCCAAGGTCCGCGGGATGTGCCGCACAGGGCATCCGCACCGGACGCTGGACAGGAGCATGACCATGAATCTCGACAAGTTCACCGAGCGCTCGCGCGGCTTTCTCCAGGCGGCCCAGACCATCGCCATGCGCGAGGGGCACCAGCGGGTGATGCCCGAACATCTGCTCAAGGCGCTGATGGACGATCCCGAGGGGATGGCCGCCAGTCTGGTCGCCGCCGCCGGCGGATCGGCCGACCGCGTGCGCGAGGCCGCGGATCTGGCGGTGACGAAGAACCCGCGCGTCTCGGGGGACGCGGGGCAGATCTACATCGACACCACGCTGGCGCGCGTCGTGGACGAGGCCGAGAAACTGGCCCGCAAGGCGGGTGACAGCTTCGTGCCGGTCGAACGGCTGCTGACCGCGCTCGCGCTGGTGAAGTCGAAGGCGCGCGAGGCGCTCGAGGCCGGCGCGGTGACGGCGCAGGGGCTCAACGCTGCGATCAACCAGGCCAGGAAGGGCCGCACCGCCGATTCGGCCAATGCCGAGGAAGGCTTTGACGCGCTGAAGAAATACGCCCGCGACCTGACCGAGGCCGCGCGCGACGGCAAGATCGACCCGATCATCGGCCGCGACGAGGAAATCCGTCGCGCCATGCAGGTGCTGTCGCGGCGCACCAAGAACAACCCGGTGCTCATCGGCGAACCCGGCGTCGGCAAGACCGCGATCGCCGAGGGGCTTGCGCTGCGCATCGTCAACGGCGACGTGCCCGAATCGCTGCGCGACAAGAGGCTGCTCGCGCTCGACATGGGGGCGCTCATCGCCGGGGCGAAATATCGCGGCGAATTCGAGGAGCGGCTGAAGGCGATCCTCAAGGAGGTGGAATCGGCCGCGGGCGAGATCATCCTCTTCATCGACGAGATGCACACCCTCATCGGCGCGGGCAAGGCCGACGGGGCGATGGATGCGGCGAACCTGCTCAAGCCCGCGCTGGCGCGGCGGTTCCAGCCGCTCATGGTCGAGGAGCCGACGGTCGAGGACACGATCTCGATCCTGCGCGGCATCAAGGAGAAATACGAACTGCACCACGGGGTGCGCATCAGCGATTCGGCGCTGGTGGCGGCGGCCACGCTGTCGCATCGCTACATCACCGACCGTTTCCTGCCCGACAAGGCCATCGACCTGATGGACGAGGCCGCCAGCCGGCTGCGCATGGAGGTGGACTCGAAGCCCGAGGAACTCGACGCGCTCGACCGGCAGATCCTCCAACTCCAGATCGAGGCCGAGGCCCTGAAGAAGGAGGACGACGCCGCCTCGCGCGACCGGCTTGCGCGGCTGGAGCGCGAACTTTCCGGGCTTCAGGAACAATCCGCCGCCCTGACCGCGCGCTGGCAGGCGGAACGCGAGAAGCTCGAATCGGCGCGCGGGCTGAAGGAACAGCTTGATCAGGCACGGGCCGAACTGGAACAGGCCAAGCGCGGCGGCGATTTCGCCCGCGCCGGCGAATTGCAGTATGGCCGCATCCCCGGCCTCGAGCGGCAACTGGCCGAGGCCGAGGCGCGCGAGAGCGAGGAACTGGTCTCGGAGGTGGTGCGCCCCGAACAGATCGCCGAAGTGGTCGAGCGCTGGACCGGCATCCCGACCTCGCGCATGCTCGAGGGCGAGCGCGAGAAACTCCTGCGCATGGAAGACGAGATCGGGCGGCGCGTCATCGGCCAGCAGGCGGCGGTGCGGGCGGTGGCCAATGCGGTGCGCCGCGCGCGCGCCGGCCTCAACGACGAGAACCGGCCGCTGGGATCCTTCCTGTTCCTCGGGCCGACCGGGGTGGGCAAGACCGAACTGACCAAGGCGGTGGCCGAATTCCTGTTCGACGACGACCAGGCGATGACGCGCATCGACATGTCCGAATATCAGGAACAGCATTCGGTCGCCCGCCTGATCGGCGCGCCGCCGGGCTATGTCGGCTATGACGAGGGCGGCGCCCTGACCGAGGCGGTGCGGCGCCGGCCCTATCAGGTGGTGCTGTTCGACGAGGTGGAAAAGGCCCATCCCAAGGTCTTTGACGTGCTGCTTCAGGTGTTCGACGACGGGCGGCTGACCGATGGGCAGGGGCGGACGGTCGATTTCAGGAACACGCTCATCGTGCTGACCTCGAACCTTGGCACGCAGGCGCTGAGCCGGCTGCCCGAGGGCGCGCAGTCGGACGCCGCGCGCGAGGAGGTGATGGAGGCGGTGCGCCACCATTTCCGGCCCGAGTTCCTGAACCGGCTCGACGACATGATCATCTTCGACCGGCTGAGCCGCGCCGACATGGACGGGATCGTGGCGATCCAGTTGCAGCGGCTGGAGCGGCGGCTGGCGGGGCGCAAGATCGCGCTCGCGCTCGATCATGACGCGCGGACCTGGCTGGCCGATGCCGGCTATGACCCGGTCTATGGCGCGCGGCCGCTGAAGCGGGTGCTGCAACGCGCGCTTCAGGACCGGCTGGCCGAGATGATCCTCGCGGGCGAGGTGATGGAGGAATCGACCGTGGCCGTGACGGTCGGGCCCGAGGGCCTGATCCTGGGCGGGCGCAGGGGCGAATCGGGCAGGCCCCGGCCGCAGGACGCGGTCGTGCACTGAGCCTGCCGCCCGTCCGGGGCCCGCGGCGGCGGGGGGCTCTGCCCCCCGGCCCTGCGGGCCTCCCCCCGGGATATTTGCGGACAGATGAATGGCAACAGGGCCGGGGGGCCGCAAGTGGGCCGCAAGCGGGGGCGCAGGAGGGGGGCGGCCGGGGCCACTTTGGCGTGAGGGGGGCGCTGTCATCGGCTGCGCCCCTTGTGTTATCGCCTGTCGGACGGAATTTTGCCGTGATGGGGGCGTTCCGGCCCCGCAACCGGAACCGCCACGCATGAGGACCGCCATGACCATGAACCGCCGCCGTTTCCTTGCCCTTGCCGCGCTGGCCGGGCTGGTGCCCCTGCGGGCGCGGGCCGGGGAACTGTCGCTTGACGAGATTTCGGCCTATCTGAACCGCTACACCACCGGCGAGGGCGGGTTCACCCAGATCAATGCCGACGGCACCATCTCGACCGGGCGGATCTGGATCAAGCGGCCGGGGCGGATCCGGTTCGAATATGCGCCGCCCGACGAAGCCATGTTCATCGCCGGCGGCGGGCAGGTGGCGGTGTTCGATCCGCGCTCGAACGAGGGGCCGGAGCGCTATCCGCTGAACCAGACCCCGCTGAACATCATCCTCGAGCGCAATGTCGATCTGGCCCGGCGCGGCATGGTGACCGGGCACGAATCGGACGGCACCACCACCACGGTGACGGCGCAGGATCCCGATCACCCCGAATACGGCGCGATCCGGCTGGTGTTCACCGCCGATCCCATCGAGTTGCGGCAGTGGATCGTCCGCGACGAGGGCGGGACCGAGACCACGGTGATCCTCAACGACGTGCAGACTGGCGGCCGGATCAGCGACCGGCTCTTCAACATCCAGGCCGAGATCGCCGGTTCCGCGCCCTGAGCCGCGTCAGATCCGGCCGCAGCCGCGCAACTGCCCGTCATACATGAGCGCGCGCGCGCCCACCTCGGCCGCGACGCGCAAAAGCCAGGCCTTGGAATTGTGGGTGCCGCGCAGAAAGCCCGAGCGCCCCTCGTGATAGGCGAGATACTGGTTCTGCGCGTCGTTCAGGGGCACGCCGGTCTCGGCCACGGTCTGGTTCATGTACCAGCCCATGAAATCGGTGGCATCGTCGATGTCGTCGCGCCGCGCGCCGCGCCGCGCGCCGGCGCGCAGGTATTCCTCCCAGGTGCCGTCGAGCGCCTGGGCATAGCCGTAGGCCGAGGATTGCCGCCCCATCGGGATCACCCCGAGCGCGAAGCGGAACGGGGTGCGCGCATCGCCGATGAAGCGCGATTCCTGGTGGATCACCGCCATCTGCACCGCCACGGGCACGTTCCAGCGCCGTTCGGTGGCGCGGAAGGCGCGCAGGTAGTCGGGGTGCTGGCGCACGATCGAACAGGCGTCGTTCAATTCGCGCGGCGCGGCATAGTCCCGCCCGCCGCAGCCGGCCAGAAGCCCCACAAGGATCAGGACGCCCAGTATTCTGCTCATCTGCCTCTCGCCGGTATCCGGTCGTTTTGCGGCACTCTAGCCGATCGCGCCGGCGCGGGGAACCGAAATGGACGGGCCTGCGGGTCACGATCGCGCCGGCCGTGCGGGCAGGCGGCGCGATTGCGCATCACACTGTTTCCCGCAGACGCCCGGAAACGGCGTGGAAGCGAAGCTGCATCTGCCTTAACAGAATGTTCCGGAGGGTTCCGGTATGTCCATGTTCGCCATCTGCGCAAAATATGCCCTGGGTCAGGTCGTGCGCCACCGCGACCGGCCGTTCCGGGGTGTGGTCTTTGACGTCGATCCGCGCTTTGCCAATTCCGAGGACTGGTATCAGGCCATCCCCGAGAGCAGCCGCCCGCGCAAGGACCAGCCATTCTATCACCTGCTGGTCGAACGCGACGAGGACTTCTGCATCGCCTATGTGAGCGAGCAGAACCTGGTCGCCGACAGTTCGGGCGGGCCGGTGAATCACCCCGACCTGCCGGATCTGTTCGGCCCGTTCACCGACGGGCATTATCCGCTTCAGGTGCAGCTGAACTGATCGCCCCCCCCGGTTGCCGGGCCGGATGCCGGGCCGATGGGCGCCGGCGGCATCGCGTCCGGGCTGCGGCATGGGGTGCGGCATGGTGTCGCATCCGACCCGCCGCGGGTCGCGCGGCGCTGGTGGACAGACCCCGGTGCCTGTGCTCCTGGGTGGGGGCTATGTCACACAGGCACCGGGGGAAGCCATGCAGCTACATCCCCCTGATCGCCCCCGGCTGCGGCGGCGATGCGGAGGGATCGGGGTCTTTTCGTGGCACTGGTCCGGGTCGCGCAACAATCCCCGGCCAGATCCGCGATCTGTGCACGCAACCCTTGTCCCGAAGGGGCCGCCACCGCAGAACCCGCCTGAAAGGAATCGCCCATGACCCTGGATTATCCCGCCCTTGCCGCCCGTATCGACGCCCTGACCCGGGGCGAGGAGGATGTGATCGCGCTGATGGCCACCGTCGCCTGCGAAGTGCATCACGCCGACGACCGGTTCGACTGGACCGGCTTCTACCGCGTCACCTCGCCGGGGATGCTGCGGATCGGGCCCTATCAGGGCGGGCACGGCTGCCTTGTCATCCCGTTCGCGCGCGGGGTCTGTGGCGCGGCCGCGCGGTCCGGCGCGGTGCAGATCGTCGATGATGTCGAGGAATTTCCGGGACATATCGCCTGTTCTTCAACCACGAGAAGCGAAATCGTCCTGCCGGTATTCGGCCGCGACGGCGCGCTGATCGGGGTGTTCGACATCGACAGCAACCGCCCCGCCGCCTTTGACGCCGAAGATGCCGCCGCGCTGGGCGCAATCCTGATGCGGGTGTTCGGGCCGCGATAGTTCCCCTTGCACGCACGCGGCGGTGCGGCAATCTGTGACCGTTTGCAGTGTTGGTAACGGTTTTGTCGGGGGGTGGGCGCGATGCAGGATCAGGGGCGGGAACAGGATGGCGGCCGGCGGCCGGCGACCACGGGCGAGCTCATCCGCGAGATGCGCCTGGCGCGGGGCCTGCGTCTGGCCGATCTGGCGCAGCGGCTGAACCGCTCGGTCGGCTGGCTGAGCCAGGTCGAGCGGCGGCTGTCGGTGCCCTCGCTGGCCGACCTGCGCGAGATCGCGCGCGCCCTCGACACGCCGCTGGCCGAGCTGCTGCGTCCCGAATCGATCGGGCCGGATGCGGGCCGGATCGTGCGGGCCGAGGCGCGCGCGCCGGTCGCCACCCGCACCGAGGGGATCGTGACCGAGCTTCTGACCCCCGGAGAGCCGGACCGGTTCGAGATCCTCATGATCACGGTCGGGGCCGGGCGGGCCATGACCCGGGCCGGGCGGATCGCCGGGCAACTGGTGGTGCTGGTGCTCGAGGGGGCGCTCGACATCACGATCGGCGCCGAGAGATTCCCCGTCGCCGCCGGCGACACGATCCGCATCGACGACGAGCCGTTCCTGTGGATGAACTGCCAGGACGCGCCCTGCCGGCTGATCGCCATCGTCTCGCCGCCCGAGGCGGTCCGGCACTGGAGCGACGGCGATACGAACCGCGCCGCGGGCGACGGGCCGGGCGCAGACGGGCTGAACACGGACGGGCTGGGCACGGACGGGCTGGGCACAGGCGCGCAGGTCTGGCAGGGTGACGGGGGCGCTGCGCCGCCGCAGGCCGGGCGTTAACCTTTCAGGACGAATTCCCTGCCGCTGCGCCACCTGCCCGTGGTATGGGGGGGCGCGCGCTTTGCGCCTGGGTCGGGTCCATGCTGTATCTTGCCGGTCTGTTCGGTCTGTTCCTTGCCGGCCTCCTTGCCGTCCCGCTGACAATGGGCGGCGAGGCGGAGGATGCCCCTGCCCCGCCGTCACCCGGCGATCAGGACGGGGGAACCGACACGGGAACCGGTCCGTTCCTCGATCTCGACGACGGCGGCCCTGTCGATAGCGGGCTCGACTCGGTGCTGTTCGGCGGCGACGGCGATGACAGCCTGACGGGCGGCGCGGGCGACGATCACCTCGACGGGCGCGATGGCGACGACACGCTCGACGGTGGCGCCGGGGCGGACGAACTGCACGGCGGGCGCGGCAACGACGCGCTGCAGGGCGGCGATGGCGGGGACAGCCTCTTCGGCCATACCGGCGACGACAGCCTTTGGGGCGGCGCGGGGAACGACCTGCTCGACGGGGGCGAGGGGGACGATTTCCTCGACGGGGGCGCGGGGGACGACAGCCTGCTCGGCTCGCTCGGGGACGATACGCTGGTGGGTGGCGGGGGCGCGGATGTGCTGTTCGGCGGCGCCGGCAACGACACGCTCGACGGGCGCGGCGATGACGGGGCGGCCGATTTCCTGAACGGCGGCGCCGGGGACGACCTGCTCCTGGGCGGCAGCGGCGACCACCTGAACGGCGGCAGCGGGCACGACAGCTTTCACATCTCCGAAGACGCCGTGATCATTGACGATTTCAACCCGGACGAGGATGTGATCGTCCTCGTCCACGCCAACCCCGAGGCGCTGATCCTCGTGCAGGAGGTCGAGGGCGGCTTGCGGCTGTTTCTCGACGGGCGGCTGATGGCCGACCTGCCGGGGGCCAGCACGCTTGATCCGGCGGCAATCCGGCTGGTCGCGGCCTGAGGGCGCTTTCCTTTTGCCGCGACCTGAGTTATGGGGGCCGCGCCCTGTCATGGGGCACCCTCCAGGGGCCTTGCTGGACGACATCCCGGCCTGTGCCATGACCCTTTGCAAAGGAGATCCCGATGTCGATCACCGTCGAGGAAAAGACCCGCCTGCTCAAGGAATTCGCGACCAAGCCCGGCGACACCGGTTCGCCCGAGGTGCAGGTGGCGATCCTGTCGTCGCGCATCGCGACCCTGACCGAGCATTTCAAGACCCACAAGAACGACAACCACGGCCGCCGCGGCCTGCTCAAGATGGTCGCCCTGCGGCGCAAGCAGCTCGACTATCTCAAGGCGCGTGACGAGGCCCGCTATGCGGCCCTGATCGAACGCCTCGGCCTGCGCCGCTGATCCGGCCCCCGACCCGGCCCAAAGGCCCCGCCCGGAAACGGCGGGGCCTTTTTCATGGGATCAGTTCACACCCAGCGCGGACCGCGCCGCAACCAGCGCGTCGCCTCCGTCAAAGCTCGTCACTCCGTCGAGCCAGCCCGTCACCGCCCCGAAATTGGCCATCAGCCATTCCCGGGCGGCCTCCGGACCGTCCTTGCCGGTGTCCTCCATGATCTGCATGACGGCGCTTTCCATTTCGATGGTGAATCGCAGGTTCTGGAAGAAACGCAGCGCATTCGGGCAGGAATCGGCATAGCCGGGCCGCAATCCGGTCCAGACCGAAGCGCTGCCGTAATTCGGACCGAACCAGTCGTCGCCCCCACTCAGATAACGCATGTCGAAGCGGACGTTCATCGGATGCGGCGACCAGCCGACAAAGACGATCGGCTCGTGCTGGTCAACGGCACGGCCCACGGCGGCGATCATGGCCTGTTCCGATGCCTCGACCAGTTCAAAACCCGCCAGACCGAAGGCATTCTCCTCGATCATCTGCAACAGGACATTGTTGCTGTCATTGCCCGGTTCAAGGGCATGAATCCTGTTGTCCAGTTCATCAGCGAACCGGGCAATATCAGCAAAATCGCGCAGCCCCTCCTCCCAGGCGTAGGCAGGAACCGCCAGGGCATAAAGCCCCCCCTCGAGATTGGTTCCGACATTCCGGATTGCGCCCGCATCGACGTAGGGCATCAGGGTTGCGTCGGAATTCGGGGTCCAACTGTCAAGAAACACGTCGATTTCGCCGGATTTCATGCTCTCGAGGATGACGCCGAGGGCAAGGAACGAAATCTCGGGGTCATAGCCGATCGCCTCGAGGATGGTCGCGGCAAGCCCGTTCTGGGCGGCATTGTCCATCCAGCCGCCATCGCCGATGCGCACCGTCCGGCATCCGTCAGGATCGGATGCCAGGGCGGCGGCAGGCAGGACGGCGCAGGCAAGTGCAACGAGTCTGATGCGAGATGTGATCATGTTCAGGCCCTCCCGACCTGGATTCTCACTTGAGGTAGTCGATGGCGATGGTGCCGTGCAGTTCCTTGAGGTCGCCGATGTGATAGAATCCGCTCCCGACGCTGCGCGGGGTGAAGGGGGCAAGATCGGTCTTGGCGGTGCTGCGGAATTCGACCATGCCGCGCCCCCGATACTGCCGGGACTGGCCGACGCCTTCGGATTCATAGCCGACCAGTTGCTTGATCGCCGGACCGGGACCATCGGCGCGCGGAATCAGCTTGAGGTTGTAATTGGGATAGAGAACCGGCAGATCCTCGGGTTCGATCAGTGCGTCCCAGGTATTCGAGACCCGCATGATCAGATCGCCCTCCTTCATCACATTGCAGACCCGGACATTCTCGTGGTCCTCGAAGGTGATGGTCGCGAATTCCTTGGCCACGCCCCAGCGCTCCCGGCCGGCGCAGATTGCGGTCACGTTGTCGAGGTAGAGATGCGAATTGTAGACCGCGGGCTGGCCGTCGAGAGTGCAGCGAAGGTAAATGCCTGCTTCGTTGAAAGGCCCGTAGGACGACAGGTTGATGCGGATTCCGACCGCAACGGCACGACCTTCCGGGTCGGCCTTCAGCGGCGCGGGCAGATGGGCGGCCACAACGGCGGGATCGGTGGTGAATTCGACGAACTGGGTCTCGAGCCCGTGATAGAAGGTGGGGATCGCCGGATAGGTCTGGCGATGGGCGGGAAGGACATCGCCCTCATCATGCCCCAGTGAACGAAACGATCCGGTGGTGCGCATACTGCCTCCTGTTGCGGTCAGGTTTCGGGTTCGGGTTCGGGAAAGGTCATCTCGTGCAGCCGCTGAAAGACGGCGGCGCGCTCGGCATCGTCGAGCACGGGAAGCCCCAGCGCATCGTTGATCCACAGCCCGTCAGAAGCGAGGCGGATGATATGGGCAAGCGTCGGATCCACCCCGCTGGTGCGCAACTGCTCGCGCCAGGCAGGTTGGCGTTCGGCCATCGGCGCCAGAAGCGCGGTGTCCGTCGCTGCCGCGGTCAGGAAGGCGACCGACAACCGGGACACCGATCCGACCTTCGGATCCTCGCGCACGATGCTGGCTTCGATGAAGCCGCGCAGCCAGGACCCCGGCCCCGTGTCCTCGGCCTGAACTTCGGCGATGCGCTCTTCGGTGATGGCCACAAGCGCGTTCACCATCGCCAGAAGCAACTGCTGCTTGCTTGGGAAGTGGTAAAGCAGGCCGCCCTTGCTCACCCCGGCCTCGCGGGCGACGGCATCCAGCGTGAACGATGAAATTCCGTTGGCAAGAACAAGCCTTGCCGCTCCTTCGATGATCCTGCCCTTGGTGTCGGTTCTGGTCATCCGGGTATCTCCTGTCACTTACTATACCGTCCGGACGGTATAGTAATCAAGTTGCAAAATGCCGGCCGCCGGGGACGGCGCAGGTCGACGGGCACCGCGAGAGGATCTTTCCCGCAGCGCCCGTTCCATCCGGTTTCAGGGGTTCAGCGGTTGCGGAACCGGGGTTGGCGCTTTTCCAGGAAGGCGGCCATCCCCTCTTTCTGGTCCTCGGTGGCGAACAGCGCCCGGAACAGCGCGCGTTCGTGGCGCAGGCCGTCGGCCAGCGCCATGTCGCCGGCGGCGCGCACCGCCTCTTTCGCGGCCATGACCGCCGGCAGCGACAGCGCGGCGATGGTCTCGGCGGTATTCATCGCCTCGTCGATCAGCGCCTCGGCCGGGACCACGCGGGCGACCAGGCCGGCGCGCTCGGCCTCGGCTGCGGTCATGTTGCGGCCGGTCAGGCACATGTCCATCGCCTTGGCCGGTCCGATCGCCCGGGTCAGGCGCTGGCTGCCGCCCATGCCGGGGATGATGCCCAGCCGGATTTCCGGCTGGCCGAACACCGCCGTCTCGGCGGCGATGATGATGTCGCACAGCAGCGCCAGTTCGCAGCCCCCGCCCAGCGCATAGCCCGCGACCGCGGCGATCACCGGCTTGCGCAGCCGGTCGAAGGCCGCCCATTCGCCAAAGACATCTGCCCCGGTCATCGAGACATAGCTTTCCCCGGCCATCTCGCGGATGTCGGCCCCGGCGGCAAAGGCGCGGTCCGATCCGGTGATCACGGTGCAGCCGATGGCGGGATCGGCCTCGGCCGTGGTCAGGTCGGCCAGAAGTTCGGCCGCGAGCTGCCGGTTCAGCGCATTGAGCGCCTTGGGCCGGTTCAGCGTGATCAGGCGCACGCGGCCGCGGGTTTCGGTCAGGATCGTCTCGTGGCTCATGGCGCATCCCCCAGGGTTCGGGTTTCGGGCGGGCGGGCCGCGCGCGCCGCCCCCGGCGCACGGGGGGGAAACAGCGGCGGCTGCGCCACGATCTGCCGCAAAAGCGCGTCCCCGTCCACCTCGGCCAGCGTGGCGGGCGACCAGCGCGGGTTGCGGTCACGGTCGATCACCTGCGCGCGGATGCCTTCGTGGAAATCCGCCCGCGTCAGGATCAGCGCATCGGCGGCCAGGTCCCGCTCGAGGCAGGATTCGAGATCGGGCGCACGCGCGCCCTCGCGCAGCAGATGCAGCGTGAGGACCAGGCTCGAGGGCGAGCGCGCGCGCAAGGTGGCAAGGGTGCGTTCGGCGAACGGGCTGCCGGCCTGTTCCAGGGCGGCCACGATCCCGGCCATGTCGGGCGCATCGAAGGCCCGCGCGATCCCCGCCACCCCGTCCGCGACCGGCGCGGGGCCGGGGTCGGCGGCATGGGCGGCGATGGCATCGGCGGGCGCGCGGCCCGAGGCCAGTGCCGCGACCAGCGCCGGCAGCGCCGCCGAGGGCACCATCGCATCGGCAAGCCCGGCGGCGATCGCATCGGCCACGCCGATGCTGTCGCCGGTCAGGCCGATCCACAGCCCCAGCGCGCCTTGCAGGCGGAAACTGGCCCCGACATCGGGGAAATAGCCGATCCCGGTTTCCGGCATGGCAAAGCGGCTGCGCTCGGTCATCACGCGATGCGCGCCATGGATCGACAGGCCGGCACCCCCGCCCATGCAGATCCCGTCCATCAGCGCGACCCAGGGTTTCGGCAGGTGCGCGATGCGCGCGTTCAGCCGGTATTCCGCCGCCCAGAACGCCATGGCCGCCGCCGGATCCTCGCGCCCCAGGCGCGAAAGCGCCTTGATGTCGGCGCCGGCGCACAGGCCGCGCTCGCCCGCGCCGCTCAGGACCAGCACGCGCACTCCGGGGTCGGCCAGATGCCGGTCGATGGCGCGGTCCAGCCCCGCGATCATCTCCGGCGTCAGGCTGTTCAGGGCAGCGGGCTGGTTCAGCCGCAGATGCCCCACCGCCCCCTGCCGGCTCACAAGGATGTCCTGATCCGTCATCGCCCTTCCCCTGCGCCGCCTGCGGCTGCATCGGGCCGGATCGCCCCGCCCTTGTCCAGCGGGGCCGCGGCGCCCCCCGGGACCGCCGGGGGCCGATGCTGTCAAAGGCCGATCCTGTCGAACGATAGCCCGGGAATGCCGTTCGGCACCATCGCGCACCGAAGAACCGCCCGCCCCCTTTCGCGCAGCTGTTCAGCGCGCAGGCCGCGACCGATGATCGCAGCCAGTCCAGACAGGCGCCGCACCATGACCGATCATGCCCTCCCCCACGCCGATTCCCGCACGGACAACGTCACACGGCTGACCTCCGCCTGGTGGATCCTGCCGATGGCCGCGCTTGGCCTTGTGTTCTGGGCCTGGGTCGCGGTCCTGTTCATCCGCCTGATCTGACGGCGGCGCTTATGCCGCAGCGGTCTTCTTGCGTTCCGCAGCCGGATTAACCATTCCTTCGTCAGGCTGTGGAATAAAGGCCCAAGGAGGACCGCTCATGCACAATGCGACCGATCCCGGATTCCGCGAATCCGTCGATCTGATGTTCCAGAGGGCCGTTGGCCTCATGGACCTCAGCCCCGGCCTTGCCCACAAGATCCGGGTCTGCAATTCCACCTATACCGTGCGCTTTGGCGTGCGCCTGCGCGGCAAGATCGAGACGTTCACCGGCTACCGTTCGGTCCATTCCGAACATATGGAGCCGGTGAAGGGCGGGATCCGCTATTCGCTCGACGTGAACCAGGACGAGGTGGAGGCGCTGGCCGCGCTCATGACCTACAAATGCGCGCTGGTCGAGGCGCCTTTCGGCGGTTCCAAGGGCGGGCTCTGCATCGACCCGCGCGCCTGGGAAGAGCACGAACTCGAACAGATCACCCGCCGCTTTGCCTATGAACTCATCAAGCGCGACCTGATCCATCCGGCGCAGAACGTGCCCGCCCCCGACATGGGCACCGGCGAACGCGAGATGGCCTGGATCGCCGACCAATACGCGCGGATGCACACGACCGACATCAACGCCCGCGCCTGCGTCACCGGCAAGCCGCCCCATGCCGGCGGCATCGTCGGCCGGGTCGAGGCGACGGGACGCGGCGTGCAATATGCGCTGCGCGAATTCTTCCGCCACCCCGAGGATGTGGCCCGCGCCCGCCTTTCCGGCGGGCTCGAGGGCAAGCGCGTGGTGGTGCAGGGCCTGGGCAATGTCGGCTATCACGCCGCGAAATTCCTGTCGCAGGAGGATGGCTGCCGCATCACCGGGATCATCGAACATGACGGCGCGCTGGTCAGCGATGCCGGCCTCGATGTCGATGACGTGAAGGAATGGATCAGGGCCAACCGCGGGGTCAGGGGCTATCCCCGCGCCACCCATGTGGAAAACGGCGCCACGGTCCTCGAGGCAGATTGCGACATCCTGCTGCCGGCGGCGATGGAGGGGGTGATCAACCAGGGCAATGCCGAACGCATCCGCGCGCCCTTGATCCTCGAGGCGGCGAACGGGCCGACGACCTTTGGCGCCGACGAGATCCTGCGCCGGCGCGGCACGCTCATCATTCCCGACATGTTCGCCAATGCCGGCGGCGTCACGGTCAGCTATTTCGAATGGGTGAAGAACCTGTCGCACATCCGCTTTGGCCGGATGCAGCGGCGTGCCGAAGAGGCGCGCTCGCGGCTTCTGGTCGAGGAACTCGAACGGCTGTCGGCCGACAAGGGGCTTGGCTGGACCATCGCCGAGAACTTCAAGGAACGCTTCCTTCAGGGCGACGATGAACTGACGCTGGTGCGCTCGGGCCTCGATGACACGATGCGCACCGCCTATCAGTCGATGCGCGAGGTCTGGAACTCCCGCCCCGAGGTGGGCGACCTGCGCACCGCGGCCTATATCGTCTCGGTCGACCGGATCGCGAAAAGCTACCGCTCCAAGGGCCTCTAGCGCGGCGATGCGCCCCGGCCGCGTCCTGCCCTCAGGCCAGTGGCAGGGCGCGGTCGAGGTGGACATAGCCGCCATCGGGGAACAGCCATTGCCCGGTGGTGTGGCTGGCGCGCTCGGACAGCAGGAAGACGCAGGTATCCGCGATCTCGCGCGGGGTGGTCATGCGCTGCCCCAGCGGAATGCGCTGCGTGATCCGCCCCAGCGCCGCCTCCGGATCCGGCAGGGTATCAAGCCAGCGCCGGTAAAGCGGGGTCATCACCTCGGCCACGACGATGGCATTCACGCGCACCCCGTCGGGCAGGAATTCCACCGCCCATTCCCGGGTCAGCCCCAGCGCCGCCGCCTTGGCCGCGACATAGGCCGAGGTGCCGCCCTGCCCCGTCAGCCCGGTCTTGGACGAGATGTTCACGATCGCGCCGCGGCTGGCGCGCAGGTCGTCGCGCAGCAGATGCACCATCAGGAAATAATGCACGAGGTTCTGGTCAAGGCTGGCACGAAACGCCCCCGGCCCCCGGTCGAGGCCCACGCCGTCATTGGCGCCGGCGTTGTTCACAAGGCCGTGGATCGCGCCGTGCCGGTCGCGCACCGCCTGCGCCGCGGCGCCCAGGGCCGCGTCGTCGGACAGTTCCACCTGCACGAAATCCGCCCCCACCCGCGCGAGCCAGTCCGCATCGGGTGCGCGCCGGGCCAGGATGACCGGGACCGCGCCCTCTTCGGCCAGCACTTCCGAGATCCCGGCGCCGATCCCCGACCCGCCGCCGGTGACGATCACCACCTTGCCCTTCATGCCCAGATCCATGCCGCCCTCCTGCCGCGCTGCCTCTGCCGCCGGTCTTGACCGGGCGCCGCGCGCTGTCAATGCCGGGCCTTCCGCCGCCCGCGCGCGCGCTGTAACCTGCGGCCATGCACCCGCCCGCCGATCCCCTTGCCCTGCTCCCTGCCCGCGTGCACGAAGTCGCGGGCCCGGGGCGGCGCAGCTTTGCCCTTTGTCAGGCGGCGCGGCACGCAGGCGGGCCGCTCATCTGGATCATGGCGGCGCACCGGCCCGAATCGCTGATTCCCGCCGGCCTGCCCGAGGGGGTGGCCGCGCGGCTGGTCATGGTGCGCCCCGGAGACGAGACCGGGATCCTGTGGGCCATGGAAGAGAGCCTGCGCGCCCGCGCCGCCGCCCTTGTCGTGGCCGAACCGGAACGGCCGCTGTCGCTGACCGCCGGGCGCCGGCTTCAGCTTGCCGCCGAGGCGGGCGGGACCACCGGCCTTGTGCTCCTGCGCGAGGAAGGCTCGAACGCGGCCGAAACGCGCTGGGACTGCGCGGCCGAACCCTCGCCGCTTCCGCCGCCGGGCGAGACGGGCTCGACTTGGCATCGCTGGGCGCTTATCAAGAACAAAAAGGGAACTCTGGGCGCGTGGCGCGTGGATTGGGATGGTTCGTCGTCTGCTGTCGATCTGGTTTCCGCGTTTGCCGAGCGAGACGGTCCTGCGCCGCCGCCCGGTTGACGGCGCCTTTGCCCTGACCGCGCGGGTCGGCAATGCTGATCGCCTGCACTGCCTGTCGCCCGCCGCCGAGGGGCGCGGCCTGAGCCGGGGAATGCCGCTGGCCGATGCGCGCGCGATCTGCCCCGATCTGATCACCCGCCCCGCCGATCCGCAGGCCGAAAGCGCGATGCTGGCCGCGCTCATGCGCTGGAGCGGGCGCTATGCGCCGCTGGTCGCGCGCGACGGGGCCGACGGGATCGTGGCCGATGCCTCGGGCGTGCCGCATCTCTTTGGCGGCGAGGCCGAGATGCTCGACGATCTGGCGCATCGCCTGACCCGGGGCGGGTTCACGGCGCGCGTGGCACTGGCGGGGACGCGCGGCGCGGCCCATGCCCTTGCCCGCCACGGCGGCGGCGGCATCATCGCGCCGGGGGCGCTGCGCACGGCGCTGGCGCCCTTGCCGGTGCGGGCGCTGCGGATCCCCGGGGCCACGGTCAGCGGGCTGTCGCGGGTCGGGCTCGAGCGGATCGGCGATCTGCTGGGGCTGCCGCGCGCGGCGCTGGCGCGGCGCTTCGGGATGGACCTGCTCCTGCGGCTTGATCAGGCGCTGGGCGAGGTGGACGAACCGGTGGCCGCCGAACCCGACCCGCCGCATTTCGGCGTCCGCCTGACCCTGCCCGAACCGATCGGCCTTGAATCCGACGTGATGGCCGCCCTCGGGCGGCTGCTCGGGCGGCTGTGCGAGCAACTGGCCGAACACCGGCGCGGGGCGGTGCGGCTCGGGCTCGAGGTGCGGCGCGTGGACGGCAGCCCGCTTGTGGTCGAGGTGGGGCTGGCGCGACCGTTGCGCGATCCGGCGCGCATCCTTGCGCTGTTCGCGCGCGGGGTGGCGGGGATCGACGCGGGCTACGGCATCGACGCGCTGCGGCTGCGCGCCCTCGTGACCGAGGATCTGCCCCCTGAACAGACCGTGGCCGGCGGGCCGCCGGTCCGGGCGGGCGATGCGCTGGCCGATCTGGTGTCACGGCTGGGCAACCGGCTGGGATTCGACCGGGTGCAGCGCCTTGCCCCGGCCCGGAGCCTGATTCCCGAACGCAGTTTCCTGATCCTGCCGGCGGCCCACAGCGCGCCCGCGGTCTTTGCCCCGGGGCGCGGGCGGTTGCGCCCGCCGGTCCTGTTCCCGCCCGAACCGGTGCTCGCGGTCGAGGGGCACCCCCCCGCGCGGTTCCGCTGGCGGCGGATGCGGCTGAGCACCCTGCGCGCCGGCGGCCCGGAACGCATCAGTCCGGAATGGTGGCTTGACGATCCCGAATGGCGCTCGGGCCTGCGCGACTACTGGCGGATCGAGACGCATCAGGGCCGCAGGCTCTGGCTGTTCTGCACCTACCGCCGCGATGCCCGGGGCACGCGCGACTGGTTCGTGCAGGGCGAATTCACCTGACTTCGCCCCGCCGTCCGCCCCGTCATCCGCGCCGCCGTCCGTCCCGTGCCGCCCCGCCGTTTCGCCCTCAGCTGCAGCCCGAGGTGCCGCCGCAGGTGTTGCACTTCATGCAGGTGCCGTTGCGGACCAGCGTGTAGTTGCCGCATTCGCCGCAGGCCTCGCCCTCGTAGCCCTGCATCCGCGCCTTGTCGCGGGCCGAGAGGCTGACCGAGACCGTGCCGCTGGTCACGGCGGTGCTGGTCTGCACCGACAGCGCCGCGGTCGCTGCCGGCACCAGCGTCTGAAGCGCGGCCATGCCATCGCCCCCCGCCGCCACCTGCCCCGCGCCGCCCTGAAGCACGACCAGATCCTGCGGCAGCCGCTTGCGCAGGTAGCCGGTCGAGGAAATCTGCCGCAGCACCTCGAGCGAGCGTTGCGCCGCGCTCTCGCCCACCGGGGCGACGTTCAGCCGGCCTTCG
The DNA here is from genome assembly GCA_020852925.1 of Rubellimicrobium sp. Taxonomy (GTDB): domain Bacteria; phylum Pseudomonadota; class Alphaproteobacteria; order Rhodobacterales; family Rhodobacteraceae; genus JADYZU01. The sequence continues at coordinate 52,901 of JADYZU010000041.1, read as the reverse complement.
TCATTGCCCCGGCCCAGATCGTCAAAGGCGTGGCCGGCGGGCTTCACATGCGCCAGGTCGGTGCGGTCGAGATAGCTCACCGCCAGTTCGCGGAACACATAGTCAAGGATCGAGGTCGCCTGCTTGATCGAATCGTTGCCCTGCACCATCCCGGCCGGTTCGAACCGGGTGAAGGTGAAGGCATCGACGAATTCGTCGAGCGGCACCCCGTATTGCAGCCCCACCGAGATGGCGATGGCAAAGTTGTTCATCATGGCGCGAAAGCCCGCGCCCTCCTTGTGCATGTCGATGAAGATCTCGCCCAGCCGGCCGTCGGCATATTCGCCGGTGCGCAGATAGACCTTGTGCCCGCCGACCATCGCCTTCTGGGTATAGCCCTTGCGCCGCTGCGGCATCTTCTCGCGTTCGCGGTTGTGCACTTCGCGCACCACGATCTTCTCGACGATCTTTTCCGCGATCACCACCGCCTTTTCAGAGGGGGTGCCGCTGGTCATCGCCTCTTCGGCCTCGTCGTCGTCGCCCACAAGCGAGGCGGCCAGCGGCTGGCTGAGCTTGGAGCCGTCGCGATAAAGCGCGTTGGCCTTGAGCCCGAGCTTCCACGACAGGTCATAGGCGCGCTGGCAATCCTCGACCGAGGCGGAGGACGGCATGTTGATCGTCTTGGAAATCGCGCCGGAAACAAAGGGTTGCGCGGCGGCCATCATGCGGATGTGCGATTCGACCGAGAGCGACCGCGTGCCCTTGCGACCGCAGGGCGAGGCGCAGTCGAACACCGGCAGATGTTCGGCCCGCAGATGCGGCGCCCCTTCCAGGGTCATGGTGCCGCAGACATGGTCGTTGGCCGCGTCGATCTGCGCGCGCGAGAAACCAAGATGGCGCAGCAGGTCAAAGCCCGGATCGGCCATCCGTGCGGCCGGGATGCCCAGGGTGCGGGTGCAGAATTCCTCGCCCAGGGTCCAGGGGTTGAAGACGAAGCGGATGTCGAAGGCCTGCGGCAGCGCCGCCTCGATCCGCTCGATCTCGGCCGCGCCGAAACCGTGGCCGATCAGCGCGGTATGATTCACGCCGGGCGCATTGCCAAGGGTGCGGTGCCCGACGGCATGGGCCACGATCTCTTCGATCTGGTTCGAGGAATAGCCCAGCCGTTCCAGCGCGGCCGGCACGCTCTGGTTGATGATCTTGAAATAGCCGCCGCCGGCCAGCTTCTTGAACTTCACCAGCGCGAAGTCCGGCTCGATCCCGGTGGTGTCGCAATCCATGACAAGGCCGATCGTGCCCGTCGGCGCGATGACCGAGACCTGGGCATTGCGGAACCCGTGCACCTCGCCCAGCGCGAGCGCCTCGTCCCAGGCGGCGCGGGCGATCTCGATCAGGCGCGGCTCGGGGCAGCCCTCATGGTCAAGCGGCACCGGCAGGATCGCCAGCCCTTCATAGCCCGCCCCCTCGCCCCGCGCGGCGGTGCGGTGGTTGCGGATCACGCGCAGCATGTGGTCGCGGTTGCGGCCATAGCCGGCAAAGGCGCCCAGTTCGCCCGCCATCTCGGCCGAGGTGGCATAGGCCACGCCGGTCATGATCGCGCTGAGCGCGCCGCACAACGCGCGGCCCTCCCGCGAATCGTAGCCCAGCCCGAGGTTCATCAGCAGGCCGCCGACATTGGCATAGCCCAGCCCGAGCGTGCGGAAGTCGTAGGACAGCCGGGCGATCTCGCGCGAGGGGAACTGCGCCATCATCACGCTGACCTCGAGCGTGACCGTCCACAGCCGCGTCGCGTGGATATAGGCCGCGGCGTCGAAGGCACCGCCGCGCAGGAAGCGCAGCAGGTTCATCGAGGCAAGGTTACACGCGGTATCGTCAAGGAACATGTATTCCGAGCAGGGATTGGAGGCCCGGATCGCCCCGTCCGCCGGGCAGGTGTGCCAGGCGTTGATCGTGTCGTGATACTGAAGGCCGGGGTCGGCGCAGGCCCAGGCGGCATGCCCGATCCGGTCCCACAGATCGCGCGCCTTCACCGTCTTCGTCACCTTGCCGCCCACGCGCGACCGCAGATCCCAGTCGCCGCCCGTCTCGACCGCGCGCAGGAAGGCATCGGTCACGCGCACGGTGTTGTTGGAATTCTGGCCCGAGACGGTGGCATAGGCCTCGGAATCCCAGTCGGTGTCATAGGTCGGGAATTCGATGCTCTCGAACCCCTGGCGCGCGTAGTCCAGCACGCGCTTCACATAGGTTTCGGGGATCGCGGCCTTGCGGGCCTCGCGGATCGCCTTGCGCAATCCATGGTTCAGCGAGGGATCGAAGCGGTCCTCGTCGCGGCCGTCCCAGGCCTTGAGCGCGGCAAAGACCGCGTTCAGCATCCGCTCGTGCATCTTCGAGCCGGCGACAAGGCTGGCCACCTTCTGTTCCTCGATCACCTTCCAGTCGATGAAGGCCTCGATATCGGGGTGGTCGGCATCGACGATCACCATCTTGGCCGCGCGCCGCGTGGTGCCGCCCGACTTGATCGCGCCGGCGGCCCGGTCGCCGATCCTGAGAAAGCCCATCAGCCCCGAGGATTTCCCCCCGCCCGACAGGCGTTCGCCCTCGCCGCGCAGGCTGCTGAAATTGGTGCCGGTGCCCGAGCCATACTTGAACAGCCGCGCCTCGCGCACCCACAGGTCCATGATCCCGCCCTCGTTCACGAGGTCGTCGGCCACCGACTGGATGAAGCAGGCATGCGGCTGCGGCCGCTCGTAGGCCGAGTCGCTGGCGCGCAGCTCGCCCGAGGCGTGATCGACGTAGTGGTGCCCCTGCGCCGGCCCGTCGATGCCATAGGCCCAGTGCAGGCCGGTGTTGAACCACTGCGGCGAATTGGGCGCGGCGATCTGCGCGGCCAGCATGTGGCGCATCTCGTCGAAATAGGCGCGGGCATCGGATTCGGCGGTGAAATAGCCGCCCTTCCAGCCCCAGTAGGTCCAGGCGCCGGCCAGCCGGTCAAAGACCTGCCGCGCGCTGGTCTCGCCGGCAAAGGTGGCGCCCTCGGCCGGGACCGAACGTTGCAGCCACTCCGGCACGCCCTTTTCCTTCACCCGCTTCGTGGCCGAGGGCACGCCCGCCTTGCGGAAATACTTCTGCGCGATCACGTCGGCGGCGACCTGGCTCCAGCCTTCGGGAATCTCGACCGCATCGAGGCGGAACACGACCGATCCGTCGGGATTGCGGATCTCGGACACCGCCTCGCGCCAGGAGAATCCCGCCCAGGTGTCCTTGTCCGCGCTGGTGAAATGCCGCTCGATCCGCATCCTGCCTGTTCCCTCGTGTGGCGCCGACTGCCGCGGCGTCCTGGTTGACCTTCGGACCGCGCCGGCGATCCCCGGGAAGTCCGCGGCGGACAGGGTCATGCCAACCGCCGGATGCGGTGGTTCTGTGCCCTTGCCTGCCTCGTCTGCCCCGCCCCGACGACACCACATCTTGTGTGTCTGCCGTGGACCCGCACAAATTGCGCGCAGTTTTCCCCGGGGTCAACACGCTGTGGCGCGGGGCCGTCACTTATCCCCCGAAATTATCCGGCTTGACCCGGGACCCGCTTCCGGGGGGGTGATTCACCCCGTCGGACCGTCGCGCCTGCGGGGCGACGGGCGCAGGATCCCGGCCCACTTGGCGGGCGTTGTGGCGATGGCACATGAGCTTGCGCGCCGGGGCAAGGGGCCGGGGCGCTGTGCCGTGACGGCCACAGGCAACCGTCGATTGCCTGCCTTCTGACGGGATCCGGGGTGGTCGGGGCGGAGAGATTCGAACTCCCGGCCCTCTGCTCCCAAAGCAGATGCGCTACCAGGCTGCGCTACGCCCCGACGCCGGCCCGTTTACGCGCACGGGCCCCGTTTTGGAAGGGGGCGCGTCAGGAAATGGCGGCGGCGCAGGGCATGGCGGCATCGGGGCCGATCGCCGGATGCTGCATCACATCCCCCGGCCCGATTCCCAGCCGCGCGGCCAGCCCGCCGTTGATCTCGAGCACGAACTGCACTCCGTCGCCGCCGGGAATCGGGGTGTCGTCATGGGGAATCGCGTTTTCATGCACAAGCCGGACCACCCCGGCCCCGTCGGCAAAGATCATGTCGAGCGGGATGAAGGTGTTGCGCATCCAGAAGGCGACGGTCTGCGGCGTCTCGTAGACAAAGAGCATCCCCGCCATCAGCGGCAGCTCGGGCACGTTCATCAGGCCCTGCGCCCGTTCGGCCGCGTCATCGGCCACCGCGACGGTGAACGCGGCGCTGCCCCAGGGTCCGGTGATCGTCACCCGGTCGTCGCGGCAGGGCGCCGCCGCGGCGGCACCGGCCAGCGCCACGCCCAGGACCGACGCCAGCGCGCCGCCGCTCAGAGCCCGGATTCCCCGTCCCGATCGCTGCCCGCGCCCTGTCGCGTCCTGCATGTGCCCGCCTCCCAGGGGGAAATCTCGACCGCCATCAGGCCGCGCCGTCCCTCGATCATGCGCAGACAGACTGCCTCGCCGGGGGCGAGATCGGCAAGACCCGACCGACGCAGCACCTCGACATGCAGAAAGATGTCGTCGCTGCTGCCGAAGGCATTGGCAAAGCCGAAGCCCTTGCCCTTGTCGAACCATTTCACCCGCGCCGGCACCTGATCCAGCGCGGCCAGCGTCTCGGGCCCGACCTCGGCCATGTCGGCCAGAGGCAGGGTGCCCCCCGCGGCCGCGGGCGGCGCAAGCCAGCGCACCGCCACCGCCTGCACCCCGCGCTGGGTGCGCTGGGCCTCGACCTCGATCTCGACGCCGTCGGCCACGGTGCTCTGGCCGTAGTTGCGCAGGACATTGGCATGCAACAGGATGTCCGGCCCGCCCCCGTCCGCCACGACAAAGCCGTAACCCTTGCCGGGGTCGAACCACTTCACATGGCCGCGCACGGCCTGAGGGGCATCGTCTGGTTGCATCGTCACGTTCCGTTCATGTCCTTCGCGCGCGGCCTCCCTCCCCCAAAGGGTGCGCGGCGCAGTGTGCACCACAGTTGAAACCGGTATGCAAGGCCACAATTCACCGCAGGTGAAATCATGGATTGAGCCGGGTCACGTCCCACCCGCCTCCCGCCGGTGCCCGGCGCCAGCGGAACCGGTCGTGCAGGCGGAACGGGCCGTCGGCCCAGAACTCGATCTCGACGGGCACGATGCGCAATCCGCCCCAGAACGGCGGGCGCGGCGGGTTCGTCCCGTGCCGCAAGGCCATGCGCCCGGCCTCGGCCACCAGCGCGGCGCGCGATGCCAGCGGCTGCGACTGCTGCGAGGCCCAGGCGCCGATCCGGCTTTGCAGCGCGCGCGAGCGGTAATAGGCGTCGGCCTGCGGCCCCTCTTCCCGCGACACCGTGCCGCGCACGCGGATCTGGCGGCGCAGGCTCTTCCAGTGAAGGACGAAGGCCGCCTTGCCGGTGGCGGCGATCTGCCGGCCCTTGGCGCTGTCGTAATTCGTGTAGAAGACGAAGGAATCGGCCTCGATCTCCTTGAGCAGCACCATGCGCACATCGGGCAGGCCGTCGGCATCGACCGTGGCCAGCGCGATGGCGTTGGGGTCGTTCGGTTCAACCGGGGCCGCCTCGGCAAGCCACGCGCGCGCGATGGCGAACGGGTCGTCCCCGGCGAAGATGCCGCTGCGGTCCATGCCCTGCTCCTCGTGGTTTCACGGGACTTTAGCGGTCGTGAAACGCAAGGCAAGACCTGCTTCGCCGCCACGGTGCGGGAAGGCGCAGGCAATCTGCGCGACCCGCCCCCCGCCCGCCCTCCGGCCCCTTCCTGCCAGCCTGCCTGCCCGCCCGCCTGCCCTTGATGCCCGATTTGTGATGCCATATACGGGACGAAACGACGCAGCGTCACTCGGGGGGACGGGATGCAGACCGAATTCATGGCCGGCAAGCGCGGCCTCGTCATGGGGCTGGCCAACGACAAGTCGATCGCCTGGGGCATCGCCAGGGCGCTGGCCGGGGCGGGGGCGCAACTTGCCTTCTCCTATCAGGGCGAGGCGCTGAAGAAGCGGGTCGATCCGCTGGCGGCCGAACTTGGCTCGTCCATCGTGCTGCCCTGCGACGTGAGCGACATGGCATCGGTCGATGCCCTCTTTGCCGCCCTGCAAGAGACCTGGGGCAGCCTCGATTTCATCGTCCATGCCATCGTCTTCTCCGACAAGAACGAATTGCGCGGCCGCTATGTCGACACGAGCCGCGAGAATTTCCTCATGTCGATGGACATTTCCGTCTATTCCTTCACCGCCGTGGTCAAGCGCGCGGCGGCGATGATGGCGCCCGGGGGATCGTGCCTGACCCTGACCTATTACGGCGCGGAAAAGGTCATGCCGCATTACAACGTCATGGGCGTGGCCAAGGCCGCGCTCGAGGCGAGCGTGCGCTACATGGCCGAGGATCTGGGCAAGGACGGCATCCGCGTGAACGCGATCAGCGCCGGCCCGATCAAGACGCTGGCCGCCTCCGGCATCGGCGATTTCCGCTATACCCTGCGCTGGAACGAGTTGAACTCGCCCCTGCGGCGCAACGTGAGCATCGACGACGTGGGGCGCTCCGCGCTTTATCTGCTGTCGGACCTGGGCTCGGGCGTCACGGGCGAGGTGCTGCATGTCGATGCGGGCTATCACGCGGTCGGCATGAAGGCGGTGGACGCGCCCGACATCGACGTGGTGACCGGCCGCAAGGACGGATGATGCCCACGCCCGAGCAGTTGCTGGTGCTGTTCACCACGCTGACCCTGGCGATCCTGTCGCCGGGGCCGGCGATCATCTCGGCCACGCAGACCGCCTTTGCCCGCGGCCGCGCGGTGGCGGTGCCCTACGGGATCGGGCTGGCGGCGGGGGCCTCGCTCTGGGCGCTGTTCGCGATCCTCGGGCTTGCCGTCGTGTTCCGCATCGTGCCGCTGCTCTATCTGGCGCTGAAATTCCTGGGCGGGCTTTATCTGCTGCATCTGGCCTGGCACCTGTGGCGGGGCGCGGCGCAGCCCATGCCCGAGGCGGCACGGGCGCGCTTCGGCACCGGGTTTTCGGGCGGGGTGATCCTGAACCTGTCGAACCCCAAGCCCGCGCTGTTCTATTCGGCGCTGATCGTGGCGATCTTTCCCGGCCCGCTGACGGCGGCCGGACAGGGCGCGATCTATGCCACCGCCCTCGCCACCGAGATGTTCTGGTATGTGCTCGTCACCGTCGCCATGTCGACGGCGCCGGTGCGGGCGCGCTATATTGCGGCCAAGGCCTGGATCGACCGGGGGGCGGCGCTGTTTCTGGGGGCGCTCGGCCTGTCGCTGCTTTACGAGGCCGTGATCGACAACGCATGAGGAACGCGCGATGACCGAACGCCTGCCGCACGAAAAGGGCTTTCACGTCTCCTGGGACCAGATCCACCGCGATGCGCGGGCACTGGCCTGGCGTCTGGACGGCAAGGGCCCCGGCGAAGGCGGCCTGTGGAAAGCCGTCGTCGGCATCGCCCGCGGCGGACTGGTGCCGGCCATGATCGTGAGCCGCGAACTCGACATCCGCATCGTCGACACGATCTCGGTGATCTCCTACCATTCCGGCGGCGGCAAGGCCGACCAGCGCCGCGAGGCGCAGGTGGTCAAGGCGCCCGATGCCGCGCTGATGGGCGATGGCGAGGGGATCCTGATCGTCGATGATCTGGTCGATTCCGGCAAGACGCTGGAACTGATCCGCGGCCTCTATCCCAAGGCGCATTTCGCCTGCGTCTATGCCAAGCCCGAGGGCGAGAAACAGGCCGACACCTATATCACCAGCGTCAGTCAGGATACCTGGATCTTCTTTCCCTGGGACATGGCGCTGCAATATGTGCAGCCCTTCCGCGGCCGTGACTGAGGCAGGCGCCCGCACCGCCGCCACCTTCGCCCCCCCGGTGATGGAGGCGCGCCGCTGGCTCGAGGGGGTGAGTTTCCCGCCCGGACGCCCGCTCATCAACGTGAGTCAGGCCGCCCCCACCGGCGCCCCGCCCGAAGGGCTGCGCCGCGCCATGGCCGAGGCGATCCTGACCGACACCGCCGCGCATCTCTACGGCCCGGTCCTTGGCCTGCCGGCGCTGCGCGAGGAGATCGCGCAGACATGGACCCGCGCCTATGGCGGGCAGGTCGGGATGGCGCAGGTCGCCATCACTTCGGGCTGCAATCAGGCCTATTGCGCCGCCATCGCCACGCTGTGCGGCGAAGGCGACGAGGTGATCCTGCCCGTGCCCTGCTATTTCAACCACCGCATGTGGAACGACATGGCCGGGGTGCGCACCATGCCCCTTGATACCGGCGCATCGCTGATCCCCGATCCGGGCGCGGCCGCGCGCCTGATCACGCCGCGCACGCGCGCCATCGTCCTGGTCACCCCGAACAACCCCGGCGGCGTCGAATATCCGCCCGCCACCATCGCCGCCTTCCGCGATCTGGCGCGCGCGCATGGCATCGCCCTCATCCTTGACGAGACCTACCGCGATTTCCATTCCGCCCCCGGCGCGCCGCACGATCTGTTCGCGGATCCCGACTGGGACGGAGTGCTGATCCAGCTCTACTCCTTCTCCAAGGCCTATCGCCTGACCGGGCACCGGGTGGGGGCGATCGTCGCCGCGGCCGCGCGCATCGCCGAGGTCGAGAAGTTCCTCGATACCGTCACGATCTGCCCGGCCCAGCCCGGCCAGATCGGCGCGCTCTGGGGGATGCGCAACCTGACGCCCTGGCTTCGGGCCGAACGCGCCGAGATCCTGGCGCGCGGGGCGGCGATCCGGGCGGGGTTCGGGCCGCTGGCGGCGCGAGGCTGGCGGCTTCTGGGGGCGGGGGCCTATTTCGCCTATGTCGAACACCCCTTCGCCGCGCCCTCGGACGTGATCGCGCGCCGCCTCGTGTCCGAGGCGGGCGTGCTCCTGCTGCCGGGGACCATGTTCATGCCGCCCGAAATCCCCGCCGGGGCGCGGCAACTGCGCATCGCCTTTGCCAATGTGGACCGCGACGGGATCGGCGCGCTGATCGGGCGTCTGGCCGGGTTCGACGGCTGACGCTGCGCTTGCACCGGGGGGACAGGATGCCTATTCAGACCTGACCCGCGCGCAGGCGCGCGTGCGACTGGCAGGAGAGGCGCCTTCATGGCCCAGAAGAAACGCGGAATCGTCGGCTACATCCTTCTTGGCCTGGTCGGGGTCGGGCTTCTGGGCTTTGGCAGCACCAGTTTCACCGGATCGCGCAATACCGTGGCCACGGTCGGCGACCGTTCGATCACGGTGCAGGAATTCTACAACCGCCTGCGCAGCCAGATCGACGGCTTCTCGCGGCAGATGGGCGTGCCGCTCACCTTCCAGCAGGCGCAGTCGATCGGCCTTGATCAGGCGGTGCTGGCCGGGCTGGTGCAGGAACGCGCGCTTGACAATGAAATCGGCCGGCTGGGCCTGTCCGCCGGCGACGCAAGGCTGCGCGCCACGCTTCTGTCCTTTCCCGAGTTCCAGAGCCTTGACGGTTCCTTCGACCGTGACCGCTATCGCCGCGCGCTTCAGCAGCAGGGCACCGGCGAGGGCGCCTTCGAGGAATCGATCCGCCTCGCGATCGTGCGCCAGCTTCTCGACGGGGCGGTGCGCGGGGCCTCGGCGCCCGAGGATCTCTACGGCCGAGTCATCGCCGACTGGCGCGGAGAGCGGCGCGACATCACCCGGCTGCGCCTGGGCGCGGCGGCGCTGAGCGATCCGCTGCCCGACCCGACCGAGGCCGAACTGCGCGCGCAATACGATTCCGACCCCGCCGCCTATACCCTGCCCGAGGTGCGCCACATCACCTATGCCTGGCTGACCCCCGCCATGATCATCGACAGCGTCGAGGTGGACGAGGCCGACATCCAGGCGCTCTATGACAGCCGCGCCGCGGAATACATCCAGCCCGAGCGCCGTCTGGTCGAACGGCTGGTCTACCCCGACGAGGCCGCCGCCGCCGCCGCGCGAGCCCGCCTTGACGCGGGCGAGGCCGGGTTCGACGCGCTGGTCGAGGCGCGCGGCCTTGACCTTGCCGATGTGGACATGGGCGATGTCGGGCCCGAGGAACTGGGCGCGGCCGCCGAGGCGGTCTTTGCCGCGGCCCCGGGCGATGTGCTGGGCCCCCTGCCCTCGCCGCTCGGGCCGGCGCTGTATCGCATGAACGCGGTGCTGGCGGCGCAGGAGGTCACGCTGGACGAGGTGCATGACGACCTGCGCGGCGAACTCGCGCTTCAGCGGGCGCAGCGGCTGATCCGCGACCAGTCGGAACAGTTCATCGACCTGCTGGCCGGCGGCGCCACCATCGCCGATCTGGCCGCCTCGACCGACATGGAGGAAGGCGAAATCGCCTGGTCCGACGGGGTGAGCGACGGCATCGCCGCCTATGCCCCCTTCCGCGAGGCCGCCGCCGCCGTGGCCGAGGGCGACTTCCCCGAGATCCGCGAACTCGACGATGGCGGGGTGTTCGCGCTCCAGCTTGACGGGATCGACCCGCCGGCGCTGCAACCCTTTGACGACGTGGCCGACAGGGTGCGCGCCGACTGGGCCGCCGCCGCCACCGCGCGCGCCGTGCAGCAGAAGGCCGAAGAGATCGCCGCCACCGTGCGCGACGGCGGGTTCGCGGCGCTGCCCGATCTGGCGCCCACCACCGACTCCGGCCTGCGGCGCAGCGATTTCCTCGAAGGGGGCACCCCGGACCTGATGGCCGACATCTTTGCCCATGCCGAGGGCGATGTCTGGGTCGCGGCCCTGCCCGATGGCGCGATCGTGCTGCGCCTCGACGCGGTGCGCCCCGCCTCGCCCGAGGATCCGGGCGTGGCCGCCGACCGCGCGCAGATCGCCGACGAGGCGCGTCAGGGCATCGACGCCGACATCCGGGATGCCTTTGCCACGCAGATCCAGCTGGGCACCAGCGTGACGATCGACCAGGCGGCGGTGAACGCCGTCCTGGCGCAGATGCGGTAGGGCCATGGCACTTCAGCCGGATTTCGAAACCTTCCGCACCGCGCACGAGGCCGGGCACAACCAGGTGGTCTGGACCCGGCTTGCCGCCGATCTCGACACGCCGGTGAGCGTGATGCTGAAACTGGCCGGGGCGGGGCGCAATTCCTTCATCCTCGAAAGTGTCACCGGCGGCGAGGTGCGCGGGCGCTATTCGATCATCGGCATGAACCCGGACCTGATCTGGGAATGCCGCGGCGACCGGTCGCGCATCAACCGCGATGCCCGCTATGACGACGATGCCTTTGTCCCCTGCGCGGGCGATCCGCTGACGGCGCTGCGCGCGCTGCTGGCCGAAAGCCGCATCGACCTGCCCGAGGGCCTGCCCGCCGCCGCGGCCGGGCTGTTCGGCTATCTGGGCTATGACATGATCCGGCTGGTCGAACGGCTGGGCGCGCCCGGCCCCGATCCCGTGGGCACGCCCGATGCGCTGCTCGTGCGGCCCTCGGTGGTGGCGGTTCTCGACGGGGTGAAGGGCGACGTGATCCTGGTGGCGCCGGTCTGGGCCGGGTCGGGCCTGTCGGCCAAGGCGGCCTGGGCAGTCGCGGCGGAACGGGTGATGGACGCGCGCGCCGCGCTTGAACGCGGCGTGCCGCAGGCGCCGCGCGCCCTGGGCGAGGCCGCGCCACCGGGCCCGCCGCGCTCGAACTTCACGCGCGAAGGCTTCATGGCGGCGGTCGAACGCGCGCGCGACTACATCCGCGCCGGCGACATCTTTCAAGTGGTGCCGTCGCAGCGCTGGGTGCAGGATTTCCACGAACCGCCCTTCGCCCTTTATCGAAGCCTGCGGCGCACCAACCCCTCGCCCTTCATGTTCTACTTCAACTTCGGCGGCTTTCAGGTGGTCGGCGCCTCGCCCGAGATCCTGGTGCGGGTCTTTGGCCGCGAGGTGACGATCCGCCCGATCGCCGGCACCCGCCCGCGCGGCGCCACCCCGGCCGAGGATCGCGCCCACGAGGAAAGCCTGCTCGCCGATCCCAAGGAGCGCGCCGAACACCTGATGCTGCTCGACCTTGGCCGCAACGACGTGGGCCGCGTCTCGCGCCCCGGCACCGTGCGCCCGACCGAACAGTTCGTGGTCGAGCGCTATTCCCATGTCATGCATATCGTCTCGAACGTGACCGGCGAACTGGCCGAGGGGCAGGACGCGCTGTCGGCCTTCTTCGCGGGGATGCCGGCGGGCACCGTCTCGGGCGCGCCCAAGGTGCGGGCGATGGAGATCATCGACGAACTCGAACCGGAAAAGCGCGGCATCTATGGCGGCGGCTGCGGCTATTTCAGCGCCGGCGGCGACATGGACATGTGCATCGCGCTGCGCACCGCGGTGGTGAAGGACGGCCGCCTCCATGTGCAGGCCGGGGCGGGGATCGTGCAGGATTCCGATCCGGCCAGCGAATATGCCGAGACCGTGCACAAGTCGAACGCGATCCGCCGCGCCGCCGAGGACGCCGGCCGCTTTCGCGGCGAGGGCGGCGCATGAGCGGCGCGGGCCCGGCCAACCCGCGCCATCCGGGAAAGAAAGTTGCCGCAAACGCCCGGCCTGCGACATTTTCGCAAGCGCGGGCGGTTGACGACAGGCGGCGGGCATGGTTCTGTCCGCGCCACAACGGGGCCGGCGCATCCGGCCACAAGGGTTCGATTCACGAATGGACAGGATTTCCGGCATCGTAGCACGAAGGCGCATGGGCCGGTGACGGCAGACCATGACGGTCATCCATGCGCCCCCGGACCGAACCTCCGGGGGCTTTTTGTTGCGCGGGACTGAAGGAACGAAGGAGCGGCAGATGGCACGCGAGATGACCGGGGCCCAGATGGTGGTGCAGGCGCTGAAGGATCAGGGCGTCGATGTGATCTTCGGCTATCCCGGCGGCGCGGTCCTGCCGATCTATGACGAAATCTTCCAGCAGAACGACATCCGCCACATCCTCGTGCGCCACGAACAGGCCGCGGTCCACATGGCCGAAGGCTATGCCCGCTCGACCGGGCGGCCGGGGGTCGTGCTGGTCACCTCGGGGCCCGGCGCCACCAATGCGGTGACCGGCCTCACCGATGCGCTGCTCGATTCGATCCCGGTCGTCGTGCTGTCGGGTCAGGTGCCGACGTTCATGATCGGCTCGGACGCCTTTCAGGAGGCGGATACCGTCGGCATCACCCGCGCCTGCACGAAACACAACTGGCTCGTGCGCGACACCGACAGCCTGGCCGCCACCATCCACGAGGCGTTCCACGTCGCCACCACCGGCCGGCCCGGCCCGGTGCTCATCGACATTCCCAAGGACGTGCAGTTCGCTTCGGGCGCCTATGAGGAGCGCGCGGCGCACCGCTCGACCTACCGCCGCCCGACCGCGCCCGACCCCGAGGCGATCGAGGCCCTTGTCGACCTGATCGAACAGGCCGAACGCCCGGTGTTCTACACCGGCGGCGGCGTCATCAACGCGGGCCCCGCGGCCAGCGCGACCTTGCGCGACCTGGTGCAGGCGACGAATTTCCCCGTCACCTCGACCCTCATGGGCCTTGGCGCCTATCCGGCCAGCGGGCGGCACTGGCTTGGCATGCTGGGGATGCACGGGCTTTACGAGGCCAACATGGCCATGCACGACTGCGATCTGATGATCTGCGTCGGCGCCCGGTTCGACGACCGCATCACCGGCCGCATCGACGCCTTTTCGCCCGGGTCGCGCAAGGTGCATATCGACATCGACCCCTCCTCGATCAACAAGGTGATCCGCGCCGATATCGGCATCGTCGCCGATGCGGGCCTTGCGCTGCGCGCCATCCTCGATGCCTGGACGCGCCGCGGCCGGCGCACCAAGGCCGAGAGCGTGGTCGCCTGGTGGCGGCAGATCGACGCCTGGCGCAAGGTGGACTGCCTTGCCTACAAGCCGTCGAAATCGACGATCAAGCCGCAATTCGCCCTCGAACGGCTCGAGGCGCTGACGCGCGGCCGCGACCGCTACATCACCACCGAAGTGGGCCAGCACCAGATGTGGGCGGCGCAGTTCCTGCGTTTCGACGAACCGAACCGCTGGATGACCTCGGGCGGGCTGGGCACCATGGGCTATGGCGTGCCCTCCTCGATCGGCGTGCAGGTGGCCCATCCCGACGCGCTGGTGATCAATGTCGCGGGCGAGGCGTCCTTTCTCATGAACATGCAGGAGCTGGGCACCGCCGCGCAGTTCCGCACCCCGGTCAAGCAGTTCATCCTGAACAACGAACGCCTCGGCATGGTGCGGCAGTGGCAGCAACTGCTGCACGGCGAACGCTATTCCCATTCCTGGAGCGAGAGCCTCCCCGATTTCGTCCGCCTGGCCGAGGCCTTCGGCCTCAAGGGCATCCGCTGCACCGATCCGGCCGACCTCGACGATGCCATCATGGCGATGATCGACCATCCCGGCGCGGTGGTGTTCGACTGTCTGGTGGAACGGCACGAGAACTGCTTCCCGATGATCCCCTCGGGCAAGCCCCACAACGAGATGCTCCTGGGCGAGGCCTCGACCGAAGGCGCGATCGGCGCGCAGGGCGCGGTGATGGTATGAGGGCCGCCGCCATCAGGGCCGCCGCCGCCGCCGTGCTGGCGCTGGCCGGCTGTTCGGGCGCGGGCGTCGCCGCCTTCATGCCCGGCCAGGAGATCGAGGTGGCGGGCGACGTGTTCTCGGTCACCATCGACGGCACCCGCGCGGTGGCGATGAACTTTGCCACCGGCGCCCACAACCAGGAGCGCCTGTTCGCCAACGCCCGCGAGGCGATCACCCGCGCCTCGGGCTGTGCCATCGCCCATTTCGAACAGGAACCGGGCGTGAACACCTATCGCGCGCGGCTCGACTGCGCAGGCCAGTGAGGAACAGATGTCGGCATTGAAGATCAAGCAGGGCTCGACCAGCCATTCGGCCTACAACCTGCGCGCCTCCTACAGCGAGACGACAGAGCGCCACACGCTCGCGGTCATCGTCGCCAACGAACCGGGGGTGCTGGCCCGGGTCATCGGCCTCTTCTCGGGGCGCGGCTACAACATCGAAAGCCTGACCGTCGCCGAGATCGACCACGAGGGGCACCGCTCGCGCATCACCATCGTCACCTCGGGCACGCCGCAGGTGATCGAGCAGATCAAGGCGCAACTGGGCCGCATCGTCGCCGTGCACGAAGTCCACGACCTCACCGTCGAGGGAAGCGCGGTCGAACGCGAACTGGGCCTGTTCAAGGTGGTGGCCACCGGCGAGCAGCGCATCGAATCGCTGCGCCTTGCCGAGATCTTCCGCGCGAATGTGGTCGATTCCACCCTCACCTCCTTCGTGTTCGAGATCACCGGCACGTCCGAGAAACTCGACGCCTTCGCCGACCTGATGCGCCCGCTCGGCCTGACCGAACTGGCGCGCACCGGAATCGCCGCGCTGCCGCGCGGCGTCCCGGGCCACAGAAGGAGGGGGCGGGACATGGGCGCGCACCGGATCATCATCGACACCGACCCCGGCCAGGACGATGCCGTGGCCATCCTTCTGGCACTGGCCAGCCCCGACGAGATCGAGGTGCTCGGCATCACCGCGGTGGCGGGGAACGTGCCCCTCGCCCTCACCCAGGTGAACGCCCGCAAGATCTGCGAGATCGCCGGCCGCCCCGACATCCGCGTCTTTGCCGGCTGCGACCGGCCGATGGCGCGGCCGCTGGTCACGGCCGAACATGTCCACGGCACGACCGGCCTCGACGGCATCGACCTGCCGGTGCCGCAGATGCCGCTTCAGGCGCAGCATGGCGTCGATTTCATCATCGACACGCTGCGGCGCGAACCGGCCGGCACGGTGACGCTCTGCCCGCTCGGGCCGCTCACCAACATCGCCACCGCCTTTGCCCGCGCCCCCGACATCATCGCGCGCCTGCGCGGGATCGTGCTGATGGGCGGGGCCTATTTCGAGGTGGGCAACATCACGCCCGCCGCCGAATTCAACATCTACGTCGATCCCGAGGCCGCGCGCGCCGTCTTTGCCGCCGGCGTCCCGCTCACGGTGCTGTCTCTCGATGTCTCGCACAAGGCGCTCACTTCGCGCGCCTGGGTCGCGGAGCTGCGCGCGCTCGGCACCCGCACCGGCGAGGTGGTCGCCGCCTGGACCGATTTCTTCGAGCGTTTCGACACCGCGAAATACGGCTCGGAGGGCGCGCCGCTCCATGACCCGCTGGTGATCGCCTGGCTGATCCGGCCCGACCTCTTCACCGGCCGCCACATCAACGTCGAGATCGAGACCGAAGGCAGCTACACCCTCGGCATGACCGTGGCCGACTGGTGGGGCGTCTCGGGGCGCAAGGCCAACGCCTTCTGGCCCGGCACGCTCGACCGTGACGGCTTTTTCGCGCTCTTGACCGAACGCCTCGCCCGGCTCTGATCCCGGGGCCGCGCGCCCCTTCATCCGCGCGCCCCTTCATCTTTGCCGGAAATACCCCGGGGGGGGCCGCCCGCAGGGCGGCGGGGGGCAGCGCCCCCCGCGCCGCTCAGAGCACGAAATCCGGCAGGGAATCGACCGCGCTGCGCAGGGCCTTGCCCCAGCCCTCGGAAACCGCGGCGAAATAGGGATCGTCCGCCGCGATCCGCCGCGTCGGCCCGGGGGTCAGGCTGTCACGTTCGTAAAACGCCAGATCCAGCGGCAACCCGACCGAGAGATTGGCCTTGATGGTCGAATCGAAACTCAGCAGCAGCAGCTTCACCGCCGCCTCGAACCCCATCCCCGCGTCGAAGGCCCGCAGCAGGATCGGCCGGCCGTATTTGGTCTCGCCGATCTGGAGAAAGGGCGTATCCTCGCCGGCCTCGATGAAGTTTCCCTCGGGATAGACCAGAAACAGCCGCGGCGCCCCGCCGCGCACCTGCCCGCCCAGGATGAGGTTGGCGCTGAAGGCCGCCTCGGCCCCCGCCCCCCCGGGGGCCGAAGCCGCGATCACCTCGCGCAGCACCGCCCCCACATGCCGCGCCACCTGGAACATCGAGGCATGCGCCAGTAGCGCCGGCCGGCGGTCGTCACCCGCCTGCCGGCGTTCGTCCAGCAGGCTGACCACCGCCTGGGTCGTCGCCAGGTTCCCGGCGGTCAGGATCGTCACCACCGCATCGGCATCCGACCAGGTGAACATCTTGCGATAGCTCGAGATGTTGTCGACCCCGGCATTGGTGCGGGTGTCCGACATGAAGACAAGACCGCGCTCCATCCGCAGCGCCACGCAATAGGTCATTCCCGGCCCCCGCCCGCCTGTGCCGCCCCGCCCGCCCGGCGGGCACCGCCCGTTGATAGCGGCGCCGCCGCGCCCGCGTCCAGCCCGAACCCGGATCCGGCACGGCACAGGCGCAGGCGCAGAAGGAAAAACGGGGGGCAGCAGACCCCCCGTTCCCCTCTCGCCCCCCCCTTGCGGGGGCGGGCGGTGCTGCATGTCGTGGCTCAGCGCGCGAGGATGCGCGCCTCGTGCTTCTTCAGGGCCTTGCGCGCCGCCTGATAGCCTTCAAGGCCCTCGCGCGACTTCAGTTCCGGGAAGAGTTCGAAGATCTCGTTGCGCTGCGCATTGCCGATGCCCTTCAGGCTCCAGTCGCCGGGCTGGAAGCTTTCGGTCCAGGCCCCGTTCGACAGCACCACCTCGTGCCGGTCGAACATGAAATGCACATAGCTGGTCGAAAGCACATCGACCGTGACGATCCCCGGCGCCCCGACCAGATGCTTGGCCGCGGCCAGAACCTCGCTCTCCTCGAAGTAGAGCTGCGTGCGCTCGTTCGAGACGAGGATGCGGTGGTTCGGGGACACCATCATGTCGCGCTCGGGCAGGCCGTTGCCCAGGGCGCCGGCCCGGATCAGCACCGGCCGCAGATGCGGCGCGGCGGCCAGCGCCTTGCCCGACATGTCCTTGTGCCCGACCCAGCGGATTTCCTGGATGCCGTTGTCGCGGGTGATGATCCGGTCGCCGACCCCGAGTTCCTCGACCGGCCGCTCGCCACGCGGGGTGGCGATGAGGGTGCCGGGGGTGAAGCAGGGCACGATGTTCTCGATCTCGGTGAAGGTCATCGAGGATCCGTCGTGGAACCAGACGATGCCGTCCTCGTGATCGGGGCTGGTGTATTCGATCCGGTCGAACGCGACCCCGGTCAGATCGAGCGTGTCCCAGTCATCCCCTTCCGAGCCGCCATCGACATGGCTGCCGGCAGTGCCGCCGTGGATCACGTCGCGGTCGGCGCCGCCGAAGACGGTGTTGACGCCCGATCCCGTCCAGACCGTGTCGTTGCCGGCATCGCCGAACACGGTGTTGTTGCCGCGCCCGGTCTGGATCACGTCGTCGCCGTCGCCGCCCAGGATCAGGTCGTTGCCGCCATCGCCAAAGAGCGTGTCGTTGCCGGCCCCGCCCATGAGCGTGTCGTTGCCGCCGCCGCCGTAGATCGTGTCGTCGCCATCGCCGCCGAGAAGCGTGTCGTGCCCGCCGCCGCCGCGGATCAGGTCGTTGCCGTCACCGCCCATCACGGTGTCGTTGCCCTGCCCGCCATGGAGCGAATCGTTGCCGGCATCGCCAAAGATCGTGTCGTCGCCGTCGCCGCCGTGGATGCGGTCGTTGCCATCGCCCCCGAACAGCGCGTCGTTGCCATCGCCGCCCAGGATCGAGTCGTTGCCGTCCTCGCCGAAGATGGTGTCGTCACCCTCGTCGCCATGCAGCAGGTCGTTGCCCGCGCCGCCGAAGATCAGGTCGTTGCCCTCGCCGCCGTGAACGGTATCGCGGCCGTCGCCCGCCATGATCGTGTCGTCGCCGCCAAAGCCGAGGATCAGGTCGTCATTGCCGGCATGCCCGGGCAGGATCGCATCGCCGTGATCGACCATGTCGCCGTCCGGATCGCCGGTATAGCTGCCGTCGATGAGGTCGTTGCCGCCGGTGCCCTCAACCGTGCCATCGGGGCCGGTGCCGTCGTCGGGCTCGAGGAACTCCTCGATCTCCTCGAAGACGAAACTCTCGCCCGTGGGATTGCCAAGCGCGTCGAGCAGCACCACCGTGCCGTTCCAGCCGTTGCCGTTGCCGTCGCGCACCAGGTTCTCGATCCGGTAGGGGCCGATGCCGCGCAGGTCCAGGGTGTCGAAGTCGTCGCCCTCGGACCCGCCGTTCACGTAATCCCCGGCGCCGGCGATGATGAGATCGCGGTCCGCCCCGCCGTCAAGCCAGTCGCGCCCGGCGCCGCCGATCAGGGTGTCCTTGCCCTCGCCGCCCTTGAGCGTGTCGTCCCCGTCGCCGCCGTCGAGATGGTCGTCGCCGGGCCCGCCCCAGAGGATGTCGTTGCCGGCTTCCCCGAACAGCGAATCGTTGCCGCCCTCGCCGTAGAGCCGGTCGTCGTCATCGCCGCCGTGAACGATGTCGTCGCCTTCGCCGGCATGGACGGTGTCGCGACCGGCCCCGCCCAGGACCACATCCGCGCCGGCACCGACGGCCTCGCCCTCGGGATCGCCGGCATAGCTGCCGTCGATCTGATCGTGACCCGCAGTTCCCTCAACCGTTCCCAGCATCTTCGTCTCCTCACACCCCATCCGGGGCCGGTGCATGCCGCACCGGAAAACCCGTCTGCCCGTCCGACGACGGCGCAGGCCGACAGGAAAGGCCGATCGCCCCCTGTCCCGTTCTTGCCTGTGGCGACTGGCAGCCGCTTTGCAGACCCACTTGGCGGTTTTCTCCGCCCGACCGCCCCACCGGCCGACGCCCTTTGCGGGCCCCTTCTGAATAGTGTCTGGAACCTTTCGAAAAAAGGGAAAACTGTCCCGGTTCTCTCCCTTCCAGCCGCAAACGCGCCTGGCGGGGATCCGGCCCTGCCGCCTGTGCGACCCGTCCATGCCGTTTCTGTTTCCATTGCCGCAACCCAACCCGGAAAATTCTTCGAATTTTCGTGCAAACCCAACGATGTAGTGATTTCGGCCAAAAACACTGTTTCCGTTCTGGAACAGATCACGGATCGGTGAAGGCCGTCACGAATCCGCCTTGTTCCCGCCATGATGCCAAAGCGAGTGTTGAGGGAACGGCACCAATCCCGCGACTTGCCGCCGACTGACGCAGAAGCCGTCGTCAGACGCCGCGAATCGATTCCGGCGGGAAGGGGGAGGGCACTCGGGAAGAGATGAAATTGCGGCGGTCCATGCCGCATTCCGTCGCAGGGGTGGCCCCCGAAGTCACGGAAGTGGTGCCGGTGAAGAGACTCGAACTCTTACGGGGGGTCGCCCCGGCGGATTTTGAATCCGCTGCGTCTACCATTCCGCCACACCGGCCCGGGTGACGGCGCGGGTCTAGCGGGGCCGCCCGCCCGCGTCAATCGCACCCAAGGCGCGCGACGGGCAGGCGGCCCCCCCGGGGTCAGGCCGAAAGCTGGTCGAAGGCCTCGAGCGCGCGCACCGAATACATATGCGCAGGGCCGCCGCCCATGTAGGTGGCGACGCTGGCCACCTCGGCGATCTGTTCGCGCGTGGCGCCAAGGCGGATCGCCGCCTTCACATGATAGCCGATGCAATCGAGGCATTTCTGCGAAATGCCGATGCCGATGCAGATCAGCTCCTTGTTGAGGGTGCTGACCGCCCCTTCCGCCATGGCGGCGGTGGCAAGCGCGGTGAACCCAGCCGCGCCTTCGGGCGCGGCCTTGCGCCAGGTCATGATCTGCCGGGTCGTCTCTGCAAGATCGGCTTTCCAGTCCATCGTCCACTCCAGTGTCTCCCGGTCTGCGCCGGGCGGGTAATACATCACAAATGTCGGATATATTCGCCCCCGACCGAAGGCAAGCGGCGGGCGCGGGCGTGGACGATCGGTCGCACCCTCCAAAATTCGGGAATTTTGGAGGGCCGGCGGGAGGGCTCAGGCCAGCATGGCCAGCGGATTTTCCAGCAGGTCCCGGATCGCGCCCAGAAGCGCCGCCCCGAGCGCACCGTCGATCACCCGGTGATCGACCGAGAGCGTGGCGGTCATGACCGTCGCCGCCTCGATCGCGCCGGCATCGGTGACGACCGCACGCCGCGCCCCCGCCCCCACGGCCAGGATCGCGCCATGTGGCGGGTTGATCACCGCGTCGAAACTGTCGATGCCGAACATGCCGAGGTTCGAGATCGCGAAGGATCCGCCCTGGTATTCCTGCGGCGCCAGTCTGCGCGTGCGCGCGCGCTGGGCGAGATCCTTCATCTCGGTCGAGAGGGCGGAGAGCGACTTCTGCTCGGCGTCCTTCAGGACCGGGGTGAACAGTCCGCCCTCGACCGCGACCGCGACCGCGACATCCGAGGCCTTCATCCGCAGGATCCGGTCACCGGCCCAGACCGCATTGGCGTCGGGCACCTGCTGGAGCGCGAGCGCGCTGGCCTTGATGACGAAATCGTTCACCGAAAGCTTCACCCCGCGCCCCTCGAGCGCGCGGTTCATCTCGGCGCGCAGCGCAAGGAGCGCGTCGAGGCGGATGTCGCGGCGCAGGTAGAAATGCGGGATGGTCTGCTTGGCCTCGCCCAGGCGCTGGGCGATGATCCGGCGCATCCCGTCGAGTTTCACCTCCTCGAACCTGCGCCCCTCGTATTGGCGCAGGATCGCGTCGGTCGCCGGGGCGGCGGGCGGAACGGCGGGCGGGGCTGCGGGCGCAGGGGCGGCCACCAAGGCGACCGGGACCGCCGGGGCGGCGGGGCGGGCGGCGAGCACGTCGGCCTTGACGATGCGCCCGCGCGGGCCGGACCCCGCGATCAGGCCAAGATCAAGCCCGCGTTCGGCCGCGATCCTGCGCGCCAGCGGCGAGGCGAAGAGGCGCGGCCCGGCAGCGGCCACGGCGCCCGCCGGGGCCACCGGAGTTGCGGAAGGGGGCACGGGTGCCGCCGCGCTCGGGGCCGCAACCGGGGCTGCGGCGGCAGGCGCAGCGGGGGCGGCGCCCGCATCCGCACTCTCGCCCTCGGCCAGCAGCACCGCGATCGGCGCGTTCACCTTCACCCCTTCGGTGCCCTCGGGCACCAGGATCCGGCCCATCACGCCCTCGTCCACCGCCTCGAATTCCATCGTGGCCTTGTCGGTCTCGATCTCGGCGATCACGTCGCCGGCCTTCACCGCGTCGCCTTCCTTCTTGAGCCAGCGGGCCAGCGTGCCCTCTTCCATGGTCGGGGACAGCGCGGGCATCAGGATTTCAGTCGGCATCTCGCGCTCCCTCAGCGGTAGGTGACCTGGCGCACCGCCGCGACGATCTCGTCGACGGTGACCAGCGCCAGTTTCTCGAGATTGGCGGCGTAGGGCATCGGCACGTCCTTGCCGGTGCAGGTCAGCACCGGCGCGTCGAGCCAGTCGAACGCCTCCTGCATGATGCGCGCGGCAATCCACGACCCGACCGAGCCCTGCGGCCAGCCCTCTTCGACCGTGACGCAGCGCCCGGTCTTCTGCACCGAGGCGATGACCGTGGGCAGGTCCATCGGCCGCAGCGTGCGCAGGTTCACGACCTCGGCCGAAATCCCGATCCGCGCCAGTTCCTCGGCCGCGGCAAGGGCATGGCCGACCCCGATGCCGAAGGAGACGAGGGTTACATCGCTGCCCGCCCGTTCGATCCGGGCCTGGCCGAAGGGGATGGTGAAATCCTCGACCTGCGGCACCTCGAACGAGCGGCCGTAGAGGATCTCGTTTTCAAGGAACACGACCGGATTGTTGTCGCGGATCGCGGTCTTGAGCAGGCCCTTGGCGTCGGCGGCCGAATAGGGCATCGCTACCTTGAGGCCGGGGATCTGCATGTACCAGGCGGCATAGTCCTGGCTGTGCTGCGCCGCCACGCGCGCCGCCGCGCCGTTCGGGCCGCGGAACACGATGGGCGATCCCATCTGCCCGCCCGACATGTACAGGGTCTTGGCGGCCGAATTGATGATGTGGTCGATCCCCTGCATGGCAAAGTTGAAGGTCATGAACTCGACGATCGGGCGCAGCCCGCCCCAGGACGCGCCGACCGCGATTCCGGCGAACCCGTGTTCGGTGATCGGCGTGTCGATCACCCGCTTCGCGCCGAATTCGTCAAGCAGGCCCTGGCTGATCTTGTAGGCGCCCTGATATTCGGCGACCTCCTCGCCCATGAGACAGACGTTGGGATCGCGGCGCATCTCTTCGGCCATGGCCTCGCGCAGGGCCTCGCGCACGGTCATCGACCTGAGCGGCGTGCCCTCGGGCCAGTCGGTGGCGGGCACGGGGGTAGGCACGGGAGTGGGCATGGGGGCCGCAGCCGGGGCCGCGACCGGGGCGGCAGCGGCGGCGGGCGCAGAAGCGGCCGCGGGAACGGGCGCCGCCACCGCGGCTGTCGCGCTTTCGCCCTCGGCCAGCAGCACCGCGATCGGCGTGTTCACCTTCACGCCCTCGCTGCCCTCGGGCACCAGGATCCGGCCCATCACGCCTTCGTCCACCGCCTCGAATTCCATCGTGGCCTTGTCGGTCTCGATCTCGGCCAGGATGTCGCCCGCCTTCACGGCGTCGCCTTCCTTCTTCAGCCATTTCGCAAGGGTGCCCTCCTCCATCGTCGGCGACAGGGCGGGCATGAGGATTTCGGTTGCCATTTCGTCAGTCCCTCACGCGGTGATGTCGGTCCAGAGCTCTTCGACCGAAGGCTCGGGGCTGTCCTTGGCGAATTCGGCCGCCTGATTCACGATCTCCTTGATTTCCCGGTCGATCGCCTTGAGGTCGTCCTCGCTCGCGTGGTTGCCGGTCAGCAGGAGCTGGCGCACATGGTCGATCGGGTCGCGTTCCGAGCGGACCTTCTCGACCTCCTCGCGCGTGCGGTATTTCGCCGGGTCGGACATGGAATGCCCGCGATAGCGGTAGGTCTTCACCTCGAGGATGTAGGGCCCGTTTCCGGCGCGGCAATGCGCCACCGCGCGCTCTCCCGCGGCCTTGACCGCCAGAACGTCCATGCCGTCCACCTCTTCGCCCTCGATCCCGAAGGCGGCGCCGCGGCCGTAAAGGGTCTTGGATTTCGTCGAGCGCGCCATCGACGTGCCCATCGCATACTGGTTGTTCTCGATCACGAAGACCACCGGCAGCGACCAGAGTTCGGCCATGTTGTAGGCCTCGTAGACCTGGCCCTGGTTGGCGGCGCCGTCACCGAAATAGGTGAAGGTCACGCGCCCGTTCCCCAGATAGCGGTCGGCAAAGGCCAGCCCCGCCCCCAGCGGCACCTGCGCGCCGACGATGCCGTGGCCGCCGTAGAAATGCCGCTCGCGCGAGAACATGTGCATGCTCCCGCCCTTGCCCTTGGAATAGCCGCCGATGCGCCCGGTCAGTTCGGCCATCACCCCGCGCGGGTCCATCCCCGAGGACAGCATGTGCCCGTGGTCGCGGTAGCTCGTGATGCGCTTGTCGCCCTCTTCGGCCGCCGCCTCGAGGCCGACGACCACCGCCTCCTGGCCGATGTAGAGGTGACAGAACCCGCCGATCAGGCCCATGCCGTAAAGCTGTCCTGCCTTTTCCTCGAACCGGCGGATGAGCAGCATCTCGCGATAGAAGGATTTCAATTCGTCGGCCGAGACGTTCGGCAATGCCGCAGGCTTTCGTGCCATCGCTCCGGGATCCTCCGTCGGGGGAATGGTTCAACGTTGAACCATTCCCTACAGGACAGGACCGCAAAAGGCGAGTGTCGATCGCGCCGCAATCCCTTGCAGCGCGCGCATGGCTCGGCCTCTTTCAGCGGATCACGATCTCGTCGGGGCGCAGATAGCCCAGCATGTCGCGCGCGCGTTCGTCGAGCAGGTCGAGGTCGAGATATTCGTCCGAGAGCCGCCGGGTCAGGTTGTCCATCCGTGCCACCTCGGCCTCGAGCACGGCGAGTTCGTCGCGCAGCACCTCGGCCTCGGCGTTGATCTCGGCTTGCCGGAACACGCCGTAAGGGCCCATGATCGCCGCGACCAGGAAATAGCCGCTGCCCAGCAGCAGAAGCCCCAGCACCAGCCATGTTCCAAGCGATGTGCCGCGCCTGCGGATCATGTCTGCCCCTTCGTCACGCCGCCTCCGGCGCATCGGTCGCGCGCCTTCGCCGGGCGCTTGCGCGGCAGATTCGCACAGGCGCGCGGCTTTGGGAATCCCGAAAATGGCCGCGGCGGCCGGTGCCGGCCGCCGCCGTCGCGGACCTGCTGCCCGTCAGCCCGCGACCGAGGCCGCGTGGATCGAGGCCACGGCCGATTCCAGCATCGCGTCGAATTCGGCGTCGCTCTGCTGCGCCGACAGCCCCTCGCTCAGCGCGCGCGAGAACGAGGCGATGACCCCGCGGTTGCGCGCGAGGATCGCGTTCGCCGCCTCGCGCGAATGGCCGCCCGACAGCGCCACCACCTTCATCACCGCCGGATGATCGACCAGCGGCGCAAAGAAGTTGTCGACCGTGGGCAGCGACAGCTTCAGCATGATCTGCCGGCCGGCGGGGAAGGCGTCGAGATGGCGCAGGATTTCCTCGCGCAGGATCGCCTCGGCCTCGGCCTTGTCGGCGATCGAGATCGTCACCTCGGGCTCGAGGATCGGCATGAGGCCATGCGCCAGCACCCGGTCGCCCAGCGCGAACTGCTGATCGACCACGGCGCGGATGCCGGCACGGTTCGCGACCGAAATGACCGAACGCTCCTTGGTGCCGAAGATGCCCTTGGCCCGCGCCCGGTCAAGCAGCGTGTCGAGCCCGGGGATGTCCTTCATGAGTTGGCAGCCGTCGACCTCGGCCTCGAGGCCCTTGTCGATCTTGAGGAACGGCACCACCCGGCGGCGGGCCCAGAGATACTCGGCGGTGGGGATGCCGTCGATGGCGCGGTCCATGGTCTGTTCGAACAGGATCGCGCCGACGATGCGGCTGCCGGTGAAGGCCGGCGACTTGATGATGCGGGTGCGCATCGCGTGGACCAGATCGAACATCTCGTCCTCGCTGGCCCAGTCGGATTCGCTCAGCCCGTAGAGCTTCAGCGCCTTGGGGGTGGACCCCCCCGACTGGTCGAGCGCGGCGATGAAGCCGTTGCCTTCGCGCACCTGCGCGGCCATTGCCTGATCCATGGTCGATCCCCCTGCGGAATGTTGCGTCCCGGGCATTTAGGGGCATCGGCCGGCGCTGGCAATGCGGCGGGATGGTTCCCGGCGCCGCCCCCCCCCGGCCACGGCCTGCCTCAGCCCAGCGCCGCGACCCCCGGCAGCACCCTGCCCTCCATCCCTTCGAGAAAGGCGCCCCCCGCGGTCGAGACATAGGTGAACCGCTCTGCCACCCCGGCCGCGTTCAGCGCCGCCACGGTATCACCCCCGCCCGCGACCGACACCAGACTGCCCGCCCCGGTCAGGCGGGCGGCCTCGCGCGCGGCGGCCATGGTCGCGGCGTCGAAGGGCGGGATCTCGAACGCGCCGAGCGGGCCGTTCCACACCAGCGTGCGCGCCCGCGCCAGCGTGGCCGCGATCCGCGCCACCGTGGCCGGTCCGGCATCAAGGATCATCGCCTCCTCAGGGCAGGCGGTGGCCGCGACGGTCTCGTGCGGGGCATGGGCGCGGAATTCGCGCGCCACCACCACATCGCCGGGCAGGACCACCTCGCAGCCGGCGGCCCGCGCCGCCGCGAGGATCGCGCGCGCGGTATCGGCAAGGTCATGTTCGCACAGCGATTTCCCCACCCCGATCCCCTGCGCCGCCAGAAAGGTATTGGCCATGCCGCCGCCGATCACCAGATGGTCCACCCTGCCGGCCAGATTGCGCAAGAGGTCGATCTTGGTCGAGACCTTGGCCCCCCCCACCACCGCCACCACCGGCCGCACCGGATTGCCCAGCGCCCGGTCAAGCGCCGAGAGTTCCTCCTCCATCAGCCGCCCGGCACAGGCCGGCAGCAGATGCGCCAGCGCCTCGGTCGAGGCATGGGCGCGATGCGCGGCGGAAAAGGCGTCGTTCACATAGACATCGCCGTTCGCGGCAAGGGCGGCGGCAAAGGCGGGGTCGTTCGCCTCCTCGCCCGGATGAAAGCGGGTGTTCTCGAGCAGCAGCACCGCCCCCGGCGCCAGCGCCGCCACCGCGGCCGCCGCCACCTCGCCCACGCAATCCCCGGCAAAGGCCACCGGCACGCCCAGCGCATCCGCCAGCGCCGGCACCACCTGACGCAGCGACATCGCCGGCACCACCCTGCCCTTCGGCCGGTCGAAATGCGCCAGCAGGATCGGCCGCCCCCCGGCCGCAAGGATGGCGCGCACCGTCGGCACGATCCGCCCGATCCGCGTGGCGTCACTCACCACGCCATTCTCGAGCGGCACGTTGATGTCGACCCGCACCAGCACCCGCCGCCCCGCGAGATCCATGTCGTCCAGCGTCTTCCAGCCCATCATCGCGCTCCTCCTGGCCCCGGCCGCCCGCCGGTTCTTGGCTTTCCCATGCCATTTGCCTATGTCAGCCGCCAGCCCCCAATGAATGGAGACATCCCGTGGCCGAACCCAAGGATCCCGAAAACACCATCATCATCACCCTCAAGGACGGTCCCGTGGTGATCGAGCTTCTGACCGGCATCGCGCCGCTGCATTGCGCGCGGATGAAGGAACTCGCCCGGTCCGGCCAGTATGACAACGTGGCCTTCCACCGCGTCATCGACGGCTTCATGGCCCAGACCGGCGACGTGGAACATGGCGACATGGAGGACGGCTTCAACCTGCGCCGCGCCGGCACCGGCGGTTCCGCCCTGCCCGACCTGCCGGCCGAATTCTCGAACATCCCGCATGACCGCGGCACGCTGGGCGCGGCGCGCTCGCAGAACCCCAATTCCGCGAACAGCCAGTTCTTCATCAACTTCAAGGACAACCATTTCCTGAACCGCCAGTATACGGTCTATGGCCGCGTGGTCTCGGGGATGGAACATGTCGATGCCATCACCCGCGGCGAACCGCCCGCCGCGCCCGACCGCATGATCTCGGTCAAGGTGGCCGCCGATGTCGCGTGACCTCTTCGCCGCCGCCGCGATCGCCGCGCTTCTGGCCGGCCCGGCGCTGGGCGCCGGCCTCTCGATCGAGGTCGCCGGTCAGGCCCATGGCACCATCACCATCGAACTCGACGAGGAGGCCGCCCCCGAGGCGTCGGCCCGCCTGCTCGCCCTGGCGCGCGAGGGGGCCTATGACGGCGTGGTGTTCCACCGCGTCATCGACGGCTTCATGGCCCAGACCGGCGACGTGCGCTATGGCCGCGCCGGCGCCGATCTGTCGGCCGCGGGCATGGGCGGATCGAACCTGCCGGACCTGCCGGCCGAATTCTCGGACATCCCCTTCACCCGCGGCGTGGTCGGCATGGCGCGCAGCATGGACCCGGATTCGGCCAACAGCCAGTTCTTCATCATGTTCGCCGATGCCCCGCACCTGAACGGCCAGTATACCGTGGTCGGCCATGTGACCGCCGGCCTCGAGGTGCTCGACGCGATCAAGCGCGGCGACCCGAATTCGGGCGCCGTCCCGGGCACGCCCGACGTGATGATGCGAGTGCAGGCGATCGACTGAGCCCGCTCAGGTGCCGCAGAAGGTCTGCGTGACGCGCTCGCCCGGCCCGGGCGGGCGCTCGTGCAGGGGATCGGGCGAAAACGGCCGCGTCACCGCGGCAAGCATCGCGTGGAAGGGGGCGAAATCCCCCGCCACCGCCCTGCTGATCGCCGCCTCGATCAGGTGATTGCGCGGGATCACCCGCGGATTGCTGCGCGCCATCAGCGCCGCATCCGGCCCCGCCCGCCGCCAGCGCGCCTCCCAGGCGTCATGGCCCGCGCGGTCCGCGATCCGGTCGCGCGCGCCGCCTTCGCCCAGCGCGGTGAAGGTCGCGGTGAAATCCGACCCACCCGCCGCCATGAGCGCGAGCAGCTCCTCGACCAGCGCCCGCGCCTCGTCCCCGGGGGGCAGCCCGATCCGGGCGGCCAGGCGCGCGTCCCGCTCCGCCTCGAACAGCGGGCCGAACCCGCGCAGCACCGCCCCCATCCGCGCCACCGCCTCCTCCGCGTCCTCCTCCAGCACGATCAGCGCCGAGGCGAACTGCGCCAGATTCCACAGCGCGATCGCCGGCTGGTTGCCCCAGGCATAACGCCCATGCCGGTCGATCGAGGAAAACACCGCCCCCGGGTCGTAGCCATCGAGAAAGGCGCAAGGCCCATAGTCGATCGTCTCGCCCGAGACGGTCATGTTGTCGGTGTTCATCACCCCATGGACGAACCCGACCGCCATCCACTGCGCCACCAGCCGCGCCTGCGCCGCCACCACCGCCCGCAGCAGGCCCTCGGCACCGGCCACCCCCGGCCAATGCCGGTCGATCGCATGGCGCACCAGCGCCGCCAGCCCCTCGCGGTCACGGCGGGCGGCAAGATACTGGAAGGTGCCGATGCGGATATGGCTCGCGGCCACCCGGGTCAGGATCGCGCCGGGCCGGGGGCCGTCGCGCATCACCTCCTCGCCGGTCAGCACCACGGCCAGCGCCCGCGTGGTGGGCACGCCCAAGGCATGCATCGCCTCGGACAGCAGATATTCGCGCAACACCGGCCCGATCCAGGCCCGCCCGTCACCGCCGCGCGACCAGGGCGTGCGCCCCGACCCCTTCAGGCCCAGGTCGCGCCGGGCGCCGTCCGGCCCGAGGATCTCGCCCAGCAGCACCGCGCGCCCGTCCCCCAGTTGCGGGCTCCAGACCCCGAACTGATGCCCGGCATAGGCCGCGGCCAGCGGCTCGGCCCCCGGCGGCACCGCATTGCCCGACAGCCAGCCCAGCCCCTCCTGCGTGCCCAGCATCCCGGGATCGCAGCCGATCGCGCGCGCCAGATCCACGTTCAGCACCACAAGGCGCGGCGCCGCCACCGGCTCGGGCAGCACCCGCGCGAACAGATGCCCGGGCAGGCGCGCATAGGAATTGTCGAATCGAGGATATGTCATTTACCACAGATAGGCGCGCCCCCGCCCCGGCGCCAGACTGCGCTTCATCTTTGCCCAAATACCCCCGCCGGAGGCAACCGAGGCGGCGCGCAGGCGCCGCAGAGACAGGGGAATGCGCGCGCGGGGCACCGCGCGCGCTCCGCCTGGTCACGGGCTGGTCACTCGTCCCGTCACTGGCCATAGACCTCGCGCGCACGGGCTTCGGTGACATAGCCGTTCCTCAGATCGCGCGCGACATCCTCGCGCCGGCGCAGCGCCGGATCGCCATAGCCGCCGCCGTTCGCGGTGACGATGCGGATCACGTCATCGGTATTCACCACCACATTGGTGGCAAAGGAATACCGCTCGCGCCGGCCGTCGGTGCGCAGCAGTTCCACATAGTTCAGCGACCCGTCCAGCCCCCCCGCCTGCCCCCAGGGCGGCATGCGCGAACGGGTGTAGCCCAGCGACAGGAAGTTGTTGTCGCCGCGCACGCGGTAATGCACCTCGATCCCCTTGCCGCCGCGCCACTGGCCCTCGCCGCCCGGTTCGGGGTTCAGCGCCACCTGATCGACGAACATGCCGTAACGCGCCTCGGCGATCTCGGCCGGGCAGTTGAAGGTCTCGCCGTGAAAGCCGGAAAACTGCCCCGAAGGCCCGTCCTGCCCCTGCCACGCCCCCCAGCCGCCGATCTGCGGCTCGACGATGGTGTAGTGGCGCCCGGTGTCGGGGTGCTTGCCGCCCATGACCGTGCCGCAGATCGAGGCGAAATTGCCCGAAGGCACCACGCCCGGAAAGTGATGCGCCAGCGCCCGCAGCGTCATGTCGAACAGCCGGATCTCGACCTCGGAATAATAGCCGAGCGCGCCGGGCTCCACGACGTGAAAGATCGTCCCCGGCTTCGTGATCACCTCGAGCGGGCGGAAACAGCCGCCGTTCCCCGGCCCCTCGGGATCGGTGAAGGTCTTGAACGCCAGTTGCAGCGCGATCTCGGACCCCTCGCGCGAGGAATTGTTCGATCCCGCCTGCGCCGGATTGTCGGTCAGATCGACGGTGAACCTCTCGGGCGTGATGGTCAGGCGCAGGCGGTGGATCGCGCCCGAATCCTGTTCCTCCTCGAAGTCGTAGGTGCCCGGCGGCAGGTGCGCCAGCGCGGCCAGCGCGCGCCGTTCGCCCAGATCCATGTAGTCCTGCACCGCCGCGACATAGGTTGCGGCGCCGTATTTGGCGATCAGTTCGAGCACGCGGCGCTCGCCGATGCGCAGGCCCGCGATGCCGGCCCACAGGTCGCCGCGCAGGAAATCGGGCAGCCTTGTGTTCACATAGAGGATGTCGAACACCGCCTGGTTCGGCCGCCCCTCGTCAAAGAGGCGCACCGCCGGGATGCGCACCCCCTCCTGGAAGATCTCGGTGGCCTCGGAGGACATCGACCCCGGCACATTGCCGCCCACGTCGTTCCAGTGGGCGATGTTCGCCACCCAGGCGATGACGCGCCCCTCGGCAAAGACCGGCGCGGCCAGCACCATGTCGTTCAGATGCGTCACGCCGCCCCAATAGGGATCGTTCGAGGCGAATACATCGCCCGGCTTCACCGACTCGAGCGGGAATTTCTTCAGGATGCCCTTCACCGCCTTGTCGAGCACGCCGATGAACGCCGGGATCCCCGCGCCCGCGGCGGCGATGTCGCCGGCGGGATCGAGGATCGAGGACGACAGGTCGAGCACCTCGTAGATGATCGCCGACATGCTGGCCTTGCGCTGCGCCACGAACATCTCGTCCGCGATCGCCTCGAGCGCGTTCTGGATGATGTCGAAGGTAACGGGATCGTGTGCGGTCATGGCCTTACCCCCGGATCTCGATGTGGATGTTGCCGAATGCGTCCATATGGGCCCGGTTGCCGGGGTGGACGACGATGGTGGTGCCGGGATCCTCGATCACGGCGGGGCCGGTCAGGCGCATGCCGGGTTCAAGGCGGGTGCCGTCGTAGATCGTGGCGTCATGCACCCCTTCGGTGGCGTAATCGACGGGGCGGCGGCCCTTGATCGCCTGATCGACGCCGGCGCCGGTGGTGGGCAGCGGCACGATCTCGAGCTTGCCGACCTCGGAGGCGGCGATCAGGTGGATGCCGATGATTTCCACGCCGGCCTCGAGGCGGTAGGTATATTCGCGTTCATAGGCCTCGTGGAAATCGGCGATCAGTCTGCGCATCACCGCCGCGTCCAGCGGAGCGTTCGGCAAGGCCACCTCGACCGCGAATTCCTGGTTCTGATAGCGCGCGCGGATGAAGCGGGTCATCGCCACCTTGTCGGCGGCGACGCCCTCGCGGGCGAAGTCGGCGCGGGCGCGGGCCTCGGTCGCGTCCAGCAGCGCGCCGAGGGCCGCGGCATTGTCGGCATCCATGAGTTCGGTCACGAAATAGTCGCGCCGCAGGTCGCTCATCAGCATGCCCCAGGCGGAAAACACCGGCGCGCCGCGCGGCACCACCACCTTCTTCACCCCCAGTTCCTGCCCGAGTGCGACGCCATGCATCGGCCCGCCGCCCCCGAACACCACCAGCGTGAAGTCGCGCGGATCAAAGCCGCGGTTCACGCTGACCAGCTTGAGCGCGTTCACCATGTTCGAATTGGCGATGCGCACGATACCGCGCGCCACCTCGGATTCGGTCATGCCCAGCCGCCCGGCCAGCCCGCCCAGCGCCGTGCCGAGCGCGCCCATGTCCGCAGTCACGGTGCCGCCGCAGAAATAGTCGCGGTTGATGCGGCCCAGCGCCAGGTTCGCATCGGTCGTGGTGGCATCCGTGCCGCCGCGGCCATAGGCGGCCGGGCCGGGGCTGGCGCCGGCCGACTGCGGCCCGACATGCAGCTTGCCGAAATCGTCCACCCAGGCGATCGACCCGCCGCCGTTGCCGATCTCGACCAGATCGACCACCGGCACCATGATCGGATAGCCGGCCGACTTGCGGTCACGCTCGATCCAGTAGTCGGTCTTGATCGCCACATGCCCGCCCTTGATGAGCGAGCATTTCGCCGTGGTCCCGCCGATGTCCAGCGCCAGAACGTCGGGTTCGCCGATGATGCGGCCCAGTTCGGCCGCCCCCCAGAACCCCGAGGCGGGGCCGCTTTCCACCATGGTGATCGGCGTCTGCCGGATCGAGGCCACGGTATCGACGCCGCAGTTCGACTGCATGATGTAAAGCGCGCCGCGATAGCCCTGCGCCTTCAGCCCCTGTTCCAGCCGTTCGAGATAGCGTTCCGCCGCCGGCTGCACATAGGCCGACAGCACCGTGGTCGAGCTGCGTTCGTATTCGCGCCATTCGCGGGTGATCTGGTGCGAGGCCACGGCGGTGACGCCGGGCCAGAGGCGGTGCAGTTCGGCGAGGACCGCCGCTTCATGGGCGGGGTTGGCATAGGCGTGGATCAGGCAGACCGCCACCGCGGTGACGCCATCGGCCTGGAAATCCGCCACGATCCGCGGCAGGCCCGACAGGTCGAGCGGCACCTGCTCGGCGCCGTGGAAATCCATCCGCCCCGGCACCTCGCGCCGCAGGTAGCGTTCGACGAAGGGCGCGGGCTTGCGATACATCAGGTTGAAGAAATCCGGCCGGTTGCCGCGCCCGATCTCGAGCACGTCGCGAAACCCCCGCGTGGTGATCAGGCCCACGCGCGCGCCCTTCCTTTCGGTCAGCGCGTTGATGACCACGGTGGTGCCATGGGCCAGGAAATCCACCTCGTCGATCTTCACCGCGCCCTTCTCGAGGACGTTCAGCACGCCCTTCTCGAAATCCGGGGGGGTGGTGTCGGACTTGGCGGTGCGCACGGTCTGGCGGCCGGTGGCGGTGTCGGTCTCGAAATGCACGAGATCGGTGAAGGTGCCGCCGACATCGGTCGCAACGCGGATGATCCTGTCAGACATGGGGCCTCCTGTGGGTGGCGCCGCCCGGGCGGCGGCAGGGATGGGGCGGGATCCGCGCAAGGCGCGCCCGCACCCGTTGCAGGGCGAGGTTCGCTAGCGGCTCTTCGATCCCGAGGCGGCCAGCGCGACCGCCAGCACGATGATCACGCCGGTGGTCAGATCCTTGAAGAACGGATGCCAGCCCAGGATGTTGAAGCCGTTGCCGATCAGCGCCATGAGCAGCACCCCCGCCATCGAGCGCCAGACCGCGCCTGCGCCCCCCATGATCGAGGTGCCGCCCAGGATGACGGCGGCGATGGCCTGAAACTCGATCCCCATGCCCGAGCCGCTTTCGGCGGTGGCGACGCGGCTGGTGGTGATCACCCCGGCCAGGCCCGCCGCCATGCCGCACAGGGCGAAGGTCACGACCTTCACCGTCTTCGTGCGGATGCCCGAGAGGATCGCCGCCTCCTCGTTGCCGCCCACGGCAAAGACCGCGCGGCCGAAGGTGGTGCGGTTCAGCACGAACATCATGAGCGCCATGAAGCCCAGCATGACGAGGACGGCGATGTTCACCTGCGCCACGCCCAGCTCGATCCGCCCCCGGCCCAGCCATTCGAAGCTTTCGACCCGGACCGGCACCTGCTTGCCGTCGGTGATGAGCACGGCAAAGCCGCGGTAGACCATCGAGGTGGCCAGCGTCGCAAGGAACGAATGCACGTTGAAGAGCGTGATCACCAGCCCGTTCACCGTGCCGAGAGCCAGCCCGATCAGCGGCGCGAGGACGATGCCGAGGGTGGTGTCCACCCTGAGCACGATCAGCGCCGACGACACCGCCGCCACCGCGAACACCGCCCCCGCCGACAGGTCGAACCCGCCGCCGATGATGACAAGGGTCAGGGCCGCGGCGATGATGAACACCGGGGTCCACTGGTTCAGGATGTTGAGCAGGTTGCGCGGCGTGAGGAAGGAATCCGAGGTCACGCTCAGCACCATCATCAGCACGACGATGATGACGACCACGCCATAGTCGCGGGCGATGTCGCCTGCCCTCAGGCGCCTGCGGGCGGGCATGGGGGATGGGGCTGTCATGACGGGGCGACCTCCGGCTGCATGGCATTGCGGTTCTGTTCGAGAAACACCCGGTGCAGCGCGCTCTCGAGGGTGAGGGACGAGGAAGGCTCCTCGGCAAAGATGCGCCCCTCGCTCATCAGGCAGGAGCGGTGCGACAGGTTGATCACCTCCTCGATCTCGGACGAGATGAGCAGGACCGCCACGCCCTGACGCGCGGTCTCGACGATGAATTCGTGGATGCGCTGGCGCGCGCCGATGTCCACCCCGCGCGAGGGTTCGTCGAGGATGAGCAGGCGCGGCCGCGCCACCGCCCATTTCGACAAGAGCACCTTCTGCTGGTTGCCCCCCGAATAGCGCAGCACCTTGCCGTCCACATGGCCGGGCACGATGCCGAAATGGCGGATCATGTCGCGCACGCGGAGGGTTTCGGCGGCCCGGTCGATCACGCCCCAGCGGCTGACCGCGCCCAGGGTGGCAAGGCTGATGTTCGGCCGCGTCGTCTGGGTCAGGACCAGGCCCTGCTTGCGCCGGTCCTCGGGCACGAGCGAGATGCCCGCGGCGATGGCGCGCGTCACGGTCATGGGCTTCTGCCGCTCGCCCCCGATGAGATAGTCGCCCGCCGTGATCGGATCGGCGCCAAAGAGGGCGCGGGCGATCTCGGTGCGGCCCGATCCGACAAGGCCCACAAGGCCGACGATCTCTCCGGGGCGCACGGTCAGGTCGATGCCGCGCAGCCCCGTCGCGGTCGAGACGCCGCGCAGTTCCACCACCGGCGCCACATCGGCGCCCGGCGCGGGCGGCAGGTCGGGCCAGAGGATGTCGCTTTCCTGCCCGAGCATGGAATCGACCAGGCTCTTGCGGGTCTCGCCGGCGATGGGCGCGGTGCGCACCACGCGGCCGTCGCGCATGATCGTGACGTTGTCGCAGGTCGCCAGGATGTGGTCGAGGTAATGGCTCACATAGATGACGGTCTTGCCCTGCCCCCTGAGGCGGCGGATGACGCCGTGCAGGCGCTCGGCCTCGTCCTCGGTCAGGGACGAGGTGGGTTCGTCCATGATGATGATGCGGGCATCGCGGGCGATGGCGCGCATGATCTCGACCTTCTGGCGCTCGGCGATGCGCAGCCCCGCCACCCGCGCCTGCGGGTCGAGGCCGAAGTCGCAGGTCGCCTCGAGCGCGTGGAACCGTTCGAGATCGCCTTTCACGAGGATGCCGGCGCGGTTCGATTCCTGCCCGAGGAACACGTTCTGAAGCACGGTCAGTTCCGGCGCCAGTTGCAGTTCCTGATGGATCATCGCCACCCCGTGCCCCAGCGCATCGCGCGGGGTGAAGCGGGTGACGCGGGTGCCGTGCACCGTCACATCGCCCTCGTCGGGCACATAGTAGCCGCCGATGATCTTGCCCAGGCTCGACTTGCCGGCGCCGTTCTCGCCCACGAGGGCATGGACGGTCCCGGCCGCGATCTGCACATGGATGTCGTCGAGGATGCGCGCGCCGCCGAAACTCTTGGCGACGCCCTGCACGCGAACGGCGATGTCGGTGGCGGTCATGGCGAACCCCGGGAAGTTGCGGTCAGGGGGGCGGGCCGGTTGGTCCGGCCCGCCCGGGTTCAGGCGATCAGCCTTCCCATTCGGCGGTGAAGTCGGGGTTGGCGTCGAGCCATTCCTTCGTCACGATGAGCGGGTTCGCCGCGCCTTCGGCCGGCGAGGCCCAGGTCGGCACCTCTTCGCCGCGCGCCGCGCGGATCAGCAGTTGCGCGGCGATATAGCCCTCGGAGCGCGGATAGCCCGAGAGGGTCGCGTCAAAGACGCCGGCGCGGATCTTGTCCACGGTGATCTGGTTCAGGCCGCCGCCGATCGTGTAGACCGAGGCCGGGTCGATCCCCGCATCCTCGAGCGCGATCTCGACGCCCAGCAGGTGCTGGTCGGCGTTCGAGAGCACCACGTCGATTTCCGGGTTGGCCTGAAGGATGTCGGTCATCGCGGTCAGCGACTGGTCGGGGTTGTAGTTGCCCTCGCCCGTGGCCACGACCGTGATGTTGGCGTGCTGGTTCAGCACCTCGAGGAAGGATTCGTAGCGCAGGTTGTCGAACGGGAACTGGAGTTGCCCGATCATGATGACGACGCGGCAGGGATCCTTGTCGGCACAGTAGTCGACCACGGCCTCGGCCTCGGCACGGGCGCCGGCGGCGGGGTCGAGGGCCACGGTGGTGGTCAGGCCGGGCACCTGCGGCTCCATGTTGGTCAGCTCGGGGCCGACCGGGAACAGCACCGACGCGACCAGCAGCCCGGCCGAAGTCGCCTCCTCGAGCGCGGTGGCGATGCCCACGGTGTCGTTCGGGGCGATGATGATGCCGTCGAACCGGCCGCCGGCAACGATGTCCTCGACCTGGCTGAACTGCACGGTGGCGTTGAATTCGCCGTCGAAGATCTCGACCTCGACATTGCCATCCTCGGCGGCGGCGGCCTGGATGCCCTGCCAGGTGGCGTCGTTGTAGCCGTTCTGGCTCGAGGCGGCGAGGAAGGCGAGGCGGACGGCATCGCCTTCGGCAAAGACCGCCGCCGGCGTCAGGGCCGTGGCGGCCAGCGCGGCGGCAAGAAGTTTCCGTGTCATGGCTTTCTCCTGTTCATGCGGGACGCTGCGGCGCCCCCTCCCCTGGTTCGGTCCCGGGGCGCCCCGGGCCCGCTTTCATCACCGCCCGCGCCGGGGCGCGGGACGGCTGAAACCTTCAGCCCTCCATCGCGCCCTCGGGCGCATCCGTGCCGTGGAAGGTCGCGCGTTCGGCGCCCTCGCGGTGCAGCAGCAGGAAGGCCAGCGTCGCCACCCCCTGCCATTCCATCACCTGCGCCACGCGCGCGGGCGTGAAATGCCCCTCGCGGTGCAGCAGGTTCACGGTGCCGATCACCTCCTGCCCGGCCACGGCCGGCAGGTTCATGTTCGATCCGAACCCGAGGTCGCGGATCTTCTCCCAGTCAAAGAAGGCCGGGGCGATTTCCCCGATCGAGAGGGTGGAGAACGGCTGTCGCCCGGCCAGCACGATGTCGAAATAGCGGTTGCGCTCCACCCGCTTGAAATTGCCCAGCGGATAGGCGGCGGCATCGTCGCTCCAGACCCGGCGCGACCGCATCCGCCCCAGGTCATAGACCGAGGCCGTGGTCAGAAGCGACCCCGCCCCCTGCGCGATCCCGCGGTGCAGATAGGCGAACACCGCCCGCGCCGGGTCCGGGCCGGCGGCAAGGGCCAGGGCCTGTGCCGGGTCCGGCCGCATGGCGCCGGGGCCTGTCGTGGCGGCCTGCATGATGTCCTCTGTGGGTTGCATCCGCTCAGACCACGACAAAGCCGTGCGCGTAGGGATCGCGCGTGTCGATGGTGATGGTGTTGATCCCGGTCTGGCGGGCCCAGCCGCCGATCGAGGGGATGATCGCCGCGCGTCCGCCCAGCATGGTCGCCGCCTCGACCCGGCCGCTGAACAGGCTGCCGATGATCGATTCATGCACGAATTCGTCGCCCGGCTTCAGCCGCCCCTTCGCCGCAAGCTGCGCCATGCGCGCCGAGGTGCCGGTGCCGCAGGGGCTGCGGTCGATGGCCTTGTCGCCGTAGAACACCGCGTTGCGGGCATTCGCCCCCGCGACCGTGGGCGCGCCGGTCCACTGGATGTGCGAGAGGCCGCGGATCGCGGGCTTTTCGGGATGGACGAATTCGTACTTCTCGTTCAGCGCGCGCCGCAACCGCGGGCTCAGGGTGATGAGTTCGGAGGCGGTGAAATCGGCCATGTCGCGGAAATTCTTCTGCGGCTCGACGATGGCATAGAAGTTGCCGCCATAGGCCACATCGACCACGACCTCGCCCAGGCCCTCGATCGTCGCGGTCAGGCCCTCGGAATGCAGGAACGAGGGCACGTTGGTCAGGCGCACTTCCTCGACGAAGCGGCCTTCCTGCCGGTAGGTGATGTCCACCCGCCCCGCCGGCACGTCGAGGGCGAGTTGCCCCGGCACGCGCGGCGTCACCAGCCCGTTCTCGATCGCCATCGTCACCGTGCCGATGGTGCCATGGCCGCACATCGGCAGGCAGCCCGAGGTCTCGATGAAAAGCACCGCCACGTCGCAGTCGTCGCGGGTGGGCGGATAGAGGATCGAGCCCGACATCATGTCATGGCCGCGCGGCTCGAACATGAGGCCGGTGCGGATCCAGTCCCAGTTGGCCAGGAAATCGGCGCGCTTCTCGATCATGTCGGCGCCATTGAGGCGCGGGCCGCCCCCGGCGACCAGGCGCACGGGATTGCCGCAGGTGTGGCCATCGAAGCAAGGAAAGGTGTGGACACTCATCGGTGCGCTCCTGCGAAACGGGTCGGGCGGAAGGGGGCAAGGTCGATGGCGGGGGGGCGGCCCTCGACCAGATCGGCGATCAGTTCGGCGGTGCCGGGCGATTGCGTCAGGCCCAGGTGTCCGTGCCCGAAGGCCAGCACCACCTGCGGCGCGCCGGGCGCGGGGCCGATCACCGGCAGGCTGTCGGGCATCGACGGGCGGAATCCCATCCACTGCCGCCCGCCTTCGGTCCTGAGGCCGGACAGGAAGGTGGCGGCCTTGCGCAAGAGCGTGTCGGCCCGGCGCATCCGGGGCGGACGGGCGAGGCCGGCCAGTTCGACCCCCCCGCCGACGCGCAGCCCCTCGCCCACCTTCGAGACGACAAAGCCGTGATCGGCAAAGGTGACATGGGTGCGCAGGTCAAAGGCGCCCGCGGGCAGCGTGGTGTTGTAGCCGCGCTCGGTCTCGAGCGGCAGCCCAAGGCCCACCGCGCGCGCCAGCGGCCGCGACCAGGCCCCGGCGGCGATCACCAGGCGGGCCAGGCGCAGCGTGCCGGCGTCGGTCACGACCTCGACCGCGCCCCCCTCGAGCGGGCGGATCATGCGTGCCTCGGCGCGCAGCACGGTGGCGCCGTGGCGTTCGGCGCGCAGGGCCATCTCGCGGGTCCAGAGCGCGGGATCGGTCACGTTCACCCAGTCGGGCGTGAACCCCGCATGGGTGAACCGCGCCGCAAGGCCCGGCTGGATTTCCGCGATCGCGCCGGCCGATTGCAGCAGGTCGAACCGCACCCCGGCGCGGCGGCGCTCTTCCCAGCCCGGGAGGGCGGCGCGATAGCTGGCGGCACTGTCGTAAAGCTGGATCTGCCCCTCGCGGCGCAGCAGATGCTCGAGGCCCTCGTCGCGCACCAGCCGGTCGAGCGCGGCCTGCGACTGCGCCATGAGCGCCGATTGCGCCGCCAGCGCCGCGCCGTAACGGTCGCGCCACGAGGCCCGCCAGAACCGCAGAAGCCAGGGCGCGATCCGCGGCAGGTATCCCGGCGGCACCGACAGCGGCCCGTCCGGATCAAGAAGCCAGAGCGGCGCCTTGCGCATGATGCCGGGCGTGGCCAGCGGGATCACGTCGGCAAAGGCAAAGGCGCCGGCATTGCCGAAGGCCGCCGATTCCTCGCCGCCCGAGCGGTCGATGAGCGTCACCCGATGGCCGCGCCGGGCCAGGGCAAGCGCGGCAGTCGCCCCGACGATCCCCGCTCCGATCACGCCCACATCCATGACGCCCCCTTCCCCCGCAAACCCGCGATTCTGTCCGCGAGTTTTATTCAGAGTAAACAAACCTTCTGTCGACACACAACATAATTATTGCATGGACCGACCGCGCCTGCGTAGTCTCGGGCCGCAAGCCGTAGCCGGACAGGAGAGACCATGCCCCGCCCCAAGGCCGCCCCGCCCGTTGACGACACGCCCGAGGCCGACAGGCCCGAGGCCGACACGGCCCCGGGTCCGGCCGACAGCCCGCGTCGCGGGGCCGGGGTCGCCCATGTGTTCGAGACCCTGAAGGCCGAGATCATCGACCTGCGGCTGGCGCCGGGTTCGACCATCGACGAATCGCAGCTTGCCCAGCGCTTCAACCTGTCGCGCACCCCGATCCGCGAGGCGATGGTGCGGCTGGCGGCCGAGGGCCTGATCACCACGCTGCCCAACCGCGCGACCATCGTCAGCCAGATCGACTTTCTGAACCTGCCGCAGTTCTTTGACGCGCTCACCCTCATGTATCGGGTGACCACCCGCCTTGCCGCCGCCAATCACCGGCCCGAGGCCCTTGACCGGATCCGCGACCTTCAGGCGCGCTATGGTGCCGCGGTCGAGGCGCGCGACGTGGTGGGCATGATCACCGTGAACCGCGATTTCCACGTCGCCATCGCGCAGGCCGGCGGCAACCGCTATTTCACCGACCTGTTCGCGCGCCTCCTTGACGAAGGGCTGCGCATCCTGCGCCTCTACTATTCGTCCTTCAACGACGACCTGCCGCGCCAGTATGTGCAGGAACACGACGCCATGATCGCCGCCATCGCCGCGCGCGACCTTGCCCTTGCCGACCGGCTGGCAGCCGCCCATGCCGACCAGATCGTGCGCCAGATCCGCGCCTTCATCACCGCCGACGACCGTCCGGGCAGCGCGCTGCATCTGTAGCCCCCCCCCGCCCCGCCGCTCAGCCCTGCCCGACCGGGCGCAACCCGCACCAGTTCGCGATGAAGCGGGCGATGATCAGGGTGGTGGCGCGCAGGCTGTCAAGGTCGATGGCCTCGTCGGGGGAATGCATCCCGCGCCCCTGCGCGCCATAGCACAGCGCCGGGATCCCGTAATACAGGTCATAGAACCGCGTGTCCGACGTGGCGGTCATGGCGATGGAGTCGAGGTCGGTGCCGATCACCGCGCGGTGTTCGCGCGCCAGCGCGGCCTCGGCCGCGGTGCCGGGGGCAAAGACATGGCCATCCGCCTGAAACCCGATCCAGCTCAGCGCCGGCGGCGCGGTGCCAAGCCCTTCGGCACAGGCCGCCACCGCCGCCGCGACCCGCGCCCGCACATCGGCCAGGCGCTGCCCCGGCAGCACCGACAGCCGGCAGTCGAGTTCGCACCACGACGGCACCGACCCGAGCCAGTCGCCGCCATGGATGCGGCCGGGGTTGAATTTCACCGGGCTGTCGATGCTGCCGAAATGGGCGTGGGTCCGGGCCTCGCGGTTGATCTGGGCGGTCAGCGCCTGAAGCGCGGCGATGTAGTCCTGCGCCGCGAGGATCGCATGCGCCCCCGGCGCGGCCGTGGCCAGGACATGGCCCGGCCGCCCCAGGATGCGCAGCCGGAACCAGACCGATCCCAGTTCGGCGCGGATGATGCGGTGGCCCATGCTCTCGGGGATCAGGGCCGCATCGGCGCGATAGCCGCGCACCAGCGTCGAGAGCGCGCCGTTGCCGGTGCATTCCTCCTCGCTCACGGTTTCAAGATGCACGGTCGAGGCCGGTTCGAACCCGATTCGCGCCAGCGCGTCGAGGGCAAAGACCATGGCCGAAACCCCGCCCTTCATGTCGGCGGTGCCGCGCCCGTGCATCCAGCCGTCGATCACCTCGGCCCGGAACGGATCGCGCGCCCAGAGTTCGGGCGCCCCCGGCGGCACCACGTCGATGTGACCCTGTAGGATCAGGCTGCGCCCGGCGGGTTCGGCCACGCGATGGCTGGCCACCACCTGCACGGCGCGGCTGTAATCCGCGTCCACCACCGGCGAATGGCCGGGCTGCCCCTCGATCGCCACCTCGTCAAGGGTGTAGCGGTCCACCGCATAGCCGCGCGTGGCGAATTCGGCGGCAAGCCAGTCCTGACAGGCCGCCTCCTTGCCACGGGTCGTGTCGAACCCCACCAGCCGCGCCAGCCATTCGGTCTGCGCCGCGAATCCCGCGTCCACCGCCGCGCGGAGCACCTCTTCGTCGAACCCCATGGCCTGCCCCCTGCCCGCGCCCCGCCCCATGCGGGCGGGGACAGTGTGACACGGATTTTCCGATAGGCAATATGTTCCCTGTCGACAAAGTGTATTTTTTGTGGCAGACCATCCGGCACAGCGCAATCGCAACCGTCAGCCGCGGGACCGCCCGCAAGAGGACCAGATGAAGCACAACCCCTTTACCGGAACGATTCCCGCCCTGATGACCCCGTGCAAGCCCGACCGCACGCCCGATTTCGACGCGCTGGTGCGCAAGGCGAAGGAACTGGTCGGCCTTGGCATGTCGGGGGTGATCTATGCCGGGTCGATGGGGGACTGGCCGCTGCTGACCGACGCCGAGCGCATGGAAGGGACCGAGCGGCTGATCGACGCCGGGATTCCCGTGATCGTCGGCACCGGCGCCATCAACACGAAATCGGCCGTGGCGCTGGCCGCGCATGGCGCGCGCGTGGGGGCAAAGGGCCTCATGGTGATCCCGCGCGTGCTGTCGCGCGGCGCCTCGGCCACGGCGCAGCGCCATCATTTCAAGGCGATCCTCGCGGCCGCGCCCGACCTGCCGGCGGTGATCTACAATTCCCCGGTCTACGGTTTCGCCACCCGCGCCGACCTGTTCTTTGCCCTGCGCGCCGAACATCCGAATCTGGTGGGCTTCAAGGAATTCGGCGGCAACGACGCGCTGACCTACGCCTCCGAGCATATCACCTCGGGCGACCCGGACCTCACGCTCATGGTGGG
Source organism: Rubellimicrobium sp. (assembly GCA_020852925.1). Classification (GTDB taxonomy): domain Bacteria; phylum Pseudomonadota; class Alphaproteobacteria; order Rhodobacterales; family Rhodobacteraceae; genus JADYZU01. The sequence continues at coordinate 9,605 of JADYZU010000041.1, read as the reverse complement.
GGTCGACACCTCGGCCTATCACGGCTTTGTCCATGCGGGCGCCACCGGCTGCATCACCGGGATCGGCAACTGCCTCCCGCGCGAGGTGCTGCATCTCGTCTCGCTGTGCGAGAAGGCGCAGAAGGGCGATGTGGTGGCCCGGCAGAAGGCGCGCGAACTCGACGAGGCCATGACCATCCTCGCGCTGTGGGACGCGGGCACGGACCTCGTGCTTTACTACAAGTATCTCATGGTCCTGAACGGCGACGCCGAATATGCGCTGCATTTCAACGAAACGGACGAACTGACCCCGGCGCAGCGCGGCCATGCCGAGGATACCCTGAACCGCTTCCGCACCTGGTATGCGGCGTGGTCGAAGACCGCCTGACCGGCCGCCGCACGGGCAGAAGGGGGGCGCCGCCGCCCCCCTAGAGCATCCGCAGCCGCGGCGCGCCCTGGGCCATGGCCGGCGCGATCATCAGTTCGTGCAGCGCCCAGACCAGCGCATCCACCCGGTCGGGGCTGCCCTGCCCCTCATAGCCCTTCAGCGTCATGCGGCACATCTGGTCCTCGAGGTCGCCCAGACCCCGCGCATGGCTGATCCGGCCCTGTTCATAGAGCGCCGCGACCGGTTCGGCCCGCATCACCTTGCCCCGCACCGCGCGCACCGCGCGGAACGGCACCATGGGCGAGACCTGACGCAACACGCTCTCGACCAGCGCACCGCCCTGGTTCACCTCGGCGATCAGGCGTTCGGCCCCGTGCCGCTCCAGCGCCGCGACGGCCGCGCGGGCCCATCCCTCGGGCGAGACCCCCTGCACCGTCGCATCCTCGATCACATGCGCGCGCCACTCGGCCGGCGGGCCCTGCATGCTGACCCCGGCCACGACGATCCCGCAGGCATCCGACCCGCGATGCCCGGTCACCGGCGGATCGACCGCGACCAGCACCCGGTCAAGGTCGGGCACCCGGCCGGTGGCGGCGCGGGCCAGCATCTCCTGCGTCCAGAGCGCGCCCTCGGCATCGGCCAGCAGCACCCCGTCCAGTTCCTGCCGCCCCTGCCGCGTGCCGGCATAGCGGCGCTGCACCTCCTCGAGGAAGGAGGCCGCCAGATAGGCGCGGTTCGCGCTGGTCGGGGCATGGGTGCTGACGGTCGACGGCTGCGCCATCAGATCCTTCAGCACCGCCGCGTTGCGCGGCGTGGTGGTGACGCAGGCGCGCGGCGCCGTGCCCAGCCGCAGCCCGAAGGCAAGCATGTCCCACGCCTCCTGCCCCTTCTTCCACTTGGCGATCTCGTCGGCCCAGGCGGCATCGAACTGCGGCCCGCGCAGGGTCTCGGGTTCATGCGCGGAAAAGACCTGCGCCGTGGCGCCGTTGGGCCAGACCAGCATCATCCGCCCGGCGATCCATTCGGGCCGCCGGTCGGGCGGCGAACAGGCCATGATGCCGCTTTCGCCGAACACCATCACCTCGCGCGCCTGGGCCAGCGTCTCGCCCACCAGGGCCACGCGCCGCGCCGAGCCGGGGTCGCGCGGGCGCGGCCCCTCGACCATGGAACGCACCCATTCGGCACCGGCGCGGGTCTTGCCCGCGCCGCGCCCCCCGAGGATGAGCCAGGTGCGCCAGTCGCCCTCCGGCGGCAACTGATGCGGCAGCGCCCAGAAATCGAACAGCCAGGGCAGGGCCGCCAGCGCCTGCGGCGACAGGCCGTCAAGGAACGCGCTCTGCCTCGCCGCAGGACCGGAGGCGATGAAGGCGGCACCCGATCTCGTTCCGGGCCGCCTCGAGATCGAGTCCCCCCCCCGCGGCCCCGCCGCCTCCGTGCCGTTCCATCCAGTCATGCAGTTTCGCCTCCGCATCGAACACGCGCCGCAGCGCCGTTTCCAGTTCCGCCTGTTTCGCGGCGATCTCCTTCAGGGCCCCGGTCTCGCCCTCGATCACCCGCCGCAGGAGATCGGCAAGGGTCGTGCGCACCGCCCGCATGAGCAGCACCGCATCCTCGCGATAGGTCATCATGGTCTCGTGGTCGGCCCTGGCCGCTTCTTGTTCGTTCATTGCCTGCCTGTTGTTGTTGGGGGAAAACCCTGCCGCCCGGACGCAAAAGGCCCCGGGGGTTTCCCCCCGGGGCCGGTGCATGCCGATCCAGCATGACAGGAACTGTGCCACAGACCGCGCGCCGGGTCAAGCCGGGCGCCGCGCCCTGCGTCCGTAACCCTAAGGTTTCGTTAGTTTTCCTGCCCGTCCTCCGCCGCCGCCGCCGCAGCAGCCGCCGCCTCTTCGGCCGCGCGCCGCGCCGCGGTCACGTTGGCGACATGTTCGGCCCGGGTCACGGCAAAGGCATGGCCGCCCGTGCCGTCGTTCGTGGCCACGAAGAACATGTAGTCGGTCTGTGCCGGATGCAGCGCCGCATGGATCGCCGAACGCGCCGGCAGCGCGATCGGGCCCGGGGGCAGGCCGCGGATCACATAGGTGTTGTAGGCCACCGATCCGTGCAGGCGCCGCTCGGTCTCGCCGTCGATGTCGGACTGGCGGATCGGCCGGTCGAGGATGCCCTCGCCGCGGGTGATGCCGTAGATGATGGTCGGGTCGAACTGCAACTGCCAGCCCTGCCGGATCCGGTTCACCAGCACGCCGGCCACCAGCGGGCGTTCGTCGGCAACCCCGGTCTCCTTCTCGATGATCGAGGCCAGCGTCAGCGCCTCGGCCATCGAGGCGATGGGCAGCCCGTCCTCGCGGTTGGTCCATTCCTCGGTCAGGATGCGGTCCTGCGCCGACTGCATCCGCGCCAGAAGCGCGCCGCGGTCATCGCCGGGGGCCACCTGATAGCTGTCGGGGGCCAGCATCCCCTCGGGCGGGATCGCGGTCACATCGCCCGTCAGGATCTCGAACGCGGCCAGCCCCTGCACCACCTGCCACGAGGTCACGCCGGGCACGACCACGAGCGAATATTGCGTGTCGGCCCCGTCGCGCAGGGTGGCATATTCGGGGGGCACGGGATCGGTCGCGGGGTTGAAGCGGGCCAGCTCGCGGAATTGCAGCGTCGCGGGGTCAAGCTCGCGCATCTGCACGAGATTGCGCGTCACCCCCACCGTGAACTGGATCTGCGATCCGCAGGTCGAGGCGCCGCCGCGCGTGATGATGTCCGCGATCGCCTCCATCGAGGCGCCGGCCGGCACGAGGTAGCTGCCGGCCTTCAGGCCCTGATCGAGGCCGGCATAGGCCACGCCGATGCGGAACATCCGTTCGGACCGCACCGCGCCCTGCGCGCCCAGATCCCCCGACACCGTGCGCATGGTCGCGCCCTGCGGCACCTGCAGGCAGATCGCCTGCGCCAGCGGCCCCGGCGCGGCATAATCCCGCACCGCCCAGGCGATCACGCCGCCCAGCAGGAACAGCGCGACCACCAGCACCGTGAGCGCGTTCGACGCGATGTTGCGCCACATCAGCCGATCTTTCCGAAGATCACACTCGCATTGGTGCCGCCAAAGCCGAAGGAATTCGACAGCGCCACCCCGACCTTGCGCCGGCGCGGCGCGTTCGGGGCCAGATCGACCGGGGTCTCGACCGCCGGATTGTCGAGGTTGATCGTCGGCGGGCAGATCTGGTCGCGGATGGCGAGGATCGAGAAGATCGCCTCGATCGCGCCGGCCGCGCCCAGCAGATGCCCGGTGGCGGATTTGGTCGAGGACATGGTGACCTGCCCGGCGTGATCGCCCAGGAGCCGCTCGACCGCCGCCAGTTCGATCACGTCGGCCATGGTCGAGGTGCCATGCGCGTTGATGTAGTCGATGGCCTCGGGCCCGATCCCCGCATCCTCGAGCGCGGCGCGCATGCAGCGCTCGGCCCCCTCGCCATCCTCGGAGGGCGCGGTGATGTGCCAGGCGTCGCCCGACATGCCATAGCCCAGCACCTCGGCATGGATGGTGGCGCCGCGGGCCACCGCATGGTCGTAATCCTCAAGGACCACGACCCCGGCCCCCTCGCCCATCACGAAGCCGTCGCGGTCCGCGTCATAGGGCCGCGAGGCGCGTTCGGGGTCGTTGCCGCGCTTGGTCGAGAGCGCCTTGCAGGCGTTGAACCCGGCGATGCCCAGTTCGCAGATCGCCGCCTCGGCCCCGCCCGCAACCATGATGTCGGCCGCGCCATACTTGATCAGGCGCGCCGCATCCCCGATCGCATGGGCGCCGGTCGAACAGGCGGTCACGACCGCGTGATTCGGCCCCTTGAAGCCGTAGCGGATCGCCACATGCCCCGAGATCAGGTTGATGAGCGCGCCCGGCACGAAAAAGGGCGAGACCCGCTTCGGTCCCTTCTCCTTCATCATGATCGCGGTATTGGCGATGGAATTCAGCCCGCCGATTCCCGATCCGATCAGCACGCCCACGCGCAGTCTCTCGGCCTCGGACAGCCCATCGATCCCGGCGTCCTGCACCGCCTGCTGCGCCGCGGCCACGCCGAAGACGATGAAATTGTCGACCTTGCGCTGTTCCTTCGGCTCCATGTAGCGATCGGGATCGAAGCTGCCGTCGCTGCCGTCGCCGCGCTTCACCTCGCAGGCGTATTTGGTCACGACCTCGGACGGGTCGAACTGCGTGATCGGCCCGGCGCCCGACCGGCCGGCCAGAAGCCGCGCCCAGGTTTCCTCGACCCCGTCGGCCAGCGGAGTGACCAGACCAAGCCCGGTGACGACGACACGACGCATGTGAAATCCCCTTCGAATGGCTTCGTCGGGTGATACATGCGCCCCGCGTCCGGCGCAACATTCGCGGCCCGGGCCCGCAAGTTGCAGGCAAGGCGCGCATCCGGCAGCCCCCCAAACGCAACGGCACCCCCGAAGGGGTGCCGTGGGCAAGTCCCGTGTGCCGGGACTATCGCCGGGCGATCACCCGGCAATCACTGGGCGGCCGAGATGAACTTGACCGCGTCGCCGAAGGTCTGGATGGTTTCGGCGGCGTCGTCGGGGATCTCGATGCCGAATTCTTCCTCGAAGGCCATCACCAGCTCGACGGTGTCGAGGCTGTCGGCACCGAGATCGTCGATGAACGATGCATTCTCGATCACCTTGTCGGCGTCAACGCCGAGGTGCTCAACCACGATCTTGCGCACACGTTCTGCGACGTCGCTCATGTCAATTCCTCAATCCCGAAAGGGCAACTGGCGCCCCGATTTGACCTGCGCCCCTAAGGGCCTTACCCCGAAAGCCGGGCGGCCGCGAAGAGGATATCCCCCCCGGACCGTCGCGCGACCCATAGCAGAGATTCCGGCCGAGGCAAACGTTTTCGCCCCCGCCCCGGCGGGCCTGCGGCGGCCCTCAGATCATCGCCATGCCGCCGTTCACATGCAGCGTGGCGCCGGTGACATAGGCGGCCTCGACGCTGGCCAGATAGAGGACGGCGGCGGCGATTTCCGCAGGCTCTCCCATGCGGCCGGCGGGAATCTGCCGCAAGATCGCGCCCTGCTGGTCATCGGTCAGCTTGCCGGTCATGGCGGTGGCGATGAAGCCGGGCGCCACGCAATTGGCGGTGATGCCGCGGCTGGCCACTTCGGCGGCGATGGCCTTGGTCATGCCGACCATGCCGGCCTTGGAGGCGGCGTAATTCGCCTGGCCGGGGTTGCCCGTCGCCCCCACCACCGACGAGATGTTGACGATCCGGCCCCAGCGCGCCTTCATCATCGGCCGCATGACCGCGCGGCACAGCCGCATGGTCGAGGTGAGGTTCACCGCGATCACCCGGTCCCAGTCCTCGTCCGACATGCGCATGAAAAGCTGGTCGCGGGTGATGCCGGCGTTGTTCACGAGGATGTCGACCGATCCCATCGCCGCCGCCGCCTGCCCCGGCAGCGCATCGACCGCGGCGCCGTCGGACAGGTCGCAGGGCAGCACATGCGCCCGCGATCCCAGTTCCTGCGCCAGTTCCGCCAGCGGCCCCGCGCGCGTGCCCGAAAGCGCGACCGTGGCCCCCGCGCCATGGAGCGCGCGCGCGATCGCCCCGCCGATCCCGCCCGAGGCGCCGGTCACAAGGGCATTCCGTCCAGTCAGATCAAACATCTGCACCCTTTCTTCAGGTGTTGCGCGATTCGATTGCGGCCGCGGCCTCCTCGGGCGTGCCGACGGTGCGGCAGGCGATGGCGGGGGCGATGCGGCGCACCATGCCCGACAGGGTCTTGCCGGCGCCGATCTCCCAGATCCCGGTGACGCCCTGCGATTCCATCCACAGGACGGATTCGCGCCAGCGCACCGACCCCGTCACCTGTTCGACCAGCAGCGCGCGGATCGTGTCGGGGTCGCTCACGGCACTGGCGCGGACATTGGCGACCACGGGCACCGCGGGCGCGCGCAGGACCACCTGCGCCAGCGCCTCGGCCATGGCGGCGGCGGCGGGCGCCATCAGCGGCGAATGGAAGGGCGCGCTGACCGGCAGCATGAGCGCGCGTTTCGCGCCCCGCGCCCGGGCGATCGCCACCGCGCGCTCGACCGCGCCGCGGTGGCCCGACACCACCACCTGCGCCGGATCGTTGTCATTGGCGGCGGTGCAGACCTCGCCCTCGGCCGCCTCGGCCGCCACTTCGCGCGCGGCGGCAAAGTCGAGGCCCAGAAGCGCGGCCATCGCCCCCACGCCCACCGGCACCGCCGCCTGCATCGCCTCGCCGCGGATGCGCAGCAGGCGCGCGGTATCGGCCAGCGACAGCGCCCCGGCGGCGCACAGCGCGGAATATTCGCCCAGCGAATGCCCGGCGACGAAATCCGCATCCGCGACCGTCACACCCCCGGCCTCAAGCGCGCGCATCGCCGCGATCGAGGTGGCCATGAGCGCGGGCTGCGCGTTGCGGGTCAGGGTCAGGGCCTCGGTCTCGCCCTCCCAGATCAGCGCGGACAGGGATTCGCCCAGCGCCTCGTCCACTTCTTCAAAGACGGCACGGGCGGCGGGAACCGCCTCGGCCAGGGCGCGGCCCATGCCGATGGTCTGGGCACCCTGCCCCGGAAAGACGAATGCGCGCACGGCGGACCTCCCTGATCGTCGGGCAAAGTCCTATCCGTCTTGGCCCCGCCCCTCAAGGCGCGGGTCGCCACCTGCCCTCGGGCGGCGACCGGTTTTCAGGCGGCGATGCGGGCCGCGGTCACGGGCGGCAGCGTCACGTCGGCTTGCGCGCGGATCAGCAGGTCGCGCGCCAGCCGGTCGCAGAGCGGCTCGAGCTGGCCCGCGTCGCCACAGGCCACCGGCAGCACCTGCCGCGCGCTGCCCAGCCGCACCACCAGCGCCGCCCGCCCGCGTCCATGCGGCTGGTCGACGAACACCGCCGAGACCGAATCGAATCCGTGGCAGGCGGTGACGCGCCGGGGACCGGCACGGTGGCGGGCTACCTCGCGCAACTCGCCCCGCAGAAGATCGACCTCGAGATCGGGGATGGTGCCGCGCCGGGCGAAATCGAACAGCAGCAGGGCCGCCCCCGCCAGCAGCACCGCCGCCCCCCGCAGGATGATCCCGCCCGCCCCCGGCGCCGCCGGCGCGGTCAGCGCAAGCCAGGCCGCGAGCAAGAGCGCGATTCCCGCGCCCCAGGCCACGAACTGCGCGACCGCGATGATCCGGGGCGCCGCGTCGCCGCGCCGGATGACATAGCCCGAGAACCCTTCGATCACCCGATGCCGTGGCCCCCGGACCTTGCGGCGCCGGTCCCCCCCCGACCGCAGACCGGCGATGGGGGCAGAACCGGCAGGAAAGACATCGACAACGGCCATGATCGCATTCTCCGATGGGCTGGTTGACATTTCGTTGCGAATTCAGGCGCGAATGCGGCCTGCCCGGGGCGCCCTGCCGGCATTTGCCGGAAAACGGGCGGCGGCAGCGGCGGCGGGACAGCGGCCTTGCCTTCGGGCGGCGGACCTGTATAAGGCCCCATCCTTCCGCAGGGATATTGAACCGCGCAGCTCTCGTGGGGTGGGAGCGGAAGGTGGGCCCCCCCGTTGAAATGCGCCACAGAACCGGAGATTTCATGCCTCTCTACGAGCATGTCTTCATCGCGCGCCAGGATCTGGCGACCGCGCAGGCCGAAGCCCTCATCGAACATTTCGGAGCGATCCTCGCCGACAACGGCGGCAAGGTGATCGCGAACGAATACTGGGGCGTGAAGACCATGGCCTACAGGATCAACAAGAACCGCAAGGGGCATTACGCCTTCCTGCGCACCGACGCGCCCGCGCCGGCCGTGCAGGAGATGGAGCGCCTGATGCGCCTGCATGACGACGTGATGCGCGTCATGACCATCCGCGTGGACAAGCACGAGGACGGCCCCTCGGTCCAGATGCAGAAGCGCGACGAGCGCGACCGCGGCGACCGTGGCCCGCGCGAGGATCGCGGTCCCCGCGAAGACCGTGGCCCGCGTGAAGACCGTGGCCCCCGTGAAGACCGCGCCCCCCGGGGCGACCGTGGCGACCGTCGCTGAGAACAGGAGTCCGAGACATGGCAACGAAACCCTTCTTCCGCCGCCGCAAGTCCGATCCGTTCGAGGGCGAAGGCGCCCCGGTGATCGACTACAAGGACACCCGTCTGCTTCAGCGCTACATCTCCGAGCGCGGCAAGATCGTCCCCTCGCGCATCACCGCGGTGGGCGCCAAGAACCAGCGCAAGCTCGCAGAGGCGATCAAGCGTGCCCGGTTCCTCGCGCTCCTGCCCTATGCGACCAAGTAAGGAGCGACCGACATGCAAGTGATCCTGCTCGAGCGCGTGGCCAAGCTTGGCCAGATGGGCGAGGTGGTGAATGTCCGCCCCGGCTATGCGCGCAACTTCCTGCTGCCGCAGGGCAAGGCGCTGCGCGCCTCCGAGGCGAACATCGCCCGGTTCGAATCGCAGAAGGCCCAGCTCGAGGCGCGCAATCTCGAGACCCGCAAGGAGGCCGAGGCCCTGGGCGAACGCCTTGACGGCCAGTCCTTCGTGGTGATCCGCTCCGCCTCGGACGGCGGCGCGCTCTATGGTTCGGTGACGCCGCGCGACGTGGCCGAGGCCGCGACCGGGGCCGGCTTCTCGCTCGACAAGGGCCAGGTGATCCTGATCGCCCCGATCAAGTATCTGGGCCTGCACGACGTGACCGTGCGCCTGCACCCCGAAGTCGACGTGACCGTGTCCGTGAACGTCGCCCGGTCCGCGCAGGAGGCCGAACTCCAGGCCTCGGGCAAGTCGATCCAGGAACTCGCGGCCGAAGAAGAGGCCGCGGCGGAAATGGACATCAACGCGCTGTTCGACGACATCGGCGGCGCCGCCCAGGACGAATAGGACCGCAGGCCCCGGCGGGGCCGGTCAGGGGGCGCGCTCCGGCGACGGGGCGCGCCCCTTTCCTTTGCCCGGGCCCTTTCCTCTGCCCGGCAGGGCGGCGGCCAGAGGCAGGGCAGCGGCCAAAGGCAGGGCGGGCGCATGAAAAAGGCCGCGGGGGCAAGCGCGCCCCGCGGCCCTGTGATCTTCCCTCCGGGCGGCCGGATGACCCGGCCGATGCGCCCACTCAGGGCGCGGGAGCGGCCTCTTCGGCGGCAGGCGCGGCCTCTTCGGCGGCAGGCGCGGCCTCTTCGGCGGCAGGCGCGGCCTCTTCGGCGGCGGGCGCAGCAGCTTCGGCGGCGGGCGCAGCAGCTTCGGCGG
>JADYZU010000040.1 GCA_020852925.1 Rubellimicrobium sp. | reverse complement strand
GGGGGGGCGGGGGGCGGCCCGCCCCCCCCCCTCTGCGGGTCAGTGGCGAAAGACCACCAGTTCGGGAAGGCCGGTCAGCGGTGCCTCGAGGAGGCGCATGGCGGCGAGGCTGATCTCGCTGCCGCCGCCTGCGGCACCGCCCGAGGGGCGCAGCTCGAGCGTGACGGACTTTCCGGTCGCGGGGTATTCGACCCTGCCCATGACCGTCCCGGTGACAAGGCCGGTGCGCAGCCACAGCCCGGCTTCGGCCGGCGGGCCGAGCGAGGCGATGGTGGTGCCCAGGCGCACTTCCTGCGCCACGGCCGGGGCGGCGGTGGCGGCCGCGCGCTGTTCGGCGCTGGTGGTGTCGAATTCCTCGGCGGTGCGGGCCGCCGGCGGCGGCGGGGGCGCGGCGGCGAGGGTGGCCTCGGGCGCTTCGTCGATGACCGGCGCAGGCGCATCGCCCGGCGGGGAAGAAAGGGCGGCACAGCCGCCCAGCAGCAGGAGGGCGGCAACCAGAGCCGGGATCGGGATGGAAGCACAGCGGGCCATGCCCCATGTTCCCACGCCTTGGGCCGCGGCGCAATGACCCCGGCCGCGCGCCTTGCGGATCGGGGGGCGGGGGCCTAGACTCGGTCGTCATGGAACCCGCGTTTCCGCCCTCTCCCGCCCTGCCGCCCGCGATTCTCGATCCGTTCGGGCGCGCGATCCGCTACCTGCGCATCTCGGTCACGGATCGCTGCGACTTTCGCTGCGTCTATTGCATGTCCGAGGCGATGGAATTCCTGCCCAAGCGCGACCTGCTCTCGCTCGAGGAACTCGACCGGCTTTGTTCCGCCTTTGTCGGCCTGGGCGTGACCAAGCTGCGCGTCACCGGCGGTGAGCCGCTGGTGCGGCGCAACATCCTGACTTTCTTCAACGCCATGACCCGCCATCTGGAGAGCGGCGCGCTCAGGGAACTGACCGTCACCACGAACGGATCGCAACTCGAGCGGTTCGCGGCCGATCTGGCCGCGGCCGGGGTGCGGCGGATCAATGTCTCGCTCGATACGCTCGATGCCGGGCGGTTCCACGCCATCACCCGCTGGGGCCGGTTCGATCAGGTGATGCGCGGGCTCGATGCGGCGCAGGCGGCGGGGTTGAAGGTGAAGCTCAACACCGTGGCGCTGAAGGGCGTGAACGAGGACGAACTGTTCACCCTGACCGAATTCGCCGCCGCGCGGGGCATGGATCTCACCTGGATCGAGGTCATGCCGATGGGCGATATCGGCAACGAGAACCGGCTTGACCAGTTCTGGCCGCTGACCGCGCTCCGGGCACGGCTCGCGCAGCGCTACAGCCTGGTGGATCTGCCCGATTCGACCGGCGGGCCGGCGCGCTATGTCCGGATCGAGGAGACCGGCCAGCGGATCGGGTTCATCACGCCGCTGACCCACAATTTCTGCGAAAGCTGCAACCGCGTGCGCGTCACCTGCACCGGCGAGATCTATACCTGCCTCGGGCAGGAGGGCCATTCCGACCTGCGCGCGGCGCTGCGGTCGTCGGAATCGGACGAAGCGCTGGTCACCGCCATCCGCGCCGCGATCGCGACCAAGCCCAGGGGCCACGATTTCGACTATGCCCGCGGGCAGGAGGGCGGCCGGATCAGCCGCCACATGAGCCATACCGGCGGCTGAATGCCCCTGCTGCTGATCCTGTGGCGCCTGGCGGCAGGTCTGGCCGGGCCATTCCCGGGCTGGCGCATCGCGCGGCGCGACCGGGTGGCGGGGATCTCGGCCCTGCGCCGGGCCGAGCGGCGCGGCTTCGCGTCGCGCGGACGGCCACCGGGCCCGGTTCTGTGGCTGCATGCCGCCAGTCTGGGCGAGGGTCTGTCGATCCTGCCGCTGATCGCGGCCCTGCGCGCGGCGCGGCCCGATCTGTCCTGCCTCGTGACCACATTGACCCCGACCTCGGCCACGATCCTGGAGGGGCGCCTGCCCGAAGGCGCCTTCCATCAGTTCGCCCCCCTCGACACGCCCGCGGCCCTGCGGCGCTTCCTGCGTCACTGGCGGCCGGCGCTTCTCATCGTGGTCGAGAACGACCTGTGGCCGGTGATGCTGGATTCGGCGGACCGCGCCGGCCTGCCGCGTGCGCGCATCAACGCCCGGCTGTCGCCGCGCGCCCGAAGGCGCCTGCGGCGGATGCCGGCGATCATGCGCGCCCTTGTGGCGCCGTTTCGCCTGGCCACCGCGCAGGATGCGGAGACCGCCACGGCGCTGCGCGCGCTGGGCTGCCCCGAGGTCAGGGTGACGGGCGACATGAAGGCCGCCGCCGCGCCCCCACCCGCGGATGCCGCCCTGCTGGCGCGGCTGCGCGGGCAGATCGGGACGCGGCCGGTTTGGGCCGCCGTCTCGACCCATCCGGGCGAGGAGGAGGTGATCCTGGCCGCCCATGAGGAGGTGCGCCGCGCGCTCCCGGATGCGCTCCTGATCCTGTGCCCGCGCCATCCCGAACGGGGCGCGGCGATCGCCGCCCTGGCGCCGATGACCCGCCGCGCGCTGGGCGAGGGGCCCGAGGGTGCGGTCTGGCTGGTCGACACCCTGGGCGAAACCGGGCTCTGGTATCGGCTGGCCCCGGTCACGTTCATGGGCGGCTCGCTCGTGCCGGTGGGGGGGCACAACCCCTGGGAGGGCGCGCAATGCGGCACGGCGCTGCTGCACGGGCCACAGGTGGCGAATGCCGCCCTGGCATGGGAGGCGCTGGACGCGGCCGGGGCCGCGCGGCTGACCCGGCGCGAATCGCTCGGGGCGACGGTTGCGGGATTGCTGGCCGATCCGGC
>JADYZU010000039.1 GCA_020852925.1 Rubellimicrobium sp. | reverse complement strand
CGCTGTCGTTCGACGAGGTGATCGTCACCACCTTCACCGCCGGCCAGCAGCAGACCCTGCCGATCTGGATGCTCGAGGAACTGGTGCGCCCGCGGCAGCGGCCGGTGACGAACGTGGTCGCCATGGTGGTGGTGCTGGTGACCTTCCTGCCGATCCTCGGCGCCTACTGGCTGACTCGCGGGACCGAATCGGTCGCCGGCAGCGGCAAATGAGAGGGAACTGACCATGGACACCGAAATGCTGATCGGCGGCGCCTTCGAACGCGGCTCCGAGACCGAGGAGGCCATCCTCGATCCCCGCACCGGCGCCACGATCCTCGCCCTGCCCGAGGCATCGGCCGGCCAGATCGACCGTGCGGTGGCGGCGGCGCAGGCGGCCTTTGCCGGCTGGTCGCGCACCACCCCGGCCGAACGGTCGGCGCTCCTGCTCAGGATCGCCGACGCGATCGAGGCCGACGGCGCCGAACTCGCCCGGCTCGAGGCGCTGAACTGCGGCAAGCCGGTCGGCCTGGTCACCGGGGACGAGATCCCGGCGGTCGCCGACTGCTTCCGCTTCTTCGCCGGGGCGGTGCGCAACATGCACGGGGCGCTGGCGGGGGAATACCTCGCGGGGCACACCTCGATGATCCGGCGCGATCCGGTCGGGGTGGTGGCCTCGATCGCGCCCTGGAACTATCCGCTGATGATGATGGCGTGGAAACTGGCCCCCGCCATCGCCGGCGGCAATTGCGTGGTGATGAAGCCCTCCGAACAGACCCCGCTGACGGCGCTGCGGCTGGCGCGGATCCTCGCGGGGATCCTGCCCGAAGGGGTGGTCAACGTCGTCGTGGGCCAGGGCGGGACGGTGGGCAACACGCTGATCAACCACGCCGGGGTGGACATGATCAGCCTGACCGGCGACGTGGCCACCGGGCGCAAGATGCTGGTCGCCGCCTCGAAAAGCGTGAAGCGGACCCATCTGGAACTGGGCGGCAAGGCGCCGGTGATCGTCATGGACGACGCCGATCTCGACGCGGTAGTCGCGGGGTTGCGCGCCTTCTCCTTCTACAACGCCGGACAGGACTGCACCGCCGCCTGCCGCGTCTATGCCGGGCCGAAGATCCACGACCGGCTGGTGGCCGACCTCAGCGCCGCGGCCGATTCCATCGTCCTCGACGACGCCGACGACAGCCGGAACGAAATCCCGCCCCTCATCTCGCCGCGCCAGCGCGACCGGGTGGCCAGCTTCGTCAGCCGCGCCGCCGAACTGAACCATGTCGAGATCACCGCCGGCGGCAGCGCCGGCGAAGGGCCCGGCTTCTACTATCGCCCGACCGTGGTCGCAGGCGCGCTCCAGACCGACGAGATCGTCCAGCGCGAGGTGTTCGGCCCGGTCGTCTCGGTCACGCGCTTCGACGATGTCGATACCGCGGTGAACTGGGCCAACGACAGTGTCTACGGCCTGGCCTCGTCGGTGTGGACGCGCGACGTGGGCCGGGCCATGGCGATCGCCGCGCGCCTGCGCTACGGCTGCACCTGGGTGAACACGCATTTCATGCTGGTCTCCGAGATGCCCCACGGCGGCATCCGTCAGTCGGGCTACGGCAAGGATCTGTCGGGCTACGCGCTCGAGGATTATACCGTGGTGCGCCATGTGATGGTGAAGCACGGCTGACCGCCGGGCCCGGACCGGCGCGGGGGCGGGGGGCGCTGCCCCCCGTCGCCCTTGCGGGCGACTCCCCCCGGGATATTTGGGGACAGATGAAGAGGCCCCTTCATCTTTGTCTCAAATACCCCCGCCGGAGGCCCCCGAGGAGGCGCCCCGCGGGCGCCGACGAGACAGGAAATGTGCGCCGCAGGCGCTCATTGCGGCCCGTGCGCCCCGGGGCGCGCGGGCATCGGCGCAGGTGACAGGTGGCTTTCGCCGCCGCGCGGGCGCTGCTAGAACGCGCAGGACAAGCACGGAGAGACTGATGACAACGATGATCCGATGCATCTCGCCCGTCGACGGGCGGGTCTATGCCGAGCGCCCGGCGCTTGGCCCGGGTGAGGCAGATGCGGTGGTGGCGCGTGCGCGCGCGGCCCAGCGCGACTGGCTCGCGGTGCCCCTTGACGAGCGACGGCGCCTCGTCCTTGCCGGGATTGCCGCGCTCAATGCCATGAAGGATGTGGTGGTCGAGGAGATCGCCTGGCAGATGGGCCGTCCGGTGCGCTATGGCGGCGAATTCGGCGGCGTGAACGAGCGCGCCACCTACATGGCCGGGATCGCCGAGGAGGCGCTGGCGCCGCTGGTGGCGCAGGACGACGCGCTTTTCACCCGCATGATCGAGCGCGAGGCCGTCGGCGTGGTCTTTGTCGTCGCGCCCTGGAACTATCCCTATCTCACCGCCTTCAACACCATCGTCCCCGCGCTCATCGCCGGCAATGCCGTGGTGCTCAAGCACGCGAGCCAGACCCTTCTCGTGGGCGAGCGCATCGCCGAGGCGCTGGCCCGGGGCGGCATCCCCGAGGGGGTGTTCCAGAACATCGTCCTCGACCATGCCGGAACCGAACGGCTGATCGCCAACCGCTCTTTCGGCTTCGTGAACTTCACCGGTTCGGTCGGCGGCGGTCAGGCGATCGAGCGGGCGGCGGCCGGCACCTTCACCGGGCTTGGCCTGGAACTGGGCGGCAAGGATCCGGGCTATGTGATGGAGGACGCCGATCTCGACTGGGCGGTGGACGTGCTCATGGACGGGGCGATGTACAACGCCGGCCAGTGCTGCTGCGGGATCGAGCGCATCTATGTCCACGAGCGCCATTTCGACGATTTCGTGCAGCGCGCCGTGGCCTGGGCCGGCGGCCTGCGCCTTGGCAATCCGTTCGATGCGGCGACGACGCTGGGCCCGATGGCGAACGTGCGCTTTGCGCGCCTCGTGCGCGATCAGGTCGCCGATGCGGTCGCCCGAGGGGCCAGGCCCCTCATCGAGCGGCAGCATCACCCCGCCGACGACGGCGAGAGCGCCTATGTCATGCCGCAGATCCTCGTGAACGTCGATCACTCCATGAGTGTCATGCGCGACGAGACCTTCGGCCCCGTCGTCGGCATCATGCCGGTGAAGGACGACGAGGAGGCGCTGCGCCTCATGAACGATTCGCCCTTCGGCCTCACGGCAAGTCTGTGGACGAAGGACCCCGACCGCGCGCTCGCCCTCGGGCGGCGGATCGAGACGGGGACCGTGTTCCTCAACCGCGCCGACTATGTCGATCCGGCCTGCACCTGGACCGGCTGCAAGGACACGGGCCGGGGCGGCTCGATGTCGGTGCTCGGCTATCAGGCGGTCACGCGGCCGCGCTCCTATCACCTGCGGAAGGCAAAGCCATGAACGTTCCCACCGCCAACTGGTCCTATCCGACCGCGATCAAGTTCGGCCCCGGCCGCATCCGGGAAATCGGCGCGGCCTGCGCCCAGGCCGGGATCCGCCGGCCGCTGCTGGTCACCGACCGCGGGTTGGCCACGCTGCCGGTGACGGCGCGCACGCTCGACCTCATGGAGGAGGCCGGGCTGGGCCGGGCGATCTTTGCCGATGTGGACCCGAACCCGAACGAGAAGAACCTCGAGGCCGGGGTCGCCGCCTATCGTGCCGGTGGCCATGACGGGGTCATCGCCTTTGGCGGGGGATCGGGCCTCGATCTGGCCAAGATGGTGGCCTTCATGCATGGCCAGACCCGGCCGGTCTGGGATTTCGAGGACATCGGCGACTGGTGGACCCGCGCGGATGCAAGCGTGATCGCCCCGATCATCGCCGTGCCCACGACCGCGGGGACCGGGTCGGAGGTCGGCCGCGCCTCGGTCATCACCAACAGCGCGACCCACCAGAAGAAGATCATCTTCCACCCCAGGGTGCTGCCCACCGTGGTCATCTCGGACCCCGAACTGACCGTGGGCATGCCCAGGGCGATCACCGCGGGCACGGGGATGGATGCCTTCGCGCATTGCCTCGAGGCCTATTCCAGCCCCTTCTTCCACCCGATGAGCCAGGGCATCGCGCTCGAGGGGTTGCGGCTGGTGAATACCTACCTGCCGCGCGCCTATGCCGATGGCACCGATCTCGAGGCGCGGGCGCAGATGCTGGCCGCGGCGGCGATGGGGGCGGTGGCCTTCCAGAAGGGCCTGGGCGCGATCCATGCGCTGTCGCATCCGGTGGGCGCGCATTACGGCACCCATCACGGCACGACCAACGCCGTGGTGATGCCGGCCTGCCTCGACTTCAATCGCGCCGCCATCGAGCAGCGGATCGAGGCGGCGGCGGCCTATCTGGGCATCGCCGGCGGCTTTGACGGGTTCCGCGCGCGGGTGGTGGAGCTGAACACCCTGTTCGGATTCCCCGGTGGCCTTGCCGCGATGGGCGTCGATGCGGCGCAGATCCCGACCCTGGCCGCCGAGGCGATCGAGGATCCGAGCGCGGGCGGCAACCCGGCGAAGATGACGCTCGAGAACACGATCGCGCTGTTCGAGGCGGCAATGTGACCGGCACGGGGGGCGGATCGACCGCGCCCCCGTTCATCGCGCGCTGCCGGCTGGTGGCGCGCATCCTGGCGGCGGACCGGCCGCTCGTGGTGATCGAGGCGCCGGCGGGCACCGGCAAGACCTGGCTCTTGCGGGAACTGGCGGCGGCGGCGCCGGGGCTGGGCGGGGTGGCGGACGGGGCCAGCCCGCCCGCGTCCGGCCTCTGGGACGTGCCGGTTTCCGGCGCCACCGGCCCGCTCGAGGTGCCAAGGGCCGGACAGCGCCTGATCCTGGCCAGGCGGCCCGATTCCGGCATTCCCGGCCTTGCACGGGCAAGGGTCTATGGCGCGGTCCTCGACATCGGCACCGACGATCTGCTTGCCAGCGAAGCGGAGCTGACCGCCGCCGGCCTGACCCCGGCCGAGGCGGCGGCGGTCATGGCGCGCACCGGCGGCTGGCTGTGCCTGTATCCGGCCGGGCAGGCGGATCCGGGCGTGCTGGCCGATTTCCTGCGCGACGAGGTGCTGGCGCATTACCCGTCCCCCGCCGTCGCCGCGCTGGGCGCCCATCTGGCCGAACCGGCGCGGCGGTTCGATGCGCGGCTTCTGGCCGGGCTGCCTTTCGTGCGGCCGGGGGCGGCGCTGCATCCGGCCCTTGAGGCCGTGCGCCAGCCGATGCTGCGCGCGGTGCGCCAGACCCTTGCCGTCCGGGCCGAGGATCCGACCGAAGCGCGCGCCATCGCCGTGACGCAGGCGGCGTTGGGCCAGACCCCGGCCGCCATCGCCACCTTCCAGTCGATCGGCGCCTGGGAGGCGGCGATCGGGGCGCTGCGGCAGGCAAGCGGACCCTTCTACATCCACCGCTTCGGCCCGCGGGCGATGGACCGGATGCTGGCCGGGTTTCCGCCCGACCTGCTGCTGACCGACGAAACGCTGGTGCTGTCGCGCGCGGTGCAGGCGGTCAAGCGCGGCGAGGTGGCGCTGACCCTCAACATCCTCAGCGCGCGCTGGGGCGAGGGGATGACCGCGGCGCGCGGGATCATGGCCGACAGGCGCCTGCCGCTTGCGGTGCGCTACTTCCGGTTTCTGGTCCGCACCTGGGAGGATTTCGACCTTCCCGACCATTTCCTTGACGATGCCTATCGCCTCCATGCCGAGATTCCGGCCGACGACGACCTGACGCGCGGCGGGTTCTTCAACGCGGTGCTCGAATTCTACATCCGCGTGCGCCGCTTTCCCGAGGCCGAGCATGTCGCGCTTCAGGCGGCGGCGCATTACGCGCGGGCGGGTGTCACCATCCTGTCCTTCTACATCGAACTGCACCTGGCGGTGATCCGCCTGATGCAGGCCGATACCGCGGCGGCGCGGCGTCATGCGGCGGGGGCGCGGCGGCTGTTGCGGGCCACGCCCTATGACAGTCCGGGCGATGCGCGCATCCTCGGTCTGGTCGATGCCTGCATCGCCTTCGAAGGCGGGCAGCCCGAACCGCTGCACCGCTTCCTCACCCACGAGACCGACGCCCTTGCCCAGGGCGAGATCTGGCCGACCATCGTCGAACTGGTGGTGACCTACGGTTCCCAGGCCCTGGCCGAGGCGCAGTCGCCGGTGGCGGCGCGCGCCTTTCTCGATCGCTGGCGGGTGCGGCAGGAACGCGCGGCGCAGTTTCGCAGCCTCATCGACATCCGCGAAGTCGCGCTGCTGCAATCGGCGGGGCGCTGGGCCGAGGCGGGGCAGGCGGCGGCGGCGCTGCCGGGGCGGATCACGCAGGGTTTCGTCCTTGCCGGCGGCGAACGGCTGGCCGCGCTCGAGGACCGCGACGAGGTGGCGATGGCGCTGATCTGGCTGCGGCAGATGGCGCAGACCGCGCCGCAGCGGCCGGGGCTCGACCGGCTGATCGCGGTCATGCTCGACAATCCGCACCTTCTCGGCCGACAGCGCATGGCCGCGCGCATCTGGCTGGTCGAGGTGCTGCGCCGCACCCGCCGCACCGGCGAGGCCGAGGCGGCGCTGGTCCGGCTTCTGGCCGATGCGGCGCGCGAGGGGGCGGTGGCGACGCTGGCCGAAGAGCGCGTGTTCCTGACCGACATCCTGGCCGTGCGGCGCCTGCGCGACGCGGCCGAAGCCGATCCCGAGGTGCGCCGCCTGCTGCGCGGCCTCATGGCGCCCGGGCCGGCGCGGGCGGCGGGCCTGACCCGGCAGGAGACGCGGATGCTGCGCGCCATCGCCGAGGGATCCCCGAACAAGAGCATCGCCTCCATGCTCGGGCTGAGCGAATCGACGGTGAAATTCCACCTCGCCAACCTCTATCGCAAGCTGGGCGCCCGCGACCGTCGCGCGGCGGTTGCAGCGGCGGCGCGGCTTCGCCTCATCCGGTAGGGTGACGTCGCGTCAGGTCAATACCTGTCCATATGGCACAAAAACCTGTCCATGTGCGGCATTGTCCGGCAGGCGGACGCGCCGCAATCTGAACCCCTGACCGGGCGCCGCCCCGGCCGCGCCCCCATGCCGCGGGGCCAGAACCAATGGGGAGCCTCATGCTGAAACACCTGCTTCGGACCTCTGCCGCCCTGCTCGTCCTGCCCCTCGCCGCCCAGGCGCAGACCGTCGTGACCATGAACACCGTCCAGATCTTCGGCACGATCGACCCGGCCAAGATCAGCGACTACACCGACTACATGGCGGCCGTGAACCTCTACGACAGTCTCGTGACCGTCGATCCGGCCGGCAATCTGGTGCCGCAACTGGCCGAAAGCTGGGTGGTGTCGGACGATGCGACCCAGGTCACCTTCACGCTGCGGCAGGATGCGCATTTCTCGGATGGCTCGCCGGTCGAGGCGGCCGACGTGGTCTATTCCTTCGAGCGTCTGCTGCGCATCAACCAGGGCCCGGCGAACCTGTTCGACGGCGTGGTCGCGGCCGGCAATGTCGTGGCCAACGACGACGGCACCGTGACCTTCAACCTGTCCAAGACCTTCGCCCCCTTCATGGCGACGGTGCCCTCGCTCATGATCGTGAATGCCGATGTCGTGGCCGAACACGCGGGCGACGACGACGCGCAGGACTGGCTGGGCCAGAACGTGGCCGGTTCGGGGGCCTACCTCCTCCAGAGCTGGGACCGCGGCGCGCAGATGACCGTGGTGCGCGACCCGAACTACTACGGCGGCTTCAACGAGCATCCGATCGACGAAGTGCGCTGGATCATCACCAACGACGAGGCGACGGTGCGCGCCATGGCCGCCTCGGGCGAGCTGACCATGACCTCGCAATACCAGTCGCCCGACACCTACGCGGCGCTGGTGGACATGGGCCGCTTCCGCGTCGAGAGCCGGCCGACCACCACCG
Organism: Rubellimicrobium sp.; assembly: GCA_020852925.1. Classification (GTDB taxonomy): domain Bacteria; phylum Pseudomonadota; class Alphaproteobacteria; order Rhodobacterales; family Rhodobacteraceae; genus JADYZU01. The sequence goes on along the minus strand of JADYZU010000039.1, from coordinate 70,708 downwards.
CCTTCTACCTGAAGCTCAACAGCCAGGTGGCGCCGACCGACGACGTGCACATCCGCCGCGCCATCGCCTATGCCACCGACTACGAGACCATCCGCGACGTGATCTTCCCCGGCGAACAGATGACCACCGTGCTGCCGGCCGGGTTCGCCGATTTCTGGAACGCCGACGTGCCCGCGCCCAGCTATGACCTTGCCGCCGCGGCCGAAGAGATCGCGCAGTCGGGCTATGCCGGGCAGCAGATCCCGATCACGCTGTCCTATGTCGCCGGCACCGCCTTCGAAGAAGAGATCAGCCTGCTGCTTCAGGCCAATCTGGAAAGCCTCGGCTTTGTCGTGACCCAGGCGCCCGAGCCCTGGAACCGCATCACCGAGATCGCCACCTCGGTCGAACAGTCGCCGAACGTGAACCAGATCTTCTTCGGGCCGACCTATCCCTCGCCCGATTCGATGTTCTTCACGCAGTATCATTCCAGCGCGGCTGGCACCTGGGCCAGCATGGAATGGTTGCAGGATCCGGAAATCGACGCGCTGATCGACGCGGCGCGCGCGACCGGCGACGTGGCGGAACAGGCCCGCATCTACAAGGAGTTGCAGGCGAATCTGGCCGATCTCATGGTCTCGGTCCCGCTGCTGGCGCAGACCCAGCAGCATGCGATGGACAACTGCCTGACCGGGTTCGAGCCGGTGCCGATGCAGAGCTTCGAGTTCGACTTCACCCGCTACAGCTGGACCTGCTGAGGCCCGGCTGAGAGGGGCCGGCGGGCGGGATGTTCTCCCGTCCTGCCGGCCGGCCCCGAACCAACCCCTGTCCCCTTCCTCGAGTTCCGGGGTTCCGATGGAATTTGCAGCCTTCCTCCTGCGCCGCCTCGGCTGGTCGCTTCTGGTGCTTGTCGGGCTATCGGTGGTGATCTTCACCATCGCCCGGATCGTGCCCGGCGATCCCGCGCGCATGGTTCTGGGCCCGCGCGCGAGCGCCGAACAGGTGGCGCAACTCCAGTCGGATCTGGGCCTCGACCGGCCCTATGCCGAGCAATACGCCACCTACATGACCGGGCTGGCGCAGGGCGACATGGGCAAGTCGCTGCTGACCCGGCGCCCGGTGTCCGACGACATGCGCGCCACCTTTCCCGCCACGCTGGAACTGGTGCTGTTCACCATCGCCATCGCCATGGCGCTGGGCGTGCCGCTGGGCGTGATCGCCGCCAACTGGAAGGACCGCTGGCCGGACAATGCCGTGCGCGGGGTGGCGATCTTTTCGGCGGTGATGCCCACCTTCTTCATCGCGCTGCTGCTTCAGGTGCTGGCGGGCTATGTCCTTCAGATCCTGCCCACCACCGGGCGGCTGCCGCGCGGCACCGATTTCGTGGCCTCGCCCACGGGGATGCTGCTGGTGGACAGCCTGCTTCAGGGGCGCCCCGAGGTGTTTGCCGAGGCGTTGCGCCACATGCTGCTGCCGGCGCTGGCGCTGGCGCTGGGCACGATGGGGCAGATCGCCCGCATCACCCGCGCCAGCATGATCGACGTGAGCCGGCAGGACTATATCGAGGCCGCCCGCGCCTTTGGCGTGCCCGAGCGGCTGCGGCTGTTCAAATACCAGTTGCGCCCGGCCTTCGTGCCGCCGCTGACCATTCTCGGCCTCGAATTCGCGTCGCTGATCGGCAATGCCTTCGTGGTGGAACTGATCTTCTCGTTCGACGGGATGGCCGCCTACGGCATCCGCGCGATCACCCAGAAGGATCTGAACGCGATCATGGGGGTGGTCATGGTGTCCGGGGTGTTCTTCGTGCTGGTCAACCTTGCCATCGACCTGGCCGTGGGCCTGGTCGATCCGCGGGTGCGCATCCGGGGGGCGCGGGCATGAGCGGCGGCAGGAACGGGGACATGAACGGGGGCGGCGATCTGCCCGAGCAGGCGGCGCTCTCGAACGCCTGGCAGAACTGGTATCGCTTCTCGCGCAATCCGACGGCGGTCATCGGGGCGCTCATCGTCATCGTCGCGGTGTTCCTGGCGGTATTCGCCCCCTGGATCGTGCCCTATCCCGACCACGCCGGCGCGGTGGTCGATTTCCGCGCGCGCCACCTGCCGCCCTCGTGGGAACACTGGTTCGGCACCGACAACACCGGGCGCGACAATTTCTCGCGCTCGATCTACGGGCTGCGGGTCTCGCTGGCGCTGGCCTTCGTCGTCCTGGCGATCGCGGTGCCGATCGGCACTGTGCTGGGGATGCTGGCGGGCTATTTCGGCGGCTGGACCGAGATCGTCATCATGCGCCTGACCGACATCGCCCTGGCGATCCCGCCGCTGGTGGTGGCGCTGGCGGTGGCGGCGGTGCTGGATCCGTCGCTGGTGAATGCGATGCTGGCGCTGGCCTCGCTGTGGTGGACCTGGCACGCGCGGCTGGTCTATTCGGTGACGCGGCAGGTGCGGGCGCAGGAATACATCGAGGCGGCCGAGACCCTGGGCGCGTCGAAACTGCACATCCTGTTCCGGGAAATCCTGCCCAACGTCATCTCGCCGGTGGCGGTGAAGACCAGCCTTGACGCCGGTTTCGTCATCCTGATCGGCGCGTCGCTGTCCTATCTGGGCCTCGGCATCCGCCCGCCCACGCCCGACCTGGGCACGATGGTGGCGACGGGGGCGAATTTCCTGCCCGACTACTGGTGGGAATCCATGCTGCCCGCGACCGTCATCCTGATCCTCGCGCTGGGCTTCAACCTGCTGGGCGACGGGCTGCGCGACCTGTTCGACGTGGAGGACGTGCGATGAGCCTGCTGTCGGTCGAGGATCTGCGCGCCTCGTTCACCACCTACGGCCGCACGAGCGAGGTGCTCAAGGGCGTCTCGCTGGCGGTGCCGGCGGCGCGGCAGGTGGCGCTGGTGGGGGAATCGGGTTCGGGCAAGTCGGTGACGATGAAGGCGATCATGGGCCTTCTGCCCGGAGCCGCGCGCATCGACGCGGGCCGCATCCTGTTCGACGGCGACGACCTGCTGACCATGCGCGAACGCGACCGGCTGCGGCTGCGCGGCACGGCCATGTCGATGGTTTTCCAGGATCCGATGTCGTCGCTCAACCCGGTCTGGACCATTGCCGACCAGTTGACCACGATCCTGAAATACGCCGACCGCCGCCTTGGCCGCGACCGTGACCGCAAGGGCCGGATGGCGCGCGTGCTCGAGGTGCTGGCGCAGGTGCGCATGCGCGATCCCGAACGGGTGGCCGCCTCCTATCCGGTGCAGCTTTCGGGCGGGATGCGGCAGCGCGTGCTCATCGCCATGGCGCTGCTGTCCGAGCCGCGCCTGCTCATCGCGGACGAACCGGGCACCGCCCTTGACGTGACGACACAGGCGCAGATCCTGAAACTTCTGAAGGATCTGGTGACCGAGAGGCATCTCGCGCTGCTCATGATCACCCACAACCTTGGCGTCGTGCGCGAGACCTGCTCCTACACCTATGTCATGCACCGCGGCGAGATCGTCGAGGAGGGCGCGACCGGCGCGATCTTTGCCGATCCGCAGCGCGACTATACCCGCGAACTCATCGCCGCTGTGCCGCGCCTGACCGGGAGGGACGCGGCATGAGCACGCCCGCACTCGAGGTCAGGAACGTCACCAAGGGGTTCACCCTGCGCGGCGCCTTCGGGGCGAATGCGGGGCGGGTGACGGCGGTGGACGGCGTGTCCTTTGCCATCGCGCCCGGCGCGGTCCACGGCCTTGCCGGCGAATCCGGGTCGGGCAAGTCGACGATCGCGCGCATGATCATGGGGCTGACACAGCCGGATGCGGGCGACATCCTCATCGACGGGCAGTCGATCCTGGGAGCGCAGGGCCGCGCGCACCGGGGCCGGGTGCAGATGGTGTTCCAGAACCCCGGAGCCAGCCTCAATCCCCGCCGCACCGTGGGCCAGTCGGTGCGTGTCGCCCTCGACGCCCATGGCAAGCCGCCCGCGCGGGTGGGCGAACTGCTGTCGATGGTGCAACTGCCGCGCCACTTCGCCGACCGCTATCCGCACGAACTCTCGGGCGGGCAGAAACAGCGCGTGGCCATCGCCCGCGCCCTCGCGGTCGAGCCGCGGCTGCTGGTGCTGGACGAACCCACCTCGGCCCTTGACGTGTCGGTGCAGGCGCGGGTGATCGAATTGCTGGAAACGCTGGGGCGGGATCTGGGCCTGACCTATCTCTTCATCAGCCACGACCTCAGCCTGATGCGCAATTTCACGGCCGAAGTCGGCATCCTCTATCGCGGCCGCATCGTCGAGACCGGCCCGACCGCGCAGGTCTTTACCCGCCCGCAGCACGACTATACGCGGCTTCTGCTTGCCTCGGTTCCGGTGATCTCGGACGAGGAGGCGGCGCTGCGCCCGCAAATTCCCCTCATCAACGGCGAGCTTCCCACGGCCGAGGATCTTCTGGCCCTGCGCGAAGCGGAAAGGAAAGGCACATGATCCGTATCGGAATCGACGTGGGCGGCACCAACACCGATGCCGTCCTCATGAACGGCACGCAGGTGGTGGCGGGCGTGAAGGCGCCGACCTCGCGCGATGTGATGACCGGTGTGGTCGAGGCGATGCGCAAGGTGCTGGCCGAGGCCGGGATGCAGGCCGGCGAGGCCGATGTGGTGATGATCGGCACCACGCATTTCACCAATGCCGTGGTGCAGCGGCGCCACCTTGCCCAGACCGCCTGCGTGCGGCTGTGCCTGCCCGCCACCGCCAGCCTGCCGCCGATGGTGGACTGGCCCGACGACCTGCGCGCCGTGATCGGCGGGCACTGGTGGCTGGCCCATGGCGGCAACGAATTCGACGGGCGCAGGATTTCGCCCCTCGACCCCGAGGAGTTGCGCCGCATCGCCGGGGAAATCCGGGAAAAGGGCATCCGCTCGGTCGCGGTGTCCTCGGTCTTTTCGCCGGTCTCGGGCGAGATGGAGCGCGAGGCGGGCGAGAGTCTGGCCCGCGAACTGCCCGAGGCGCATATCACGCTGTCCTCGGACATCGGCCGCATCGGCCTGCTTGAACGCGAGAATGCCGCGATCATGAACGCCTGTCTGCGCGATCTGTCGCGCGACGTGGTCGAGGCGTTCCGCAAGGCGCTGGCCGGGGTGGGGTTCAGCGGACGGTTCTTCCTCACGCAGAACGACGGCACGCTCATGGACGCCGCCTTTGCCGAAAGGTTCCCGGTGCTGACCTTCGCCTCGGGGCCGACGAACTCGATGCGCGGCGCGGCCTTCCTCTCGGGGGTGCAGGAGGCGATCGTGGTCGATATCGGCGGCACGACGGCGGATGTGGGCTCGCTTCAGAAGGGGTTCCCGCGCCAGGCCACCGTCGCGGTCGAGGTGGGCGGCGTGCGCACCAACTTCCGCATGCCCGACGTGTTCTCGATCGGTCTGGGCGGCGGCAGCCATGTGGTCGAGGGGCCTGCGGGCGTGAAGGTGGGGCCGACCTCGGTCGGCTACAACATCGTCACCGAGGCGCTGGTGTTCGGCGGCGATGTCCTGACCGCCACCGACGTGGTGGTGGCCGACGGCGACGCCGATCTGGGCGACCCCGCCCGCGTCGCCCATCTGGACCGCGGCCTTGTGCGGCGCGCCCGCGACCGCATCGCCGCCATGCTCGAGGATTGCGTCGAGCGCGCCCGCATCAGCGCCGAACCGCTGCCGGTGATCGTGGTCGGCGGCGGCTCGATCATCGTCGAGGACGCGATTGCCGGGCTCGAACTCGTCAAGCCGGATCATTTCCCGGTGGCGAACGCGGTGGGCGCGGCCATCGCCCAGGTCTCGGGCGAGGTGGACCGGGTCTATTCCCTGGCCGAGATGAGCCGCGATGCCGCGCTGGCCGATGCCAAGGCGCAGGCGGTCGATGCCGCCGTCGCCGCCGGTGCGCGGCGCGATTCGGTCGAGATCGTCGATGTCGAGGACGTGCCTCTGGCCTATCTGCCCGGCAACGCCACCCGCGTGCGCATCAAGGCGGTCGGAGAGCTTCATGTCTGAGCGCGACGGCTACATCCTTGGGGAAGAAGATCTGCTGCCCCTGTCGGTCGGGGCGGCGGTGCTGGGCACCGGGGGCGGGGGCAACCCCTATATCGGGATGCTGCGCGCGCGCGAACTGGTGCGCAAGGGCGCGGTGATCCGGGTGCTGCCGCTCGACGCGCTGCCAGACGATGCGCTGGTCAGCGAGGTCGGCGGCATCGGGGCGCCGGTGGTGGGCATCGAGAAATTCGAGCAGGGCGAGGAATGCCTGCGGGCGATGCGCGCGCTCGAGGAACTGACCGGCGAGAAATTCGCCGCGATGATCTCGGCCGAGGTGGGCGGCTCCAACTCGATGGAACCGATCATCACCGCCGCGCAGGCGGGGCTGCCGGTGCTGGACGGCGACGGGATGGGCCGCGCCTTTCCCGAAGTGCAGATGACCACCTATTTCATCTACGGCGCCGCCCCTTCGCCTGCCGCGATCTCGGACGACAAGAAGAACGTCCTCATCTTCCGCGACGTGCAGGACATGTACTGGCTGGAACGGTTCGCCCGCGATGCCGCGGTGGCGATGGGGGGGGCAGCCGGCCTTGCCACTGCGCCGATGCGCGCCGATTTCGTGCGCCGCGTGGCGGTGCCGGGCACGCTGACGCAGGCGCTGAACATCGGCCGCACCATCGCGCAGGCGCGCAGGAAGCGCCAGAACGTGGTTGACCGGCTGATCGCCACCACCGGCGCCTCGCTGTTCTTCACCGGCAAGGTGACGGACGTGCGCCGCGAACTGAAGGGCGGCTTCGTGCGCGGCGAGGCGCGGATCGCCGGGCTGGGCGACTGGGCCGGCTCCGAGGCCAGCGTGGCGATCCAGAACGAGAACCTCGTGCTCTGGGTGGACGGGCGCCCGGTGATCATGGTGCCCGATCTCATCATCAACCTCGACCTCGAGACCGGAGAGCCGATCACCACCGAAGTCCTGCGCTATGGCCAGCGCCTGGCCGTGATCGGCCTGCCGGCGCATGACCTCATGAAGACACCCGAGGCGATGGCGGTCGTGGGGCCGCAATGTTTCGGCTATCCCGAACTCACCTTCTCGCCGCTGGCCCTGGGCCCGGTGACTGCCTGAGGAGGGCGCAATGAAGATCATCAGACATGTCGGTGCCGACGATCTCGAGGATATCGCCACCGGGGGGGCCGTCCTTGGCACCGGCGGCGGCGGCGATCCCTATATCGGCAAGCTCATGGCCCAGGAGGCGATCCGCAGGCACGGGCCGGTCGCGCTGGTCGATGTCGAGGAGATGCCCGACGACGCGCTGATCGTGCCCGCCTGCATGATGGGCGCGCCCACGGTGATGACCGAGAAACTGCCGCAGGGCGAGGAACTCCTGACCGCGTTCCGGCAGCTTGAACGCCTTCTGGGCCGCAAGATCGACGCGGTGCTGTGCTGCGAGGCGGGCGGCGTCAACTCCACGATTCCCTTCGTGGTCGCCGCCGCGACCGGCCTGCCGCTGGTGGACGGCGACGGCATGGGCCGGGCGTTTCCCGAACTCCAGATGGTGACCTTTACCATCCACGGGGTTTCGGCCACGCCGATGGTGCTGTGCGACGACAAGGGCAACAGCCTCGTGCTCGATACCGTTTCGAACGCCTGGACCGAACGCCTTGCGCGCGCGGCGACCATCGAGATGGGGGGGGCCGCGCTTCTGACCTTCTATCCGATGTCGGGGGCGGTGGCGAAGAAGGCGGTGGTGCGCGGCACGCTGTCGCTGTGCGACCGGATCGGCCGCACCCTGCGCGAGACGAAGGCCGCCCACGGCGATCCGGTCAAGGCGCTGGTCAGGCTGCTTGACGCGCAGATCCTGTTCCACGGCCGCGTGCAGGACATCGAGCGGCGCACCGAAGGCGGATTCGCCCGCGGGCGGGCGGTGTTCGGGGGGGTGGACGAATGGAAGGGGCGTGAACTGCGCATCGACTTCCAGAACGAATTCCTCATCGCCGAGCGCGACGGCGAGGTGCTGGCCACCACGCCCGACCTCATCTCGGTGATCGACGCCGACAGCGGGATGCCGGTGACGACCGATTCGCTGCGCTATGGCCAGCGCCTCATCGCCATCGCCTATCCCTGCGATCCGATGTGGCTGACCCCGGCGGGAATCGATCTCGTGGGGCCGCGCTATTTCCGAGACGACCGCGACTATCAGCCGATCCGCCGCGACTGAGCGGACGCGGGACCGCAGCGCAGGGGCAGGGGGCGGCAACGCGCCCTGTCCCGTTCAGGCGCTGCGACGCTGCGGCGGGGCGGCCTGTTCCTTGCGCCGCGCGATCATCGCGGCCCGGCGCAGCCCGCGTTCCCACGGCATCCGCACCTTCGACGTTTCCGCCGCGGCAAGGGTTGATCTGATCCAGCGGCGTTCGCCCTTCATGGCCTGTCTCCTGCATGAGCGCGCATTCCTGCGGCAGGGACAGGTTCCCCCCGACCGCAGGCGGAACTGTGGCACGGAAAGGGTAAATGCGGGGTTTCCCCGGGGTCTGTCCGCGGCAGCGCCTAGATCGCGATCGCCGCGATCATCCGCCCGTAATCGGCCTCCTGCGCCAGCGTCGCGCGCCGGTAGGAAAAGAACCGCGCCGGATCGGACAGGGTGCAATGCCGCGTCCATTCGGCCAGCCCGACCCCGGCCCGGCGCAGGCGGTGCAGCCCGTATCCCGGCAGATCGAACAGATAGCGCCCCCCGGTCCCGTTGGCGAACCAGCGTGCGGCGCCCTCGTCCTCGGTCATGAAGCGTTCGAGGAACTCCGGCCCCACTTCATAGGCGCGCTGGCTGATGGTCGGGCCGATGATGGCCACGGTATCGGCGGCGCGCGCGCCCAGCCCCTCCATCGCCGCGACCGTCGCCTCGAGCACGCCGCCCAGCGCGCCCTTCCATCCGGCATGCGCCGCGCCGATCACGCCGGCCCGCGCATCCGCGAACAGGACCGGCTGGCAATCCGCGGTCAGCACCGTCAGGGCGATGCCGGGACGGTCGGTGACCAGGGCGTCGGCCACCGGCCGCGCCAGCGGATCGTCGCCCAGCACCACCGCCGTGGCCGAATGCACCTGATGCACCCCGGCCAGCGCCCCGACCTCGAGACCCAGCGCGCCAGCCACGCGCGCGCGGTTGATCGCCACCGCCTCCTGCTGGTCGGACGAGGCGAAGCCGCAGTTCAGCCCCGCGAACACGCCCGAGGACGCCCCGCCCTGCCGCCCGAAGAACCCGTGCCGGAACGGCGCAAGCGCGTCATGGGTGATGATGTCGAGGGTCATGGCTCCAGTCCCGGCAGGGGCGGCGCGCCCTGTGGCGCCAGCCCGATGACCTTGAAGAGGTGCCCCATCTCGTCGGGGTGGGTCAAGCGCCGATGCGCCGCAAGATGCGCATGCAGCGCCGCGCCGGTCAGGCGCGCGGCCAGCGCCTGTGCCCGCCCGGCGATCCCCAGCCGTTCGAGGAACGCGCCCTGCGTCACCATCGGACTGGCCCGCGCCGGCGCCGCCGCCCGTGCGATTGCCGCGAAATCGACATGCGCGGTCAGGTCGGCCAGGCCGGGTTCGGCCAGTGGATCGACCGGGCGATGGGCGCGCAGGGCCTGAAACGTGTCCCCCGTGCCGTCCCAGTCGCCATAGTCGACCCAGAGCGCCGCCCCGCCCCGCCCTGTGATCCGCGCCCCGACCGCGCCGACGATGGCTGGCAGCGCGGGGCAATGTTCGATCACCGTGCCCTCGGCCAGCGCGTCATCCGCCCGCCCCACCCCCGGCGGCAGGAGCGCCGGCGCCACCGCCAGCGCCAGCCGCCCCCCGGTCAGCGTCACCACCCGCTCGGCCCAGCCGCCGCGCCGGCGCTCGAACTGGCGGATCGGCAGGGCGTCGAGGAATTCGTTCGCGACCAGATAGAGCGGCAGATCCGGCAGCGTGGACAGATCGTCGTGCCAGACCGCCTGCGGGACCATCGTCGCCTGAATCCGCCGCAGCGTGGCCGAGGTCTCGACCAGATGCACCGAGGCGGCGACATGAAACCCCGGCACGATCCGGGTCGCGCGCAGCACATCGGCCATGAGCGTGCCGCGCCCCGGCCCGGCCTCGACCAGGGCGATGCGCGCGGGCGCCCCCTGATCGCGCCAGACCTGCGCCAGCCAGAGGCCGATCAGTTCACCGAACATCTGGCTGATCTCGGGCGCGGTGACAAAGTCGCCGGCGGCGCCGAACGGATCGCGGGTGGCGTAATAGCCGTGCTCGGGGTCCGACAGCGCCTCGGCCATGAATTCGGCCAGGGTGACCGGCCCGCCGGCCCCGATGCGCGCGGCGATCCGGCGCGCCAGCGGCGTCAGTTCCGCCGCGCCGCCCACAGCACCAGTCCCAGCCCGGCGAGGATCATCGGCAGCGACAGCGCCTGCCCCATGGTCAGCCCCCAGCCCCCGGCCTCGAACGCAAGACCCAGCGGATTGCCCGGCGCCACGAACTGGGCATCGGGCTGACGCACGAACTCGACAAGGAAACGGGCGGTCCCGTAGCCGGCCGAAAACACGCCGGTCACAAGCCAGGGCCGCCGCAGCGCGCCCCGGCGGAAGGCCAGGAACAGGACCAGCGCCCCGAGCACCAGCCCCTCGAGCAGGGCCTCGTATAGCTGGCTGGGATGACGGGCGCAAAGCCCGGTGAGCGCGCCCGCGCAGTCCTGCGCCGCCTCGCCCGGAAAGATCACGCCCCAGGGCAGATCGGTCGGCCGGCCCCAGAGCTCGGCATTGATGAAATTGGCGATGCGCCCCAGAAACAGCCCCGGCGCCACGCCCAGCGCGATCATGTCCGAAGTCGGGCCCAGCGCGATACCCTGCGTGCGGCAGAAGACCAGCGTGGCGACCACCACCCCCGCCAGACCGCCATGAAACGACATCCCCCCCTCCCAGACCCGCAGGATCGCGGCCGGATCGGACAGATACTGCTGCGGCTGGTAGAAGAGCACATAGCCGATCCGCCCGCCCAGGATGATCCCGAGGATGATCCAGGTCATGAACGCCTCGAGCATGGCCCGGTCCATCGGCGCCTCGCCCCCCTGCCACAGCCCGGGCCGGAGGACCGCTGCGCGCGCGATCCGCCAGCCGATCAGGATGCCGGCGATATAGGCCAGCGCATACCAGCGCAGCGCCAGGGTGAAGCCGCCGAGGGTGAAGCTGAACACTTCGGGCGAGATGTCGGGAAAGGGGATGCCGTTCATGTCCGTTGGGTAGCGGTCCACCCCGCCCGGGTCAATCCGCGCCGTGTGCCGCCGACCCGGCGGAGCGCGCGCTGGTCGCGCGCGCATTCCTTTCCTCTCGGCATTGCCTGCGCAATGCCTCGGGCGGCCTCCGGCGGGGGTATTGGGGGCAAAGGTGAATGGGGCCCCCTTCATCTTTGCGAAAATACCCCGGGGGGGAGGCCCGCAGGGCCGTGGGGGGGCCGCGCCCCCCTTTCTTGTGTCGGCTTCCGCCATGCCCCATATGGGCGGTAGCAGCGAGGAGGGCATTCATGCAGACCAACAGCCGGTTTCTCGACGATCTGATGGCGCTGGCCACCAATGCCATGGGCATCGCCCAGGGCGCGAAGGACGAGGCGCAGACCGCGGCGCGTTCGCTGGTGGACCGCTGGCTTGCCGATCATGCGCTGGTGACGCGCGAAGAGTTCGAGGCGGTGCGCGAGATGGCCCGGCTTGCCCGCGAGGAGAACGCGGCGCTTGCGGCGCGGATCGCCGCGCTCGAGGCCAGGGGCTGAGACCGGGCGGCGGGGCGGGCGTCTGCCCCGCCCGGAGCGGGGTCAGACCAGGCGTTCCGAGTCGATCGCGGCGCGGATGAAACCCGCGAACAGCGGGTGGGGCGCGAAGGGTTTCGACTTCAGTTCGGGGTGAAACTGCACGCCGACGAACCAGGGGTGGTCCTTCCATTCGACGATCTCGGGCAGGCGGCCGTCCGGCGACAGGCCCGAGAAGCACAGGCCGCAACCTTCGAGCAGGTCGCGGTAGCGGATGTCGACCTCGTAGCGGTGGCGGTGGCGTTCCGTGATCGTGGTGCCGCCATAGATTTCCGCCGCCTTCGACCCTGCGGCCAGCACCGCCGGATAGGCGCCCAGGCGCATGGAGCCGCCCTTGTCATCGTCGCGGTTGCGGCGGATCGATTCGTTGCCCTGCACCCATTCCTTGAGATGGTAGACCACCGGTTCGAACCGGCGTTCGCCGGGGGCGCTCTCGAACTCCTCGGAACCGGCGCGGGACATGCCGGCGACATTGCGCGCCGCCTCGATCACCGCCATCTGCATGCCGAGGCAGATGCCCAGATAGGGCACCTTGTGTTCGCGGGCATATTGCGCGGCGCGGATCTTGCCCTCGGTGCCGCGTTCGCCAAAGCCGCCGGGCACCAGGATCGCGTTGAAGGGTTCGAGGAAGGGGGCCGGATCCTCGCGCTCGAAGATTTCGGCGTCGATCCATTCGGCGCGCACCTTCACCCGGTTGGCCATGCCGCCATGGGTCAGGGCCTCGGCGATGGATTTGTAGGCGTCCTCGAGCTGGGTGTACTTGCCCACCACCGCCACGCGCACCTCGCCTTCGGGGTGGTCGAGGCGGTCCATCACGTCGTGCCAGCGCGCGAGATTGGGGCGCGGCGCGGGCGAGATGCCGAACGCGTCGAGCACCGCCTGGTCGAGCCCCTCGCGGTGATAGGCCAGCGGGGCCTCGTAGATCGACTTCAGGTCGTAGGCGGCGACCACATGTTCCTTGCGCACGTTGCAGAAGAGCGCGATCTTCTCGCGCTCGCGTTCGGGGATCGGATGTTCCGAACGGCACACAAGGACATCGGGCGCCAGCCCGATCGACTGCAATTCCTTCACCGAATGCTGGGTGGGCTTGGTCTTGAGCTCTCCGGCGGCGGCGATGTAGGGCAGCAGCGTCAGGTGCATCAGGATCGACTGGCCGCGCGGGCGTTCGTGGATGAACTGGCGGATCGCCTCGTAGAAGGGCAGGCCCTCGATGTCGCCCACGGTGCCGCCGATCTCGCACAGCATGAAGTCGGTCTCGTCGGCGCCGATCCGCAGGTAATCCTTGATCTCGTTGGTCACATGGGGAACCACCTGAATGGTCCGGCCCAGATAGTCGCCGCGCCGTTCGCGTTCGAGGACATTGGAATAGATCCGCCCGGCGGAAATCGAATCGGTGCGCCGCGCCGCCACGCCGGTGAAGCGTTCGTAATGGCCAAGGTCGAGGTCGGTCTCGGCGCCGTCGTCGGTGACGAAGACTTCGCCGTGCTCGAAGGGCGACATCGTGCCGGGGTCGACGTTCAGGTAGGGGTCGAGCTTGCGCAGCCGCACCGAATAGCCGCGGGCCTGAAGCAGCGCCCCGAGCGCGGCCGAGGCGAGCCCCTTGCCGAGTGAGGAAACGACACCGCCGGTGATGAAGATGTAGCGCGCCATGTGAGGTCTCCCCGTGTGTGCCCCTGCCCGGCGCCGGGGCCGGATGCCGGAAGAATCGCTGCGCGGTTTGCCACCACACGGGAGTCCCGTCTAAACCGGAACCGCCCCCGTCCGCAAGGCGTGCCACCAGATCATGTGATGATCCTGGCCGTTCCCGGCCACGGATGGTGCGTCAGCCGCCCGAAGCGGGGGCTTCGGCCCCTTCGGCCGCAGGTGCGGGCGTGGGTTCGGGTGCGGGCGTGGTTTCGGGCGTGGTCTGCGCGGGCGCTTCTGTGGCGGCGTCAGGTGCCGCCTCGGGCGTGGCTGCCGGCGCGGGGACCGGGACCAGCGGGGCGCTTCCGTCTCCGGGGGGCAGCAGGCTTCCGCCCAGATCGGGCAGCGCCGGGGTTGCTGCCTCGGCCGGGGCATCGGTCAGGCGGTCCACCACCGATCCGCTGGCCGAATTGCGCGCCGCGATGATGGTGAGCGCAAGCGAGGTGACGATGAAGGCGCCCGCGATCCACCATGTCGCCCGGCCAAGCGCGGTGGCCGCGCCACGACCCGTCATCACGCCCGAGCCGCCGCCGATCCCGAGACCGCCCCCCTCGGACCGCTGAAGCAGGACGACCCCGATCAGCGCAAGCGCCAGCAGGAGGTGGATGACGAGAACGACGTTTTCCATCGGCGGGGATCCCGGAACCGGTTGAACGGCCCGTATCTAGAGGGACCGGTCCGGGGCCGCAAGTCCTCACCGGCGCGGGTGCCCGGGTGCGTCGCCGGCAGGGCCTCAGGTATCGGCATCGTCCACGTCGACCTGCCCCGAGATGCGCCGCCGCACCAGCGACCAGGTCATGCCCACGCCCAGCACGATCGACAGCGCGATCACCCCGAGCCAGATGTTGAGCCCGCGGTTGCCCAGATCGAGCAGCCCCCAGTCGTAGAGGAACCACAGCAGCACGGTGATGATCGCCACGACCAGGATCATCCCGAAGGCCCCGATGGAGCGCAGGGTCGCCGAGACGAACACGACATAGCCCGCGAACAGCACGAGGCCCAGCAGGATCGCCAGCGGCATCTGCGTGCCGAAACTGGTCATGACCCAGCGCACATAGTTGTAGTCGGTCGGGTTGTAGGTGAGGGCGACCAGAAGAAAGGCAAAGATCCAGCGAAGCGCGAATTTCATGATGGCGTCCCGATCCGTTCCGGGGTGATGATCCCCTCTTGCGGGGGCGCTGTCCAGTGGGACCGAATGGGCTTTCCCCCCGGCCGCCCCGCGCGCTATAGGGGCGCGGGTGTCAGCCGGGAGGTCCTGTCGATGACGAACGTGGTGGTGGTCGGAACCCAGTGGGGCGACGAAGGCAAGGGCAAGATCGTCGACTGGCTCTCGGAGCGGGCCGACATCATCGCCCGCTTCCAGGGCGGGCACAATGCCGGGCACACGCTGGTCATCGACGGCGTGACCTACAAGCTGTCGCTCCTGCCCTCGGGCATCCTGCGCGAGGGGAAACTCTCGGTCATCGGCAACGGTGTCGTGCTCGACCCCTGGGCGCTGGTGGACGAGATCGGGCGACTCGCGGCCCAGGGGGTCACGGTCGATCCCGGCAACCTGATGATCGCCGAGAACGCGGCCCTGATCCTGCCGCTGCACGGCGAACTGGACCGGGCACGCGAATCCTCGTCCGCGGTCGCGCGCATCGGCACGACCGGGCGCGGCATCGGCCCGGCCTACGAGGACAAGGTCGGGCGCCGGGCGATCCGGGTTGCCGATCTTGCCGACGGGGCGACGCTGGCCGCGCGGATCGAACGGCTGCTGGTCCACCACAACGCCCTGCGCCGCGGCCTCGGGATCGAGGAGGTGGACGCCGGCGCGCTGCGCGCGGCACTCGAGGCGGTGGCGCCCCGGATCCTGCCCTTTGCCGCGCCGGTGTGGAAAATCCTGAACGAACGGCGCCGCGCCGGCAAGCGCATCCTGTTCGAGGGCGCGCAGGGGTCGCTTCTGGACGTCGATTTCGGCACCTATCCCTTTGTCACCTCATCGACCACGCTTGCGGGCATGGCGGCGACGGGGACCGGGCTTGGCCCTTCGGCGGTGGGGTTCGTCCTTGGCATCGTCAAGGCCTATACCACGCGGGTGGGCGAGGGCCCGTTCCCGGCGGAACTGCACGACGCAACCGGTGAATGGCTGCGCGAGAAGGGGCATGAACGCGGAACCGTCACCGGCCGCAACCGCCGCTGCGGCTGGTTCGACGCGGTGCTGGTGCGCCAGACCTGCGCCCTGTCGGGGGTGAACGGCATCGCGCTCACCAAGATGGATGTGCTCGACGGGATGAAGGAACTGAAGATCTGCGTGGCCTACGACCTCGATGGCGAGATCCTCGACCACCTGCCCACGGCTGCCGAGGCGCAGGCACGGGTGAAGCCGGTCTACGAGACCTTCGAGGGCTGGGAAGGATCGACCTCGGGCGCGCGAAGCTGGGCCGACCTGCCGGCGCAGGCGATCAAGTATGTCCGCCGGATCGAGGAGCTGATCCACTGCCCGGTGGCGCTGGTCTCGACCTCGCCCGAACGCGAGGACACGATCCTTGTCACGGATCCCTTCGCGGACTGAGGCCGGGATGCGACACCGGACACGCAAGCGGCTGGCGATACTCGTGCTTGTGGTCGGGCTGCCGGCCTATGTGATCGTCGCGGTGGGGATCATGTCCGCGCTCGAACGGCCGCCGTTCTGGGTGGAGTTCGGGATCTACGTGATCCTGGGCGTGCTCTGGGCCTTGCCGCTGCGCTGGCTGTTTCTGGGGATCGACCGCGAGGAGCCCGACCGCAGGGATTGAGGGCACTGCCGAATTTTCAAAATTCGGCAGCACGCCGCCCGGTGCGGGAACTGTCGTGCGGGAGTGGCCGAATTTTGAAAATTCGGCGTGCCCCGGCCGGCGGTCACCCGGCCCGGCGGGCGGGATTGAAGCGGCTGTCCTCGGAGATCTGGAACCGGCCAACCCCGGCGCGCAGGATCCGTCCGTCGCGCAGCAGCGTCCCGAACGACCGCAGGCTGTCCTCGCGCGTGGTTTCGGGCGCGATCTGCGTCACCTTCTTCATGATCTGCGGGCGCGAGAAATCCTCGATCCCCTCGACATAGGCGGTATAGGCCGCCGCCGCCTCGAGCAGGTCATGCAGGCCGCGCGCGCCCATCCGTTCCGCGAATTCGCCGAAACCGGGGGTCGCGGCGCGGGCGGTGCCCGGCTGCGCGGGGGTGTCGGGGCCGGTGCTGATCCGGCGCGGGCGGACCGGGCGCACAAGCGCGCCTTCGGGCGCGGCCGGGGCCTGCGGCAGATCGACGCGCTGCGAGGCGACCAGCTTCAGCGGGGCCGCGCGCGGCCGTTCGGTCGCGCCCTGGGCGGGCACCGGGCGGCGCGGG
The DNA here is from genome assembly GCA_020852925.1 of Rubellimicrobium sp. Taxonomy (GTDB): domain Bacteria; phylum Pseudomonadota; class Alphaproteobacteria; order Rhodobacterales; family Rhodobacteraceae; genus JADYZU01. Next base: position 53,907 of record JADYZU010000039.1, on the reverse strand, counting down.
CGGATCGCCTCGCGCAGGTCGTCGCGGAAGGCGTTTTCGGATCGGACCGGATCGGTGCCCTCCTCGCCAAGGCGGCGGGCGGCCTCGGTCGCGGCGACGGCGGCCTTGAGATTGGCCAGCGCCTCGCGCCGGCCACGGGCGGCCGGGTCCGAGAGGTTCTCTTCGGTCCGTTGCAGCAGGCGGCTGATCGCGGCCTCGTCTGGTTCGTCCTTGCGCAGCTGCGCCGGAGTTTCGGGGGGCGTAACCGGCGCGTCGGCCGTGGGGGCGCCCGCTTCGTCCCCGTCCTCGTCGCTGCCCGCGTCCCCGGCTTCGCGCAGCCGGGCGTTCAGGCCCGAGAGGAAACCGTCGAGATCGCCGGCACCGGCCGCGGTCCCGGGCTCCGGTCCGTCCTCGGGCGCGGCCTCTTCGGCCACTTCCGGCGTTTCAGGGGCCTTGGCGGCGGGCTCGGCTTCGGGTTCGAGCGAGGACAGGAAGCCTTCGATGTCAAAGCTCTCGTCCTCGTCCGTCGTGTCGGAGAGCACCTCGACCGCGAGCGGGGCGGCGGGTTCGGCCAGAGAGGTTTCGGCCAGAGAGGTTTCGGCCGTATCGTCCTCGGCCTCGAGCGCGGCGAGTTCGGCGAGGAGGTCGGCCTCGTCCTCGGGCGAGAGGCCGGCGGCGGGCAGATCGGATTCGGGCAGATCGGTTTCGGGCGGCTGGGCCAGGCTTTCGGCCAGGGTGCCGGTGGTCATTGCCTTGTCGAAATCGGCGCGGCGCATCCGGATGACGCGGGCGCGCACCATGTCGGGGCCGGGGACAGCGGATTCGGCGGCCTCGGGGACCGGATCGGGTTCCGGTTCGACGGCGGGTTGCGGTTCCGGCGCGGCATGCAGCGCGGGTTCGGGATCCTGTTCCAGAACCGGCACAGCCACGGGTTCCGGTTCGCCATCGGCCAGAACCGTTTCGGCCTCATCGGCCACGGGTTCGGGAAGTCCGACGGCCGGCGCTTCGGGCCCCGCTGCGCGGACGGTTTCGGGTTCGGTTTCGGGCACCGCTGCGGCCACGGTTCCGGCCCCGTCCGCAGGGGCGGGGATCTGGTCCTCGGCCTCGTCCCCGGCGGAGTCGAGGGCGGCGGGGTGGCGGCCGACCACGGCGCGGATCCGTTCGAGCCGCGCGGCGATGCTGTCGTCCTGGGCGGGGGCCGGGCGGGCGGCGGCGGCTTCGTGCCGGGGCAGCAGCGGTTCGGGCATGGCGCGCGGGGCGGCCGGTTCGGCCACCACCCCGGCCACCACCCCGGCCACCGGTTCGATACCGGGGGTGGTTTCGCCGGCATGGTCGGGCATCGGCCGGACAGCCGCAGTCTGGGCCGCGGGCAAGGTCTGGGCCGCGCGCAGCACGATCCCCCCCGATTCGAGCCGCGCCTCGACCCGGCGGGCAATCTCGCGCTCGGCGATCCGGGCGAGCATCTCGGCGTCGGGGGTTGGCGGTTCGGCGCCGAAATAGCGGTCGTCGGCCGCAAGATCGCGGAAATACTCGGCAATTGCCTTCATCGTGTCGAAGGAATCGTCGAACCCTTCCAGCGTGCAGGAGAATGTCCCATAGGAGACAGTCAGGATCTTGTGGGAGCCCACCATGTCGTCACTCGCTTTCTGCCCCGGTCCATCTTGGCTCTGTTTACCTTCAATTGGTTCCCAAATCGGAACGGAACAAGGAAAACTCTTGTATCATTTCGCGGCGGATTCTGGGCGGCGGACCGAGAATCGCCTCAAAATGGCGGTTTCGCCATGATTGTCCACGCTTCGGCGCCAGTGACCCTGGTGGGCGGCGGGCCGCTCGGGGCGGGGGATCTGGAGGCGGCGCGCGCGCTGGCGCCGGTTCTGGTCGCGCTTGACCGGGGGGCGGACCACCTGCTGGCGGCGGGATTGCGGCCCGAGGCGGTGATCGGCGACCTCGATTCGCTTTCGGATGCGTCCCGCGCCGCCTTCGGCGACCGGCTGATCGCGGTGGCGGAGCAGGTCACGACCGATTTCGACAAGGGCCTGCGCCATGTCGCGGCGCCGCTCATCCTCGGCGTGGGGCTGAGCGGGGGGCGCCTCGATCATGAACTGGCGGCGCTTTCGGGACTGGTGGCGCGGCCGGACCGCGCCTGCCTGATCCTCGGGGCCGAGACCGTCACCTTCCTGTGCCCGCCGCAGCTTGACCTCGATCTGCCGGGGGACAGCGCGCTGTCGCTGTTCCCGATGGCGCCGGTCGCGGTCGACTCGTGCGGGCTGGTCTGGCCCACGGACGGGATCGCGTTCCGGCCGGGGGGGCGGATCGGCACCTCGAACCGGGTCGCGGAGGGGCCGGTGCGGCTTTGGGCCGATTGTCCGGCGATGCTGGTGATCGTGCCGCGCGCGGGTCTGGGCCCGGCGGCGGCGGCGCTCAGGGCCGCGCCGCGCTGGGCCGCGCCGCCTCCTGAGGCGCCGCCCGACGATGGGCCAGGACCTCGCGGTGGATGATGTAAAGCCCCGAACCGATCACCACGGCGATTCCCGCCCAGGCGAGCGGGTTGGGAAAATCCCGCCAGATGAGCCAGCCGAAGGCGGTCGCGCTGACCAGTTCGAGATAGTGCAGCGGCGCTAGCACCGTCGTGGCGGCATTGGCGAAGGCATAGGTCATCAGCATGTGGCTGAAGGTCGAGGCAAGGCCGACCCCGGCCAGCCACAGCCAGACGTGCCCCCCGGGCATTCCGGCCGCGAAATCGCCGGTGCCGATCAGGGCCAGCGGCGTGACGCAGATCAGCGCCGCGATCCATGACGTGTGGAAATGCATCGCCACCGGATGCATCCGCCCCGACAGCCTGCGCGTGACAAGCATGTAGGCCGCGAAGGAGGCGGCGGTGCCCAGCGGCCAGAGCGCGACCGCGCCAAAGCGCTGGAACGAAGGCTGGATCACCAGCAGCACGCCGGCAAAGCCGATGATGCTGGCGACCAGGCGGCGCCGGCCGACAGGTTCCTGAAAGAAGAAGCGGCCCCACAGCAGGATGATGAAGGGTTCGACAAAGGCGATCGCCAGGGCATCGGCCAGCGGCATCTGCCGGATCGCCGAGATGAACGAGAAGGTCGAGGCCGAGACGAAGGCCGCGCGCAGCGCCACCACCCGCAGCACCCCCGGCGGCAGGCGCAGGCCGGGGCGCATCAGCAGCACCACCGGCACAAGGGCAAGAGCCTGCACCAGGAACCGCGCCGCCGTCACCTCGCCGACCGGGAGCGTCGCCACCGCGAGTTTCGAGAACACGTCGATGAGCGGCGCCGTGACGCAGAAGCCGAGCATGAGCCCCATGCCGAGAAGCGGACGGTCGCGGGTCATGGCGCACTCCTTGCGGCGCGCCGGAGCGGCGGGCATCCGCCCGACTTCAGCAATTCGGGACGTTCACCGCAAGCCCGCCCAGCGCGGTTTCCTTATATTTGTGGCTCATGTCCTCGCCGGTCTGGCGCATGGTCTCGATCGCGGCATCCAGAGGCACCAGATGCTTGCCGTCGCCGCGCAGCGCCAGCGAGGCGGCCGAGACCGCCTTGATCGTGCCCAGGCCGTTCCTCTCGATGCAGGGCACCTGCACGAGGCCGCGGATCGGGTCGCAGGTCATGCCCAGATGATGTTCGAGGGCGATCTCGGCCGCGTTCTCGATCTGCTCGGGCGTGCCGCCCAGGACCGCCGCAAGCCCCGCCGCCGCCATGGCCGAGGCGGAACCCACCTCGGCCTGACAGCCCGCCTCGGCGCCCGAGATCGAGGCGTTGAACTTGATCAGCCCGCCGATCGCCGCCGCCGTCAGCAGGAATTCCCCCACGCGCGAAGGCTGCGCCCCCGGCACATGGTCAAGCCAGTAGCGGATCGTCGCCGGCACCACGCCCGCCGCGCCGTTCGTGGGCGCGGTGACGACCTGCCCGCCGGCGGCGTTCTCCTCGTTCACGGCCATGGCATAGGTGCTCATCCAGTCGTTCACCACATGCGGCGGCGTCAGGTTCAGCCCGCGTTCGGCCAGCAGGCGCTGATGGATGGCATGGGCGCGGCGGCGCACCTTCAGGCCGCCGGGCAGGATGCCGTCGGCGGCAAGGCCGCGGTCGATGCAGGCGTTCATCACCTCCCAGATCCGGGCAAGGCCGCGGTCGATCTCGGCGGCGCTGCGGCGGGTCAGTTCGTTCTCGCGCTTCATGGCGGCGATGGACAGGCCGCTGGCGGCGGCCATGTGCAGCATCTCGGCCGCAGAGCTGAACGGATGCGGGACGGGGGCGCCCTCGGCCTTGTCGGCGCCGGCGGCGAGTTCCTCGGCGGTGAGCACGAAGCCGCCGCCGATCGAGTAGTAGGTGACTTCGGTGATGATGTCGCCCTGGGCATCGAGACCGCGCAGGATCATGCCGTTGGCATGGCCCGGCAGCGCCGGCCCGCGGTCGAAGATCAGATCGCGGGCGGGGTCGAAGGCCAGCACGGGCAGGCCGGGGGGCGTGACGTGGCGTTCCTCGCGGATGCGGGCCAGGGCGGATTCGGCCAGGGCCGCGTCGTAGTCGTCGGGGACAAAGCCCGCGAGGCCCAGGATGACCGCGCGGTCGGTGGCGTGGCCCACCCCGGTGAAGGCCAGCGATCCGTGCAGGCTGGCGCGCAGGCCGGCGACGGCAAAGGGCAGGCCGCGCAGATGCGCAAGAAACCGCGCCGCCGCCACCATCGGCCCGATCGTATGCGAGGACGAGGGGCCGATCCCCACCTTGAACATGTCGAAGACCGAAAGAAACATCGCCGTCCCTCCACTTCTGCCCGACAAGGCTATGCGCCCGCCTGTCCCCGCGTGGCTGGGCAAATGCGACATGCGGCGGCGAAAGGCGCCGCGCCGGGGGGCGGGACGCTCAGAGCGCGAGCGTGGTGAAATCCCACAGCAGCTTGAGATTGAGGACGATCACCAGCACCGCCACCGCGCCCGCGACGATCCGCAGCCAGACCGGCGCCACCAGCCCCCCCATCCGCGCCGGCGACGAGGTGAAGAGCACGAGCGGCACCACCGCGAAGGGCAGTTGCAGCGACAGGATCACCTGGGTCAGGATCAGCAGTTCGCCCGTGCCCTCGCTGCCCCACAGGATGGTGGCGCCCGCGGCCGGGACGATGGCGATGCCGCGCGTGACAAGGCGGCGCAGCCAGGGGGCGATGCGCAGGTCGAGGAACCCCTCCATCACCGCCTGTCCGGCCAGCGTTGCCGTCACCGTGGAGTTGAGGCCGCTGGCCAGCAGCGCGACCGCGAACAGCGTCGGCGTCACCACCGAGCCGAGCGTGGGCGCCAGCAGCATGTGGGCGTCCTGGATCTCGGTCACGGCGGTCTGGCCGGAGGCATGGAAGGCGGCGGCGGCCAGGATCAGGATCGCGGCGTTGATGGCAAGCGCGAAGGTGAGCGCCACGGTCGAATCGATGGTGGCAAAGCGCAGCGCCTCGCGCTTTTCGGGCAGGCTGCCGCCCCAGGCGCGGGTCTGGACGATGGCCGAATGCAGATAGAGATTGTGCGGCATCACCGTCGCGCCCAGGATGCCGAGCGCGAGATAGAGCATGTGCGGGTTGGCGAGGATTTCGGTCGTGGGCGCAAAGCCGCGGATCACGTCGCTCCAGACCGGGTCGGCCAGCGCGATCTGGATGCCGAAGCTGACCGCGACCACGCCCAGAAGGGCGATGACCAGCGCCTCGAGCCGGCGAAAGCCGCGCCGCTGGAGCCAGAGGATCAGCACCACATCGAGCGCGGTGATGACCACCCCGATCTCGAGCGGGATGCCGAACAGCAGGTTGAGGCCGATGGCGGTGCCGATCACCTCGGCGATGTCGGTGGCGATGATCGCGCCCTCGGCCAGCAGCCACAGCGGCACCGCCACGGCCCGCGGCCAGGCATCGCGGCAGGCCTGCGCCAGGTCGCGCCCCGCGCCGATGGCAAGGCGCGCGCAGAGCGATTGCAGCACCACCGCCATGAGATTCGAGAGCAGCGCGACGAAGAGGAGCGTGTAGCCGAACTGCGCCCCCCCGGCGATCGAGGTGGCCCAGTTGCCGGGGTCCATGTAGCCCACGGCGACCATGTAGCCCGGCCCGACAAAGGCGGCGAGGCGGCGCCAGAACCCCTGGGGCAGCGCGACCGAGCGGTGCATCTCGCCCAGCGCCGCCTCGCCGCGCGCGCGCCGCCAGGCGGGGGCAGGGGCGGGGGCAGGGGCGGACAGGGGCGCGCGCGGGGGATCCTGGCTCTGGGAGGGCATGGCTCTTGTTGCGAATGGTTCTCAGTTGCAATTTCAGGAATCCCCGTTCCCGTCAAGGGCGATCTCCCCTCGCGGGGGGCGGCCATGAGGCCTATAAGGGGGCGAACAGCAGGGGAGAGCCGCCATGCCCATCGACCTTTCGCCCATCGACACGGCCAAGTTCGCCGCCGCGCGCCGTGCCGCGCGTCTGGTCGAAAGCGGGATGAAGGTGGGGCTGGGGACCGGATCGACGGCGGCCTGGCTGGTGCGCAGCCTGGGCGAGATGGTGCGCGACGAGGGCCTGCGCTTTCGCGCGGTGGCCACGTCGTCGCGCACGGCGGCGCTGGCGCGCGAGTGCGGGATCGAGGTGGTGTCGCTCGACGAGGCGGGCTGGCTTGACCTGACGATCGACGGGGCCGACGAATTTGACGGCGCACTCAACCTCATCAAGGGCGGCGGCGGCGCGCATCTGCGCGAGAAGGTGGTCGCCACGGCCAGCGACCGCATGGTGGTGATCGCCGACGCCGGCAAGGAGGTGGAGACGCTGGGCGCCTTTCCCCTGCCGGTCGAGGTGATCCCGTTCGGCTGGCGCACCACCAGGGCACTGATCGAGGAAATGCTGGTCGGCCTCGATGTGCTGGGGCGCGGCGCCGCGTTGCGGATGAACGGCGATGAGCCCTTCGTCACCGACGAGGGCAACCACATCATCGACCTGCACCTGAACCGCATCGGCAATCCGCGGCAACTGGCGCTGGTGCTGAACCAGATCCCCGGCGTGGTCGAGAACGGGCTGTTCATCGACATCGCCGATGCGGTGGTGATCGGCCATGGCGACGGCCGGGTGGAGATGCGCGACCTTGCCACCGGCGGGCGCGAGGAGACCCGGTTCGATTTCGTCGGGCGCGACAACATCTTTGTCGACGGCGAGGGCTGAGGCCGGGCAGGGGGGGCGCTGCCCCCCCTCACCCCCCCGGGGTATTTGGACAAAGATGAAGGGGCAGGTCGGGCTGGGGCCTGCATCCGGGGGCACTGGCCTTTGCCCGCGATCCGGGTGAAGGAGGCCCGGACGATGCCAGGGGATGATGCCGGAGGGGCCATGAACGAGCGGGAATTCGATCTTGTCGTCATCGGTGGCGGATCGGGCGGGGTGCGCGCGGCGCGGGTCGCGGCCGAGGCGGGGGCGCGGGTGGCGCTGGCCGAGGAGGACCGCATGGGCGGCACCTGCGTGATCCGGGGCTGTGTGCCGAAGAAACTCATGGTCTATGCCTCGTCCTTTGCCGACCTGCCGGCCGAGGCGCGGGGCTATGGCTGGGACTTCGGGGTGGGCCGGTTCGACTGGGGCGCGTTCCGGACGCGGCTGCATGGGGAACTGGCGCGGCTCGAGTCGGTCTATCGCCGGCTTCTGGACGGGTCGGGGGTGACGGTGTTCGATGCGCGCGCGCGTGTGGCGGGGCCGGGGGCGGTGGAACTGGCCGGGGGGCAGGTGATCCGGGCGCGCGAGATCCTGATCGCCACCGGCGGGCGGCCCGAACGGCCGGAGGTGCCGGGGGCGGATCTGTGCCTGGTGTCGGACGATGTGTTCGACCTGACGGAGTTGCCGGAAAGCCTGCTGGTGGTCGGGGGCGGCTATATCGCCTGCGAGATGGCCTCGATCATGGCCGGACTCGGGGTGGAGGTCACGCTCATGTGCCGGGCGGGGCAGGTGCTGCGCGGGTTCGATGACGAGGCGCGCGAGGTCGTGGCGGCCGGGCTGCGGGCGCAGGGCATCGCCATCGTGCCGGGGACCGCGCCGGTCGGGATCGCGCGGACGGGCGGGGTTGCGCGGACGGGCGGGGGCGCCGGCGGCGGCGCGCTGCGGGTGCGCGATTCGGCCGGGGCGGAGCGGGTGGTCGCGCAGGTTCTTCTGGCGACAGGGCGGCGGCCGAACAGCGCGGGGCTCGGCCTTGCCGAGGCGGGGGTGCGCCTTGGCCCCGGGGGCGCGGTCGTGGTCGATTCCCATTCGCGCACATCGGTTCCGGGCATCTGGGCCGTGGGCGACGTGACCGGGCGCGTGAACCTGACGCCGGTGGCGATCCGCGAGGCGATGGCCTTTGTCGAGACCGCCTTCCGCGGCAATCCGACCCAGGTCGATCACGAACTGATCGCTTCGGCGGTGTTCACGCGGCCGGAATTCGGCACTGTCGGCCTGACCGAGGAGGAGGCGCGCGCCACCGGCCCGGTCGAGATCTACGCCACCTCGTTCAAGCCGATGCGCTCCGGCTTTGCCGGGGGCGAGGCGAAGGTGCACATGAAGCTGGTGGTGTCGGCCACGACCCGGCGCGTCCTTGGCTGCCACATCGTCGCGCCCGAGGCGGGCGAGATGATCCAGCTTGCCGCGATCGCGGTGAAGATGGGGGCCACCAAGGAGGATTTCGACCGCACCTGTGCCGTGCATCCGACCATGGCGGAGGAGCTTGTCACCATGCGCCGGCCGGTGCGGAGCTGGGGGATCGAGGCGGGCGCTTGAAATCCGGGGCGATCTGCAACATCTGGAACTGGATGGCGAGAGTGAAGGACGGTCAGGCGCATGGCGGGACAGAACGGCGGCCCATGGGGCGGCGGCGGCGGCAACCGGGGCAACGGCGGCGATGGCGGCAAGGGGGGCGATGACGACCGCCGCCCGCCGCGCCGTCCGGGCGAGGGGACGCCTCTCAACGAGATCGACGATCTCGTGAACCGCGGGCGCGAGCAGTTGCGCGTCCTCATGGGCGGTGGCGGCGGGCGTCGCCCCGGCACGCCGGGCGGGCCGCAGGCGCCGCGGCTCACGCGGGGGACGTTTGCCATCGCGGCCGCGGCGGTGGCGGTGGTCTGGGGCTTCATGTCGGTCTATACCGTGAAGCCCGAGGAACGTTCGGTCGAGATGTTCCTGGGCTCGTTCTCGTCGGTCGGATCGCCGGGCCTGAACTTCGCGCCCTGGCCGTTCGTGTCCTACGAGGTGGTGAACGTCACTTCCGAGCGGACCGAGACCGTGGGGTCCTCTGGCCTGTCGAGCGACATTTCCGGGCTGATGCTCACCACCGACGCCAATCTGGTGGACATCGGTTTCCAGGTGGTCTGGAACGTGAGCGATCCGTCCAAGTTCCTGTTCAACATCCGCGATCCCGAACTGACGGTGCGCGCCGCCGCGGAATCGGTCATGCGCGAGATCATCGCCTCGACCCGGCTTGCGCCGATCCTGAACACCGACCGCGGCGTGATTGCCGACCGGGCGCATTCCGGCATCCAGGAGGCGCTCGACGCCTATGATTCCGGGATTTCCGTGGTGCGGGTGAACCTTCAGCGCGCCGATCCGCCGGCCGAGGTGATCGACAGCTTCCGCGCCGTGCAGGCGGCCGAGCAGGAGCGTGACCGGCTGGAGCGGCAGGCGGATGCCTATTCGAACCGCGTCCTCGCCCAGGCGCGCGGTCAGGCGGCGCAGGTGATCGAACAGGCCGAAGCCTATCGCGCGCGCACCGTGAACGATGCGCTGGGCCAGGCCAGCCGCTTTGCCGCGGTGCTGACCGAATATCTGCGGGCGCCCGAGGTGACGCGCCGCCGTCTCTATCTCGAGACTATGGAGCAGGTGCTGGGCGGGCTCGAGAAGATCGTGCTTGACCCGGCGGTTGCCGGTGGCGGGGGCGGGGGACAGGGCGTGGTGCCGTTCCTGCCGCTCGACCGGCTGATGGGCGCGGGTGGCGCCACCATTCCGGGTGTCGGCGGTGCCGCTGCCTCTGCGACGGGGAACTGAGCCATGACACGAGCCTATCTTGCGCTGATCGCGGTCGCGGTCGCGGTTGTCGGACTTCTGTCCTCGGTCTTTGTCGTCAACGAGAAGCAGAAGGCGCTTGTGCTTCAGTTCGGCCAGATCCGCCAGGTGATCGAGGAGCCGGGCCTCAACTTCAAGATCCCGCTCATCCAGGAGGTGGTCTATTACGAGGACCGGATCCTCGGCCTCGACACCGAAACGATCGAGGTGACGCCCTCGGACGACCGGCGCCTTGTCGTCGATGCCTTCGCCCGCTACCGCATCGCCGATCTGGTGCGGTTCCGGCAGGCGGTGGGCGTGGGTGGCGAACGGGCCGCCGAGGATCGGCTGGCCGCCATCCTCAACGCCAAGATCCGCGAGGTGCTGGGCGCACAGAGCGTGACCTCGGACACGATCCTGTCGTCGAACCGGCGCGACCTCATGATGCGGATCCAGACGCTGGCCCAGGCCGAGGCCGCCAATCTGGGGCTTCAGGTGGTGGACGTGCGGCTCAAGCAGACCAACCTGCCGGTCCAGAACCTCGATGCGACCTTTGCCCGGATGCGCGCCGAACGCGAACGCGAGGCGGCGGACGAGATCGCGCGCGGCAACGAGGCGGCGCAGAGGGTGCAGGCCCTGGCCGACCGCACCGTGATCGAGACCGTCTCCGAGGCCGAGCGCGAGGCCCAGGTGACGCGGGGCGAGGCCGATGCCGAGGCCAACCGCATCTTTGCCGAGGCCTATGGCGCCAATCCCGAATTCTTCGACTTCTACCGCTCGCTCCAGGCCTATGAACGGGCGCTGGGCGGGCAGAATTCGGCGATGGTGCTCACGCCGGGGTCGTCGTTCTTCGACTATCTCTTCTCCGCGGACGGGCCTTCGGGCAGCGCGCCCGAGGTGACGGGGCAGATGATCGAGGACGCGGCCAGCGCCCTTGCCACCGCCACCGCCGCCGATCAGGAGGCGACCGCCGCCGAAGCGGCGCGCGCCACCGCCACCGATCCGGCTGCGGCCGCCACCGGGGACGAGGGCGCCGCAGCGGATGACGCGCCCGCCGCCCCGTGATGGCAACCGCGCTTCTGGCGCTGGGGCTGGTGCTGGTGGTCGAGGGCCTGTTCTGGGCCCTCGCCCCGCGCCTGATCGAGGATCTGATGGCCGCCCTCGCTGCCCTTCCGCCCGAGGCGCGCCGCCTTGCCGGGTTGATCGCGCTGGCGCTGGGTGTCGCGCTGGTCTGGTGGGCGCGGGCACTGGGCGCCTGAGCGGGCCGGCGGGCTCCGCATGCCCCGCGGGAACCTCACGCCGGATTGACGCGCCGCGACCAGCCGTGCGTTGCAAAAGTCCGCGGCCCGCGTGAATGATGCCTTCCGACGGGGCGGCCGGGGCGCCACCCCCAGCATCAGGAGCAACCAGCGTGTCCGCAAACCCATCCGTTTCCCTGCGATTCCTGCCGCTTCGCCCGGCCCTGTCCGGGTTCGCGCTGCTTGCGCTCGGCTCCGCGCTCTCGCCGCTGCCGGTCCCTGCGCAAGAGGCCGCGCCCGCGCCGGCCGCGCTCATCACCCCCGAGGACAGCCGCCCGGTCAGCTTCGCCGAACTTGCCCGCCAGGTCAGCCCGGCGGTGGTGAACATCACCACATCGACGGTGATCGCCACCCCGGTCGGGCCGCAGGGTCTCCTGCCCGAGGGATCGCCCTTCGGCGACCTCTTCGGCGGTCCCGAACCGCGCCGCACCGGCGCGCTCGGCTCTGGCTTCGTGGTGTCGGACGATGGCTATATCGTCACGAACAACCATGTGATCGACGGCGCCGACGAGATCGAGATCGAGTTCTTCTCGGGCACCCGCCTGCCGGCAACCGTGGTCGGGGTGGATCCGAACACCGACATCGCGCTGCTCAAGGTCGATGCCACCGGCCTGCCCTATGTCGCGTTCGGCGACAGCAACGACGACATGGCCGAGGTGGGCGACTGGGTGATGGCGATGGGCAACCCGCTTGGCCAGGGGTTCTCGGTCTCGGCCGGGATCATCTCGGCCCGAAGCCGGGCGCTCTCGGGGACGTTCGACGACTTCATCCAGACCGACGCGGCCATCAACCAGGGCAATTCCGGCGGGCCGCTCTTTGCCATGGACGGCGAGGTGATCGGCGTGAACACCTCGCTGCTGTCGCCCGACGGCGGCTCGATCGGGATCGGCTTTGCCATGTCCTCGAACGTGGTCAAGGGCGTGGTCGACCAGTTGCGCGAATTCGGCGAGACCCGGCGCGGCTATCTGGGCGTGCGCATCCAGGACATCCACCCCGACATGGTCGAGACCATCGCCGGCCTCGCGGGGACGCAGGGCGCGCTCGTCACCGAAGTGCCGCCCGGCCCCGCGCTCGATGCCGGGATCCGGTCGGGCGACGTGATCCTGACCTTCAACGGGGCCGAGGTGACCGATACCCGCCAGCTCGTGCGGATGGTGGCCGCGGCACCGGTGGGCGAACGGGTCGATGTGGTGGTGCTGCGCGACGGCGCGGAGATGACGCTCGGCCTCACCCTCGGGCGGCGCGAGACGGAACTGGCCGCCACCGCCGGACCCACCGGCCCGGCCACGCCGCAGAAGGGCGAGGTCGCGGGCCTTGGCCTGACCCAGATCACGGCGCAACTGGCCGAGGAGCTGGGCCTTGGCGAGGCGACCGGCCTTGTGGTGACCGCGGTCGATCCCGCGTCGGACGCGGCCGCCAAGGGGATCATGCCGGGCGATGTCATCACCGAGGCGGGCCAGCAGCCGGTCGCCTCCATCGCCGATCTCGAGGCGCGCGTCAGTGAGGCGCGCGAGGCCGGGCGGCGCTCGATCCTGCTGCTGATCCGGCGCGAAGGGAATCCGCAGTTCGTGGCCATCGCCATCGCCGACTGACCGGCACGGGAAAGGGGGCCCGGGGGCCCCCTTTTTCCACGCGCGCGCCATCCCCGGGGGTCACATCGCCCCCAGTTCCTCGGGCGACAGCACCACGAGCCCCAGCCGCCGCGCCGCCTCGATCGACAGCAGCGGCGAATCCGGCCCCCAACTGCGCTGGAAATCCTGCACCGCCCGGCCGGTGGCGGTATCGAGCACCCCGTCCACCGCGCCCCGGTAATAGCCGCGCGCGCCCAGTGCGCGCTGGAGACTCTCGACGAAACCGGCGGTATAGACCGGTGGGCAGACGGTTTCGAACGCCTGCTCGCCGCGCTCGCGCAGGATCTCCTGGCGCACGGTGGTGCGCCAGGTGGCAGGGGTCAGGATGGTGCCGTCCCCGGCCAGCACGGCCGGCGTGGCGATCTCCTGGGCCGTGACGGTCTGGACCACGGCCGGCGCGATGTCGCGCCCCCAGCAACGCCCTTCGGCATCATGGCTGATCTCGGCCGCGCCCAATGCAGGCAGGGCGCGTTCGCCGCTGCCCCCGGCCTCGACACAGGCAGCCAGCGTGACTGCGCAGAAGAGGGCGGCGCGTGTTCTCATGGTCCTGCCCTGACGATCCGGGAGCGGTTGCCCGGGTTCCTGCCCGGCGCCATCCTAGGCGACAGCACCCGACCCGCCAAGCCCCGCCCTTCCTTCAAGGAAACGGAGCGCGGCCTTGCCGCGCATTCCTCCTGTCTCGGCGGTGCTGGCGCACCGCCTCGAGCGTGCCTCCGGCGGGGGTATTTCGGGCAAAGATGAAGGAGCAGGGCTGCGCTTTCATCTGTCTCCAAATATCCCGGGGGGAGGCGCCCGCAGGGCGGCGGGGGGCAGAGCCCCCCTGCGCGGCCCTGGGCTCAGGTCTCGAGCATGGCCTGATAGGCCCGCCGCGCGGCGAGGTAGTGTTCGAATGGAAACTTCATCGGCACCCCTTCGAGGGCGGCGGCCAGCATCTCGAGATGGGCGTCGAACCCGGCGCAGGCCTTGGCGATGTCTTCGTCCCCCGGCAGCGTCACGGTGAGGGTGAGCAGGGTGCCGCCGCCCGCCGCCTCGAGGTCCCAGACCAGCGGGCGCAGAGGCGCGGTGCCGCTGCTCCAGGAAAAGCCGAGGCGGGACGGCGGATCGCAGGCGGTGACCTGGCTGTCGATCACCAGGCCGCTGTCGCCGAAGTCGATGCGCACCCGGCCGCCGGCGTGCGGCTCGATCGTGCCCGGGGCAAGCCATTGCGCGATCTGCGCCTCCTCGGTCAGCATGCGCCAGACCGTCTCGCGGCCGTGGTCGAGGCGCCGCGTCAGTTGTCCCTCGCTGCCCGTGGCGGTGCGGCGCACCCTGCCCGAACCTGGCTCTTCTCCGGTCATTCCTGTCTCCGCTGTGGTCCCTGTGCACGCCCATCGACCATAGTCCCGCCCTGTTGCCGGGAAAAGACCCGCGCGCGCCGGCACCGGCGGCCGGATTTTCTGGTCGGGGGTAACAGATTTTTTGCTATTCTCGGGAACGGGTGGCCGTGCCCCTGCATCCAATGGGCAGACAGGACGCAAGAGGGCAGAGCCCGGACCGCGCCGGTCGAGACAACCGAAGACCCGACACACAGGATTGTGCCATGTTCCCGATTTCCAGCTTCCGTCACGTTCCGGCCCTGCGCCTGTTCCGTTCCGCTTCTGTTGCCGCGCTTCTGGCCCTGTCGGCCGTGGCGCAGCCCGCGCTTGCCCATGAGGGCGATCATGCGCTGGTCATCTGCTCGCCCTCCGCGAATGCGCTTCAGGATGCGATGCGCGAACTCTGGGCGCAGCACATGGAATGGACCTATGCCGCGGTGTCGTCCTTTGCCACCGGATCGCCCGCGTTCGAGGCCGAGGCCGCGCGCCTGATGCAGAACCAGGCCGATATCGGCAACGCGATCAAGCCCTTCTACGGCGACGATGCCGGCAACGCCCTGACCGCGCTGCTGCAGGAGCACATCTCGGGCGCGGTCGCGGTGGTGGCTGCCGCCAAGGCGGGCGACAATGCCGCGGCCGAGACGGCGATTGCCGCCGCCTATGCCAATGCCGAGGAGATCGCCGATTTCCTGTCGGGCGCCAATGCCAACTGGCCGCAGGATGTGGTCCGCGACATGCTCAAGGGGCATATCGACACCACGCTGGTCTATGCGACCTCGCTGCTGCAGGGGAACTACGCCGAGGGGATCGCCCAGTATGGCGAGGCCGAGGCGCACATGATGATGCTGGCCGACGCGCTGACGAACGGCCTCATCGCCGCCTTCCCCGACCGTTTTGCCGAGTGACCGTTTACCGGTAGGGCCCGGCCCGCTGCCTTCGGCGGCGGGCCGGATCTCCCGGGTCCATCCATTCCCCGAGGTTCGCCATGTCCGTCATCGCCGTCTCCCCCGTCCTGCGCAAGGAACTCCCGGCCGAGCCCGCCTCTGCCCGTATCCGTCGCCGTCTGACCGATGCCGGCCTGCGCTTCAACGCCAACGACAACATCGCCGCCTTCCTGCGCGAGGGCGAGCGCGACGAGTTGCGCGATGAGGTGACCGCCCGGATGCAGGAGGTGCTGGACGCGCTGGTGATCGACACCGCCCATGACCACAACAGCCGCGAGACCGCCCGCCGCGTGGCGAAGATGTTCCTCGACGAGGTGTTCCGCGGCCGCTACGAGCCCGCGCCGAAGGTCACGAGCTTTCCCAATGTCTCGGGACTGAGCGAACTCATGATCGTGGGCCCGCTCACGGTGCGCAGCGCCTGTTCGCATCACCTGTGCCCGATCATGGGCCGGCTCTGGGTGGGGGTGCTGCCCAATGCCGATTCCGATCTGATCGGCCTGTCGAAATACGCCCGGCTTGCCGACTGGGTGATGAGCAGGCCGCAGATCCAGGAAGAGGCGGTGGTGATGCTGGCCGACGAACTCGAACAGCGCGTCAGGCCCGATGGCCTGGCGGTGGTGATGGAGGCAGATCACTTCTGCATGCATTGGCGCGGGGTCAAGGACGACCAGTCGGTCATGACCAATTCGGTGATGCGCGGCGCCTTTCTGGCGAACCCCGACCTGCGGCGCGAGTTTCTGGGGCTGATGAAAAGATGAACCCGAAAGGTTGATTTCTGCGCCCGACGCGCCACAATCACTCCACCGCATCACGCCATGAGGCTGCCCATGCCGATCAATCCGCGCCCCGCCACCGTCCCGCCGCCCGATCTCTCCGAGGCCGGGGTTATCGCCCGTGCCGTGGCGGGGGACGGGGGGGCCTTTGAAATCCTGATGCGGCGCTACAACCAGACCCTGTTCCGCACCGCGCGCGCGATCCTGAAAAGCGACGCCGAGGCCGAGGAGGCGGTGCAGGAAGGCTGGCTGCACGCCTGGCGCGGGCTTCATACCTTTCGCGCCGAGGCCCGGTTGTCGACCTGGCTGGTCCGTATCGTCACGAACGAGGCCCTGGGGCGCCTGCGGCGCACATCGGCCGAGGTGATCCCGCTGGAGGCTGCCATGCTGTCCACTGACCGCACCACGCAAGAGGCGCTGAGCGAATCGCCGCATCGCACCCCCGAGGAGGAACTGGGCCGCGCGCAGGTGCGCCGGCTGATGGAATCGCGCATCGACCTGCTGCCCGAGGCCTATCGCACCGTGTTCATGCTGCGCGCGGTCGAGGAGATGAGCGTCGAGGAGGTGGCCGAGGCCCTGTGCATTCCCGAGGCGACGGTGCGCACGCGCTTTTTCCGGGCGCGCGCCCTCTTGCGCGAGGGACTGGCCGGTGAAATGGATCTGGCGCTGGGCGAGGCTTTCTCGTTCGACGGCGCGCGCTGTGACCGCATCACCGCCAGCGTCCTTGCCCGTGCGCGGGCCGAAGGGCTGGCCCGCGACGGCTGACGCGCCCCCATTCAGGAGTGACGACATGAAGGCGCGGCTGGATTACTTCCCGCTCGAACCCGAACTGATGAAGGCGCAGACGGCGCTGAACAAGGCGGTCGGGGAATCGGGTCTTGAACACGGGCTCCTGCATCTGATCAAGTTGCGGGCCTCGCAGATCAACGGCTGTTCCTATTGCGTGGACCTGCACGCCCACGAGGCGCGCACCGATGGCGAGACCGAGCAGCGGCTCTATCTGGTGGCCGCCTGGCGCGAATCGCCCCTGTTCAGTGAGCGCGAACGCGCGGCCCTGGCCTGGACCGAGGCGGTGACGCAGATCTCGCACGGGGGCGTCTCGGATGATCTTTTTGCTGCCGCAAGGGCGCAGTTTACCGAAAATGAACTGGTCAAGCTCACGATGGCGGTGGCGGTGATCAATACATGGAACCGGCTCAGCGTGGCGTTCCACACCATGCATCCGGTCCGCAAGGCAGGTTGAGGGCGACATCCGGCCCGCAAGGACAAGGAGAGACGACATGTCGGACGAGGCAAGGCCGGACAACGGGCCGGATCTGACCCTGGGCGTGACGCTGGCGGATTTCGGCGGCCGGGACATGCTGCGCGGACATGTCGGCAAGAAGGCGGTGCTGCTCGCGCGGGTGGGGGATGAGATCCTCGCCGTCGGCGCGAGTTGCACGCATTATCAGGGGCGGCTGGACCGGGGCGCGCTCGAGGGGGACACGGTGCGCTGCCCGCTGCACCACGCCTGCTTTTCCCTGCGCACCGGCGAGGCGGTGGCCGCCCCGGCCTTTTCCCCGCTCTCCTGCTGGAAGGTCGAGCGCGAGGGCGCGCGCATCGTCGTGCGCGAACAGCTTGCACCACAGCCGGCGCCGGCGCAGGTGGCGCTGCCGGACCGGCCGGAATCGATCGTCATCGTCGGGGGCGGCGCGGCCGGATTCGCCGCGGCCGAGTTGCTGCGCCGGCGCGGCTACGCCGGCGCGCTCACCCTGTTCAGCGCCGAGGCCGATGCGCCCATCGACCGGCCGAACCTGTCCAAGGATTACCTGCACGGCGGTGCGCCCGAGGGGTGGATGCCGCTCAAGGGGGCGGATTTCTACGAGAAGAACCGCATCGCCCTGCACCTGTCCACGACCGTCGCCCGCATCGACACCGACGCGCGCATGGTGGTGACGGCGGATGGCGCGCGCCATTCCTATGACCGCCTGCTCATCGCCACCGGGGCCGAACCCATGCGCCTGCCAATTCCCGGCTCCGGGTTGCCGCATGTGTTCACCCTGCGCTCGATCGCCGACAGCCGGGCGATCATCGCCCGTGCCGAGGGGGCGCGCACGGCAGTGGTGCTCGGCTCCGGGTTCATCGGCCTCGAGGTGGCGGCGGCGCTGACGAAACGCGGGCTTGGGGTGCATGTGGTCTCGCTCGATGCGCGCCCGCTCGAACGGGTGCTGGGGGCGGAACTGGGCGATTTCATCCGCGCCCTGCACGAGGAGAAGGGCGAACATTTCCACATGAACACCTCGATCGCCAGCATCGGCGCCGAGGCGGTGACGCTGGCCGACGGCACCGTGATCCCGGCCGATCTCGTGGTGATCGGCGTGGGGGTGCGCCCGCGACTCGAGTTGGCCGAGGCGGCGGGCCTTGCCGTCGACCGCGGGATCGTGGTGAACCACCGGCTCGAGACTTCGGCGCCCGGTGTCTATGCCGCGGGCGACGTGGCGCGCTGGCCGGGGGCCGATGGCGAATCGCTGCGGGTCGAACACTGGGTCGTGGCCGAACGGCACGGCCAGGTCGCGGCCGAAAACATGCTGGGCGCCGGCCAGACCTATCGCGACGTGCCCTTCTTCTGGTCGGGGCACCACGGCACCACCATCCGCTATGTCGGCCATGCCCAGGGCTGGGACGAGATCGTGGTCGATGGCTCGATCCCGGGGCGCGACTGCGCGGTGCGTTACCGCAGGGGCGGGCGCACGCTTGCCTTGGCCACGATCGGGCGCGATCATGAGGCACTCGAGGAGGCGCGGCGACTGCGCGCGGCGGGCTGACACCGGCCCCGCCGGCCGGGCCGCCACAGGCCGGGACGCCACAGGCAGGGACCGGGGCGCAGGGGGGAAGGGATGGACGGGGGCAGCGAACGCACCGCCTTTGTCTTTGCCGGCGGCGGCAGCCTGGGGGCGATCCAGGTCGGCATGTTGCAGGCCCTGCTTGAGGCGGGGGTGACGCCCGATTTCGTGGTGGGCACCTCGGTCGGTGCGCTGAACGCGGCCTTTTTCGCCGGATCCCCGGATCTTGAGGGGGTCGCCCGTCTGGCCGGTGTCTGGCGCGGGTTGCGGCGCAACGACGTCTTTCCCCTGTCGCTGGGCAGCGCGCTGCGGCTGTTGCGCAATCCCGACAGTCTGGTCGATCCGGCGAACCTGCGCGCGCTGGTGGCGGCCTCGCTGCCCTTCGCCACGATCGAGGAGGCGCGCTTGCCACTTCATGTCATGGCGACCGACACCGCGGGGATGGGCGTGCTGCTGTCCTCGGGGCCGACCGTGGACAGCGTCATGGCCAGCGCGGCGATCCCGGGCGTGTTCCCGCCGGTGGTCCTGGACGGACGGCCGCTGGTCGACGGGGCGATTTCGGCCAACACGCCGCTGCGGCAGGCGCGCGAACTGGGCGCCACGCGGATCTTCGTGCTGCCCACCGGCTATGCCTGCGATCTCGAGGATCCGCCAAGGGGCGTGATCGGGCACGCGCTCCACGCGATCACGCTGCTGATCGCCTGGCAACTCATGCACGAGATCGAGGTCACGCCCGAGACCGTCGGCCTGCACATGGCGCCCGCGCTGTGCCCGCTGCGGGTGTCGCCCTTCGATTTCAGCGCGACCGGGGAACTGATCGAACGTTCGCTGGCCGGCACGCGCCAATGGATCGAGAGGGGCGGCCTGACCCGGCAGGCGCGGGCGCGCGAACTGGCGCCGCACCGCCACCGCAAGCCGCGCGCGAAGCCGGCTCAGGCCAGGGCATAAAGCGGCAGCACCGCGCCGCTGATCGCCGCCGCCGCGGGCGAGACCAGCATGAGCACCGCCTCGGCCGCCGCCTCGGGCGAGAGCCATTTCGACGGATCGGCCCCCGGCATCGCGGCGCGGTTCGCCGCCGAGTCGATGGTCGAGGGCGCGATCGCGTTCACAAGGATGCGCTCGCCCTTCAGTTCCTCGGCCAGCGCCCCGGTCAGGGCCGCCACCGCCGCCTTCGAGGCCGCATAGGCCGCCATGCGCGCGCCGCGGCGCGGCTCGAGCGCGGGGCGCGCGGCGACATTGACGATCCGCCCGCCCTTGCCCCCGGCCTGCATGGCACGCACCGCCTCGTGCGTGCACAGGAAGGTGGTGAGGACGTTCAGCTCCATCATCCGGCGGAAACCGGAGGCATCCGCTTCGTGGATCGGGGTCATGGCGAATCCGCCCGCCAGATGCACCGAGGCCCAGAGATCGGGGATGCCGGCATAGAACCGCGCCACCGCGTCCTCGTCGGTCAGGTCGATGCCGGGCACGATGCGCGGGTTGGCGTCCGGGGCGGTCGCGTCATTGTCGCGGTGGCTGGGCACATGGCAGGTGGCGCCCGCCGCGATCAGCCGGGCCACCACGGCCCGGCCCAGCGCGCCGGTGCCGCCCGTGACCACGACATTCCTTCCGGCAAGGGCAAGCGATCCGGTCATTGCGGTCTCCGTCAGTTGATGCGGCCATTGTTGCGGGCAGGGACCGCTCATGCAAGGGTTCGGGCACAGGTCCGGGGGGGGGCGATGGCGCGCGGGATGGAACTGCCCGAGATCGAGGCCGCGGAATGGCTCAACACCGAGGCGCCGCTCACCCTTGCCGCGCTGCGCGGGCGCGTGGTGGTGATCGAGGCGTTCCAGATGCTGTGCCCCGGCTGCGTGAGCCATGGCCTGCCGCAGGTGCAGCGCCTGCGTCAGACCTTCGATGTCCGGGACGTGATGGTGCTGGGGCTGCATGCCGTTTTCGAACATCACGCGGCGATGACCCCGGTCGCCCTGCGCGCCTTCCTGCACGAATACCGCATCCGGTTTCCGGTGGCGGTCGATGCGCCCGGTGCCGGGGCATTGCCGCGGACGATGGCGGCCTGGGGCCTTGAGGGGACGCCGACGCTGCTTCTGCTCGACCGGCAGGGGATCCTGCGGGCGCGGCACTTCGGGCAGGTGCCGGACATGGCCCTGGGCGCCGAGGTGATGGCCCTTGTCGCCGAGCCTGCCGGGGGCTGAGCCTGCCGGGCAGGCGAACCGCTTGTCCCTTTGCGATGTGATCTGAGCTATCAAGGCGGAAAACATGGGAATACCTGCCAGAATCGAGCTTTACCCCGAAATGTTCGCGCCAGGGCGGCGGCTGCTGCTGAGCGCCGGCGGCATCGTGGTCCGGGCCTTTCGCTATCCGTCGGGGGTGGCCGCGCTCGAGGTCGATACCGGGGCGGCGCAGTTCATCCTCCTGCCGTTTCAGGGGCAGCAGATCTGGGATGCGGTGGCGGGCGGGCGGCGGCTGACCATGCGCTCGGTCTTTGACGCGCCGCTGCCCACGCGCGATTTCCGGCGCACCTATGGCGGGTTCTTCCTGCATTGCGGCGGCACCGGCATGGGCCATCCCGGGCCGGAGGACAGCCACGCCCAGCACGGCGAGATGCCGAACATGCCGTTCGAGAGCGCGAGCCTCATCGTCGAGGGCGACGGCGTGGCCCTTGCCGGTCTGGCCCATGACCGCGAGGCGTTCGCGCATGCCTATGCCTTTCGCCCGGAACTGCGGTTCAGCGCCGGATCGGCGCGGGTGGTCGCGCGGGTCGAGGTGGAGAACCAGGGCGGGGCCTCCATGCCCTTCATGTATCTGGGCCATGTGAACTTCTGCCCGCAGGACGGGGCGCGGATCGTCGATTCCCTGCCGGACGACAGCGCGATGACCGTGGCCGCGCCCGGCCTGACCCCGACCACGAGCCCCGGCGAAGAGGCGCAGGTGCGGCGCTGGCATGACGAGGTCGCCCGCGACCCGGTCCGCCACCGCATCATCGCCGCGGGCGACCGGATCGAGCCGGAATTCGTGGCGCTCCTGCCCCTGCCGGCGGGGCCGGACGGCTGGACCCATGCGTTTCAGCTTCTGCCGGACGGCAGCGGCGATTTCGTCTCCTACCGCCCTGCGGATCTGCCCCTTGGCGTGCGCTGGCTGACCCGCGCGCGCGAGCGGCAGGCGCTTGGCCTGGTGCTGCCGGCAACCGCCGCCCCCGACGGGCGCGAGGCCGCACGCCGCGCCGGAACGCTGCGCCATCTGGCGCCGGGCGACGTGTTCCGCACCGAGATGCACTTCGGCGCGCTGACGGCCACCGAAGTGGCGGCGCTGCGGAGCGGGGGGGATGGTGCTGCCAGTGAGGATTGAACTCACGACCTCTCCCTTACCAAGGGAGTGCTCTACCACTGAGCTACGGCAGCCTACCGTCTCATCTCTTTTTCCAGATAGCTACCCCGGACGTTACCCCGGGTCAAGCGGGCTCTGGAAAAGCCCTTTAATTTTCGCCGCCTAGCGTCCTAGAGCCGCCCCTTACCAAGGGAGTGCTCTACCACTGAGCTACGGCAGCACGTGGGGCGCCTTTTACCCAAAGGGCGGGGCGATGCAAGGGGCTTGTCGCAGATTGCGCTGCGGGGTTCCTGTCTGCGGCTGCTGCCGCGGCGGCGGCGATGCTGGACCTCGGGCGGGTCCGGCGGTATCTGGGGCGCATGAAGACGCCCCGCCCTCCTGATCCCTCGCGCCCGCCGTCGCGGAGCGGGGCGGATGACCGGCTTGCCCGGGCGCTGCGGGCGAATCTGGCCCGGCGCAAGGCGCAGATGCGCGCGCGCGGGGACGGCGCCCCGGTGGGACGGGACGCCGTGGCGCAGGACGAAGCGGCCGGGGATGCGGCCGGCAATGACATGCCCGGCAGCGGGCAGGACCAAGGGGCCTGAATGGATTCGATCATCGTCCGGGGCGGGGTGCCCCTTCACGGCCAGATCCCGATCGCGGGCGCCAAGAACGCCTGCCTCGCGCTGATGCCGGCCACCCTTCTGTCCGAAGAGCCGCTCACGCTGACCAATGCGCCGCGGCTGTCGGATATCGCCACGATGAAGACCCTGCTGGAAAGCCTGGGCGCCGAGGTCACGGCGATGGCCGGGGGGCGGGTTCTGGCCATGTCGTCGCACGGGCTGACCACCACGCGGGCCGATTACGACATCGTGCGCAAGATGCGGGCGTCGAATCTGGTGCTGGGCCCGCTTCTGGCGCGCGAACATCATGCCGTGGTCTCGTTGCCGGGCGGCTGTGCCATCGGTGCGCGGCCGATGGACATCCATATCGACGCGCTCACCCATCTGGGGGCCGAGATCGAGTTGCGCGACGGCTATCTGCATGCCGTGGCGAAGGGCGGTCTCAGGGGCGCGCGGGTGCCCTTGCGGTTCGCCTCGGTCGGGGCGACCGAGAACACGCTGATGGCGGCGACGCTGGCGCGCGGCACCACCGTGATCGAGAACGCCGCGCGCGAACCCGAGATCGTCGATCTGGCGCATTGCCTGCGCCGCATGGGCGCCCGGATCGAGGGCGAGGGCACCGCCACCATCACCGTCGAGGGGGTGGACCGCCTGAACGGCGCCACCCATCCGGTGGTGACGGACCGGATCGAACTGGGCACCTACATGCTTGCCCCGGTGATCGCCGGGGGCGAGGTGGAATGCCTGGGCGGGCGGATCGACCTTGTCGCCGCCTTTGTCGAGAAGCTGCACGAGGCCGGGGTCGAGGTCGAGGAGACCGCGACCGGCCTGATCGTGCGCCAGAACGGCACCCGGCCGCGCGCGGTCGATGTGGTGACCGAACCCTTTCCCGGCTTTCCCACCGATCTTCAGGCGCAGATGATGGCGATGCTCTGCACCGCCGAAGGGGTGAGCGTGCTCGAGGAGCGCATCTTCGAGAACCGCTTCATGCATGCGCCCGAACTGATGCGGATGGGCGCGCGGATCGAGGTCCACGGCGGCACCGCGTGCGTCACCGGGGTCGAACGGCTGCGCGGTGCGCCGGTGATGGCCACCGACCTGCGCGCCTCGGTCTCGCTCATCCTTGCGGGGCTTGCCGCCGAGGGCGAGACGGTGGTGAGCCGGGTCTACCACCTCGATCGCGGCTATGAGGAACTCGAGAAGAAACTGTCGGCCGTGGGCGCGCAGGTCGAACGGGTGCGGGCGTCATGAGTGCGGACGCCCGATTCGAGGATGGCGCGGCGCGGCCGCTGCGGCTTTGTGCGCGCGATGCCGAGGATCTTGCCGTGATTTCGGCGCTGGTGCAGGATTCGGTGCTCTCGGGCGCGGACCTGCGCTGGGAGAAGGGGCATCGGCGTTTCGCGCTCCTGCTCAACCGCTACCGCTGGGAAGAGAGCGAGCGTGCCCGGCTTTCGGGCGATCACGAACGGGTGCGCGCGGTCCTGGCGATCGAGGACGTGACCGCGGTGCAAAGCGCCGGAATCGCCCGCGGCGCCGGGGACGTGGTGCTGTCGCTGCTGTCGTTGTCGTGGGAGCCGGGCGAGGACGGCACCGGGCGCCTGATCCTCACCTTTGCCGGCGACGGGGCGATTGCCGTCTCGGTCGAGGCGCTCGAGGTGGTGCTGCGCGATGTGACGCGGCCCTGGCAGGCGCCGGCGCGGTGCGCGCCCGGCCACGATGTCTGAGACCCCGGCCCGGGTGCCGCCCGCGCCGCCATCGCGCCCAGCCGCAGGAGTGCCGCCATGCCCCAGTTCCTGACCACGACCGATCCCGGCTTCGCCGCGGCCTTCGCGGCGCTTCTGGCCGCCAAGCGCGAGGATGCGCCCGATGTCGATGCCGCCGTGGCCGCGATCATCGCCGATGTGCGGGCGCGGGGCGATGCCGCGGTCATCGACTATACCGCGCGTTTCGACCGGCTGACGCTGACGCCCGGGGGGATGCGGTTCTCGGCGACCGAGATCGAGGCGCTTTGCGCGCAGGTTTCGCCCGGGGAACGCGCCGCACTTGATCTGGCCGCAGACCGGATCCGCGCCTATCACGAACGCCAGATGCCCGCGGACGCGCGCTGGACCGATGCGGCGGGGGCGGAACTGGGCTGGCGCTGGGGCGCGGTGGCGGCGGCCGGGATCTATGTGCCGGGCGGCCTTGCCTCCTATCCGTCCTCGGTGCTGATGAACGCGATCCCGGCGCGGGTGGCCGGGGTGGGGCGCATCGCCATGGCGGTGCCCACGCCCGGCGGTGTGGCCAATCCGCTGGTCCTTCTGGCCGCGCGCATCGCCGGGGTGGACGAGATCTGGCGCATCGGCGGCGCGCAGGCGATCGCGGCGCTGGCCTGGGGCACCGAAACCATCGCCCCCGTGGACAAGATCACCGGCCCCGGCAACGCCTGGGTCGCCGCGGCCAAGCGGCGGGTGTTCGGCCGGGTCGGCATCGACATGATCGCCGGCCCGTCCGAGATCCTGGTGATCGCCGATGCCGACAACGATCCGGACTGGATCGCGCTTGACCTGCTGTCGCAGGCCGAACACGACAGCAGCGCGCAGGCGATCCTCATCACCGACGACGCGGATTTCGCCGCCGCCGTCGCCGGCGCGGTCGAGGCGCGGCTGGCCACGCTGCCGCGCGCCGCCATCGCCGGGCCAAGCTGGCGCGACTTCGGCGCGATCATCGTCGTGCGCGACCTGGCAGAGGGGGCGGACCTCTCGAACCGGATCGCGCCCGAGCATCTGGAACTGTGCGTGGCCGACCCCGATGCCCTGGCCGCGCGCTGCCAGCACGCCGGCGCGATCTTTCTGGGCCGCCACACGCCCGAGGCGGTGGGCGATTACGTTGGCGGCCCGAACCACGTCCTGCCGACCGCCCGTTCGGCGCGGTTCTCGTCGGGGCTGTCGGTGATGGATTTCCTCAAGCGCACCACGATCGCCCGCATGACCCCGGCCGCCCTGCACCGGATCGGCCCGGCGGCGGTGACACTGGCCGGGGCCGAGGGGTTGCAGGCCCACGGCCTGAGCATCGCGGCCCGGCTCGAGGGGGACGGCTGATCCATCGGGCAGGGTCGCGCCGGTCGTGCCCTTGCCAGATCCGGGGCGCATCGGGCATGAGGGGGCTGTGTCCTGCCCGGTGATCCCATGTCGCATCTCATCGCCATCACCATCGACGATGCGGGCCTGCCGGCCCCCACCCCCGAGATCGAGCAGGAGCGCCGGGTTGCGATCTTCGATCTGCTCGAGGAAAACAGCCTGACCCTGCCGCCGCGCGAGGGGCGGGACGTGCCGCCCGGGCCCTACCGCCTGCATCTGGCGGTGCGCGAGCGGCGGCTGGTCTTTGCCCTTGCCACCGAGACCGGCGAGGCGGCGGCGGAATTCCATCTCTCGCTCGGGCCGTTCCGGCAGGTGGTGAAGGATTACTTCCAGATCTGCGCCAGCTACTACAACGCGGTCAGGACGCTGCCCCCCAGCCAGATCGAGACCATCGACATGGCGCGGCGCGGCATCCACGACGAAGGCGCGCGCGTGTTGCAGGAACGGCTTGCGGGCAAGGCGCAGGTCGATCACGACACCGCGCGCCGGCTCTTCACCATCGTCTGTGTCCTGCATTTCGGGGACTGACCGTGGTCTGCGGCCCCCCGATCCCCCCCGGCCCCCCCGCCGGCCCCCCCGCCGGCCCGCCCGCCGGCCCGCCCGCCGGCCCGCCGCAGGATCCGTCCGTGGGTCCGCAGGCCGAACCCCTGCCGCAATCGGTGCTGTTCTGCTGCGACCACAATTCGGTGCGCTCGCCCATGGCCGAAGGCATCATGAAGAAATTCTACGGCTCGGATTGCTATATCCAGTCGGTCGGCGTCACCGGCGAGATGGAGATCGACGGCTTTGCCATCGCCGTGTGCCGCGAGATCGGGGTGGAACTGTCGCGCCACCGCTCGCGCTCGTTCGACGACATGGTGGCCTGGGGCGACGATCTGTCGTCCTATGACCTCGTGCTCGCACTGTCTCCGGCAAGCAGGCGGCGCGCGCTCGAACTCACGCGGTTCTTTCATCTGCGGGTGGAATACTGGCCGATCCTCGATCCGACCGGCCTTGGCGAGGGGCGCGAGGAACGGCTTGCTTCCTACCGCAAGAGCCGCGACATGATCATCGAGCGCCTGACTGCCCGCTGGGGCCCACCAAGGGAGATGCCCGCATGACCGCCGACGCCACGATCCGCCTGCTGACCCGCTATTACGACGCCTTCAATGCCGGGGATGGCGCCGGAATGCTCGACTGTCTGGCACAGGACGTGGCCCATCACGTCAACGAGGGCGGCGTGCGTCATGGCAAGGCCCTGTTCGCCGAATTCAACGCCCACATGGCGCGCACCTACCGCGAGACGCTGACCGACATCGTCATCATGGCCACGCCGGACGGCAGTCGCGCGGCGGCGGAATTCATCGTCAAGGGCACCTATCTGGCCACGGACGAGGGCCTGCCCCCCGCGCGGGGCCAGACCTACCGCCTGCCCGGCGGCGCCTTCATGGAGGTGCGGGGCGGCCTCATCACCCGGGTGACGACCTATTACAACCTCGCCGACTGGTTGTCGCAGGTGGCATGATGCTCGATTATCGCAGCCACACGGGCGAGGGGATCGCCGCGCTGATCGGCGATGTGGCGCGGCTGCGCATCGCGGTGTTCCGCGAATGGCCCTATCTCTATGACGGCGATCCGGCCTATGAGGAACGCTATCTGGCCGGCTATTGCGCCTGCGACAGCGCCGTCGTCGTCACGGCAAGCGACGGAGGCCGCGTCGTCGGCGCGGCCACGGGGCTGCGGATGGATCATGCCGATCCCGGCCTTGCCGCGGCCTTTGCCCTGACCGAACTGCCGCCGGCCGACACCTTCTACCTGGCCGAATCGGTGCTCTTGCCGGAATACCGGGGGCGGGGGGCGGGGCATGCGTTCTTTGCCCTGCGCGAACGCCATGCCGTCCAGCTTGGCCTGCGCTGGGCGGTGTTCTGCGCGGTGATCCGCCCCGACGATCACCCGCTGCGACCGGCGGAGGCGCGCTCGCTCGCCCCGTTCTGGGAGGGGCGGGGCTATCGCCCGCTGCTGGGCGTCGTAGCGCAACTGCGCTGGAAGGATCTGGGAGAGGCGGCCGAAACCGTGAAGCCGATGCAGTTCTGGATCCGCGATCTGGGTGCGGCATGAGGATCGCCGCTGTCGCCCATGCGCCCGGGCGCAGCCCGGACTGGGACACGCTCGAGGCGCGGCTGGACCGGATCGTGGCCGGGGCGGGGGCCGATCTGGTGGTGCTGCCCGAATATGCCGGGGTCGAGGCGGCGCTGATCGACGCGCCGGCGACGCTCTCGCCGGTTGAATGGCGCGACCGCACCGCCGCGGTCGCGCTGGCCTGGGCGGGGCTCGTCGGCACGCTGGCCCGGCGCCACGGCTGCCACATCCTGGCCGGCACCACGCTGTGGCCCACCCCCGAGGGCATCGTGAACCGCGCCTTCCTGTTCGCGCCCTCCGGGGCTGCGGTGCATCAGGACAAGCTGATCCTCACCCCCTACGAGCGCGACGTGCTGCACCTGACGGCGGGCCGCGAGTTGCGCCTGTTCGAGACAGCGCTGGGCCGGATCGGCGTGCTTGTCTGCTATGACAGCGAATTTCCCCTGCTGGCGCGCGCGCTGGTCGAGGGCGGGGCGTCGATCATCCTCGTTCCGTCCTGCACCGATCTGCCCGCCGGGCAGACCCGGGTGCGCCAGTCCTGCCGGGCCCGCGCGATCGAGGGGCAATGCCTGATCGTGCAGGCGCCGCTGGTCGGGGGCGTGGCGGGCTGCGACATCGTCGATGTGAACTGCGGCCGCGCCGCCCTGTTCGCGCCGCCCGACCATGGCCTGCCGCCCGACGGGATCATCGCCCAGAGCATTCCCGATCAGCCCGCTGTCGTGGTCGCCCAGGTCGATCCCGCCGCCATCGCCCGCCCGCGCGCGGAGGGGCAGGTGGGCAACTTCCGCCACTGGCCAGAGCAGGAGGCGCATCGCACTGTGGCGCAATTGCAGCGCCTGCGATAAATCCGCCTTGATCTGCGGGGCGGACCGGCGCATATGGCCTGCGTCCGCGCCCGACGCGGACGACGATTCCACTGGAGACCACATGGCCAAGGAAGAACTGCTCGAATTTCCTGGCGTCGTGAAGGAACTCCTGCCGAACGCGACGTTCCGGGTCGAGCTGGAAAACGGCCATGAGATCATCGCGCATACGGCGGGCAAGCTGCGGAAGAACCGCATCCGTGTTCTGGCCGGCGACAAGGTTCAGGTCGAGATGACCCCCTACGATCTGACCAAGGGTCGGATCAACTACCGCTTCCGCTAGATGTCCGCGACCGGGCCCGACAGGGGCCTGCGGTTGATCCTGG
Organism: Rubellimicrobium sp.; assembly: GCA_020852925.1. Taxonomy (GTDB): domain Bacteria; phylum Pseudomonadota; class Alphaproteobacteria; order Rhodobacterales; family Rhodobacteraceae; genus JADYZU01. The sequence goes on along the minus strand of JADYZU010000039.1, from coordinate 24,754 downwards.
GTTCGGCAAGCCCGCGCCGGCGCGAACTGCTGGCGCAGATCGGCGTCCACCCCGACGCGATCCGCCCGCCCGACATCGACGAGACACCCCTTCCCCGCGAACTGCCTCGCGCCTATGTCGAACGGCTGGCCGCCGGCAAGGCGCGCGCGCTCGATCCCGCCCCGGACGAGGTGATCCTGTGCGCCGACACGACCGTGGCGCTGGGGCGGCGCATCCTGGGCAAACCCGCCGACCGGGCCGAGGCCGAGGCGTTCCTGCGGCTGCTGTCGGGCCGGCGCCACCGGGTCATCACCGCGCTGGCGGTGCGGCGCGAGGCGCGGCTGTGGCAGCGGACGGTCGATTGCGTGGTGGCGTTCAAGCGCCTGTCCGGCCCCGAGATCGCGGATTACCTCGATTCGGGCGAATGGCAGGGCAAGGCCGGCGGCTATGCGATCCAGGGCCGCGCCGGCGCCTTCATCCCCTGGGTCAACGGCTCCTATACCGCGGTGGTGGGCCTGCCCCTGACCGAGACCGCGGGCCTTCTGACCGCAGCGGGCTATGTCACCGGAGAACGCGCATGAAGGGCCGCACCATCGTTCTGGACCGCTGGAACGGGGCCGAGGCGGCCGCGCTCATGGTTGACGGGCGGCTGGATGATCTTCTGATCGACGACGAAGGCGCCCCGCGCCCCGGCGCGGTCTTTCGCGCGGTCTGCGACCGGCCGCTCAGGGGGCAGGGCGGCATGTTCCTGCGCCTGCCCGGGGGCGAAACCGCCTGGCTGCGCAGCGCGCGCGGCCTGCGCCCGGGCGAGGAAATGCTGGTCCAGGTGGCCGGCATCGCCGAAGAGGGCAAGGCCGTGCCGGTCTCGGACCGGATCCTGTTCAAGGGCCGCCATGTCATCGTCACCCCCGGCGCGCCCGGCGTGAACGTCAGCCGCACCATCCGCGACGAAGGGTGCCGCGCCCGGCTGACCGCCCTTGCCGGCCCGCCGCCCGAGGGGATGGGCCTGATCCTGCGATCCTCCTGCGAGGGGGCCGAGGATGCGGAAATCCTGCTCGACCTGCGGCTCATGACCGATCTGGCGCAAAGGGTGCTGGCCGATGCCGGGCAGGGGCCCGAGCTTCTGGCGGATGGCGACGGGCCGCATGACCTGGCCCTGCGCGACTGGGACGCGGAGCATGTCCTGCGCGAGGAGGGCGCGTTCGAGCGCACCGGCCTTGCCGGGCAGATCGCGGCGCTGGCCTCGCCCCTGGTCGATCTGGGCGGCGCGGGCATGTTCGTCGAGGTGACGCGCGCGCTGATCGCGGTCGATGTGAACACCGGCGGCGACGCATCGCCCGCCGCCGCGCTCAAGGCCAATCTGGCGGCGGCGCGGCAGTTGCCGCGGCAGTTGCGGCTGCGCGGGCTGGGCGGGCAGGTGGTGGTCGATTTCGCGCCGATGCCCAAGGGGCAGCGCCAGCCGCTCGATCAGTCCTTGCGCGCGGTGTTCCGCAACGACCCGGTCGAGACCAGCCTGGTCGGCTGGACCACGATGGGGCTTTATGAACTGAACCGCAAACGCGAGCGCGCGCCGCTGGCGCGGCTGATCGCGGGGCAGGGGTGAGGGGCAGGGGTGAAGGCGGGGTGCCGATGAAGGTCAAGGCGCCCGCCTGCCCGGTCTGTGGCCGCCCGGCCGATCCGCGGGCGCGGCCCTTCTGCTCCACGCGCTGCGCCGATGTCGATCTGGGGCGCTGGCTGGGCGGGGCCTATGCGATCCCGGCCGGGGCACCGCCCGCCGGCGCCGGCGACGGCGACGACGACGCAGGCTAGGACGCGGGCGGCCGGACCCGGGATTGCGCGCCCCCGTCGCGCCAGCGCATGAGGCGCAGCGCGTTCAGCGTGACAAGGACGGTCGCCCCGGTATCGGCCAGCACCGCGATCCACAGCCCGGTGATCCCCAGCACCGTGGTGACAAGGAACACCGCCTTGAGCCCGAGAGCGATGGCGATGTTCTGGCGGATGTTGCCCATGGCGGCGCGGGCCAGCGCAACCAGCGCCGCAATGTCCCCGACCCGGTCGCGCAGCACCGCCGCATCGGCGGATTCAAGCGCGACCTCGGTCCCCGATCCCATCGCCACCCCGACATTGGCCCGCTTGAGCGCCGGGGCATCGTTGATCCCGTCGCCGACCATCATCACCCCGCCTTCGGCCGCAAGCTGCGCGATCGCGTCAAGCTTGTCGCCCGGCAGCATCCCGGCCCGGAACCCGGCGCCCACCTCGTCGGCAAGGGCGGCTGCGGCGCGCGGGTTGTCGCCGGTCAGGATCACCGGCGTGATCCCCATGGCCCGCAGCCGGGCCAGCGCCGGCGCGGCGTCGGCGCGCGGCGTGTCGCGAAACGCGATCAGGGCAAGGGCGCGTGCCCCCTCCAGAAGGACCGCGACGGTCTGACCCTGCGCCTCTTCGGCCGCGATCAGACCCAGGGTCTGCGGGCCAAGGCCGCCTGCCGCCGCCGCCTCGGCGTGGCGCGGGCTGGCAATGGTCAGGTCGCGCCCTGCGACCCGCGCCGTCATCCCCTTGCCGGGCAGGACGCGCGCGCCCGTGGCCTGCGGCAGGACCGCCCCCGCGGCCCGGCGCAGCACCGCCTGCGCCAGCGGATGCGACGATCCGGCCTCGAGCGCGGCGGCCAGCGCGATCAGGCGTTCGGGATCCTCGCCGGTCAGGGGCAGGATCCGCGTCACTTCGGGGCGGCCCAGGGTGAGGGTGCCGGTCTTGTCGAAGGCGGCATGACGGATCGCGGCGGCGGCCTCGATCACCGTGCCGCCCTTCATCAGCAGGCCGTGACGCGCCCCCGTCGACAGCGCCGCGGAAATCGACGCGGGCACCGAGATCACCAGCGCGCAGGGGCAGCCGATCAGCAACAGCGCGAGTCCGCGATAGATCCACGTCTCCCACGGGGCGCCCGCCAGCAGCGGCGGCAGGACCGCCACCGCCAGCGCCAGCGCCACCACCGCCGGCATGTAGCGGCGCGAGAAGCGGTCGATGAAGCGTTCGGTCGGGGCACGCGCCGCTTCGGCCTCTTCGACAAGGCGGACGATGCGGGCGATGGTATTGTCGGCGGCGCCGCGCGTCACCTCGATGCGCAGGGCCGCATCGGTGACGATCGACCCGGCCAGCACCGCGTCACCCGGCCCGCGCGCGCGCGGCAGGCTTTCGCCGGTCACCGGGCTTTCGTCCACGCCGGCGCTGCCCTCGAGGACCGCGCCATCGGCGGGGATGCGTTCGCCGGGCCGCACCAGCACGCGCTGCCCGGGGGTCAGCGTGGCGGCCGGCACTTCGCGCGGGCCGGTGTCGGTCTCGATCAGCGCGCTGCGGGGCACCAGCGCGGTCAAGGCCCGGATCCCGTCGCGCGCCCGCCCGGCCGCCACCCCCTCGAGCACCTCGCCCACCGCGAAGAGAAACACGACAAGGGCCGCCTCCTCGGCCGCGCCGATGAAGAGCGCGCCGACGGCGGCCACGGTCATCAGGCTTTCGATGGTGAAGGGCTGCCCGGTCACAAGTGCGGCCCAGGCCCGCCGCGCTACCGGCCCAAGGCCGATGAGGCAGGCCAGGATATAGGCCCAGGCCCCGACCCCCTCGGGCAGCCCGAGATCGGCCAGCATCGCCGCCGCCAGAAGCGCCCCGCTCAGCATCACCAGCCGCCCCTTGCCGGTGCGATGCCACGGCAGGCCGCGTTCGCCCGGAACGTCATGGAGTTGAACGGCGGGCGCGGGCGCATGGTCATGGTCATGGTCATGGCCGTGGTCGTGCCCCTGTCCCGTGCCGGGCGCCCCGCGCGCATCCGGCGCGATGCCATAGCCCAGCGCGCGCACCTGACGCTCGACCTCGGCGCTGACGCGCGCCGCCTCGGAGCCGCCGGGATCCAGCGCCGGTGCCAGCAGCAGCGACAGCCGCTCGGCCATCAGCGCCACTTCGACCCCCTCCACCCCGTCGATCCGTTCCACCGCCCGCGTGACCTTGAGCGCGCAGGCCGCGCAGTCCATGCCGCTCAGGGCCCATTCCCGGCGTGCGCCGCCCGCTGTCGTCCCGCTCATGTTGCCGTCCGTTCCTTGCCCGACCTGATCGACCGGGCGCGAATCACCCTTGTCCCGGTTCCGCATCCTGCCTAATCTCTCCAGCGACTGGAGGTTCAAGCACGATGTTGTCGATCGGGAAACTGGGGCAGGCGGCGGGGGTCAAGGTGCCGACCATCCGCTATTACGAGGAAATCGGCCTGCTGCCGGTGCCGGAACGGTCGCGCGGCAACCAGCGGCTTTATCCGAAGGCGGCGCTGGCGCGGCTGTCGTTCATCCGGCACGCGCGCGAACTGGGCTTTCCCCTGGGCGCGATCCGCGATCTGATCAGCCTGGCAACACATCCCGACCTTCCCTGCGCCGGGGCGGACAGCATCGCGCGCGAACAACTGGCCGCCGTCAGGGCGCGCATCGCGCGGCTGACCGCGCTGGAGGGGGAACTTGAACGCATGGTGGCGACGGGCGCGCACGGAACGGTGGGCGAATGCCGGGTGATCGAAGTGCTGGGCAACCACGCGCTTTGTGCCCATGACCACGATCCGGCAGACGGGACGGGCACCAGCCCCGCCTTTGCCTGAGATGCGCGCCCCTCCCGCCCGCCGGTTGCGCCGGATCCTGCCCATGGCCGGGCTGCTGGCCGGGCTGGCCGCCTGCGCCGCCCCGCCCGCGCCCGCGCCGGGATGGCGCGATCCGGCGCGACCGATCGCCTCGGCGGCGCTGTTCGATGCGGACCGCTTTGCCGGCACCTGGCATGTGGTGGCGCGCTATCCGCGCCCCGCTGGCGCCGCCTGCGCGGACGAGACCCTGACCCATGCGCCCGGCGCGATGCGCTGGGCCTGCACCGGTGCGGACGGCGCCCCTCTTGACGGCTGGAGCGGCGCGGCCGAACCCGGGCGCTGGCCGGGACGGTTCACGCTCGGCGCCGGGGCGCAGGAGGGGCCGGGGATCGTTGAGGTCTGGGTGCTCTGGGTCGATGTCGATTATCGCACCGCGGTGATCGGCACGCCGGACGGCAGCGCCGGCCTGATCCTTGACCGCAACCCGTCGATCCCGCCCGACCGGATGGTCGCCGCGCGCGAGATGCTCGACTTCAACGGCTACGACCTGTCGCATCTGGTCGCGTCCGGGCGCTGATCCTGAAGGATCCGGCTATCCGGGCGCCGGATTTCGATGCACAGTGCCCTCGGTTTTCCGGTTCCAGCGGATGGAGCGCCCATGTCCGGACCTTCGCGGCCCCTGCCTGCGGTCGAGTGGCTGACCCTGTCTCTCATCATCGCCTGTCATGCGGTCTGGCTGGGCGCGCTGTTCCTGTTGCCGGGGATCTCGGTCTGGCTGGCCGTGATCGCGGCGGGATTCGCGGCGGCGCTGCATTCCTCGCTCACGCATGAATCGGTGCACGGCCATCCGACCCGGCACGAATGGGTGAATGCAGCCCTGCTGGGCCTGCCACTGACCGTCTATGTGCCCTGGATCCGGTTCAAGGACACGCATCTGGCCCATCACCACGACGAGATCCTGACCGATCCCTATGACGACCCGGAATCGAACTACCTCGATCCGAAGGTCTGGGCGCGGCTGCCGGGCTGGTGGCGGGCGGTGCTGCGGTTCAACAACCGGCTCATCGGGCGGCTGGTGGTGGGGCCGCTGATCGGGGCCGTCTCCTTTGTCGCGGGCGATCTGCGGCTGATGGCGCGGGGCGACCGGGCGGTGATCCGGGCCTGGGCCTGGCATGTGCCGGGCCTTGCGGCGGTGCTGTGGATCGTCCTTGCGTCGCCGATGCCGGTCTGGGCCTGGCTTCTGTCGGTCTGGCTGGCCATCGCCATCCTCAAGCTGCGCACCTATCTCGAACATCGCGCCCATGAACGCGCCTCGGGCCGCACCGTGGTGATCGAGGATCGCGGCCTGTTCGCCTTCATGTTCCTCAACAACAATTTCCACGTCGTCCACCACATGCACCCGAACGTGCCGTGGCACGAACTGCCCGCGCTTTATGACCGCAGGCGCGACCATTACCTGCGCCGCAACGGCGGCTACCGCTACCGTTCCTATGGCGAGGTGCTGCGCACCTATCTGTGGCGGGCCAAGGATCCGGTGCCGCATCCGCTCATGCCGGGCGGAGACGGCGGGGACAGCTAGAACAGGGGCGGGACGCGGGAGGTTTCCTCTGCGGTGCCGCGAAAATGCGGCAGGACCGGGGGCGGGCCGGGATCGGTCAGGCGCCCGGTCACATGCGCAAGCACGATGCGGGTGATGCGCGGCAGGTCAACCGCGCCAAGATCCGCCAGCGGCACCCAGCGCAGATCCTCAAGCTCGCCCTCGGGCGGGACAAGGGCATCCGGATCGCCGGCGATCGCCCAGGCATCGGCCATGAAGAACCGCGTGTCGAACCGGCGCGGCCAGACCGGCGGCGTGACCGCGCGGAACACATGCACCAGCGCCGAGCCGTCCGGCACCAGCCCGCGCGCGGCGAATCCGGCCCAGCCGGGCGGCGGCGGATCGGGCCAGTCGCCGGGCCGGCCTAGGGTCAGGCCGGTTTCCTCCCACAACTCGCGAATCGCGGCGGCGGCGAGGGTGGCAGGCAGGGCGGCGCTGTCGCTGGCCAGACGCTGCTGGCAGATCGCGCCCGGCAGCCCGGCAAGGGTCACGCGCGAATCAGCCGCATCGACGGCGCCGCCCGGAAAGACATGCTTGCCCGGCATGAACACCGCCTGCGCAGGCCGCCGTCCCATCAGCACCGAAGGCGCGGGTCCGCTGCGGTCGCGCAGCAGGATGATGGTCGCGGCATCGCGGATCCCCGGCGGGGTGTCGGGCACGGCCCTCAGGCCCTGTCGCCAAAGCCGTGCATCCGCTTGGCCCATTGCACGCCGACGATGCCGCCCTTGATCCGTGGCAGCAGATAGAGCGACAGCCCCACCGTCAGCACCGCCAGCACCGAGGCCAGCACCAGCGGATCGGGCCGGAACCATGCCCAGCCGAAATGCATCGCCACCGCAAGGACATGGCCCACGACAAGGATCGTCAGATAGGCCGGCCCGTCATCGGCGCGGTGGTGGCACAGTTCCTCGCGGCAGACGGTGCAGGAATCGGCGACCTTCAGATAGCCCTTGAACAGCCGGCCCTGCCCGCATTTCGGGCAGGTGCGGCGGAACCCGCGCAGGACCGCGGTCATGGCCGGGCGATCCCCCGCGCTGTCGGCGGTGGAATCGGCACCGGATTCGGCACCGGCGGGCTTGGGCGCGAAGGTGGCATCGGACACGGGGGCACTCTTGCGGCAGCGGGGGACCGCCCTCACATGCCCGCGCCGGAACGCGATTGGAAGGGGTCCGGCGGTCGCGCGCGGAAATGTCGCAGAAGCGTTACCAGATTGCTGCGGATTATCGCCGCCCCCCGCGACGGAATCCCCGCGCCCGGCCGTTTCACTGATGATCCCGCCGGCGATCGGGCCGGAGGGAACGTCAAGGAGAGAGACATGACACGACTGTTCCTGGCAACGGCTCTGGCCGGCGGACTGGTGGCGGCGGGCGCGATGGCCGACCGGCCGGCGATGATGGGCATGGGTGGCATGGGCATGATGGGCGGGCCCCTTGCGATGGGCGCCATGATGCCGGACTTTGCCACGCTCGATGCCGATGGCGACGGGTCGGTGACCCCGGCCGAGATCGAGGCGGCGATGGCCGCGCGCATGGCGGGATATGACACCGACGGCGACGGCGCCCTTTCGGTCGAGGAGATCGCCGCCGCGATCACCGCCGCCGAGGTCGAACGCAGGAACGCCGCGATTGCCGCGATGATTGCCGCGCGCGACGGCAACGGGGACGGCCTCCTCCAGGCCGACGAGATGGGCCCGCCCGCGACCATGTTCGAGCGGATGCTGTCGCGCCTCGATGCGGACGGGGACGGCAGCCTCTCGGCCGAGGAATTCACCGCGATCGGCGAGAGGATGGGCATGGGCATGGGCCGCGGCCCGGGCGACCGGGGTGGCGAGGGCTGGGGTCACGGCTGGGGTCACGGGCAGGGCTGGGGCCATGGGCACGGCTGGGATCGCGGTGGCCGTGAAGGCGGCGGGTTCTGGGGCTTCTGGCGCGGGGGGGACGATTCATCCGACGGAGAATAGGCGGATGCGGGGGCCGGGTGATTGTGGCAGGAAGGACTGATGCAGGATCCCCCGGTCCCCGATCAGACCCGGCCAGCGGGCGTGTCCGCCACGGCGGGCACCTACCCCCCGGACGATCCCGAGGGGCGGCTTCTTGCCGCCTGGGTGGCGGGCGATCCGGTGGCTTCGCGTCAGTTGGTGGCGGCCCTCGCGCCGCGCGCGCATGGGCAGGCGATGCGCATGCTCGCCAACCGGGCCGAGGCCGAGGAAGTGGTGCAGGACGCGCTCTTGCGGCTGTGGCGGCTGGCGCCGGAGTGGCAAGCGGGGCGGGCGCGGGTCTCGACCTGGCTTTACCGGGTGGTGGCGAACCTGGCCACCGACCGGCTGCGCCAGCGCCGCCACCTGCCGCCCGCCCCCGTGGCGGGCCTGGGGCCAGCCATGGCCGACCCGGCCGCGGATCAGCCCGACCCCGCCCCGCCGGTCGAGCAGGCGGTGGTCGCGGCCGAACGGGCGCGCGCGCTGTCGCAGGCGATGGCCGGATTGCCCGAACGTCAGGCGCAGGCGGTGGCGCTGCGCCATCTCGAGGAACTGCCGCTGGCCGAGATCGGCCGCATCATGGAACTGTCCGAGCACGCGGTCGAAAGCCTGATCGCGCGCGGCAAGCGGGCGCTGACACAGGCGCTGTCCGGGCGGCGCGCGGATCTGGGGTTCGGCGATGACTGAGAGGGAGGCGATCATGCAGCGCAAGGATGATCCGGGCGGGCTTGGCCCCTGGTTCGATGCCGCGCGTGCCGGCACGACGGCGCCGGATGCGGCCTTTCTGGCCCGGCTTGTGACCCAGGCCGAGGCGATGCAGCCGCCCGCCCCGGTCCGTGCCCCCGCCCCCGCCCCCGCCCCCGGCGCTGTGGTGCGGCTGTGGCGGGCGGTTGCCGGCGGCTGGCCGGCACTGGCGGGATTGACGGCGGCGGTGGTGGCGGGGTTCTGGATCGGCTATGCGCCGCCGGCGCCGGTCGGCAACCTGCTGTCATCCGCCGCGGCGCCGGTCATCGGCAGCGGCATCTATGGCGAGGAGGATTTCCTTGCCCTTCTCGGAGGTTGAGCGATGACAGCGGTCAGGGATGCCGGGAACGGATCAGGGCGGCGCTGGCGCAGGGGGCTGTGCATCCTGTCGGTCGCGCTGAACCTGCTGGTGGCCGGCGCGGTGACGGGGCATCTGGTAGCCGCCTGGGGGCCGGGGTTCATGGCGCGCGGGCCGGACATGTCGCTCGGGCCGATCGTGCGCGCCTTCCAGCCCGAGGATCGTCGCTGGCTCATGCGGGAATTGCGCGACGTGCGCGGCCAGTTCCCGGGTGACGGCGCGGCGCGGGACATGGCCGCGCAGGCCCTGATTGCAGCGGTCGGGGCCGATCCCTTTGATCCGGCCGCGGTCGGGCTGGCCTTCGACGCGATGCGCGCGGGGGCCGAGGAATTCGAAGAGGCAGTGACCACGGCGATCGTGGCGCGCATCACGGGCATGGATGCGGCAGGGCGCGCGGCGCTTGCAGAGCGGCTGGGCCGGGAACTTCGCGCCGGGGGGCCCGGACGGCGATAGCGCCGCTCAGGCCGCGCTGATCGCCGCCGCCGTCACCTGGTTGCGCCCGGCCGATTTCGCGGCATAGAGCGCGCGGTCCGCCCGGTCGAGAAGCGACGCCACCGCATCCGTGCCCGGCGCGGGCAACTGCCCGGTGGCCACCCCCACCGACAGCGTGACGCGCACGCGCGCATCCTGCCCGCCCGTATCCTGCCTTCCTGTCCCGGTCTCCAGCACCGCCGATTCGACCACGCGGCGCAACCGTTCGGCCGCGCGCCGCGCGGCCTCGGGCGGGGTGTCGGGCAGGATGACAAGGAATTCCTCGCCGCCGATCCGCGCCACCATGTCGACCGCGCGCAGGTTCCCGCGCAAGAGCCCGGCCACCCCGCGCAGGATCGCATCGCCCGCGGCATGGCCCCAGGTGTCATTCACGCGCTTGAAATGGTCGATGTCGAGCAGCAGCACCGAAAAGGCCGCCCCCCCGTCCTCGAGCCTCTCGGTCAGGCCGGCCAGTTCCGCCATGGCATAGCGGCGGTTGAACAGCCCGGTCAGCGGATCGGTCAGCGCCGCCGCCAGCCCGCTTTGCAGCCGGTCGCGGCGACTGTCGGCCTGGTTCTTGCGCCGCAGGAGGGCCCGGACCCGGAAGGTCAGTTCGTCCGGGCGGACCGAATCGGGCACCAGGTCGTCGGCCCCCAGATCAAGCGCCATTTCCCCCAGCGCGGGCGCATGGTCGGGCACGACCACAAGCGCCTTGGCCCGGCGCGTGGCCGGCCGCGATTGCAGGTCCGCGATGAGGCGAAACAGCCCCGCCGTGGCCGCGCCATTGTCCGCGCCGCCCTCGTGGTCGATGACGAACAGATCGACCGTGCCCGCGCCGCTGGCGAAATCGCCCGACGGATCGCGCACCACCGCCCCCCCCGGCAGGCGCTGCGCCAGCGCGGCCACCCCCGCAGGAAGGGCCTCGGGGCGGCGGGTCAGGATCACCGTGCGCCCCGCCGGCACGAAAGAGCGCACCGCATCCGCCATGCCCAGCGCGCGCGCCGCCCCCCCGCCCAGGCGCAGATCCTCGGCCGCGTCACGCACCCGCAGCAGGCTACGGATCCGCGCCAGCAGGAATCCGGTCTCGCCGCGCCGGTCAAGAACGTCATCCGCCCCCGCCCGCAGCGCGGCTAGGCGCAGTTCGGGCGCGGGCTGGCTGGCCAGCGCGATCACCGGCACCGCCGCGCCGTCGTCGCTGCCGCGCAAGGCGGCGATGAGCGCGAGCGCCGCCTGCGTGTCGCGCGAGATGTCGATGAGGACAAGGCCCGGCCCCTCGGCCGCGATCCGCGCCGCCGCCGCCAGATCGCGGCACAGCGCCACCTCGTAATGGGCGGATTCCAGCACCCCGCGCAGATGGATGCGCTGGCATAGGCTCGTCTCGACAATCAGGATCTGACCGGACATGGTGAAACCGCCCTGGGGTGTTTCGCCGACTTTCGGGCGATTTGGTTAAGAAAGCCTTTCCCGGCGCGAAAGGAAGCTGAATGAATCGTGACCAGGCCGAGACGGTCGCGCTCGAGGCGCTGGCCCATATCCTCGGGGACGAAGACCTCGGGCCGCAGTTTCTCGACGCCACCGGGATCGCGCCGGCCGATCTGGCGCGCAGCGCGGGCGAGGCGGCGGTGCTGGTCGGGGTGCTCGATTTCCTCTTGCAGGACGACCGCCGCGTCCTCGGGTTCTGCCGCGCCAGCGGGCGGGCGCCCGAAGAGCCGGCCGCGGCCTTGGGGGCGTTGCCGGGCGGGGCGGCGGTCCACTGGACATGACCCCTTGCCCCGCCGCCGCCCCGGCGGCAGGAAGGGCGGCACCGGCTGCGGCACTGGCTGCTGGCGCGGACGGGACGGGACGGAACGGAACAGGGAGAGGGCCTTGGCGCGCATCAGGGGAATCGTCTTTGACAAGGACGGCACGCTTTTCGATTTCCAGGCGACCTGGGGCTCGTGGTGCGCCACGATCCTTGAACGGGAATCGGGCGGCGACGCGGATCTGCTGACGCGGATGGCCGGGGCGCTGGGCTATGATCCGGCCCGGGGCAGCTTCAGCCCCGACAGCGTGGTGATCGGCCATACTTCGGCCGAAGTCGCGGCGACGATCCTGCCGTTTCTGCCGGGAGAAGACCTTGGCGCGCTGCTTGCACGCCTCGATGCGCGCGCGGCCGAGGCGCCGCAGCGCCCGGCGGCCGATCTCGCGTCGCTCTTCGACGCGCTCAGGGCCCGCGACATCCGCCTTGGCCTGGCCACCAACGACACCGAACTGCCGGCCCGCGCCCATCTGCGCGCCGCCGGGATCGAGGGCGAGTTCGATTTCATCGCCGGCTACGATTCCGGCCATGGCGGCAAACCCGGCCCGGGGCAGCTTCTTGCCTTTGCCGCGGCACAGGGCCTAGAGCCGGCGGATTGTGCCATGGTGGGCGACTCGCTTCATGACATGAACGCCGCGCGCGCGGCGGGGATGGTCGCGGTGGGGGTGCTCACCGGTTTTGCCGGCGCCGAGATCCTCGCCCCGTGCGCGGATGTGGTGCTGCGTTCGGTCGCGGATCTGCCCGCCTGGGTCGATGCCAGCGGCTGATCGCCCGGGCGATCCATGCGACGAAAGCGACGGAACACGTCGCCTCCGGCGCCGAAACCCGGAACGCGCGCGGTGCACTCTCGCCCCGAGAGGCCGACCCGGGGTCGGCCCCGGGGAGGAAAGCCATGTCCGAGACCGCCGAAACCGAAACCACGGCCCGCCGCCGCCGTGCCGGCGGGCGCGCCGCCAACACCCAGCGCCGCAGCCAGGGCGCGATCGAACAGATGCCCTGGCGCATCCCGCGCAACACCGACCGCCCGATCGAGCCGCTGACCGCCGAGGGTGTCGAGGCCATCCACGACGGCGCCATGCGCATCCTCGAGGAGATCGGAATCGAATTCCTCAACGAAGAGGCGCTGGCGATCCTGCGCAAGGCGGGCTGCATCGTGACCGGCACGAATGTGCGCATGGGCCGCGATTTCGTCATGGAGATGGTGCGCCGCGCGCCGCGCGAATTCACCATCACCCCGCGCAATCCCGACCGCGCCCTGCCGATCGGCGGCAACGCGATCCTGTTCGGCAATGTCTCGTCCCCGCCGAACTACCACGACCTCGAGATCGGCCGGAAGGTGACGGGCACCCGCGCGCATTGCGCCAATCTGCTGCGGCTCACCCAGTATTTCAACTGCATCCATTTCGCCGGCGGCTACCCGGTCGAGCCGGTGGATATCCACCCCTCGGTGCGCCACCTCGACGTGGTCTTTGACAAGCTCACGCTGACCGACAAGGTGCCCCACGCCTATTCGCTCGGCCCGGAGCGGGTCGAGGACGTGATGGAGATGGTGCGCATCGCCGGGGGTCTGAGCCACGAGGAATTCGCCGCCCGGCCGCGGATGTATACCAACATCAACTCGACCTCGCCGCTCAAGCACGATCACCTGATGATCGACGGCTGCCTGCGCCTGATCCGTGCCGGACAGGCGGCCTTCGTCACGCCCTTCACCCTGGCCGGGGCGATGGCCCCGGTGACGATGGCGGGGGCGGTGGCTCTGTCAATCGCCGAGGCGCTGTCGGCGATCGCGCTGTTCCAGCATGTCGTGCCCGGATCGCCCAGCGTGATCGGCACCTTCACCTCCAACGTCGACATGAAATCCGGCGCGCCCGCCTTCGGCACCCCCGAATACATGCGCGCAACCCAGATGACCGGGCAGATGGCCCGGTTCTACGGCCTGCCGATGCGCGCCTCGGGCTGCTGCACGAGCAATGTCCCCGACGGGCAGGCGATGTGGGAAACCTGCAACTCGCTGTGGTCGGCGGTGCAGTCGGGCACCAATGTCGTCTATCACGCGGCCGGCTGGCTTGAGGGCGGGCTGATCGCCAGCCCCGAGAAATTCGTCATGGATTGCGAGGTGCTCCAGATGATGCAGCGCTATTTCGAGGACGCGATCTGCGACACATCTTCCGACGCGGTCGCCCTTGACGCGATCCGCGAGGTGGGCGCGCATGGCCATTACTTCGGAATCGAACACACGCAGAAGCGCTACGAGACCGCGTTCTATCAGCCGTTCCTGAGCGACTGGCGCAATTACGAGGCATGGGAGGCTGCCGGCTCGGTCTGGACCGCGGAACGCGCGCACCGGACCTACAAGGAGATCCTTGCCAGCTACGAGGAGCCGCCGATGGATGAAGCCGTGCGCGAGGAACTCTCGGATTTCGTGGCCCGCCGCAAGGCCGAGGGCGGCGCGCCGACGGATTTCTGAGGCGCAAGGAATTTCCCGAAATTCCTTGCGGCGCCCGGTTGCCCGCAAGAGCGGCCGGCGGCAATGCCGTGACAAAGACGGGCCCGGACCTGTTCGCCGCGCGCCCCAGGAATTTCGAGAAATTCCTGGGGCCCTCCGGATGCGGGGTTCTGTGCGCGGGTGAACATTGGCGCCTGCGCGCCGGCGGGTTATGGTCCGTGAAATGCCCCTGAGGAGCCCGCCATGCCGCTCGAATTCGCGCTCGATACCTTCGGTGACGTTACCCGCCGCAGCGATGGCAACCTCACCCCGCATGATCAGGTGATCCGCGACGTGATCGAGGAAGGCGTGCTGGCCGATCGGGTCGGGATCGACTTCTTCGGGCTTGGGGAACATCACCGCGACGACTTCGCCATTTCGTCGCCCGAGGTGATCCTGGCGGCCATCGCCGCGCGGACGCAGGCAATCCGGCTGGGTACGGCGGTCACGGTGCTGTCGACCGACGATCCGGTACGGGTGGTCGAGCGGTTCTCGACCTTGCAGGCGATCTCGGGCGGCCGGGCCGAGATCATCGTCGGGCGCGGTTCCTTTACCGAGAGTTTTCCGCTTTTCGGCCATGACCTCGGGGATTACGAGCAGCTTTTCGAAGAAAAGCTGGATCTGCTCATGCGCCTCGTGCGCGAACGGACGGTCAGCTGGGAGGGGCGGACGCGGGCGGCGATCCGGGATGTCACGCTCTATCCGCCGCTGTCCGACCGCGGGCTGCGGGTCTGGGTCGGCGTGGGGGGCAGCCCGCAATCGGTGGTGCGGGCGGTGCGGCATGACATCCCGATGATGCTGGCGATCATCGGCGGCGATCCGCGGCGGTTCCTGCCCTTTGTCGACCTCTATCGCCGCGCGCAGGATCAGGCCGGGCGCCCCGAACGGCCGCTGGGCGTGCATTCGCCCGGCCATGTCGCCGAGACCGACGGGCGCGCGCGCGACGAGGCCTGGGAGGGCTATCGCATCCTGCGTGAACGCATCGGCCGCGAGCGCGGCTGGGGTCCGCCAAGCCGGGCCGAATTCGACGCCGAAGTCGACCGCGGCGCCATGCATGTGGGTTCGCCCGAAACGGTGGCGCGCAAGATCGCCGCAACCGTGAGCGCGCTCGGGGCCCGGCGGTTCGAGATGAAATATTCCCAGGGCACCCTGCCGCACGAGGCGCTGATGCGGTCGATCGAACTTTATGGCACCAGGGTGGTGCCGATGGTGCGTGACCTTCTGCACCAAGTGCCGGTCCGGCACTGAGCGGGTTCAGGCGCCAAGACAATCGCCCAGCGCGGTTGCGATGCCGGTGAGCAACGCGCCCAGCAGGGCAGGGCCCGGCTCTAGGCCGATCCCGTCCGGGTCTGCGGTCGCGGCCCGGACATTGCCCCCTTCGGTCAGGAGCGCGAGGAGCCGCGGCGAGGTCGCCGGATCGGCAAGGATGCAGGCGATATCCCCTTCGGCGATCTGCGCCCGCAGTTCTGCAACATGGGCAGGGCCGGGATCTGCCGCATCCGACAGCGCGATCGCACCGGCGGCCGGCACGGCAAAGGCGCGTTCGAAATAGCCGTAGGCGTCATGCGCGGCGATCCAGCGGCGCCCGGCCACCGGGCCGAGCCGGTCCGCGATCCGGTCCCGGATCTGCGCAAGATCGGCCTGCGCCCGTTCGGCGTTGGCGCGATAGGTTGCGGCGTTTTCCGGATCGGTTTCCGCCAGCGCCGCGGCGATGGTGTCAAGCCAGGCCATCGCCACCCCGGGGTCAAGCCAGGCATGGGGGTCGATCGCGGCCCCCGGTGTCTCCGCGTCGCCGTGGTCGTGGTCGTCGCCCTGGCCGCCCGCGAAATCGGGGTCGGTGCGCAGCGGCAGCGGTGTCCAGCCCCCGGAGTCGAGCAAGGCGAGGATCCGCGCCTCTCCGGCCAGGGTCGCGATGGGCGCGGCCAGATGTGGCACCGCCTGCGGGCCGCTCCAGATCACCAGATCCGCCGTCTCGAGCGCGGCCGCGCCCGACGGCCGCAGTCCCGTGTCATGAAGCGAGGCACCGGGCGCAAGCAGCATGGCCGGCGTCCCCACATCGCCCATCACCTGCGCCACCAGCGCGTGAACCGGGGCGATGTCGGTGACGGTTGCCGGCGCAGCCGTCAGGGCGGCAGGCGCAAGGAGCAGGGCAAGGGTCGCGCCAGGGCGCAGGGTCGGACTCAGGGTCCGGATCCGGGCCTGACTCGGGGCTTGACTCGGGGCCTGACCCGGGGCCGGGGCCGGGGCCGGATCGGGCAGGGGGCGGCGCATGGGGGGCTCTTGTCGTTTCGGGGTGCGGGCTCTATACTCGCAATGTTATAACATAACAACCATGGCGTTCCGTGGATCCGCACAAGCCTTCGCCGGCGGTCTTTGGCCGTCATGACCATTCGAGCTGCATCGCAACCGCGCTTGTCGCGGCCGAAGGGGCGTGTCGGGCGCACGGCCTCCATCTGACCGCGGTGCGCCGGCGCGTCCTCGAGATCCTGCTCGAGACGCATGTGGCGCTTGGTGCCTATGACCTGCTCGCGCGGCTGCGGGCCGAGGGTTTCGCGGCCCAGCCGCCGGTGGCCTATCGCGCGCTCGGCTTTCTCATCGCGGCCGGACTGGTTCACCGGATCGAGGGGCTCAATGCCTATGTCGCCTGTGCCCGTCCGGGAACCGGACACGATCCCGCCTTCATGATCTGCCGCACCTGCCGCACCGTGGCCGAGGGCGAGGCCCCGGCCCCCCTCACCCCCGGCGCCGAGGCGCAGGGGTTCCGCATCGAGCGCGCGGTGGTCGAGGCCATGGGCCTGTGCCCAGCCTGTGCCGGAGCCGCGGCGTGACCCTGATCGCGGTGAACCATGCCGACCTGTGGCGCGGCCGGGTGCGGGTGCTGCATGACGTCTCGCTTGCCGTGGCGCCGGGCGAGATCGTCACCATCGTCGGGCCGAACGGATCGGGGAAATCGTCGCTCCTGCGGCTGATGACCGGGGAATTCGTGCCCCGGCGCGGGCGGGTGACGCGGGCGGCGGGGCTGCGGATCGGCTATGTGCCGCAAAAGCTCCACGTCGATCCGACCATGCCCCTGACGGCACGCCGGCTTCTCGATCTGCCGCAGCGGGTGGACGAGGCGGCGGCGCGCCGGGCGCTCGAGGGGGCGGGTGCGGATGCGCTGGCCGGACGGCAGGTTGCCGATCTTTCGGGCGGGCAGGCGCAGCGCGTGCTGCTCGCGCGGGCGATGCTGTCGGATCCGCAGATCCTGCTTCTGGACGAGCCGACCCAGGGCCTCGACCAGCCCGGCGCCGCGGCCTTCTATCAGAGGATCGAGGGATTCCGCCGCAGGACCGGCGCCGCCGTGGTCATGGTCAGCCACGACCTCCATGTGGTGATGAGCGCCTCGGACCGGGTCATCTGCCTCAACGGCCACATCTGTTGCGAGGGCACGCCCGCACATGTGGCGGCGGCGCCGGAATGGCGGGCGCTGTTCGGCACCGGCACCGGGGGGGCGCTTGCGCTCTATCGCCACGCGCATGACCATGGCGAGCACCCTGATCACGGCCATCATCATCACGATCAAGACCACGACAACAACCACGGCCATCGGCACGGACGGGATGCTCAGTGATTTCATGATCCGCGCCGCGCTTGCGGGGGTGGGGGTGGCGCTTGCCGCCGGGGCGCTGGGCGTCTTCGTCGTCTGGCGGCGCATGGCCTATTTCGGCGACGCCACCGCCCATGCGGCGATCCTCGGCGTCGCCCTCGCCCTCGGGCTGGCGCTGCCGGTCGCGGGGGGCGTGTTCACGGTCGCGCTTCTGGCGGGGCTTGCGGTCCATGCGCTGTCGGGGCGGCAGGCGGCGGGGGACACGATCCTTGGCGTGATCGCGCATGGGGCGCTGGCGGTGGGTCTGGTGGCGATGGCGCTGGTGCCCGGGGGGCAGCGCGATCTGGAAGCCTGGCTGTTCGGCGATGTCCTGACGGTGGGGGCCGGGGAGGTCGCACTGATCTGGGCGGGGGCGGCGACGATCCTGCTGGTGCTGTGGGGACGCTGGGCGCGGATCCTGACCGCGACGGTGAGCCCCGAACTGGCCCATGCCGCAGGCATCGCACCGCGGCGCGAGGAACTGGTGCTCACGCTTCTGGTGGCCATGCTGGTGGCGCTGGCGATCAGGGTGACGGGCGCGCTTCTGGTCACCGCACTTCTGATCGTACCGGCGGCAGCGGCGCGGCCGCTCGCGCGGTCGCCCGAGGGGATGGCGGTGCTGGCCGCGCTGATCGGGGTGGCCTCGGTGCTGGGCGGGCTGGTGGTGGCCTGGCGCATCGACGTGCCGGCAGGACCGTCGGTGGTGGCGGTGGCGGCCGGGATCTTTGCCTTCGTCCGGGCCGGCGCGGCGCTGCGGCCGGGTTGAGGGGGCTTTCAGCCCCCTCGCGTCCCTGCGGGCCGCTCACCCCCGAGGGTATTTGGGCAAAGATGAATGAGCCTCTTCATCTTTGCCCCAATACCCCCGCCGGAGGCGGCGCATCGCCAGCGGGGTCACCCGGTCAGCAGGACCGGCGCCGCGCCCGCTCCGGAGTCGGGCGCCTGCGGCAGCGCGCGGCGGAACACGAGCAACACCTGCCACGAAGTCGTCCGCCCGGTCAGGCCCTGGCGCTCCTCGAGCGGCAATGTGTCGGAGCGGATGTAGTCCCAGCCTTCGGCGCCCTGGGCGTTCATCACCGCCTCGAGCGCGGCGGCGAACCGGTCCTCGGCCGAGCGCAGCCCGCGCCCGCGCGGGCCACGGCGCGGGGCCGGGATGATCCTGTATTCGAAGCGCTGCATCGGGTCCGGCCCTGTTCCTGCCCGGCCCGGTTCAGAGGCCGAGCTTCTGGGCCACGATCGCGTTCACTGCCGCCGGGCTGGCCTTGCCGCCGGTGGCCTTCATCACCTGGCCCACGAACCAGCCGGCGAGTTTCGGGTTGGCCTTGGCCTTCTCGACCTGCGCCGGGTTCTGGGCGATCACCTCCTCGACCGCGCGCTCGATCGCGCCTTCGTCGGTCACCTGCGTCATCCCGCGCGTCTCCACGATCGCGGCCGGATCGCCGCCTTCGGTGTAGACGATCTCGAACAGCTCCTTGGCGATCCTGCCCGAAATCGTGCCCGCGCCGATCAGGTCGATGATCGCGCCCAGTTGCGCCGGGCTGACCGGGCAGGTGGTGATGTCGGCGCCCCCGTCCTTCTTCATGCGGCCGAAGAGTTCGTTGATCACCCAGTTCGCCGCCTGCTTGCCATCGCGGCCCCGGGCGACCTGTTCGAAATAGTCGGCATTCTCCTTTTCCGCGGTCAGAACGCTGGCGTCATAGTCCGAGAGGCCGAAATCATTCATGTAGCGGACCTTGCGCGCGTCCGGCAGTTCCGGCAGCGCCGCCGCGATCGCGTCCACCCAGTCCTGCCCGATTTCCAGCGGCAGCAGATCCGGGTCGGGGCAGTAGCGGTAGTCATGCGCCTCTTCCTTGGACCGCATCGAGCGCGTCTCGCCCTTGTCGGGATCGAAAAGCCGCGTCTCCTGGTCGACCGTGCCCCCGTCCTCGAGGAGCGCGATCTGGCGGCGGGCCTCGTACTCGATCGCCGCCTGGATGAAGCGCAGCGAGTTCATGTTCTTGATCTCGCAGCGCGTGCCCAGATGCGCGAAATCGCCGTCGGCCTGCCATTTTTCATACTGGCCGGGCCGGCAGACCGAAACGTTCACATCGGCGCGCAGGTTGCCGTTCTGCATGTTGCCGTCGCAGGTGCCCAGATAGCGCATGATCTGGCGCAGCCTGGCGACATAGGCGGCGGCCTCCTCGGGGCCTCGGATGTCGGGATGCGAGACGATCTCCATCAGCGCGACGCCCGCGCGGTTCAGATCGACAAAGGACATCGCCGGGTCCATGTCGTGGATCGACTTGCCGGCGTCCTGTTCCAGGTGGATGCGCGCGATCCGCACCCGACGCGCCACGCCGGGGGCGATCTCGACCATGACCTCGCCCTCGCCCACGATCGGGTGAAAGAGCTGGCTGATCTGATAGCCCGAGGGCAGGTCGGGATAGAAATAGTTCTTGCGGTCGAAGGCCGACACCAGGTTGATCTGCGCCCGCAGGCCCAGCCCGGTGCGCACCGCCTGCTCGATGCAGCCCTCGTTGATGACCGGCAGCATCCCCGGCATGCCCGCGTCGACAAAGCTCACGTTCGCGTTCGGTTCGGCGCCGAAGGCGGTCGAGGCGGCCGAGAACAGCTTGGCGCGGGTCGCGACCTGGGCATGGACCTCGAGCCCGATCACGATCTCCCAGTCCCCGGTCGCCCCGGCGATGGTCTTCGGTTTCGGCGCGCTGATGGCGAGGTCGAGCATGGCGGTTTCCTCATGGGGGCCCGGTGGGCGGGCCCTGTCTAGGGCAGGGCCGGGCGGTGATCAAGGTGGCGGCGGATTGCCGGCGGCCCGGTGCGATTCCGGCAGTTTCCTGCCGAAAGCCGCGCCGGGAAGGCGAAATGCTCGACATGAGCCGGGCCCGCCATCAGACGGCTGCCAACCTGAACGACCGGAGTAGGTCATTTGACCGTTCTTTCCCTTGCCGGGCGCCTTGCGATCGCGTCCCTGCTTCTGGCGAATGCGGCCTGCGCGCGCCTCACGGATGAATCGCCCGCCCCCGAAGCCTCCCTGCCGGTGATGCAATGGGATCATCAGCCCGAAAGCACCGAATGGACCGAGGCCACGCTCGAGGCGCTGCGCACCGAAGGGGTCGCGCTGCTGTCCGAAGTGCCGCAGGACATCGGCACCTGGTGCCCCGGCTACGAGAGCGCCCCCGAAGAGACCCGCGCCGCCTTCTGGGCCGGGCTGCTGTCCGCGCTCGCGCGCTACGAGAGCACCTGGAACGAGAACGCGGTCGGCGGCGGCGGGCAATGGTTCGGGCTGGTGCAGATCGCGCCCGCCACCGCGCGCGCCTATGGCTGCGATGCCGATAGCGCCTCCGAACTGCGTGACGGGGCGGCGAACCTCGAATGCGCCGTGCGCATCGCCGCGCAGACCGTGACCCGCGACGGCGTGGTGGCCGCCGAGGGCGGCGGTTTCGCCGCCGACTGGGGCCCCTTCACCCGCGCGGACAAGCGCGAGGCGATGGCCGAATGGGTCAGCGGCCAGGACTACTGCCGCGCCTGACCGGCGCGCGCCGCACCCTCGCCGGACCCGGCTGACCATTCATCTGTCCGCAAATATCCCGGGGGGAGGCCCGCAGGGCCGGGGGGCAGAGCCCCCCACCCTCACTCGAGCATCCGCGCCACCATCTCCGACAGATCGCGCGACAGCCCCGGCGCCGCCGCCATCCGGCCCAGTTCGCCCCGCATCAGCCCCTGCCGCGCCCCGTCAACCCGCCGCCAGCCGTCAAAGGCCGTCGACATGCGCGCCGCCGTCTGCGGATTGAGCGGATCGAGCCGGATGAGCCAGTCCGCCAACAGGCGATAGCCCGCGCCCGAGGCGTGGTGAAACCCCGCCACATTGCCCGGCAGCGCCCCGAACACCGCGCGGAACCGGTTCGGGTTGCGCATGTCGAAATCCGGCCGTGCCACCAGCGCCTGCGTGACCGCGACCGCGCGCCCGGGGTCTGCCAGCAGGATCTGGAGCGTGAACCACTTGTCCATCACCAGCCGGTCCCCCGACCAGTCGCGTTCGAACGCCGCCAGCTCCGCTGCCCCCTCGCCCACGGCGAGCAGCGCCGCCAGCGCCGCCACCTTGTCGGTCATGTTGTCGGCGGCGGCGAATGCCGCGCGGGCCGCCACCCCGCCGTCCTGGCGCGCCAGCAGCGCAAGACAGGCATTGGCCAGCGCCCGCCGGCCCGCGCCCGCCGCATCGGGGCGATAGGGGCCCTCGGGCGCCATCGCCCGGAAGGTCGCGGGCAGGAGATCGCCCAGCGCCCCGGCCATGGCGTTGCGCAACCCCTCATGCGCCGCATGGATACGGTCGGGATCGGGCACCGTGCCGCGGGCAAAGAGCGCGCGCGCGGTTTCCTCCTCGCCGGGCAGCGCCAGCACCAGCGCGCGCAATGCCGGATCAAGGCTGTCGTTGCGCAAGGTGGCGGCGATCCCCTCGATCAGGGCCGGATCCGGGCCTTCCCCGCCGGTGGCCATGGCGCGCAGGCTCGATTCGGTCAGGTCGCGTCCGGCCTGCCAGCGGTTGAACGGGTCGGTGTCATGCGCCAGCAGGAAGGCGCGTTCGGCGGCCGTGGCCTCGCGCTCGAGGATCACCGGCGCCGAGAATCCGCGCAGCACCGACGGCACCGGCCGCGCCGCCAGCCCGTGAAAGGCAAAGCTCTGCTCTGCTTCGGTCAGCTCCAGAACGGTCGTGGCCAGCACCTCGTCCCCGTTCGGGTTGAGCAGGCCCAGCGCGATCGGGATCACCTGCGGCGCCTTCGCCTCCTGCCCGGGGGTGGGGGCGGTGGTCTGGCGGAAGGTCAGGGTATAGGTGCCGTCCTCCCAGGCGTCCGCGACGGAAACGCGCGGCGTGCCGGCCTGGGAATACCAGCGCGCGAACTGCGACAGATCGCGTCCGGTCGCGTCCTCGAACACCTTCAGCCAGTCCTCGATCGTCACCGCCTGCCCGTCGTGGCGCGCGAAATAGAGGTCGAGCGCGCGGGCATAGCCGTCATCCCCCACCAGCGTCCGAAGCATGCCCACCAGCTCGGCGCCCTTCTCGTAGACCGTGGAAGTATAGAAGTTGTTGATCTCGACGAAACTTTCGGGCCGCACCGGATGCGCCAGCGGGCCGCCGTCCTCGCGGAACTGGCGGGTGCGCAACTGGATCGCGTCCTCGATCCGCTTCACCGCGCGCGAGCGCATGTCGCCGGTGAACTGCTGGTCGCGATAGACCGTCAGCCCCTCCTTCAGGCAAAGCTGGAACCAGTCGCGGCAGGTGATGCGGTTGCCGGTCCAGTTGTGGAAATACTCGTGCGCGATCACGCTTTCGATGCGTTCGTAATCGGTGTCGGTCGCGGTCTCGGGGCTGGCCAGCACAAGGCGGGCGTTGAAGATGTTCAGGCCCTTGTTCTCCATCGCGCCCATGTTGAAATCGTCCACCGCGACGATGTTGAACCGGTCGAGGTCGTATTCGCGGCCATAGGCCTCTTCGTCCCAGCGCATCGACCGCCTGAGCGCGTCCATCGCATAGGCGGTGCGCCCCTCGTCGCCCTGCCGCACCCAGATCGCCAGCGCGACCTCGCGCCCCGAGGCGGTGACAAAGCGGTCATGCGTCGCCACCAGATCGCCCGCGACCAGCGCGAACAGATAGGCGGGCTTGGGCCAGGGGTCGTGCCATTCGGCCCAGCCCGGCCCCTGTGCCACCGGATTGCCGTTCGACAGCAGCACCGGCAGATCCGATTCGATGCGCACATGGAAGGGCGCCATCACATCGGGACGGTCGGGATAGAAGGTGATCTTGCGGAAACCCTCGGCCTCGCACTGGGTGCAATACATGCCCCGAGACATGTAGAGCCCCTCGAGCGCGGTGTTCCCCTCGGGCGCGATCTCGACCTCGGATTCCCACAGGAAGGCACCTTCGGGCGGGATCGCGGTCAGGCCGCGGTCGGTGATGTCGGGCGTGACCGGCACGCCGTCGATCGCGGCCGCGATCAGGCGCAGCCCCTCGCCATGCAGGAAGAAGGTCCGGTCGTCGGTCGCCGGGTTGGGGGCGAACCGGATCGCCGCGCGCACCCGCGTGGCGCCGGGGGCAAGGGTGAAGGTCAGGCGCACCTCCTCGGGCAGCCAGCCGAAGGGGCGGTAGTCCTCAAGGCGGATGGTGCGGGGGTCGGTCATGGCGGGCTCCTCGTGCTGCGCGCCGAACCTAGGGCCGGGGCGCGCAGGCGCAAGAGGGGGGCGCGCAGGCGCAAGAGGGAGGCGGCGTTCCTGCCGCATCGCGGCGATTGCGTCCATATGACGCACGGGAAATGCGCGTATTGGCCGGGGGACTTTGGCCCCTTTCTGATCCAGATCAGTTACAATGCCCCAAAGGGGCGCCATGACTGGCGCCGTGCCCGCAGCCTGTCCGGAGAGTGCCATGCGTCTGACCATCCGCACCAATCTTGCCGCGCGCGCCCTCATGGCCTGTGCCGCCAACCCCGACCGGATCCTGCGCACGCAGGACATCGCCGAACGCTGCGGGGCTTCGGTCAATCATCTGTTCCAGGTGGTGAACCTGCTTCAGGAGGGCGGCTTTCTCGAGACGATCCGGGGCCGCTCCGGCGGGGTCCGCCTGGCCCGCCCGGCCGAGCGCATCTCGGTCGGAGAGGTGTTCCGCAAGCTCGAGTCCGAAGTGCCCTTCACCGAATGTTTCGACGGCGGCACCAACGCCTGCCCGCTGCGCGACGGCTGCCGCCTGTTCGGCTATCTGCAACGCGCGGTCGAGGCGTTCTATCACGAACTCGACATGGTGACTCTGGCCGATCTGGTGAAGGGAAACTGCGGGCTCGAGGCGCTTCTGGATTTCAACCCGCGCAATGCGGCGGGCTGCCGGCGGATGGAACCGGCCTGACGCGGACGGCCCGCAACGGCGGCCCGCACCGGAGGCCCGCACCGGAGGCCCGCACCGGACGGCTGCCCCCGGCCCCGGGGCGAATCGGGGGCCGGGTCGTGCCGATCGAATGTTGCCCCCCGCCGCCAAAGGCCCTAGCACTGGCCCCGCAATCGAACGGGGAGGGGCGGGGCAGATGACCGGACGCGAGGATCGGGCGGGTTTGCAGGTTTCGGCGGAACTCGCCGCCT
>JADYZU010000038.1 GCA_020852925.1 Rubellimicrobium sp. | reverse complement strand
CCGCCGCCTCACACTCAACCTCCTCCGAACCGCCCGCCCGAAACTCCCAATCTCCAGAAAACGCAAACGATCAGGATGGTCCGATGACTTCGCAAGATCCATCATCGGTCAAATGCGATAGCCCTGGCGATGGGAAGAAACCCGCTTGCTGCTTCTTCCGTGCTGAAATACTCCGGGAGCGCGAGGGCAGCGCCTTCGCCCCCCGCCCGGCGGTCCGGGCGCACAGGTTGGTCCGGGACATGATCACGCCGCAGATGCTCGATTTCGACACGGCCCTTGCCCTTTATGAGTGGCAAAGGGAGATGGGCGCCGACGAGCCGGTGGGCGAGGAACCCGTCAACCGTTATGAACTGGTGGCCGAGGCGGTGAAGGTCGCGCCGCGGATGGCGGAGCCTGCGCCGCCGCCAGTGGCGCCCGTTGCCGCCGATCCGGTGGAACTGGCGCAGGCAGAGGCAGAGGCGGCGACGACCCTGGCCGACCTGGCCGAGCGGCAGGCGGCCTATGACCGGTGCGACCTGAAGAAGGGCGCGCGGAACTTCGTCTTCGCCGATGGGACCGCGGGATCGCGGGTGATGATCATCGGCGAGGCGCCGGGGCGCGACGAGGATCTGGAGGGGCTGCCGTTCGTGGGACCGGCGGGGCAGATGCTGGACCGGATGTTCGCGGCCATCGGCCTGTCGCGCCGCGCGCCGGACACCGAGACAGGCCTTTACATCACCAACGTCATGCCCTGGCGGCCACCGGGCAACCGCGATCCCGAAGCGGCGGAAATCGCGATGATGCTGCCTTTCCTGACCCGGCATGTGGACCTGGCGGACCCCGAGCTGATCGTGCTGATGGGCAACACCCCCTGCGCGGCGGCCTTGGGCCAGCGCGGCATCCTGCGGCTGCGCGGAAGCTGGGCCACGGCCTTCGGCAGGCCCGCGCTGCCCATGACCCACCCCGCCTATCTTCTGCGCACGCCATCGGCCAAGCGAGAGGCATGGGCGGACCTGCTTGAGATCAAGGCGCGACTACGGGGGACAGGATGAGCCGCATCGACGAGACCAAGGAGTTTCTGCCCGTGCGCATCGCGGTGCTGACCGTGTCGGACACGCGCGGCCCGGCCGAGGACCGGTCGGGCGACACGCTGGTGGAACGGCTGACCGGGGCCGGGCATGTGCTGGCCCACCGGGCGATCGTGCGCGACGAACGGGCCGAGATTGCCGCCCGGCTGCGCGCATGGATCGCCGATCCCGGCGTCGATGTGGTGATCTCGACCGGGGGCACCGGCCTGACCGGGCGGGATGTGACGGTCGAGGCGCACCGCGATGTCTATGAGAAGGAGATCGAGGCCTTCGCCACTGTCTTCACCATCGTCTCGATGCAGAAGATCGGCACCAGCGCAGTGCAGTCGCGCGCGACCGGCGGCGTGGCGGGCGGCACCTATCTGTTCGCGCTGCCCGGAAGTCCCGGCGCCTGCCGCGATGCCTGGGACGAGATCCTGCGCTGGCAGCTCGACTATCGCCACCGGCCCTGCAACTTCGTCGAGATCATGCCGCGCCTTGACGAGCATCTGCGGCGCAAGTAGCGCCGTCAGCCCTTGCAGCCCTGAAACTCCACCACGTCGTCGCCGTCGAAGACGGTCATGCGCACCGAGGCGCGGCTGAGGGCGAAGGGTTTGGCATCGGCGGGGACGAGGTCGGAGACCTGGACCAGACCGCCGCCTTCAAGCCGGGTTTCCACGGAGGCGGTCCAGACCGGCCTGTCGTCAAGCTCGACGATGGCGAAGGCGTCGGGGCGGGCGGCGGGGAAGGGGATCGCCGCCGTCAGCCGCAACCCGTCGCGGATCGGTTCGGCCTGGCAGCGGGCGGCGGGCAGGCCGCGGGCCTGTGCGTCCGCGGGAAGGCGGGCCAGCGCGGAAGTGATGGCGGGATCGGCGGCGGCGGTTTCGGCAAGGGCGGTTTCGGCGCGGATGGTCACGGGCACGCAGATTTCCTCGCAGATGCCGATATCGGCGCTGAGCCGCAGGGTCACCGGATCGCCGGCGCGGGCGGGAAGTATCTCGACCGGGAGGAGGAGTTCGCCGGGATAGGCCAGCGTGCGGTAGCCCGAAAGGTCGAAGACCTGCGGGCGCGGCCAGTGCAGGGTGACGGCGCCGACATTGGCGGATCCCTGCCAGTCGAAGACGGGGGAGATGCCGGCCTCGCCGGGGCTGCGCCAGTAGGTCTTCCAGCCGGAGGCAAGGGTCAGGCGCAGGGCCGACATCCGCCGCCCGTCCTCCAGCCGCCAGCCGGGCAGAAGTTCGGCGCGCACCAGACCGGGGGGAAGGCTGTCGGCCTTCGCCTGCCAAGCGGCGGGCAGGAGGGCGAGCAGGGCGGCAAGCCACAGGGTGGCAAGCCACGGGGCGGGAAGCGGTCGGCGGGGTCTGGTCATGGGGCAAGCAGGCATGAGGCAAGCATAGGCAGCGGTCGGCGGAAATGAAATCACTTCACCGTCAGGACGGGGCACGGCAGGAAAGCCTGACTTGAACTTCGGCGCCTCCCATCCGATCTTTGCGGCAGGAGGCCGCCATGAACCTTGCCGGAAAGCTTCTGATCGCCATGCCGGGCATGGGCGATCCGCGTTTCGAACACAGCGTCATCTTCCTGGGCGCCCATTCGGATGACGGGGCCATGGGGCTGATCGTCAACAAGCCCGCCGCCGAACTGAGCTTCGGGCAGTTGCTGGACCAGCTGG
>JADYZU010000037.1 GCA_020852925.1 Rubellimicrobium sp. | reverse complement strand
GACATCCCGATCCAGCGCTGTCAGATCCACAAGGCGCGCAACATCGCCGAGCGGCTCGATCCCAAGCTTCATGCGGCCGTCCGCCGCACCCTTCGGCAGGCGTGGGAGATGGAGGACGCCGACAAGGCCGAGAAGCTGCTGCGCAACCTTGCACGCCGCATGGACATCGAGGCCCCCGGGGTCGCGAAAAGCATCCTCGAGGGCCTTGACGAGATCCTCACCGTCACCCGCCTGGGGCTACCGTTCGAGCTGCGCCGCGCCTTGGCGAGCACCAACATCATCGAGTCGATGAACGCGGTGATCCGGCAGGTCTGTCGGAGCGTGAAGCGCTGGCGGGACGCGAAGATGGCCCTGCGCTGGACCGGCGCCGGCATGCTCGAGGCCGCCAAGGGCTTTCGGCGCCTCAAGGCCCACAAGCAGTTGCCCGCCCTCAAGGCCGCACTTCTGAAGCACCAGCACGCAGGCGCCACCAGCGTTGACCAGACCGCAAAGGCCGCCTAACCATGACCCCGGCAGCACCGCCCGGACCCGATTTCAACAATCATCGGAACATCCCCCGGAATTCGAGCGCTCCGTGGGCCTGCGCGATGGCGGAGTTTTCCACGCCATGATCATCGCCGGGCATGTGCCCGCAGCCAAGATCATCAATCCCCGGACGGGGCGGCCACAATACCAAATGTCCCCCGCGGACATGGCGGCGTTTCACCGCCGGTTCGTGACCCTGACGACCCTGTCCGCCGAGACCGGTCAGCACCGCAATACCCTGAAGGGCATTCTCTCCTCCCGCCGGATTACCCCGTTCTCCCCGGATGGGCAGGATTTCGGGGCGGTCTATCTACGGGCGGATGTCGCGGCGGTCATGCGATGACCGGTCCGGTGGAGCCGGGTCAGCCATGGAAGGCTTACCTCGATCAGAACGTTCTCAGCAGATTACGCGAGTATGAGCCCGGATCGGACCTTCTGCGAGGCGCTCTGAACAAGATGGGCGCGCAAGGCGTCATGTTCGTCTATTCGATGGTCAATGTTGATGAGTCCCGCGCGTCAGGCCGCCCGGAAGCCTTCGTTGAGGCGCTGAACGCGATCTCTGCTTGGTACATCGAGCCTCAGGCCCATGACGACCACAGGGTCGTTCTGTCCTCCGGGCGCGCGGAAGAACTGACACTCGCGGATCGCGATCTTTTGCACGAGGCGGCCAGAACCATGGAGAACCTTCTGAAGCCCATGCAATTCGCGATGGGCTGGCTCGATGGGGTGGACGAAACGTCTCTCCGGGAGGAGTTGGTTGAGGGGGTCAATGAATTTTGGGGTTCCCTCGAAAGGGAGCTGCCCGAGGAGAACAGGGTCCAGCTGACCGGCGGTAAACGCGCGATGCTCGATTCGATCAGCGATATTCCGTTGGGGAAGGTCCGGGGCGAGGCGGAGGTTTGGTTTGACCGAATCCGTGCGCGACTTCCTGAAAATTATGCGCAACTCGTCGCGATCCCGGCCGATCAGTTGGTCGAATTCGTGCTTGGCCTTTTGGATGCTCCTGACAGGGATGAACTCCCGAAGCTATACCCGCGGGGCTTCTGGACGGACGCACTCAGCCGTGAGGAAGGAAATCTGGCCGGGTTCGCGTTCATGCTATTCGCGCTCGGTATCGTCCGAGATAAACGCGTCAGCAGCAAGGACCGGGCACGACGGGAAAAACACTTTCTCGGTCAGTTTCGCGATTGCCAGCACATCGAGGCTGCGAGCCGCTGTGCGGCCTTCATCACGTTAGACAAGGGTGCCGCGAGACTTGCGCAAGCCACTTATGCTTACGCCGGAGTGGCGACCGAGGTCATCCGTTTGGAAATTCGCGAAACCTGAGTGTCGCCCACGTTCAGGCCATGCCTTCCGAAACCGGAAGAAATCGCTTGACTCGGTGTGCACGGGAAACCGGCGTTTCGTGCACGCTTATGACCTATATACAGCAGGAACCGAGATGGCGACCCCGGGAGGACTCGAACCCCCAACCAGCCGCTTAGAAGGCGGCTGCTCTGTCCAGTTGAGCTACGGGGCCCCGGGCCGGGGCGGCGTGCCGGACGGCTAGCCGAAATCCCGCCCCGAGGAAAGCGCGAAAAGCGGGGGCGCGGCGGGGCCGGGCGCGACGGCGCGCTTGAAATGCGGCCCGCCTTCTGCAAGCGTCAACCTGCCGGGAGGCGCGGATTTCCGCGCCCGTTTCCGGCCCTTCGCCCCGCAGCGCCCCGGGGCGCGGATCCGGCCCGGGAGAAGGCGCATCATTGCAGGAGGTCGATTGTCTTGATCATGCGTTCTCTGGTGTTCCCGGCCGCCCTGGCCCTGTCGGCCCTCGCCGGGCAGGTTTCTGCGCAGGCCACCCCGGACGATTCCTGCATCTGGGCCAGCGACGGCGAATGCGACGAGGCCCGCTATGGCGGCACCGGCGCCTGTCAGCCCTTCACCGACACCGCCGACTGCTCGGCGACCGCCGCGACCGCACAGTGCCAGTATGCCTTCGATTTCGAATGCGACGAGGCCCGCTATGGCGGCGGCGGCTATTGCGCCGATGGCACCGACACTTTCGACTGCGCCCTGGTCGCCTCGGGCGTCATCGACGATTCCTGCCAATGGGCCAATGACGGCGAATGCGACGAGCCGCGCTACGGCGCCGTCCCCAACTGCCGCGACGGCAGCGACACCACCGATTGCCAGGCCATGGTCTCTGCGCGCGAGGCGCTGTTCGACCTGGTTCCCGCCGACATTCTGGCGCGACTGGGCGACGATTCCTGCCGCTGGGCCTTTGACGACGAATGTGACGACGCCCAGTTCGAGGGCACCGGCGCCTGTGCGAACGGCACCGACCGCACCGACTGCCGCGCCATCGCCATCGGCGGCGACGATTCCTGCCAATGGGCCAACGACGACGAATGCGACGAACCGCGCATCGGCACCGGGGCCTGCACATCGGGCACCGACCAGACCGATTGCGCCGACGTGATCTTCCTGCGCAACCGCACCAACGCCTGCGACACGGCCTTTGACGGGCAGTGCGATGAACCCGGCACCGGCACCGGCACCTGCGAGGCGCGCTCCGACACCGCCGACTGCATCGGCCGCGGCCGCCCGGCCAACGCCGGCGATCACTATTTCGGCCGCGACGACCGCTTCCTCGTGAACACCGCCCAGGCGCCCTGGCGTGCCATCGGCCAGCTTGGCGGCGAAAGCGGCTTCTGCACCGGCACGCTCATCGGGCCGCGCACCGTTCTGACCGCGGCGCATTGCGTCACCGAGGACGGCATCACGGTCTCGCTCCCCGATACCTTCACCGTCGGCCTGTCGCGCGGACACGACAACGGCGTGGCGCAAGTGGTCTCGGCGATCTTCGCGCCCGACTACTCGCCCGAGAGCGCGCCTCCGGGCGGGGGCAACGGCAACGACTGGGGGATCGTCACGATCGACCGGCCGCTCGGGGACAGCACGGGCTGGCTGCCCATCCATGTGCTGACCGCAGACGAGATGCTGCTGGTCAGCGAGGGCGGCCTCGTGGTGGCGCAGGCCGGCTATTCCTGGGATACGGGCGACAACCTCTCGGGGCATGTCGGCTGCCGGATCACCCGCGCCTACAGCGACAACACCATCCTGCACGAATGCGACACGACCAACGGCGATTCGGGCTCTCCGATCCTGGTGCCGGTCGAGGGCGGCTATGCGATCGTCGCGGTGGACAGCCAGTTCACCGATGCCGAGGACCGCAACGCCGCCTTCCACTGGGGCAACCTCGCCGTCGATTCGCGCGCCTTCGCCAAGGCCGCGGCCAAGGCCCTGATCGAAGCCGGCCCCTGATGCGGCTCGACTCGCTCGACATCATCGTGACCGCCCCGCCCGCTCCGGGCTGGGGCGGGCGCTACTGGATCCTCGTGAAGCTCGTCACCGATACCGGGATCACCGGCTGGGGCGAATGCTATGCCGCCACCGTCGGCCCGCGGGCGATGGAGGCGGTGATCCGCGACGTGTTCAGCCGCCACATGCAGGGCGAAAATCCCGAACGCATCGAACTCATGTTCCGCCGCGTCCATTCCGCAGGCTTCAGCCAGCGCCCCGATCCCACGGTCATGGGCGCGTTCTCGGGGCTCGAGATCGCCTGCTGGGACATCCTCGGCAAGGATCGCGGCCGCCCGGTCCATGCGCTCCTGGGCGGCAGGGTGCACGACCGGATCCGCTGCTACAGCTATCTCTACCCCACCCGCCCGCATCACCGCCTGCCGCAGTTCTGGGTCGATCCCGAGGCCGCCGCCGAAGCCGCGGCCGACATGGCGGCCCGGGGCTATACCGCGGTGAAATTCGATCCTGCCGGCCCCTACACCATCCGCGGCGGCCACATGCCCGCGCTGTCCGACATCGCCCGCTCGACCGCCTTCTGCGCCGCCGTGCGCGGGGCCACGGGGGGGCGGGTCGATCTGCTCTTCGGCACGCATGGCCAGTTCTCGACCGCCGGCGCGATCCGGCTTGGCCGCGCCCTCGAAGAGCACGACCCGCTCTGGTACGAGGAACCCGTCCCCCCCGACAACATCCCCGCCATGGCCGAGGTGGCGCGCGCCGTGCGCATCCCGGTCGCCACCGGCGAACGCCTGACCACGCGCGGCGAATTCCACGAGGTGCTGCGCCAGGGCGCCGCCACGATCGTGCAGCCCGCACTGGGCCGGGCCGGCGGGATCTGGGAGGGCAAGAAGATCGCCACCCTCGCCGAGGCGCACAACGCCCAGATCGCCCCGCATCTCTATGCCGGACCGGTGGAATGGGCGGCGAACCTGCATCTGGCGGCGACCTGCCCGAACCTGCTGCTGGCCGAAACCATCGAGACCCCGTTCCACGACGCCCTGATCCGCGGCGCCATCCGGGTCGAGGAAGGGCATGTGCGCCTTTCCGATGCGCCGGGCCTCGGCATCGAACCGGACGAGGATCTCGCCCGCGCCCATCCCTACGCCGGCGATGCGCTGCACCTCCAGATGCAGGAGGCCGAGGTCAGCTATGGCGAGGACAACCTCTTTGCCGGCGGCGCCCCCCGCGACTGAACCCGGGCGGCGCCCGCCCCTTCCCAGCCACCTGCCCCCGCCGGCCCATTCAACTGTCCGCAAATATCCCGGGGGTGAATTTGCCGCCGGCCAAGAGGGGGCAGCGCCCCCTCCCTCCGTTCCCTCGCTCCGTTCCCGCCCGGCGCCCCTGCCCGGCGTCCTTCCCGGTGGACCATCGCGCGCTGCGGCCCTAGGGTCGGGCGGCGCAGCGATTCCCGGGATGACCCATGACCGACAGCCCCCGCCCCTATCAGGTGCTGGCCCGCAAATACCGGCCCGAGACCTTTGCCGATCTCGTGGGCCAGGACGCCATGGTGCGGACGCTGCGCAATGCCTTCGCCGCCGGGCGGATCGCGCAGGCATTCATCATGACCGGCATCCGCGGCACCGGCAAGACGACGACCGCGCGCATCATCGCCAAGGGCCTGAACTGCATCGGCGCGGATGGCACGGGCGGCCCCACGACCGAACCCTGCGGGGTCTGCGAACATTGCGTGGCGATCATGGAGGGCCGCCATGTCGACGTGATCGAGATGGACGCCGCCAGCCGCACCGGTGTGGGCGACATCCGCGAGATCATCGAGAGCGTGCACTACCGCGCGGCCTCGGCGCGCTACAAGGTGCACATCATCGACGACGTGCACATGCTCTCGACCAATGCGTTCAACGCCCTGCTCAAGACGCTCGAGGAACCGCCGCCGCATGTGAAGTTCATCTTCGCCACCACCGAGATCCGCAAGGTGCCGGTCACGGTGCTGTCGCGCTGCCAGCGCTTCGACCTGCGCCGGATCGAGCCCGAGGTGATGATCGCGCTCCTGCGGCGCATCGCGATTGCCGAAGGTGCGCACATCGGCGACGACGCCCTTGCCCTCATCACCCGCGCGGCCGAGGGATCGGCGCGCGATGCGACCTCGCTGCTGGATCAGGCGATCAGCCATGGCGCGGGCGAGACCGGCACCGCCGAGGTGCGCGCCATGCTCGGCCTTGCCGACAGGGGCCGGGTGCTCGACCTTTTCGAAATGATCCTGCGCGGCGAGGCGGCGGCCGCGCTTGACGAACTGGGCCGCCAGTATGCCGACGGCGCCGATCCGGTGGCGGTGCTGCGCGATCTGGCCGAGGTGGCGCACTGGATCAGCGTGGTCAAGATCGCCCCCGGCCATGCCGACGATCCGACCGTCGCCCCCGACGAACGCGCGCGCGGCAGCGCACTGGCCGCCACGCTGTCGCAGCGGGTGCTGGCGCGGTTCTGGCAGATGATCCTCAAGGCGCTCGAGGAAGTGGCGATCGCCCCGAATGCGATGATGGCCGCCGAGATGGCGGTGATCCGCCTGACCCATGTCGCCGACCTGCCCAGCCCCGAGGAACTGATCCGCCGTCTGGAATCCGGCCCGCCCGAGGGTGGCGGCGGCGGTGGCGGTGGCGGCATGCGCCCCGCGCCCAGACCCCCGG
This sequence comes from Rubellimicrobium sp., assembly GCA_020852925.1. Classification (GTDB taxonomy): domain Bacteria; phylum Pseudomonadota; class Alphaproteobacteria; order Rhodobacterales; family Rhodobacteraceae; genus JADYZU01. Next base: position 15,255 of record JADYZU010000037.1, on the reverse strand, counting down.
CGGCCGGCGGCGCGACCGCAGGCGCGACCGCAGGCGCCATGGGTGGCGCCATGGGGGGCAGCGGCGCGCGCCTGCAGGCACAGCCTGCGGGCGATCCGGGCCTCCTCGCGCATTATGCCCGCTTCGAGGATGTGCTCGAACTGGTGCGCGCGCGACGCGACATGCCGCTGCTCCTCGAGATCGAGACCACCTTGCGCCTTGCGCGCTATCAGCCCGGCCGGATCGAGTTCGAACCCGCCCCCGGCGCCCGGCCCGACCTTGCGCAGCGGCTGGGCCAGCGGCTTCAGGGCTGGACCGGGGCGCGCTGGGCGGTGGTCGTGGTGAACGGCGGCGGCACCCCCACCATCGCCGAGGCCCGCAGCACCGCCGAAGAGGATCTGCGCACCCGCGCCGCAGCGCATCCCCTTGTGCGCGAGGTTCTCGTGCGCTTTCCCGGCGCCCGCATCGCCGCGATCCGCCCGCCGCAGCCCGACGCCCCAGGCCCCGCCGCCGGGGCGCTGCCCGGCATCGGCGAGGAGGACGCGGTGCCCGACGACTGGGATCCGTTCGAAGAGGACTGACGCCCGCCTTGTCGCGCCGCCGGGGCGCGTCTATCTGGGACAGGGTGCCGAATGGACGGGGGGCGGGATGCTCAAGGGGCTTGGCGGACTGGGCGACATGGGCCGGATGATGAAGGCCGCGCAGGAAATGCAGGAGAAGATGGCCCGTCTTCAGGACGATCTGGCCAATCTCACGGTCGAGGGCCGGGCCGGCGCGGGGCTGGTGACGGCGCGGGCCAATGCGCGGGGCGAACTGGTCGGGCTGAGCATCGACCCCTCGATCCTGCATCCGCAGGAACGCGAGGTGGTCGAGGATCTGATCCTGGCCGCGATCCGCGACGCACAGGCGAAGGCCGGTGAACGCGCCCAATCCGAGATGGCCCGCATCACCGAAGGGCTGGGCCTGCCGCCGGGCATGAAGCTGCCGTTCTGACATGGCCGACGCCCCGCGCGAGATCGAGGACCTGATCGCACTGATGGCGCGGTTGCCGGGACTGGGCCCGCGCTCGGCGCGCCGTGCGGTGCTGCATCTGATGAAGAAACGCGCACAACTGCTGCTGCCGCTGGCCGAGGCGCTGTCGCGGGTGGGCGCGAACGTGCGCGAATGCGCGCGTTGCGGCAATCTCGACACCGCCGATCTTTGCGCGATCTGCACCGACGCGCGAAGGGCCAGCGGGCAGATCTGCGTGGTCGAGGATGTGGCCGATCTGTGGGCCCTCGAACGGGCGCGGGCCTATCGCGGGCACTATCATGTGCTGGGCGGGCTTCTGTCGGCGCTCGATGCGGTCGGGCCCGAGGATCTGGGGATCCCGCGGCTTCTGGCGCGGCTTGAACCCGAAGGGGTGCACGAGGTGATCCTGGCGCTGCCGGCCACGCTCGACGGGCAGACGACGGCGCATTATCTGGCGGACCGCCTGACCGGGGTCACGCTGACCACGCTGGCGCAGGGCGTGCCGGTGGGCGGCGAACTCGACTGGCTGGACGAGGGGACGATCGGTGCGGCGCTGCGCGCGCGGCGCAGCCTCTAGCCGCCCGCCGGTCAGTCGCCCGCGCCACCCCCCGCACCATCCTCGGGCAGGAGCGCCTGGAGCCGCAGGTCGAGCCACAGCCGCGCCTCGTCCACCACCGCGACATAGCGCTGAAGCGGCGCCTGGAATGCCGGCACCAGCGCCGCGATCCGCGGCGCCCCGGCATAGACCCCTGCGGCAATCGCGGCCGCCGCCACCACCACCGAAAACCCCAGCCGGAATCCCCGGCCCTGCCGCGCCGCCTCGGTCGCGGCGACGGCGGCCTCGGCCACATGGGCGGGGGCGCGTTCGGTCGCAGCGCGCAGCGAGGAATTGATTTCCTCGATATCCGGCAACCGGTCGCGCGCGCGCCTGGGGGCGGGCGCGGCTGCGGGTGCGGATTCCGGTGCAGTTCCGGGCGCAGGTCCGGGCTCGGGCGCGGATGCGGGGGGGGCGGCCGGTTCCGGTGCCGCCTCTGCGCGAATGCGGGCGATGCGGCGGCGGGCCTCTTCGGCGCGCTGGCTGACCGGATCGGCCGGGGCCTCGAGGCCAAGGTCGGGCTGGATCTCGATCAGGGGCGGCGCCGGGCGTTCGGCCTCGCGGCGGGCACGCTCGCGCTCGGCCTCCTCGCGCAGGATCGCGGCCACCTCGGGCGCGATGGCCGGGCGATGCGGCGGCGGCACGGAGAGGGGCGCGGGTTCCTCCTGCGCTTCCGGCTCTTCCTGCGGCGCAGGTTCCACTTGCGGTTCCGCTTCCTCCTGTGACGCGGCTCCGGTCCCGGTCTCCGGCTTTGCCTCGGGGGGGGCGGGTTCGGCCGTTTCCGGCAGCGCCGGCCCCTCGCCCCCCTCGAGCCAGACATGACTGCAGGCCGAACATTGCACATCGCGGCCCGCCGGCGGAATCGCGTCTGCGGCAACCTCGTATTGCGCGCCGCAGTTCGGACATGTGATCCGCATGGTTCACCCAATTCCCGCCGGGCGGATTTCTGCCGCCGTTTCCGGGGCATCCTAGCAACGGGCCCCGCCCTCGCCAAGAACGCTGAGGACGAATGCCGACGGGCGATGCGCGGCGATTGCATCCGCGCCGCTGACGGGGCAGAAGTGGCCGGCGCCCGCCGGGGCGCAGGAGGGGGAGGCGCGCGTGTGATCGAGTTGCGCAACGTGGCCTACAGCTATGGCGGGGGCGAGTTGTTCGCCGATGTCTCGCTCGCGCTCCAGCCCGGATCGTTCCATTTCCTCACCGGCCCCTCGGGCGCCGGCAAGACCACGCTCATGCGGCTTCTGACCGCCGAACTGCTGCCCACGCAGGGCGAGGTGACCCTGTTCGGCCAGAGCACCCGCGCCATGTCGCGCGACGACGTGTCCGGGGCGCGCCGCCGCATCGGCTTTGTGCATCAGGACTGCCAGTTCCTCGACCATCTGACGCTGGCCGAGAACGTGATGCTGCCCCTGGCCGTCGCCGGCCGGCAGGCCGAGGCGCAGGGCAATGTCGGAGAGCTTCTGGCCTGGGTCGGGCTGCGCGCGCAGGCGGACCAGTTGCCTCCGTCGCTGTCGGGGGGCGAACGTCAGCGCGCGGCGCTGGCGCGGGCGGTCATCATCTCGCCCGAGGTGATCCTTGCGGACGAACCCACCGGCAACGTGGACTGGGAGATGTCGCAGCGGCTGCTCACGCTGCTGGTGGAACTGAACCGGATGGGCCGGGCGGTGCTGGTCGCCACGCATGACCTGAACCTGATCCGCGCCGCCAAGGCGCAGGTGGCGGTGCGCAGCCTGCGCCTGGCCAACCGCAAGCTTGCCGCGGCGGGGGCCGATCTGTGACCATCCTCTCCGCACCCCGCGCCATCGCCCCGGAAATGCCGCCCGACCGGGTGGTACCGCCCTCGGGGTTCACCGCGCATCTGACGGTGCTGGTGGCGGCGGCCATGGCGTTTCTTGCGGTGTTCGCGCTGGCGCTTGGGGCGGCGGCGGGGCGGCTGGCCGAACGCTGGGACGCGGAACTGGCCCGCACCGCCACCTTGCGCATCTCGGCGCCCGAAGGCCAGCGCGACGCCCAGACAGAGGCGGCGCTGCGCCTGCTGCGCACCACGCCCGGCGTCGCCGATGCCCGCGCCATGCCCGTGGACGAGGCGCAGGCCCTGCTCGAGCCGTGGTTCGGCCCCGATCTGCCGGTGGCCGCGCTGCCGATCCCGCAGTTGATCGAGATCACCACCACCGACGCGGGCTTTGATCCCATCGGCCTGCGCGCCCGCCTTCAGGCCGAGGTGCCCGGCGCGGTCCTGGACGATCACACGCGCTGGCGCGCGCCGCTCATCGCCGCGGCGGGGCGGCTGCGGTTCTTCGGCGGGCTGGCGATCGCGCTCATCACCGTCTCGACCGGGGCCATGGTGACGCTGGCTGCACAGGCAGCGCTGGCCGCGAACGGGCGGGTGATCCGGGTGCTGCGGCAGGTGGGGGCCTCGGACCGCTACATCGCCCGCGCCTTTGTCCGCCGCTTCACGCTGCGCGGCCTGCTGGGCGCCGCGGCCGGAACCGGCGCGGGACTGGTCGCGGTGCTGTTCCTGCCGGGCGGGGAATCCACGGGCGGCCTTCTTGCCGGGCTGGGCTTTCAGGGGGCAGAGTGGCTGGTCGCGCTGTTCATCCCGCTGTTCGCCGCCCTTGTCGCCTGGGGCGCCACCCGCGCCGCCGCCTTGCGCGCCCTGCGCACCCTGTCCTGAGAGGCCCCGATGATCCAGTGGTTGCGTTCCCTTGTCTTCACCCTCTGCGCCTATGGCGCGATCCTGCCGGTCGGCGTCCTGTGGGCGCCCTGGGCGATCCTCGACCGCAAGGGCGCGGTTGCCGCCGCCCATGCCTGGACACGGTTCGTGCTGTGGATCGCGCCCTGGATGGCCGGCATCCGCATCGAGGTGCGCGGCACCCCGCCCACAGGCGAAGTGATGATCGCGGCCAAGCACCAGTCGTTCCTCGACATCATCATGATCTATGCCTCGGTGCCGCAGGGCAAGTTCATCATGAAGCGCGAACTGATCCGGGCGCCGATCCTGGGGCAATATGCGCTGCGGATGGGCTGCGTGCCGGTCGACCGCGGCAAGCGCGGGCAGGCGGTGCGCAAGATGGTGGCCGACGTGCGTTCCGGGCGCGAGGATCCGGGCCAGCTCATCATCTATCCGCAGGGCACCCGCGTGCCCCCCGGTGAATCGCGCCCCTACAAGACCGGGACCGGCGCCCTCTATCAGGAACTGGGCCAGCCCTGCGTGCCCGTGGCCTGCAATGTCGGGCTGTTCTGGCCGAAGAAGGGCATCATGAAGCGCCCCGGCACCGCCATCATCGAGTTTCTCGATCCGATCCCGGCCGGCCTTTCCATCCCCGCCTTCATGGAGCGTCTCGAACACGAGGTCGAATCCGCCTCGAACCGCCTCATGGACGAGGCGCGGCGCGCGGCGCGCTGATGGCGACCCGGCCCGAAACCGTCGCCCTGATCACCGAGACCCTTCCCGGCACCGTCGCAAGGGCGATGTTCGGGGAATATGCCCTCTACCTCGACGGCAGGGTGATCGCGCTGATCTGCGACGACAGCCTGTTCCTCAGGAACCTGCCCGAAGCCGCCGCGATCCTTGCGGGCGCCACGCTGGCGCGGCCCTATCCGGGCGCGAGGCCGCATCTGCTGGCCGATTCCTGGCTGGACGATGCCGAAACCCTGCGATCCGCCGCCCGCGCCCTGGCCGGGGCCCTGCCCCCGCCCGAACCCCGGCGCAAGCGCGGGAAACCGGCCCGCGCACCTTCAGGCGGCAAGGCCCCTTGATCCCATCGACAGGAATTTCTGCCGCCGGTCGTTGCGCAGTTCCTTGGCGCTCCTGCCGGAAAGTTCGGTCAGCCACTCGCCGATCACCACCCCGACCGCCTGCATCGCGCTCTGGCGGTCACGATGCGCGCCGCCCACGGGTTCGCGGATGATGCGGTCGATCACGCCCAGTTCGTTCAGGTCGCGCGCGGTCAGGTGCAGCGCCTCGGCCGCCTCGCGCATCTTGTCGGCGTTCTTCCACAGGATCGAGGCGCAGCCCTCGGGCGAGATCACCGAATAGACCGAATGTTCGAGCATGGCCACGCGGTTCGCCGTCGCCAGTGCCACCGCGCCGCCCGATCCGCCCTCGCCGATCACGATCGAGACCACCGGCACGCCCAGCGCGAGGCATTTCTCGGTCGAGCGGGCGATCGCCTCGGACTGGCCGCGTTCCTCGGCGCCCTTGCCGGGATAGGCGCCCGGCGTGTCCACCAGCGTCACCACCGGCAGGCGGAACCGGTCGGCCAGATCCATGAGGCGGATCGCCTTGCGATAGCCTTCGGGGCGGGCCATGCCGAAGTTGCGTTCGATCCTGCTCTTGGTGTCGTGGCCCTTTTCCTGCCCCAGCACCAGCACCGCCCGCCCGTCGAGGCGGGCGAGGCCGCCCATGATCGCGTGATCCTCGGCAAAGCCGCGATCCCCCGCGAGCGGGGTGAAATCGGTGAAAAGCGCCTCGATATAGTCGCGGCAATGCGGCCGGTCGGGATGGCGCGCCACCTGGCACTTGCGCCAGGGCGACAGGTCTCCGTAAAGCTGGGCCAGAAGCTCGGTCGCCTTGCGGTCAAGCGCGGCTGCCTCCTTTTCCACGTCCATCTCGGGATTGGCGCGGGCCATGGCGCGCAGTTCCGAGGCCTTTCCTTCGATCTCGGCCAGCGGCTTTTCGAATTCGAGGTAGTTCATCGCTCACTCCGGCACTCTGCCACGACCCCGGTATATGACGCTCCGGGGGCCGGGGCGCAAGCGTGACCCCGGCCGGCCCGTCGCGCACCCCCGTCCCGCCCCCCCCGTCCCGCCCGCCGGCGCCGGACCGCGCGCACCGGCCCCGTGCCGCGACGGAATCGGTTGATAGAGTCCCGCCTTTGCGGCAGTTTGAGACATTGGTGACAGGGAGGTCGGCCATGGAATACCGCATCCTTGCGGCGGCGGTTTTTGCCGTGACCCTTGGTTCTGCGCTGCCTGCACTGGCGCAGTCCGTCGATTTCGGCAACGACAGCAGCCCCTGGTCCGCCGATGGCGAATGCGACGACCCGCGGTTCGAGGGGCCGGGCATGACGCTGACGATCCTTCTGGATTCCGACAACGGCGCCGACGCCACGGATTGCCGCACCGCCTTCGAGGCCGGCACGATCTGGCTGCGGGGGGCCACCCCCGCGGACGAGGGGACGGCCACCGCCCCCGACGGGCCGACCAAACCGCTCTCGAACCAGACGCCCGCACAGGTGCCCGGTCAGACCCCGGGCGGCAATGTCGTCGCCGGCATCGACTTTGGCGACGACAGCAGCCAATGGGCCAACGACGGCGAATGCGACGACCGCCGCTTCATCGGCGTCGGCGTGGCCACCGCGCTGACCCAGGCCAATGTCGGCCGCGACGCCACCGATTGCCGCACCCTGTTCGAACGCGACGACATCCGGCGCTGGAACCTGGCCGATGCGCTGGTGGCGACGGATTGCGCCACCATCGACTATGGCAACGATACCGGCGACTACGCGAACGACGATCAGTGCGACGACCCGAGGTTCGACGGACAGGGAACCTCGTTCGTCATCAACCCGGCCTGGAACGGACGGGACGCGACCGACTGCCGGCGGCTGTGCGGATTCGGCCTGGTCGCGCTGCGCAACTACTGAGGGACGCGCGCCACGCGCGTTCCTCTCTGCCGGGACTTCCCCGGATCAAACCATCGAAGCAGGAGATTTTCATGAAACGATCATTGCTGGCCTTGACGACATGCATCCTTGTCGGACTGCCCGCCCTTGTCGCCGCGCAGGACAATACCTGTCGCTGGGCCAATGACGGCGAATGCGACGATGCCCGCTATGGCGGCACCGGCGCCTGCCAGTTCGGCACCGACACCAACGACTGCGCCGCGATCGCGTCCACGGCCCAGTGCCAGTACGCCTTCGACCTTGAATGCGACGAGGCGCGCTATGGCGGCGGCGGGTTCTGCCCCGACGGCACCGACACCTTCGACTGCGCCATCCTGTCCACCGGCAGGTCCGACGATTCCTGCCACTGGGCCAATGACGGCGAATGCGACGAGCCGCGCTACAACGCCAACCATTTCGGCAACTGCCGCGACGGTTCGGACACGACCGACTGCTCGGGCGGCGCGGTGCCGCAGCCGCCGGCCATGCCCGGCGTGCCGAACGATTCCTGCCAGTGGGCGAACGACGGCGAATGCGACGACCCGACCCTTGGCGGCACCGGCGCCTGCCTGCCCGGCACCGACGCGACCGACTGCTCGCGCCCGCCGCAGACCCCGGCCATGCCCGGCGATACCTGTGTCTGGGCCAATGACGGCGAATGCGATGACGCGACACTGGGCGGCACCGGCGCCTGCGAACCCGGCACCGACGTGACCGACTGTTCCCGCCCCGCCGTGCCGCAGCCCCCTGCCGTGCCCGGCGATACCTGCGTCTGGGCCAATGACGGCGAATGCGACGACCCGACACTGGGCGGCACCGGCGCCTGCGAACCCGGCACCGATGTGACCGACTGCTCGCAGCCTGCCACCCCGCCGGGCAAGAACCCGTCTGCCGGCACGACGACCCCGGCCCCTGCGCCTGCGCCTGCTCCGGCCCCCGCGCCTGCGCCGGCCCAGCCGGGCAAGAACCCGTCGGTCACCTCTCCCTGAGGGGCCGGCCCGGCCTGCGGCGCATCCCCGCCGCAGGCCATCCACCTGACCCCGATACCCGGATGATCCGTTTCCCCCATCTTCTGGCACCCATCGACCTGGGGCATGTGACGCTGGCGAACCGGGTCATCATGGGGTCGATGCATACCGGACTCGAGGAAGGCGGCGACCGGGGACGGCTGGCCGCCTTCTATGCCGAACGGGCCGAGGGGGGCGTGGCCCTCATCGTCACCGGGGGCATCGCGCCCAATCCCGAGGGCGCGGTGTTCGGCGGGGCGGCCGGACTGTTCACGCCGGCCGACATTGCCGGGCACCGCGTCGTCACCGATGCCGTCCATGCCGCAGGCGGGCGCATCGCCATGCAGATCCTGCACGCCGGCCGCTATGCCCTGACCCCCGAGGCCGTGGCCCCCAGCGCGATCCGCGCGCCGATCTCGCCCTTCACCCCGCGCGAACTGACGCCCGCGGACATCGACCGCCAGATCGACGACATCGCCACCGCCGCCGCCCGCGCCCGCGATGCGGGCTATGACGGGGTCGAGGTGATGGGGTCCGAAGGCTATTTCCTCAACGAATTCCTCACCCGCCACACCAACCGCCGCGAGGATGCGCATGGCCTGCCCGCCGCCCTTGGCCTGCCGGCCGGGGTGGTGGCGCGCGTGCGCCGGGCGGTGGGGCCGGATTTCATCGTGATCTACCGGCTGTCCCTTCTGGATCTGGTGCCCGAGGGGCAGGTCTGGGACGATATCCTGACCGTCGCGCACGGTGTCGAGGGCGCGGGCGCCTCGATCATCAATACCGGGATCGGCTGGCACGAATCGCGGGTGCCGACCATCGCCACCTCGGTGCCGCGCGCGGCCTTCTCCTGGATCACGGCGCGGCTCATGGGGCAGGTGCGGGTGCCGGTCGTGGCCTCGAACCGCATCAACACGCCCGAAGTGGCCGAGGGGATCCTGGCGCGCGGCGAGGCCGACATGGTGTCGATGGCCCGCCCCTTTCTGGCCGACCCGCATTTCCTGCGCAAGGCGCGCGCCGGCCGGCCAGAGCGCATCGCCCCCTGCATCGCCTGCAATCAGGCCTGCCTCGATCATACCTTTGCGGGCAAGGTGGCATCCTGCCTCGTCAATCCCCGCGCCGGACACGAAAGCCTCCTGCCCGTCACCCCGGCCACACAGCCGCGCAGCGTTGCCGTCGTGGGCGCCGGTCCGGCCGGGATGGCGGCGGCGATCACGGCGGCGCGGCGCGGGCATCGCGTCACCCTGTGGGAGGCCGGCCCCCGCGTCGGCGGCCAGCTTCTTCTGGCGGCGCAGGTGCCCGGCAAGGAAGAGTTCAGGGGCCTGCTCGACTGGTTCGCAACCGAACTGGACGAGACCGGCGTCACCCTGCGCACCGGCCGGACGGCGGGGATCGCGGATCTGGCCGATGCCGACGAAGTGGTGGTCGCCACCGGCGTCACCCCGCGCGATCCGGGGATCGCGGGGCAGGATCTGCCGCATGTCGCGGGCTATGCCGATCTTCTTTCGGGCCGGATCAGCGCGGGCGCGCGCGTTGCGGTGATCGGCGCGGGTGGGATCGGTTTCGACGTGGCGCAATTCCTGGTCACCGGGGCGTCGCCCACGCTCGATCCGGAACTGTGGCGGCGCGAATGGGGGGTGACCGGCCCCGATCTTGCCCCGGGCGGCCTGACCGGACCAAGGCCAGAGCCCCCCCTGCGCGCCGTGACCCTGCTTCAACGCAAGCCGGGCAAGCCGGGCGCCTCGCTTGGCCGCACCACCGGCTGGATCCATCGCGCCACCCTGCGCGCCAAGGGGGTGCGGATGGTCGCGAGCATCGCCTATGACCGGATCGTGCCCGAAGGCGTCCTTGTCACGCGCGAGGGGCAGGCGGAACTCATCCCCGCCGAGACCGTCGTGCTGTGCGCGGGACAGGTCAGCCGGCGTGACCTTGTGGCGGAACTGACGCGCGCGGGACGGGGGCATCATGTCATCGGCGGCGCGGATCAGGCCGGCGAACTCGATGCGAAACGGGCGATCGACCAGGGCGTGCGCCTCGCGCTCGGGCTCTGACCTCGGCGGCGCGTCTGTTTCGCGACTTTCACCGGTCCTCTGGAAATCCCCGGATTTGTCCGCTCGCAGTCCCAATCCTGCCGGAATTGGCGGGCATTCGGGGACCGTAGTCTGCGAGTGGGAAGTATCATGGATCGCCTGACGGAAATGGAAGCCTTTGCCACCGTCGTGGATCAGGGCGGATTCACGGATGCGGCCAAGAAGATGGGGATTTCCAAATCCGCCGTCTCGAAACATGTCTCCGCACTCGAGGCGCGGCTGGGGGCACGGCTGCTCAACCGCACCACGCGGCGCGTCAGCCCGACCGAGATCGGCCTGGCCTATTACGACCGGGCGCGGCGCGTCCTCAACGACGCGGGCGAGGCGGATGCCCTGGTCACCTCGATGCAATCGGCGCCCTCGGGCCTCTTGCGGATTTCGGTCGCCACCGACTTCGGGGTGAACCACCTGTCACCGGTCCTTGGCGAATTCCTTCAGGAATATCCCGACATCACCGTGAACATGGTCCTGAACAACCGCTATGTCGAACTGATTTCCGAAGGGTTCGACATGGCCGTGCGCATCGGCGAACTCGAGGATTCGACGCTGCGCGCGCGCAAGATCGCGGATACCACGCGCAAGATGATCGCAGCACCCGGCTATTTCCGGCAATACGGCCGCCCCGAACGCATCGACGACCTGAACGAGCACAAGCTTCTTCACTATTCCAACCAGTCGAGCGCGGCCGTCTGGAAGATCACCGCGCCCTCGGGCGAAAAGCGCCAGATCCGCACGGCGGGCTGGTTGACGGTGAATGACGGGCAATCGCTGCTCAATGCCTGCGTGGCGGGGCTGGGCATCGCCTATCTGCCGTCGTTCCTGTATTCGGACGCCTTGCGCCGCGGCCTTGTCGAAGAGGCGATCCCCGATCTTCCGCCCGAAGTGCAGGGCATCTATGCGGTCTATCCGCCCGGCCGCTTCACCCAGCCCAAGGTGCGCGCCTTCATCGACTTTCTGGTGACGGCCTTCGCCGACAAGGGCCCCGACAACTGGTGACCGGCGACGGGGCGCCGCAGGTTTCGGCCCCCCCGGCCACCCCCAGGGGCAGGGCCTGTTCACGCGCCTGTTCACGGGCCTCTTGCGAGGCACCCGGGCCTCATTCGCCCCCAAGGAGCACCGCCTCGACCCGGCGGTTGGCCTCGCGGCCCTCGGGGGTGAGGTTGGTCGTCAGCGGCGCAAGCCAGCCCATCCCCTCGGCCTGCATCTGCCGGCGCGGCACCTCGTAGCGGGTGGCAAGGCGCTCCATCACGCTGGCGGCGCGGCGGCGCGACAGGGTGATGTTCGCGTCAAGCGTGCCTTCGGCATCGGTATGCCCGACCAGCGCCACCCGATGCCCCGGATTGTCCGCCAGATAGCGCGCCAGCGCCGCGAGCGAGGCGAAATCCCCCTCTCCCAGTTGCGCCGATCCGGTCTGGAAGGCCAGATCCGACAGGATCACATGCCCCTCGGATTCCAGCGCGAACCCCAGGTCGTCCGGCACCGGGGCCGGTTCGCGCGGCACCGCCGGGGCCAGCGCGCCCGCCCCCGGCGCAGCGATCACGGCGCCCTCGGCCGGCGCGCCCACGCGGATGATCTGAAGATAGACCTGTGTCGCGGTGCGGCTGACAAGGATGCCCACCCGTTCGGTCGTGTCCCCCTCGCCGCTGCGTTCGGCCGACAGGAAGCGGAAGGCGCCAAGATCGACATGCATCGCCGGGGGCGGCATCACCTCGGTGGCAAAACGGAAATCGAAACCGCCGCAGACCGCGGTTTCGCAATCGAGGAGGATGGCAAATCCCTGCGCCACCAGCTGGTCGCGCAGGGGCCGCATGATCTGAAGGCTTTCAAGGCCGCTGCCGACGATGCGCCAGGCCTGCCGCGTCACCTCGCCTTCCTGCACCCGCACCGGCAGGGCACCGTCGGCCCAGGGTGCGACCGGAAGGGCATAGCTGCCGCCCTCCTCGACCTCCTCGTGCACGAGGCGGGGATTGCCCGGAATGTCGAGGGCAAGCGCGCCCGCCTGCAGGGGCAGAAGCAGCGCCGCGCCAAGAGCCGGCAGCAAGGGGCCGGCCCGCCTCCTCATCCGGGGAACAGCCCGGCCAGGCGGGCGGTCGCCTCGGCGACGCGGGGGCCGTCGGTGCCGCGCACCACGACATTGGCGCCGAACACGCCGTCGCGGTTGAACGGGTAGGAACCGAAGGACAGGTCGGGGAAATCGGCGGCCAGCGCCGCCAGCGGTGCCGCGATCTCGCCCTCGCCGCGCATGATGCGCAGGCTTTGCGACAGAAGCGGCGTGCCCCCGGTGATGCGCGGCAGCACCGAGGCGACCATCGCCTCGAACACGGCGGGCACGCCGGCCATGACATGCACATTGCCGATCGAGAAGCCCGGCGCGATCGAGACCGGGTTCTCGATCAGCACGGCGCCGTCGGGGATGCGGGCCATGCGCTGGCGGGCCTCGTTGAATTCGGTGCCGCTGCGGGCGTAATGCGCCGCCAGTAGGGCGCGGGCATCCTCGCGCAGGGAGATGGGCACGCCCAGCGCCGCGGCGATGGCATCGGCGGTGATGTCGTCATGCGTGGGCCCGATCCCGCCCGAGGTAAAGACATGATCGGCGCGGGCGCGCAGGCCGGTCACCGCGGCGATGATGTCGGCGGTGCGGTCCGCGACCATGCGCACCTCGACCAGGTCGATGCCGGCGCGCGCCAGGGCACAGGCCAGGAAATGCATGTTGGAATCGCGGGTCCGGCCCGAGAGGATTTCATCCCCGATGATGAGGATGGCAGCGGTGGGATTGGGCATGGGCGGCCTCCTTTGCCCGAAGGTATAGGTCGCACGCCGGCGCGGTGCCATCCCCCCGCGGGGCCAGGCACGGGCCGTCATGGGGCGCGGCCACTGGATTTCCGCGCGGCGCTGGCCTATCTCGGGTCGATACAGCAGGAACGACATTCATGGACGAACGCAAGGGCCGTCTGACGCGCGACGGGATCCGCATCCACGAGGCGGCCGACTTTGCCGGCATGCGCGCCGCCGGCGCGGCCGCGGCCGCCATCCTTGACGACATCGGGCAGCATGTCCTGGTCGGGCAGAGCACGGCCGAAATCGACCGGATCATCACGCAGATGGTCCATGACCGGGGCCTGACCTCGGCCACCATCGGCTACCGCGGCTATCGCCATGCCTCGTGCATCTCGGTCAACCATGTGGTGTGCCACGGCATCCCCGGGGACAAGGTGCTCAAGGATGGCGACATCCTCAACATCGACGTGACGGTGATCCTTGACGGCTGGTATGGCGACACCTCGCGCATGTTCGTGGCCGGCACGCTGGGCCGCAAGGCCGCGCGCCTGATCGAGGTCACGCATGACGCGCTCATGGCCGGGATCGAGGCCGCCCGCCCCGGCAACACCTTTGGCGACATCGGCCACGCGATCCAGACCTTCGTCGAGGCGCAGCGCATGTCGGTGGTGCGCGATTTCTGTGGCCACGGCCTTGGGCGGGTGTTCCACGCGCCGCCGAACGTGCTGCACTACGGGCGCAAGGGAACGGGGCCCCTGCTCGAGGAAGGCATGTTTTTCACCATCGAGCCGATGGTGAACCTCGGCCGCCCCGAGACCAAGGTTCTTGCCGACGACTGGACCGCCGTCACCCGCGACAAGAGCCTGTCGGCCCAGTTCGAGCACGCCATCGGCATCACCGCCACGGGCGCGGAAATCTTCACCCTCTCGCCTGCGGACCGGTTCTATCCCGCGGACCTGCGCCCGGCCTGAAGGCCGGGGCGCCCCCTGCCCGCCTGCCCTACCGGCGGCCGTTGAATTCGTGCACCGCCTCGATCATGGCGACGATGTTCCGCGTCGGGGTCAGCGCCTGCACGTTGTGGATGGCGTTGAACACATAGCCGCCCCCGTCCGAGAAGATTTCCAGCCGCTCGAGCACCTGTTCGCGCACCTCGGCCGGGGTGCCGAAGGGCAGGACATGCTGCGTGTCGATCCCGCCCCCCCAGAAACTGAGGCGCCCGCGATACCTGTCCTTGAGGAACCGCGGCCCCATCCCCAAGGCCGAACATTGCACCGGGTTCACGATGTCGACGCCGGCGTCGATCCGCGATTCATGGAACCGTTCGGACGATCCGCAGGAATGCTTGAAGGTCTTCCAGCCGGTGTTGTCGTGGATCCAGTGGCACAGCCGCGCGTAACAGGGCTTCCACAGTCTGTCGAAGGTTCTGACCGAACAGAAGGACGACGACTGCGTGCCGAAATCGGTGCCGCAGATGTACATGATGTCGATCATGTCGCCCACGCGGTCGTGGATGCGCCGGAAATCCTCGAGGCCGACCTCGACCACATGTTCGAAGATGCGATGCACCACATCGGGACGGGCCGCGGTCAGCATGTACCAGTCCGCGATCCCGCGCACCCCTCGCGGCGAGACCATCTTGATGCCGGGAACAAGGGCGATGTCACCCAGCCCGGTATTCGTGACCGAGGCAAAGACCGCATCCCCCGCCGCATTGGCGGCGCGCACGTCCGCCTCGATCTCGTCGAGTTCGGCTTCGGTCAGGGGCTGAAAATCCTCCATGTTGCCCTCGGCCGTCACCGACTCGAGATCGACCGGATCGTTGCGGACGATGGCATCGAAGAAAAACCCGTCCTTCGGCATCCGCCCCGAGGGGCGCGCGCTGCGGTCGCCTGACCCTGAGAAACCGCGTCAGGCATAAGCCATCGGCACCAAAGGATCCGAAACCAAACGCAGCAGGTTGCGCCGAAAGGAAAACATTCCGCGCCGCTGACTTCTTCAGCAACCTGCTAAAACAAGGCGCTCAAGCGTAAGCGGTGTGCCGATCACACGGTGACGGCGTAATTCCACGGGAGCAGATCGTGGATCTGGCTCTGCTTGTGGCCTTGGACGATGGCGGTGAGGGTGGCTGACAG
>JADYZU010000036.1 GCA_020852925.1 Rubellimicrobium sp. | reverse complement strand
CCCTTTGCCGAGGCGCAGTGGATGCAACTGCGCACCGCCTTTCCCGACGCCACATTCCGCATCGAACACCGCATCGGCCGCGCCGACCCGGGCGAACCCGACCGCGCCGCGATCCGCTGGTCGCTGAGCGGGACGCATGACGGCCACGGCATCTTTGGCGCGCCGACCGGGGCCGAGGTGCACATCATGGGCTTTACCCATGCCGAGTTCGGCCCCTGGGGGCTGCGCCGCGAATTCAGCCTGTGGGACGAGGTTTCCATCTGGAAGCAGATCCTGCTGGCCCGTCCCGATCACGCCTACGAAGGAGTCCGCCCGTGAACGCCACCGAGATGGAAAGCCGCATCGTCCGCTACGGCGATCTGAAACCCTGCCGCACCGCCTTCATCGACGCCCATACGCCGGGGTCGAACCAGAAGGAGAACTTCACCATCATCGGCGGCGGCGTGTCCGAATCGCCCGATCAGCATGTGCACATCTCGATCCCGCACGGCTTCAACATCGGCGCCGCCGGGCAGCCGCCCAAGTGCCGCAACTCGCTCCACTCGCATCGCACCGCCGAAGTGTTCTTCGTGCTGTCGGGACGCTGGCGGTTCTTCTGGGGGCGCTGGGGCACCGCGGGCGAGGTGATCTGCGAGAAGGGCGACATCTTCAACATCCCCACCGGCATCTTCCGCGGCTTCGAGAACATCGGCGACGACTACGGGATGATCATGGCGATCCTCGGCGGTGATGACGCCGGCGGCGGCGTGATCTGGGCGCCGCAGGTGATCGAGGATGCGCGCGACCACGGCCTTGTCCTTTCGCAAAAGGGCCGGCTCTACGACACGAAGAAGGGCGAATCGCTGCCCGAGGGGGTGCGGCCGATGCCGTTGCTCAGCGCGGACGAACTGCGGGCCTTCCCCGAACCTGCCGCGGCCGAGGTGATCCCGAACCATGTCGCGCGCTACTGGGATCTGCATGCGCTGGCCGGCAAGGCGCCCGCCAAGGTGATCGGCGAGGCGGGCAAGCTGCGCGACCGTCCGGGCTTCGAGGTCGATTTCCTCACCCGCGGCAGCGCGCAGACCACGCCGGCTGCGGCCCCGTTCCCGACCGTGCTCATGCCGGTGACCGGCCACTGGCGCGTGACCTGGGACGGAGGAAGCGCCACCCTCGCCCCCGGCGACACCATGTCGGTGCCCGAGAACCTGGCCTATGGCTGCGTGCCGTCGATGACCGGCGATGCCGCGCTTTATCGTGTCGTGGCCACCGGCGACAAGGCCGGCCCCACCTGGAGGGGCTGAACCATGGCGCTGCCCGTCCTGTTCCTGCCGGGGATGATGTGCGACGCGCGGCTGTTCGCGCCGCAGATCGCCGCGTTGTCGCAGGAACGGGCGGTGCAGGTGGCCGCGCTGACCGGTCAGGACAGCACGGCGGCGATGGCGGCCGAGGTTCTGGCCCATGCGCCGCCGCAGTTCGCGCTGGCCGGGCTGTCGATGGGCGGGATCGTCGCCATGGAGGTGCTGGCGCAGGCACCCGACCGGGTGGCGCGGCTCGCGCTGCTCGACACCAACCCGCTGGCCGAGGTGCCGCAGGTGCAGGAACGTCGCGCGCCCCAGATCGCAAGGGCGCTGTCCGGCGCCCTTGCGCAGGTGATGCGCGAGGACATGATGCCGCGCTATCTTGCCCCCGGCAGCGATCCGGCACTTCTCGATCTCTGCCTCGAGATGGCGCTGGATCTGGGGCCGGCCGTGTTCGCGCGCCAGTCCCTGGCGCTGCGCGACCGGCCCGACCGGCAGGCGGTGCTGGCGGGGCATGGCGGCCCGGCCCTCGTGCTCATGGGCGAGGGCGACCGTCTGTGCCCGCGCGACCGGCACGACCTGATGCACGCGCTCATGCCGCAGTCGCGGCTGGCGGTGATCGCGGGGGCGGGGCATCTGCCGACGCTGGAACAGCCCGAGGCGGTGACGGCGGAACTGCGGCGCTGGCTTGCGGACGGCTGAGCCGGGCCGCCTGCTACGCCCCCTGCTGGCGGCGCACCGTCCCGCGTTCGATCAGCTCTCCGGGATAGAGCGCGACCTGCGCCGCGGTGTCGGGCGTGTCGATCCGGGCGCAGAGGATCCCGACCGCCGCCGCGATCATCTGCGCGACCGGCTGGCGCATCGTGGTCAGCCGATGGCCGGGCCAGCCGGCCTCGGGGATGTCGTCGAACCCCACAAGCGAGAAATCCCGTGGTGCATCAAGGCCAAGGTCGTGCCGTGCCGCATGCAGCAGGCCCAGCGCCATCACGTCGCTGGCGCAGAACACCGCGTCGGGGCGTCCGTCGCGCGACAGCAGGCGGTGCGCGGCGGCGGCACCGCTGGCAAAGGTATAGTCGCCGTGATCGCGCAGCCAGGGCGCAAGGCCATGCGCGGCCAAAGCGGCGCTGAAACCCTCGTCGCGTTCGCGCGAGGTGGCATCATCGGCCCCGCCGCCCAGAAAGGCGATGCGGCTGTGCCCGGTTTCCACCAGATGCGCCGCCACAGTCCCGGCCGCGGCGCGGTTGTCGATCTGCACCGCGCTGACCCCCGGCCCCGGCGCGCGCCGGTTGTAAAGCAGGACCGGCGTGCCGCGCCCCTCGCAGACTTCGGCCATGTGGCTGCTCAGCAGCGCCGAAAGGATCACCACGCCGTCGATCTTGTATTGCATGAGCGAGGCCAGCGCCGCATCGACCTCGGGTTCGGAATCGACGGTAAAGAGCAGCACATGCAGCCCGCGTTCCTGAAACATCCGGCTGAAGAGCGCGAGGGTCTGGGCAAAGAACGGATCCTCCATGCGCGTGACGATCACCCCCACCATCCCCGACCGCTGCGGCAGGGCCTTGCGCGCGGTGGACATGCTGCGGGCGATGGCGTTGGGCTGATAGCCCATGTCGGCCGCGACGGTCAGGATGTGGCGGCGCTTCTCTTCGGACAGCGGACTGCCGGGCGAGAACGCGCGCGACACCGCCGATTGCGACACGCCTGCGACCTGCGCCACGTCGTAGGAGGTAATGGAATGGCGCTTGCGTTCGGTCATGCCGGCAGGTCCGCGATCAGGAACGTCACGCGACCCTATACCGCACCCCACGGCTTGAAAACCCGGGGTTTCCCGCCCCGGCCCGCAGTCGTTTCCGTTGATCGGGATGGGGTGATGCGCTATTGTGAATGCGCAGTCACAAAGGGAATCTGCCCCCATGCTCACGGAAGAGGAAAAGGACCGGCTCTTTGAGGCGATCTGCGATGGCGATCGCGAGACGGTGGTCGAACTGGTGACAAAGGCCCGCGACGGCGGCGAGGATCTGGGCGATCTGCTCAAGGACACGATGATCCCGGCCATGTCCGAAGTCGGGGATCAGTTCTCGGCCGGGGAAATCTTTGTCCCCGAAATGCTGGTGGCCGCGCGCGCCATGCAAGGCGGCATCGACATCATCGAACCGATCCTGGCCCAGACCGATCACGAACCGCTGGCCCGCGTCTGCATCGGCAGCGTGAAGGGCGACCTGCACGACATCGGCAAGAACCTTGTGGTGATGATGCTCAAGGGCGCGGGATTCGAGGTCGAGGATCTGGGCGTCGATGTCAGCAACGAGGATTTCGCCGCCGCCGCGCGTCGGGGCAATCAGGTGATCTGCCTTTCGGCCCTCCTGACCACGACCAAGCCGCAGATGGCCCGCGTCATCACCCATCTGCGCGACGAGGGCGTGAGCGCCCGAGTGGTCATCGGCGGCGCCGTCATCACCCAGGACTATGCCGACCGGATCGGTGCCGATGCCTTTGGCGAGGACGCGCCCGGCGCGGTCAAGGCGGTGAAGCGTGCGCTCGGGCTGGCGAACTGAGGGGGACGGCGCGCTGCCCGTTGCGCCGCGCCTGACCCCGGCAGCGGGCGATCTGCTGGCCGTGGCGGTGCCGCGCCTGCGCCGGCAGCGGCAGGTGGCGCAGCTTCTGACAAGGGGCGGGCGCGGGGCCGAGGCGCTTGAATCCTGGATCGGGCTGGCGGGGGAATGCCTGACCGAGATCGCGCGCCCGCAGGTTCTGCACCTGCCGCTGGCGGCGCAGCCCTGCGGCGGGGCGGTGCGTCTGGGCGTCGGCCCGATCACCGCAGGCCCGTTGATCGCAGGCCCGATCACCGCAGGCCCGTTGATCGCGGATCCGGCCCTTGCCGCCGGGGTCGCGGCGGGCGGGCAGGTCCATGCCGCGCTTGTCACCCTGGGATTCGCGCAGGAACAGGCATTCGCGCGCCTTGGCCGCGATTACGCGATTCATCATGTGCAGTCCTCGCTGGCCGACGAGATGCTGTTCGCCCTCGCCCGCACCGCCGACCGCGCCCTGCTGGCGCGTCACCCCGGCTGGGGCCTGCACCGCATCGCCGTGCGCACGCAAGAGGGCTGCGACGGGGCCCCGGCCTGGGATGCGGCACAGGTGCAGGCGCTCCTGTCGCTGTTCGCGGGCGGAAATCCGGGGGTGGAACTGACAGAGGCCGGATTTTTCCGGCCGCTGCATTCCCTGCTGACGCTGGCGGTGCTGCGCCCGGATCGGGTCAGGGCTTCTCGTCCCGGGCCGCGAACATCTGGGCAAACCGGCGGCGATTGAACGGATGGTCGGGATGGGTGCCGTAGACCGACATGTAGGTGTCGTGCCGGTATCCCAGCCCCTGAAGCACCACCGCCAGGATCAGCGCCCCGAACACCACCGCGCCCAGCGCCACCGCGATCCAGGGCAGCCAGTATTGCGCCAGTCCCGTGGCCACCGCGCCCAGCGCCAGCGCGATCGCGAAATAGCCCGAGGTCTTGTGCCAGGCCTCGAACCACCAGCGCTGCGGGGTCATGTCGAAATGATCGCCCCCCCAGGTGGCGCGGTTATCGGGATCGGCCTTCGGATCCTTGCGCCCGCCATGGCTTCCGCGGAACCAGGCCGACACGATCTGAAGCACGCCCAGCGTGACCGCCCCCAGTCCGAACATGGAATGGATCGTCCCCGAAACCCCGCCGGTCAGCGTGGCCGCGAACACCACCCCGCCCAGGGCAAGGAAGATCGCCAGATAGAGCAGGCGCTTGTGCAGGGTCCAGCACAGTTCCGGCTGCCGCCAGAGCGGGGTGCCGCGCGGGATGCCGTAGGTCTGCGGCCGGCCCTTGCCAAAACGCAGGAACATCACCGCGAAGGGCACGATGACGAACCACACCCCGAACATCAGCAGCGCATGGTTGCCCCAGTGCATGTCAATGACGATGTCGGTAAAGGGGATGCGCCCCTGAAGCGGGATCTCAGACCCCATGGCCGGCCTCCCGCAGTGCTCCGAGGTTGAAGACCAGCGCCGGATCGAGCGTGCCCGCAAGCCCGGCAAGCACGTTCTGCGCCGCGACGATGCCCATGCGCCGCGCGGTCTCGGCGCTCAGGGCGGCGGAATGCGGGCTGAGCACGACATTGGGCAGCGACAGCAGCGGCAGGTCCGCCGGAGGCGGTTCCTGCGCGAAACAGTCAAGGGCGGCGCCCCCCGCGGCCATGTGCCCGGTAAGGGCGGCATGAAGCGCGGCCTCGTCCACAAGGCCGCCGCGCGCCGCGTTCACAAGAACCGCCCGCGGTTTCATTCGCGCCAGTTCCGCCGCGCCGATGATCCCCATCGTCTCGGGCGAGGCCGGCAGATGCAGGCTGATGGCGTCGATTTCGGGCAATGCGGCACGCCAGTCGGCTACCGGATGACAGCCCGTGGCGGCGATGGCGGCATCGTCCACGAAGGGATCGTGCACCAGCACCTCCATGTCGAAGGCGGCGGCGCGGCGTGCCACCTCGCGCCCGATGCGCCCGAATCCAAGCAGAAGCAGCCGCCGCCCGGCCAGTTCTCCCACGGCCAGGCTGTCGCGGATCGCCCAGTTGCCGGCGCGCACTGCCGCGTCATAGGGGCCGATGCGCCGCACCAGCGCCATGAGCATCGCCAGCACCTGTTCGGCCACCGACACCGCATTCACCGCGCCCACGATCGTCACCGGCACCCCGCGCGCCGCCAGCGCCGCGACCGGCAGGTTGTCGCAGCCGACCCCGTGCCGCGACACGACCCGCAGCCGCGGCATTTCCCGCACCTGCGCCTCGTGCAGCACGCCATAGCGGATGAGAAGGGCATCCGCCCGGGCCAGCAGATCCGTGGGCAGCGCCGCCCCCGGATCCCCGATCACCTCGAGCGTGAGGCCCGGCGCCCCCTCGAGCAGCGCCATGGCATCGGGGTGGATGCGTCCGGCGACAACGACATGCGCCATCACAGCCCCACCAGTTCCATGATGGTGAGACCGGCGTTCATGTCGGTGGTATAGATGAGGCCGTTGCGGTCCACATAGACATCGGTCGTGTCCACCACCACCGGCCGGTCCGGGCGATAGTCCATCAGCCGCGCCGGCGCCGGCGGCACGCAGGCGGCCACCTCCTCGGGGCGGAACGGGTTCGAGATGTCATAGACGCGAAGCCCCGCGTTCTGATAGCTGACGAAGATCAGCTCCTCGCTCACGAAGCCTTCCGAGCGGTTTTCGTGCAGGTTGTGGGGGCCGAACTGGCCGCCCTTGTTGCGATAGTCGGCCTCGTCGGGGGGCAGCGTGGTGGCGATCGTCACCGGTTTCGTGGGCACGCTGATGTCATAGACCCAGTTGCGCTTGATCCCGTCGGCGCAGTTGTCGGCCTGCGATTCCTCGACCACGAACATGAGACCGCGCCCCGGCAGCGGCAGGGTGTTGTGGGTGTGGCCGGCAAAGGGCGGGCAGGGGTTGTCATGCGACAGGAACCGCGGGTTGTGCCGGTCCGCCACGTCGATGAGCGACATGCCCCCATCCCGCCAGGCGGCGGCGGCCAGATCGCCCTTCACGATCGCATGGTGCAGTGCGTAGCGATATTTCGGATCCCAGGACGGCACCTCGCCGCCCGCGGCATGCATCCCCGGCAGCCAGAGCTGCGAGACGATCTCGGGGCGCTCGGGGTTGCGGAAATCCGCGATCATGAAGATGTCGTCGGAAAATCCCGGCGGCAGCGCCGAGAAGTATACCCAGTCGCCCCCGTCCCAGTAGGTGCGGTGCACGCCCAGCCCCGGCACCTCGAAAAAGGCGATCTCGCGCGGGTTGGCGCGGTCGGCAATGTCGTAGATGCGCATCCCGGCGGCATAGGGCCGGGTGCCCGACAGATCGACCTTGTCCGCGACTGAGCCCTTGTAATAGTCGCCGGGGTTGAAGGCGCCCGATGTCTCGACCTTCAGCATGTCGCACATGTTGTTGACGATCAGCAGATCGCCATGGGTCTGAAGGTGCTGCGACCAGGTGCCCTCGGGCTGGGGAATGTGGCGCACGAAGCGCGGCGCGCGCGGGTCGCGCACGTCGATCACCGAAAAGCCGTTGTTGAACACATGCCCGACATAGGCATACCCGCCCGAGACCATGACCTGGATGCCGTCGGCGCGGCCCCCCTGATCGGAATGGCCAAGGATGCGGATGTTGCGGGTGTAGTCGGGGGTCAGCGGATCATGGGTCATGGCGGTTCCCTGCACTGGTCCGGCGTGGCTGCATCATTCCTCGCCGTCGCGGGCGAGGCGGGCGAAATACGAACGTTCCGGCTCGAGCACGGCATCAAGCGCAAGCGGATAGTTCCGCATCGCATTCGCCGCCGCGAAGAAGGAAATCGTGGTCTCGGGGGCGATGTCGTGGCCGATGTTGTGGCACGGCGCGATGACATAGCCGCCGTCGCTGCCCAGATCGGTCAGGCGGCGCGCGATTTCCCAGCGCAGTTCCTCGGGCGTGGCGTTCGGCATCATCTGCTGCACGTCCATCGCCCCGTGAAAGCCCAGTTGCCCCCCGAACTGGGCCTTGAGCGCGGCGGTATCCTCCATCCCGCGCGTCGATGTCTGCACCGGGTTGAGCATGTCGGCCCCGGTCTCGATCAGATCCCCGATCAGCGGCAGGACCGCGCCATCGGTATGCATCATGAGAAGGACATCGGCCTGCGCCTTGATGTGCTGGTGCAGCCGGGTGTGGAACGGCTTGATCCGCTTGCGGTAGATCTTGGGCGAGACGAGGAGCGAGGTCTGCGTGCCCAGGTCGTCGGTCACATAGGCAAGCTGCACATAGGGCCCGACCTCTGCCAGGTAGCGGGTCCACATCCGGCACAGCAGATCGGTGATCTTGCCAAGGATGGCATCGGCCAGTTCGGGGTTGATCACAAGATCCATGAAGAACTGCTGATAGCCGCGCATCTGGAGCGCGCTCATCAGCGGGCCGGCCTTGATCGCATCGGCGCCGATGACATAGCCGGTGTTTTCAAACAGATCGCGGGCGCGCTCGCGCAGGCCGGCGAATTGCGCCGGATCCTCGGGGTCGGGCCAGCAGGGCGCGCGCTCCACGTCCTCGGGGGTCTCGCAATGGGCGAGGGGGGCGGTGGCCAGCGTGTCGACCGCGTAGTGATCGCCCTCGGCACCGCGATAGGGCACACCCCACATGTCGATGTAGCCGTCGATGTCGGTGCGTTCCGTCACCTGCACCCAGTGCGGCACGATCCAGCGGAAATCCACGTCGAAATGGCGCAAGAGCGCCTCGTCGGGGACCACGGTCTGCGCCATGCGGTCAAGGATGCGCTCGCCGTTCTCCATCGGCACCTGCGGCAGCAGTTCGCGCAGGCGCGCGTAATGCTTCTTGTGGATCGAGCCGATGTGCTTGCCCATGTCGAGGGGCGCCCTCTCGGGACCGCTGCGCGTCATCGCGGCAATGAAGTTCTCGCGGGGGGTCATGGGCATGTCTGGCCTGTCCGATCCGGGAAGGCCCCGGTCGCGAGGTTGCGTCCGGGGCGGTTGACTGCGCATTCATACTAACGCCACCCCGGAATGAGTCAACGCCGCGATCCCCGCCATGCGGGCATGAGCGGGGGGCTGCGGCAATATGTCGTGGCTGCGGCCCGCCCGGCATTTCATCCTGGAAAATTCCTGTGAAAGCGGGGGCTGGCGCGCGCCCGGCGCCCGGGTTGCGTGCCGCCTTGTCCAGGGCCGCACGGGGCGCGGCAGGTTGGCGCAATTGCCCTCCGGCCATCGGTTGCCCTAGGTTGCGCTCATGCAAGCCGCGTTCCGCCACGGACTGTTCCGGATCTGCCTGACCATCGCGCTGATGGTGTCGCTGGCGGCGATCGGGCTTGCGCATCGGGTTCCCACGGCATCCTCGCTTGCGGCGGATGCGCTGGTGCTGGCCGGGGTCGATCTGTCGGCCCTGTGCGCCGATCCGCACGAGGGCGGGCAGGCAGCCCGGGGCGATTGCCCGGCCTGCCACATCGTCAAGGCCTTCGATCTGCCGCCGCAGGTGGCCGCGCCCCGCGCCCTGAGTTTCGGTGTCGTGGTCGCCGTCGCCTTCCCCGGCGAAAGCCGCGCGATCCGGCGCGTGCTCGATCCGGCCCTCGGGGCACAGGCGCCACCGCCCGCAGTCTGAGCGTCCCCCGGCGGCCGGTTCCCCCGCGGCCCTTCCCGCGCCCTCAGGAGCCGGCCCCGCCTTCGCGGCATCTGCCCCGTGACCGGCCGCTGCCGATCCCCGCCCTGACCGGACCCCCTCTGAGGAGCCAGACCCATGAAGACCCTGTTTCGCAGCCTTGCGGCCGCGCTTGTCCTGTCGTCCCTCGCCGTTCCCGTCCTTGCCGAAATCGCCCTGACCGATATCGAAGGCGCGAAATGACCTTGCCCGAGGTGCCGTCGCGCATCGCGCTCGGCTTCTACTACGAGGATTTCCTTGCCGTCGCCGGCGCCGATGCGGTGGACCGGCTGGTGTCGCTGTCGCGGTCGCCCTGGGCCGACTGGCGGCCGGGGCAGTGGCAGGTCTACACCGCGCGCTTTCCGCAACTGGAAACGCTGCCCGATTTCGGCAATGCCGATGACAACACTTTCTCGATCGAGGCGCTGATCGCCTCGCGCCCCGAAGTGGCGATCCTGTCGCCCTGGCAGACCGCCGCCATCGGCGAACCCGGCGTCGCCCAGATTCAGGCGGCCGGAATCGCGGTCGTGGCCATCGACTACAACGCCCAGACCCTCGAGCGGCACCTCCAGTCCACAAGGATCCTCGGTGCCCTGATGGACGAGGTGGACCGGGCCGAGGAACTGGCCACCCTGTACGAGGCCATGACCGCCGACACGCTGGCGCGGGTCGCCGGGGCCGGGGCCTCGGGCAAGCGGATCTATGTCGAACTGGCCCAGAACGGCCCCGGAACCGTCGGCAACAGCTATGGCAACGGCATGTGGGCCGGGGTCATCGACCTGGTGGGCGGCGACAACATCGCCAGCGGCCAGATCGAGAACTGGGGCCCCCTGAGCCCGGAATACGTCCTTGCCCAGCAGCCCGACGTGATCCTTCTGGCCGGGTCGGAATGGCGCAACAAGCCCGAGGCGGTGCTTCTGGGCTTCGGGCAGGATCCGGCGCTGGCGCAGGAACGGATGGCCGCCTACACCACCCGCGCCGGCTGGCAGGATCTGCCGGCGGTGCGGACGGGCGAGGTCTATGGCATCTACCACGGCGGCAACCGCACGCTGTCGGATTTCGTCTATGCCCGCGCGATCGCCAAGGCGCTTTATCCTGATGCCTTTGCCGATGTCGATCCGGCGGCCGAACTGGCGCGGTTCTACGAAACCTACATGCCGGTCGCGGCCGACGGCATCTTCGTCACCCGGCTGCAATGATCATGACCGCGCCCGCCTCCGCAATCGACCGGTGGCACAGGCGCGCGGCGCGGCGCGGGGCGGCGGTGACCATCGCCGCCCTCGTGCTGATCGTGCTTGGCGTGGCCGACCTGATGACCGGGCCATCGGGCATGCGGACGGGCGAGATCTGGAACACCCTGCTTGCCGGTCCGGGCGGCGCGGACCGGGCCGCAGCGACGATCCTGTGGCAGTTGCGCCTGCCGCAACTGGCGATGGGCCTGATCGTCGGGGCCTCGCTCGGGCTGGCGGGGATGCTGATGCAGACGATCCTGGCGAACCCGCTCGCCTCGCCCTTCACGCTGGGCTTTTCGGCGGCGGCCGGGTTCGGCGCGGCGGCGGCGATCCTGGGCGGGTCGTGGCTGATGCTGCCGGTTCCGCAATGGATCGTGACGCCGGTCCTTGCCTTTGCGGCCACGCTGATGGCCACGGCGATCATCTGGCTGGTTGCCCGCACCAAGGGCACGGGGGCCGATATCCTGGTCCTGGCGGGAATCGCGGTGCTGTTCTTCTTCCAGTCGCTGCAATCGCTCCTGCAATTCATGGCCTCGCCCGAGGTGCTGCAACAGATCGTGTTCTGGCTGTTCGGGTCGCTGCTCAAGGCGAACTGGACCTCGGTGCGGGTGTCGGGGGCGATCCTCGTGCTGTGCCTGCCGCTCATCGCGCGCGATCTGTGGGCGCTGACCGCGCTGCGCCTGGGCGAGGCGAACGCGGCCAGCCTTGGCCTTGACGTGCAGGCGCTGCGGCGGCGGGCCTTTCTGGTCACCGCCTTGCTGACTGCGGGCGCGGTCAGTTTCACCGGCACCATCGGCTTTGTCGGGCTGATCGCGCCGCATCTGGCGCGCTCGGTCGTGGGCGAGGATCATCGCCTGGCGCTGCCGGTCGCCGCCCTGTCCGGGGGGGTGATCCTGATCGCCGCCTCGGTCACGGGCAAGATCCTGTCGCAGGGCGCCGCGATCCCGGTCGGGATCATCACCGCCGTGGCGGGCATTCCGATGCTGATGGCGGTGATCGCCCGCCACAAGGGGAACTGAGAGATGCTGGAAATCCACCTGCCCGACCTGCGTCGCGGCACCCTGCCGATCCTCGGGGCCTGTACCCTGAGCCTGGCCAGGGGCGAGATCCTCGGGATCATCGGCCCGAACGGCGCCGGCAAGAGCACGGTCCTCTCGGCGATTGCCGGGCTGGGCATGCGCCCGGTTGCGGTGCAGGACGGGGACGGGCGCCTCGGGCGGAGCGCGATCGGGTTCCTGCCACAGGCCTATGCGGTGCGCTCGGCCATGACGGTTCTGGATTGCGTGCTGCTTGGCCGGCACGAGGCCCTGGGCCTGCGGATCCCGGCCGATCTGGTCGGCGAGGCGGCGGCGCTGCTGGGGGCGATGGATCTGGGCGCGCTGGCCGACCGGCCGATGCAGGAATTGTCGGGCGGCCAGCAACAGCGGGTGCTCATCGCGCAGCGCCTGTTCCGGCGCCCGCGCCTTCTGCTTCTGGACGAGCCGACATCGGCCCTCGACCTGCACCATCAGCTCGAGGTCATGGTGCTGCTGCGCACGCATGCCGGATCGCGCGCCATGCCGATGATTGCGGCGCTGCACGATCTGACGCTGGCCGCGCGCCTGTGCGACCGGATCGCGGTCCTTGCCGGCGGGCGGTTCATCGCCATCGGCCGCCCCGCCGAGATCCTGACCGCCGGCATCCTGCGCGATCACTGGCAGGTGGATGCTGAAATCCTCTCGACTGCGGGCAAGCTGCCGGTGATCGTTCCCCACCGCCTGCCGCGCGAGGGGCGCCCGGCATGTCATGCCTGAACGCGCAGGACGGTTGACGGGGCGGTGGCCGCGTCGTAGATGGTAAGTGATTGATCACTAACTATGCAGGCCATGCGCAAACCCGCCGACATCCGCAAGGCCGAGATCGTGGCCTGCGCCCTTGTCCTGGCCGACCGGATCGGCCCGGACCGGGTGACGACCGCCGCGGTGGCGCAGGCGGTGGGCGTGACGCAGGCGGCGCTGTTCCGGCATTTTCCCACCAAGTCGGCGATGTGGCTGGCGGTGGCCGGGCAGGTTGCCGATGACCTGACCGGCGCCTGGGCCGCCGCACTGGGGGAAGCGGGCACCCCGCCCGAACGCCTGCGCGCGCTGGTGCAGGCCCAGTTCACGCAGATCGTCGCCACTCCGGCGATGCCGATGCTGTTGCATTCGCGCGAGTTGAACGTCGGCAACCATGACCTGCGCGGGGCCTTCCGTGACCGGCTTCGCGCGTTTCACGGCCATCTCGTGCAGGAATTTGCCGCCGGTCAGCGCGCGAGGCTGTTCGATGCGCAGGTCGCGCCGCCGGATGCGGCGGCCCTGCTCTCCTCGCTGGTGCAGGGGGTCGCGATCCGCTGGGCCCTCGGGGCGCGGGATTTCGACCTGATGGCCGAGGGGCTTCGGCTGTTCGATGTGCAGATGCGGCTGTTCGCCGCAAAAGGGGCCTGAGGAATGCGCAAACGCTGGATCCTGGCGGCGATGGTGCTGGCGGCGGCCGGTGCGGGGGGCCTGTTCTATCTGAGCGGGCGCCCGCTGACCGTCGCGGTGATCCAGCCCGAGACCGACGTGCCGCTGCGCCTTTACGGCCTTGGCACGGTCGAGGCGCGGGTGCTGTCGCGCGTCGGGTTCGATGCCGGCGGCGCCATCGCCGCGCTGTCGGCCGATGCCGGCGACCGGGTGACGGCGGGGCAGGAACTTGCCATTCTCGATCCGGCCGAACAGGAGGCCCGCGTGGCCCGCGCCCGCGCCGCGATTGCCGCCAATGTCGCCGCGCAGGCGCGCGCGGAGGCGGCGGTGGACCGGGCCCGCGCCGTCCTTGACCAGCGCGAGGTGGCCAATGCCCGGCTTCAGAACCTGGCGCGGCAGGATGTCGCCTCGGTCCAGCGCGCCGAAGAGGCCCAGCGGGACGAGAATGTGGCCCGTGCCGATCTGGCCGTGGCAGGGGCCGACCTGGCCGTGATCCGCGCCCAGGGCGAGGATGCGGCCGCAGCCCTCGCCCTCGAGGAGGCGGCACTGGCCCGCCATCGGCTGACGGCGCCCTATGATGCGCTGATCGTGTCGCGGTTGGGCGAACTGGGCACGGTGGTGAAGGCGGGGGATGCGATCTTTACCCTGATCGCGCCCGATACCGTCTGGATTCAGGCCTATGTCGACGAGGAACGCGCGGGGCAGCTTGCCCTTGGGCAAGAGGGGGTGATCCGGCTGCGGTCGCAGCCTCAGGCCGATTTTCACGGCACGATCACCCGCATCGGCCTGGAATCCGACCGCGTGAACGAAGAGCGGCGGGTCTGGCTGACCTGTTCCGATTGTCCCGCAACCATGTTCCTGGGCGAACAGGCCGAAGTGCGCATCCTGACCGCCACGCGCGAACGCGCGCTGATGGTGCCGGAAATGGCGGTTTCCGGGTTCGACGGGCGCGAGGGCACGGTCTGGACCGTGGCGGACGGCGTGCTGGCGCGCGCGCGCCTGACCTTCGGTTCCCGCGACGACCGTGGCCGGATCGAGGTGACGGGCGGCCTGCCCGAGGGCGCGCAGGTGGTGGCATCGCCGCCGGCCGGCGCGGCCGAGGGCCGGTTGGCGCGCGTGGCGGGGGCGCCATGAACCTTGCGCTCAGGGACATCCGGCACGGGCTTTTCCGCTTTGTCCTGACCTGTCTGGGGCTTGGGCTGCTGATGACGGTCGTGCTGGCGATGATCGGCATCTACAACGGTCTCGTCTCGGACGCGCTGGCCGCGGTGCGGGCGCCTTCGGTCGATCTGTGGGTGGTCGAGGCCGGAACCCAGGGCCCCTTTGCCGAGGCGTCGGCCATCCCGCCCGACACCCGCGATGCGGTGGCGCGGATGCCCGGCGTGACCGAGGCGGGGGCGATTTCCTTTCAGACCATCGAGGCGCCCTTTGCCGGCCGCACCCTGCGCCTTTATGTCGTGGGCTACGAACCCGGCCATCCCGGCGGCCCGCTGACCATTGCCGAGGGGCGCGGCCTTGGCGCCAGCCATTTCGAGATGGTGGCCGACCGCAAGACCGGCCTTGTCCCCGGCGACACGCTCCGGCTGGGGCGCAACCGGTTCACCGTGGTCGGTCTGGTCGAGGGGGCGATGAATTCGGGCGGCGATCCGGCGGTCTATATCGCGCTCGCGGATGCGCTGGCGCTTCAGGGCGAACTGGACCCGGCGGCGATGCGCCTGCGCGAGGCGCGCGGCCTTGCCGCCGCCGGGGCGCCGTCGGTGGCGGCGGTGGTGGCGCGGGTGGCGCCGGGCGCGGATGTCGATCTGCTCTCGGCCACGGTGCGGCAGTGGAAACACCTGGGCGTCCTGACCCAGGCCGAAGAGGAAAGCCTGCTTCTTGTTTCGGTGGTGGACAAGGCGCGCCGGCAGATCGGGCTGTTCCTGGGCATCCTCCTGACCGTCTCGGCGGTGGTGATCGCGCTCATCATCTACACGATGACCATGGAAAAGCTGAAACAGCTTGCCACGCTGAAGCTGATCGGCGCGCCCGACCGCACCATCGTCGGCCTGATCGTGCAGGAGGCGCTGATCCTCGGGGCCTCGGGGTTCTCCATCGGCCTGCTGCTCATCACGCTGGTCAAGGACAATTTCCCGCGCCGGGTCGTGCTCGAGCCGTTCAACGTGATGATGCTGGCGACGATCATCCTTGCCGTCTGTCTAGTCGCCTCGGGCCTTGGGGTGCGGGCCGCGCTCAAGGTCGATCCGGCCACGGCGCTGGGGGGCTGAGATGGCGCTGGGCGATCTTCTCATCCGGGCCGAAGGGGTGGCCAAACACTATGGCGAGGGGCCGACCCGCGTCGATGCGCTGCGCGAGGTCGATCTCGAGGTGCGCGCGGGCGAGGTGATCGCGCTGCTGGGCCCTTCGGGATCGGGCAAGACCACGCTTCTGAACATCATCGGCTGCATCCTCGCGCCCACGTCCGGACGGGTCACGCTTGATGGCGATCCGGTGTTCGACCGGCGCTGGCTGCGCCGTGACCTGCGGCGGCTGCGCCTCGACAAGATCGGGTTCATCTTCCAGTCGCACAACCTGCTGCCTTTCCTCACCGTCGAGGAGAACGTGCGCGTCGTGCTCAGCCTTGCCGGCTGGAAGGCGCAGGCGGCACACGCGCGGGTGCGCGAACTGCTCGACTATCTCGAGGTGGCCGACCGCGCCCCGGTCAAGCCCGCGCTCCTGTCGGGCGGTCAGGCGCAAAGGGTGGCGATCGCGCGCGCGCTGGCCAACCGGCCGCGCATCATCCTGGCCGACGAACCGACCGCCGCCCTCGATTCCAAGCGCGCCGGACTGGTGATGGACCTGCTGCGCAAGCTTGCCATCGAGCAGGAGGCCTGCATCGTCACCGTCACCCATGACGAGAAGATCCTCGACCGTTTCGACCGGCTCATCCACCTGCGCGACGGGCGGCTGGTGGACGCCTGAACCCAAGGGAGGGAACGACATGCAGACCCCGACACGGACCCGCATCATCACCATCGCCGCCGCCGTGGCGGTGGTGTTCGGCATCCTTACCATCGTCTCGGGCGCGCGGGCGCTGTTCGGCCCCGGAGACCCGGGCGCGGCGGTGCCCTTTGTCCTGTGGTTCAACTTCGTCGCGGGCTTTGCCTATGTGCTGGCCGGGATCGGCCTGTGGCTGGGCGCGCGCTGGGCCCCGGCGCTGGCGCTGGTGATCGCCGTGGCGACGGTCGCGGTCTTTGCGGCCTTCCTGTGGCATGTGACGCAGGGCGACCCGTGGATGGGGCGCACCATGGGGGCAATGGTCCTGCGCGCCGGCGTCTGGATCTGGATCGCCCTGGTGGCGCGGCGCGCAGGCTGAGGAGGGGGGCCTCAGCCCCCCAACCCCTCGAACAGCGCGGTCGAGAGGTAGCGTTCGGCGAAATCGGGCAGGACCACGACCATGAGCCTGCCCGCATTCTCTGCGCGCCGCCCCACCGCCACCGCCGCCGCCAGTGCCGCCCCCGACGAGATGCCGACCGGCACCCCCTCGAGACGCGCGACAAGGCGGGCGGTCTCCATCGCCTCTTCGTTGGTCACCTGAACCACTTCGTCATAGACCCCGGTATCGAGGACCGCCGGGACGAATCCGGCGCCCAGCCCCTGGATCCGGTGCGGGCCGGGCGCACCCCCCGACAGCACGGGCGAGGCCGCGGGTTCCACCGCGATCACCCGCACGCCGGGCTTGCGCGCCTTGAGAACCTGCCCCGCCCCGGTGATCGTGCCGCCGGTGCCGACGCCTGAAATCAGGATATCGACCGCGCCTTCGGTATCGTTCCAGATCTCCACGCCGGTGGTGCGGCGGTGGATGTCCGGGTTGGCCGGGTTCTCGAACTGGCGCACGATCACGGCATCGGGAATGGATTCGGCCAGCTCGCCCGCCCGGGCAATCGCGCCCTTCATGCCCTTCGCCCCTTCGGTCAGCTCGAGCTCGGCCCCCAGAAGGGCCAGCATCCGTCGCCGCTCGACCGACATGGTTTCGGGCATGGTCAGGATCAGGCGATACCCTCGCGCCGCGGCGACAAAGGCCAGCGCGATCCCGGTATTGCCCGATGTGGCCTCGATCAGCACCGACCGGCCCGGCGCGATGCGCCCCTCGGCCTCGAGCGCGTCGATCATGGCAAGGCCGATGCGGTCCTTGACCGAGGAGAGCGGATTGAAACATTCGAGTTTCGCGGCAATGGTCGCCTGCACGCCCCTGTCGGCGGCGAAACGGTCAAGCCGGACAAGGGGCGTGTCGCCCACGGTCGCGGTGATCGAGGGGTAGATGCGTCCACGCCCGGTCGGGCGGCTGGCGAAATCGGTCATGATGTTCTCCATTCCCGGTCTGGCCGTCGCGGCCAGAGGGTGCCTTATCCCGCCACAGCCCCCGGAATGCCATATCCTGCGTGAATCTGTCGCAACGCACGGGGCGGCCCGCGTTCATGCGGGTGGTTGAAATATTTCAATATCGTTATATGATACCTCTCAGGGCGGCCGCTGTACGGGCATCGCGCATCCGGGTCCGCCCGTCCTGGGGAGGATGGCAATGGCGCATATCGTCGTGTTGGGGGCTGGGCTGGGCGGGTCGATCATGGCCTACGAGCTGCGCGAACAGATCCGCCCCGAGGACCGCATCACCGTGGTCACGAAGGATCCGACCTACCATTTCGTGCCCTCGAACCCGTGGATCGCGGTCGGCTGGCGCGAGCGTGAGGACATCACCGTCGATCTTGCCCCCATCATGGCGCGCAAGGGGATCGAGTTCCGCGCCAGCGCCGCCGAACATCTTGACCCCTTGGCGCGGCGCCTCACCCTCGCCGATGGCAGCGCGGTCGATTACGACTATCTCGTGATCGCCACCGGTCCCGAACTCGCCTTCGACGAGATCGAGGGGTTCGGCCCCCACGGCGGGCATACCCAGTCGGTCTGCCATGTCGATCACGCCGAACAGGCGCGCGCGGCGTTCGAGCGGCTGGTCGCCAATCCCGGGCCGGTCATCGTCGGCGCGGCGCAGGGGGCGTCCTGCTTTGGCCCGGCCTACGAATTCATCTTCATCCTCGAGACCGCGCTGCGCCGCGCCAAGGTGCGCGACCGCGTTCCCATGACCTATGTCACCTCCGAACCCTATGTCGGCCACCTGGGCCTTGACGGGGTCGGGGACACCAGGGGCCTTCTCGAATCCGAGATGCGCGAGAAGCACATCAAGTGGATGACCTCGACCCGGGTGAAGAAGGTCGAGGAAGGCAGGATGACGGTCGAGGAGATTGCCGACGACGGATCGGTGAAGGCCGAAAGGGAACTGCCCTTCGCCTTCGCGATGATGTTGCCGGCGTTTCGCGGCATCAAGCCGCTGAGGGGGATCGAGGGCCTCGTGAACCCGCGCGGCTTTGTCATCGTGGACAAGCACCAGCGCAATCCGAAATACCCCGAGATCTTTGGCGTCGGGGTCTGCGTCGCGATCCCGCCCACCGGGCCCACGCCGGTGCCCTGCGGGGTGCCCAAGACCGGGTTCATGATCGAATCCATGGTCACCGCCACCGCCCACAACATCGGCGCCCTCCTGCGCGGTCACGAGCCCGACAGCGTGGGGTCGTGGAACGCGGTCTGTCTGGCCGATTTCGGCGACGGGGGCGTGGCCTTTGTCGCGCAACCGCAGATCCCGCCGCGCAACGTCAACTGGTCGTCCTCGGGCAAATGGGTGCATCTGGCCAAGGCGGGGTTCGAGAAATACTTCATCCGCAAGATCAAGAAGGGCACGTCCGAACCCTTCTACGAGAGCCTCGCCCTCAAGGTGCTGGGCATCGACAAGCTGAAGGAAGTGACGCACGAAGGCCCCGATACCTGACCCCGGCACGGGGGCGGGCGGAGGCCGCCGGGGGAACGGCCCCCCGGCGGCCCTGACCCTCAGCGGTAGGGATAGCCCGCGGCCTCCATGTCGGAGGCATACTGCTTGAAGATGTCGACCACGCGCGCCGCGCGCGGGCTTTCGGCGGCGACCTCGTCCCAGAACGACTTGCCGTCCTCGATGACCTGGTTCCATTCCGCGGCGGGCAGCGCGGTCTGCTCCATCTTCTCGCCATGGACGCGCAACCGCGCCTCGCCGCCCCAGTACCAGATCGTCCGGTAGTGGTGCGACTGGTCGATGGTGGTGCGGTAAAGCTGCTGGAGATGCGGCGGCACCCGATCCCAACTGGGCGTGTTCACATAGTAGGAACCGAACCACGCCCCGGTGATCGAGTTCGACAGCGCATATTTGCAGATGTCGGCCCAGCCCATGGCATACATCTCGGTAAAGCCGGACCACAGCACGCCATCGAGATCGCCGGTGCGCAGCGCCACTTCCACGTCGTCCCAGGGAACCGTGACCGGGATCAGGCCATAGCGCGACAGGAACCGTCCGGCCGTCGGCACCCCGAACACCCGCAGCCCGTTCAGATCGGCGAGCGAGCGGATCGGCTTGTCCACGGTGAAGACATGCAGCGGATCCCACGACCCGGTCGAGAGATAGGTGACGTTCTCGACATCGGCGTAGGCCTCCTTCCAGATCTCGTCGAGGCCGTAATACATGAACATGGCCCCGACATCGGGGCTGAAGCGGGTGGCAAAGGGGAAATAGCCCCCGAACACCGCGATATCGACCGGAGCGGCCATGGTCGCCTCGTCCGACTGGATCGCGTCGAGCGTGCCGTTCTGAAGCGCGCGGAACAGCTCGGACGTGGGGACAAGCTGATCGGCGTAGTAGAGTTCGATCTCCATCTCGCCGTTGGCGGCGGCGTTGAAGGCGTCGATCTGCGGCTTCACCACATATTCGCCCAGCGACGGCCCGGCATAGGTCTGAAGCCGCCAGCGGATCGGCGCCTGCGCGCGCACGATCGCCGGCGCGGCCAGCGCGGCCGGCGCGGCCAGGCCGGCAGTGACCAGGAACTTGCGCCGGCTGGCCAGGATCCTCTCGGATGGCGACAGGGGTCTGGTGGTATCGGTCATGTGGTCCTCCCTCGGGTTGATGCGGTCAGCCGCGGATCGCTGCGGGCAGCCAGGTTGCGATCTGCGGGAAAAGCATGATGAGAACGATGGTGAAGGCGATCAGCAGCATGAACGGCCAGATCGAGCGGTAGATGTCGAAGAGGGTGATCTCCTTCGGCGCCATCCCCCGCATCAGGAACAGGTTGTAGCCGAACGGGGGCGAGATGTAGGCCACCTGGCAGGTCATCGTGTAGAGGATCCCGAACCAGACCATCTGGTTGTCGATCCCCAGATCGAGGCGCTGCACCAGCGGGATATAGAGCGGCGCGACGATCACCAGCATCGCGGTGTCGTCAAGGAACATCCCCATGATCAGGAACGACACCTGCATGAGCACGATCACCGTCCAGGGCGAGAGTTCCCAGTTGTGGATGAACACGTTCTCGATCGCGCGCACCGCGCCGATCCCGTCGAACACCGACGAGAAGGCCAGCGCGCCCAGCACCACCCACATGAACAGCGCGGTGACGGCCATGGTCTCGCGCGCGGTCTCGACAAGGAGGCGCAGGTTCAGCCGCCGCTTCCACGCCGCCGCGACCGTGGCCGAGGTCGCACCCACGGCCGAGCTTTCGAGCAGGTTGGTATAGCCCAGCACGAACAGCCCGATCATCAGCGCGAAGATGACGAAGGGCGCGATCCCCGCGCGCAGAAGCAAGAGCTTCTCGCGCAGCGGCATGGCCAGTTCCTCGGGGCTGAGCGCGGGGGCGAGGGCCGGGTTCACCTTGACCCGGACCCAGACATAGACGGCAAAGACCACCGCCATGAGCAGCCCGGGAAACACCCCGGCAAGCCAGAGGTCGGACACCGGCTGCCGGGCGATCACCGCGAACAGCACCATCACCACCGACGGCGGGATGAGGATGCCAAGTGTGGACCCGCCCTGCACCACCCCGGTGATGAGCACCTTGTCATAGCCCCGCGCCAGCATCTGCGGCAGCGCGATCGCCGAACCGATGGCCAGCCCCGCCACCGACAGCCCGTTGATCGCGCTGATGATGACCATGAGAAAGATCGTCCCCATCGCCAGCCCGCCCGGCAGCCTGCCGAACCAGACATGCATCATGAGGTAGAGATCCTCGGCGATCCCCGATTTGGCCATCATGTGCCCCATGTAGACGAACAGGGGCAGCGTCAGCAGCGCATACCAGGAAAACAGCTTGAACACCGCGTTGAACGGCAGTTCGACCGAGGCATCGCCATATAGCGCCAGCGCCGAGGCCGCGGCGACCGCGCCGATCATCGCAAAGACGCGCTGCCCCGTCAGCATGAGCACGATCATGCCGAGGAACATGGTGACCGCGATCGCTTCATAGCTCATCGTGGTCTCCTCCGCCGATCCGCGCCACGTCGCGCAGGAAGATTGCCAGACATTGCAGGATCATGAGGATCAGGCAGACCACCATGAGCGCCTTGATCGGCACAAGCGGCGGCCCCCACAGCGACGGAAGCCGCTGGTTCGTCTCCCAGGAATACTGAAGCGACGAAATCCCGCCCCACAGCGTGATCCCCAGATAGAAGATGACGATCCAGATCGTCACCGCGTCGATCGCCGCGCGCCCGCGCCGCCCGAGGCGGGAATAGATCAGATCGAGGCGCACATGCGTGTCGTCCTTGAGCGTCTTGGGCCCGGCCAGGAAATAGAAGGCGGCCAGCGTGAACTGCGCGGTCTCGAGCGTCCAGTTCTGCACCACGCCCAGCACCTTGTCCGAGAACACGTCGAACAGCAGCACGCCGATCATCAGATAGATGAGGAACATGGCGAACCAGCCGATCCCGTCGGACAGGCGCGCCATGAAGCGGACATAACCCTTCAGGATCGCCGGCATCGGCCGCTCTCCATTCTGCGAAGCTGCACCGTCATTCCTTCATCCTCAGATCAGCCGGACCGAAGCGGTCGCCAGCAGCGCGGGCCAGGGGTCGGGCGGGGGCACATCGGCCACCAGCACCTCCATCTGCGGCAGCGGGCAGACCAGATGCGCCGCGCGCCGCGCGAACTTGGCCGATCCGGCCACCACGACGGTCTGGCGCGCGGCCGCGCACATCGCCCGGGCAATCGCCGCCTCGTCCGGGTCGGCATCCAGGGCCCCCGCCGCCGGATCCAGCGCCGCGACACCGATCACCGCATGATCGGCGCGGAACTGCGCGATCTGGGCAAGGACCATGGGGCCCACCGTCTCGCCGTTGTCGGGGGCATAGGCGCCGCCCGTCAGGAACACCTGCGCATGTCCGCTGCCATGGGCGAACACGCGGGCGATGCGCAGGGAATTGGTGATCACCGTCAGATCCGCCACCTCGGCCAGCGCCCGCGCACAGGCCAGTGTTGTCGTGCCGGTGTCGATGAACAGGCTGTCGCCGGGGGCGATCACCTGCCGCAGCTTCTGTCCGATCACGGCCTTTTCGCCGGCCTGCTCCGACATCCGCTCTTCAAAGCTGTTCTCGACATGCAGCCGCAGCCGCCGCGCGCCGCCGTGAACCTTCTGCACCGCGCCGCCCCGGGCAAGCTGGCCAAGGTCGCGGCGGATCGTCTCGGTCGAGACATCGAACCGGCGGGCCAGATCCGGCACCGCAACTTCGCCGTCGCGGTCGATCGCGGCAAGGATCTGTGCCTGACGTTCCTCCGGCTTCACGTCCCGCCTTCCCCCCGACGATGCCATGCATCCCGCCGCTGCGGACCCCTCCCGGCCCGGCGGCATGGGCAGACTAGAACCGGTCATATTGCCCAAGTCAACATGAATCGCGTGGCAACGGTGTGACGGCTTCTTCAAAACACACACCGGATTGACCAATCGCACAGCTTATGGCAGATCCCGGACAAAGCCCAAAGGATCGCGTTCCCATGCCGGCAGCACCCATGGCCCTTGCAGGACGGTTCGACGTTGCGGTGATCGGGGCGGGGGTGGTCGGCGCGGCCATCGCGCGGCGGTTCGCGCTCGCGGGGGCGCGGGTCGCGGTGATCGAGAAGGCGGCGGATATCCTCGACGGGGCGTCCAAGGGCAATTCGGCGATCCTGCACACCGGATTCGACGCGCCGCCCGGATCGCTCGAGCGTGCCTGCGTGGCGGCGGGGCATGAGGAATATCTCGACATCCACGCCCGCCTCGGCCTGCCGCTGATCCGCGCGGGGGCCCTTGTCATCGCCTGGAGCGAGGAGGAAGAGGCGCTTCTGCCCGCGCTCATGGCGCAGGCAGTGGAGAACGGGGTGGCGGATGTCGAGCCGCTGGACCGGGGCGCGCTGCGGGCGCTGGAGCCGGGCCTTGGCGCGGGGGCGCGCGCCGCCTTCCGCGTGCCGCGCGAATATCTGATCGACCCCTGGTCCGCGCCGCTGGCCTATCTGCTTCAGGCCATCGCCCACGGCGCCCTCGTGCTGCGCGGCGCACCGGTCACGGCCGCCCGGCGCGACGGCGACTGGTTCCTCGAGACCCCGAAGGGCCGGGTGCAGGCCGGGCTGGTCATCAATGCCGCGGGCAATGCCGGCGATCTGGTGGACGAAATCCTGCTCGGGCGGCGCGATTTCACCATCCGCCCGCGCAAGGGGCAGTTCGTCGTCTATGACAAGCCGGCGGCGGCGCTGGCCGCGCATATCCTGCTGCCGGTGCCAAGCAAGGTGACCAAGGGGATCGTCGTCTGCCGCACCGCCTTTGGCAACCTGATCGTCGGCCCCACGGCCGAGGATCAGGACGACCGCGACCACGCGACGCTGGTGCCCGAAACCCTGTCCGCGCTGCGCCGCCGCGGCGAAGAGATCCTGCCCGCGCTGCGCGACCACCCGGTGACGGCCGCTTATGCCGGGCTGCGGCCCGCGACCGAATCCAAGGAATACCGCATCCGCGCGCATGAGGGGGCGGGCGTCATCACCGTGGGCGGCATCCGTTCGACCGGGCTTTCGGCCGCGCTGGGCATCGCGCGCCATGTCGAGGGGCTGGCCGGTCTGGCACTGACCCCGCCCGCAAGGGTGATCTGGCCCGAGGTGCCGAACATCTCGGACTATTTCCCGCGCGACTGGCAGGGGGCGGGCCATGGCGGCATCCTGTGCCATTGCGAGATGGTGACGCGGCGCGAGGTGCTTGCCGCGCTTGACGGGCCGCTGCCGGCACGGTCGCTTGCCGGGCTCAAGCGGCGCACGCGCGTGACGATGGGGCGCTGTCAGGGCTTCTTCTGTTCGGCCGAACTGGGCCGACTGAGCGCGGGGCATTTCGACCGGCCGATGGACGAGGTGGTGCCATGACCGCCCTTCCGGCCGAGGTCGATGTGCTGATCGTTGGCGGCGGGCCGGCGGGACTGTCGGCGGCGACGGTCCTGGCGCCGCATCTGCGCGTCCTTGTCCTCGACCGCGAGGCAATGGCCGGCGGCATCCCGCGCCATTGCGGCCACCCGCCCTTTGGCATGCGCGAATTCGGGCGGGTGCTGCGCGGCCCCGATTATGCGGCTGCCCTTGTGGCGCGCGCCCGCGCCGCCGGGGTGCAGATCGCCTGCGGCGTGGATGTGACCGCGCTGCACCCCGGCCCGGCGGTCAGCGTGACCTCGGACGCGGGGCCGGCGCGCATCGCCGCGCGGCGCGTGCTGCTGGCCACCGGCGTGCGCGAGGGTTCCCGGGTCGAGCGGATGATCGGCGGCGAGAAGCCCGGCGGCATCCTGCCCACCGGTGCGCTTCAGGGGATGGTCCATCTGGAGGGACGCCGGCCCTTCCTGCGGCCGGTGATCCTGGGAACCGAGCTTGTGGCGTTTTCCGCGATCATGACCTGTGCCCATGCCGGCATCCGCCCCGTGGCCATGATCGAGGAGGGGCCGCGCGCCACCGCGCGCTGGCCTGCGGCCCTCTATCCCCGCCTGCGCGGCATTGCGCTGCACCTTGGCACCCGGGTTCTGGCGATCGAGGGGCGCGAGCGGGTGGAATCCGTCCTGATCGACGGACCGGCAGGCCAGCAGCGGATCGCGGCCGACGGCGTGATCCTCAGCGGCCGCTTCCGCCCCGAGGCCACGCTGCTGGTCACCGGGCACCTGGCCCGCGACCGGGCGACGGGGGGGCCGGCGATCGACAGCGCCGGGCGCTGCTCGGATCCGGATTTCCATGCCGCCGGCAATCTCTTGCGCCCGGTCGAGACTGCCGGCTGGTGCTGGGACGAGGGGCGGCGGGTTGCCGGGGCGATCCTGGCCGACCTGCGCGGCGCGCCCCCGCCGGCGCCCGAGTCGCCCTCCCGGTCGGCGCCCCTGCCGGTCACGCTTGGGCCCGGGCCGCTGTCCTGGGTGGTGCCGCAGGCGGTGGTCCTCGGGGCGGGCGCGTTCGGGCATCTGCAACTGCGGGTCGAACGTCCGGCGCGCGGGCGGCTGGTGCTGCGCGCAGGCGGCGCGGTGATCGCCGGGCGGCGCATCGCCAGCCGGCCCGAGCGGCGCATCCTCCTGCCCCTGCCGCCCGATCTGCCCGCGGGCGGGGGGCTGAGCGTGACGCTGGAGGAAGGATGAAGGCTCTTGCCATCGACCAGGGAACCACCTCGACCCGCGCCTTCGTGGTGGACGGGACCGGCATTCGCCCGGTCCATGCCGTCAGCCACCGCCAGATCCACCCCGCCCCCGGCCGCGTGGAGCATGACCCCGAGGAAATCCTGGCCAATATCCGCGCCTGCCTTGCCGCGGCACCCGCAGTCGATTGTGCCGGCCTCGACAACCAGGGGGAAAGCTGCCTGGCCTGGGACGCCCGCACCGGCGAGGCGATCAGCCCCGTCATCGTCTGGCAGGACGACCGCACCGCCCGGACCTGTGCCGATCTGGCGCGCGCGGGGGTGGATGTGCTGGTGCGCGAACGGGCGGGGCTGCCGCTTGATCCCTATTTCGCGGGATCGAAACTTGGCTGGATCATGGCGCATGTGCCGCGCGCGCGCGATCTGGCGCGGTCGGGGCATCTGCGCCTTGGCACCACGGATGCGTTCTTTCGCGACCGCCTGACCGGCCGGTTCGAGACCGATCCCACCACGGCCTCGCGCACCGCGCTCATGGATTTGCGGCGGCGGGTGTGGGACGCGGAGCTGTGCGCGGCCTTCGGCGTGCCGATGGCGGCGTTGCCGCCGATCCGGGCGACGACCGGCGCGCTGGGCCTGTTGCCGGGCGGCATTCCCCTGACGGCCAGCGTGGTCGATCAGCAGGCCGCGCTTCACGGCCACGGCGCGCGCCGTCCCGGCGATGCCAAGATCACCTTCGGCACCGGCGCCTTCGCCCTGACCCTGACCGGCGAGCTGGCCGAAAGTGCCACGCTCCTGCCCACCATCGCCTGGGAAGAAGGGGGCGCCGCGCCGGTCCATGCGCTTGATGGCGGGGTCTATACGGCGGCTTCGGCGGTAAACTGGGCGCGGGGGATCGGGCTGTTCGGCACCTGGGACGAGATCGGCGATTTCGCCGCCCCGCCCGCGATTTCCCGCGGGCTGGCCTTCGTGCCCGCGCTGGCCGGGCTGGCGGCACCGCATTGGGACCGGGGCACGCGCGGGGCGTGGTTCGGTCTCGAACTCGGGACGACGCGGGCGGACATGATGCAGGCCCTGCTCGAGGGGGTGGCCTTCCGCATGACCGAGGTGGTGGACGCGATGGCGCGCGCGGTGCCGGTGCGTGCCCCGGTCAGCATCGACGGCGGGATGAGCCGCAATCCCTGGTTCTGCCGCTTTCTGGCGGATGTGCTTGGGCAGGAGCTGCGCATCCCTGCCGAATCCGAACTGACCGCGCTGGGCTGTGGGCAGCTTGCGCTGCGGGGGGCCGGTCTGCCCGAAGGGGCCGGCCATGTGCCCGCAGGCCGCATCATCACGCCGCGCCCGATCCCGCAGGAATGGACCGCCCGCTTTCGCGCCGCGCGCGAGGCTGTCCGTGCCTATGGCGCGCACCAGCCCGCGCCGGGGGGGTGAACCGCCCGCCCCCCCGGGAGAAAAGGGGGGGGCGGGGGTCGGGGCCGGGCCGGTGATCAGGCCACGGCCTCCATCGCCCTGCGCCTTTCGCCGGTGGCGCGCAGGTCGACCGTCTCGGCCTCGAGGTCGAGGACGACGCCATAGATCTCGAACGCATCCTGCGCGGTGCAGAACCCGTCGAGAACATCGTCGAGAACCTTCTTCGGATCCCGTTCGAGCGGGCTGCCATAGCCGCCGCCGCAGGGGCTGTAATAGGCCATGACATCGTCCTTCTTCACGGCGAGGCCGTGGAACTTGGAATGCATGGACCGCGTTTCACCGCCATTGACGTTGTAGATCTCGCACTTGCCCAGCGCGCCGGGGCGGCCGCCGAAGATGCCCCAGGGCACATTGGTGTGGCGTTCGGATTCGTGGGTGATGATGCCATCGGTCAGGATGCGCTGCGCCTTCACCACGCCGATTCCGCCCCGGAACCGGCCCGCGCCGGGGGCCACGTCGTCGCGCAGCTCGTAGCGCTCGCAGATCATGGGGATATGCATCGCCAGATCCTCGAGCGGGTTGTTGCGGGTGTTGGCCATCAGGTTGTCGATGGCATCGGGCCCGTCGCTGTGCGGCCGGCCGCCATAGGCGCCTTCGTTCACCTCGAGGAACACCCAGTAGTTCCCGTCCGGCCGCACCCCCGCATAGGAGGCGAAAGAGATCGAGGCCGAAGACCCGGCGATGATTTCCTCGGGCAGGACCGGGGCCATGGCCCGCAGGATCAGGTCGATCATGAAATTGCACTGGGTAAAGCGCGCCTCGGCCGAGGCGGGCGCCTCGGGATTGAAGATC
This sequence comes from Rubellimicrobium sp., assembly GCA_020852925.1. GTDB lineage: Bacteria > Pseudomonadota > Alphaproteobacteria > Rhodobacterales > Rhodobacteraceae > JADYZU01. The sequence goes on along the minus strand of JADYZU010000036.1, from coordinate 38,631 downwards.
GTGCCCTTGGGCGCGATCACGCTGATCGGCCGGAAACTGCCCTGGTTCGACGGCACCCGCGAAGGGCTGGTCGCGGTATCGAGCAGGAGCTTGCGGAAGGCGGCGAAGGCCGCGACCTTGGTCGATCCCTCGAAAGGCACGTTGTAGGCGGTGGGCGTCTGCGGGGCCGATCCGGTCAGGTCCACCTCGATCCGGTCGCCGATCACCCGCACGCAGACCTTCACCGGCAGATGCTGCCCGCGGTTGCGGCCATCATCGTCCAGCCAGCCCTCGGCACGGTATTCGCCGTCGGGAATGGCGCTGATCCGGGCGCGCAGCATGGATTCCGAATAATCCATGAGCTGGTTGCAGGCGCCGAACACAAGATCCTTGCCGTAGCGGTCCAGCAGTTCCCTGAACCGCCTCGCCCCCAGCCGGGCCGAGGCGATCTGCGCCTCGATGTCGTCGCAGAGTTGCCGCGCGGCGCGGCTGTTGCGGCGGATGTAGTTCCACATCGTCTCGTTGCGTTCGCCCTTGCGATACAGCTTGGTCCCCGCGAACAGCATCCCTTCGGCATAGACATCGGGCACGTCGATGATCAGGCCGGGCGTCGCCGCGCCGATGTCGATATGGTGGGCGGTATTGGCCGAATAGCCGACCAGTTCGCCCTGATAGAAGATCGGGATGACGATGGCGAGGTCGGGCGTGTGCGAAGCGCCGTGATAGGGGTGGTTGTGGACCACCACATCGCCGTCGAACCACTGGCCGTCATCGAGGCTGTCCATGATCCCGTGCAGGTAGCCGGGGATGGACCCGATATGCATCGGCGTCGATTCGGATTCGCACAGCGTGTTGAAATCCTTGTCGAACAGCCCTGCGCCCAGATCCTCGCTCTCGCGGATGATCGAGGAGAACGACATGCGGAACAGCACATGCGCCATTTCCTCGGCGATGGTCTCGATCGAGCCGCGGATCACTTGCAGCGTGATCGGGTCGATCCTGGTGTCGCTGGTCATGGTCCCTCCCTCAGGCCCTGGCAAGGCGCATGCTGCCGTGGTCGAGAACCTCGGCCGTGTAGCCGGGCGGCAGCAGCGTGGTGGAATTGTGCTGGATGATGATGGCAGGCCCCGGAACCCTTGTGCCCGCGCCCAGCTGGCCACGGTCATAGCGCGGGGTCGGATGGGCCGTGCCGTCGTCGAACACGGTATCGCGCTGATACATGAAGGCGCGCGTCAGGTCGTCGGGCGCGCCGCGGGCGATGCGCGGCAGTTCGAGATGCCGCACCGCCGCCGTGGCGATGATGCGGATGTTGTAGAGTTCCACCAGACTGTCGTCGAAGGCATAGCCGTAGTCGGCGACATGGGCGTCATGGAAGGCCGCGACGATGGCCGCGCGGTTCTCCATGGTCAGCCGCCTGTCCGGCACCGGAACGCGCAGTTCGAACCCCTGGCCGTGATAGCGCATCTCGGCGATCACCTCATGGGCGCGGTCGCCTTCGGGCACGCCGTCAAGGTCCAGATCCGCCCGCCCGGCGGCGGTCAGTTCGTCGATCACCGCGTTCACCCGGTCAAGCGCGGCCTGGTCGGCGCCCAGCACGTTGGTGATGACCGAACGGATGTGTTCGTATTGCAGGTTCGTCCCCAAGAGGCCCATGGCCGCCGTGATCCCCGGCGCCATCGGCACCAGCACGTCGCGCGCGCTGACCAGTTCGGCAAGGGCGACGCCATGGAACGGCCCGGCGCCGCCGAACGGCATGAGCGAGAATTCCCGCGGGTCATAGCCGCGGGCGACCGAATTGGCGCGCATCTTCAGCGCCATGTTGTTGTTCACGACCCTGATGATGCCCAGCGCCGCCTCGGTGACGGAAATGCCCAGGGGTTCGGCGATCCGCTCGCGGATGGCCCTGTGCGACAGTTCGGGGTCAAGCGGCAGGTCGCCGCCCAGGAACCGGTCCGCGTCCATCCGGCCCAGGACGACCTGCGCATCGGTCACCGTGGGTTCGGTGCCGCCCCGGCCATAGCAGGCCGGCCCCGGTTCCGATCCGGCCGAGCGCGGCCCGACGTGGAATCCGCCCGCCTCGTCGATCCAGGCGATGGAGCCGCCGCCGGCGCCCATCGTCTCGAGGTCGATCATCGGCGCCATGACCGCATGGCCCGACACCAGCGTGTCGCGCGGGTTCTTGATGCGCAGCCGCCCCCCGGCGATGGTCGAGATATCGGCCGAGGTGCCGCCGATGTCGTTCGTCATGATGTTGTCGATCCCGGCCAGCCGCGCCTCGGCCAGCGCGCCGATCACGCCGCCCGCAGGGCCTGACATGAGGATGCCCACCGGCTTTTTCGAGCAGCCCTCGATGGTCGAGATGCCGCCGTTCGACTGGATCACGCGCAGCTTGGCGGGGATCCCGGCCTCGCGCACCTTGGTTTCCAGATTGCGCAGGTAAAGTGCGGCCTTCGGTCCGACAAAGGCGTTCATCGCCACGGTCGAGAAGCGTTCGTATTCGCGGATGACGTTCGCCACCTCGGACGAGATCGAGATGTAGGCGCCGGGGATTTCCTCCTCGACGATCTCGCGCGCGCGCCGTTCGTGCGCGTCGTTGAGGAACGAGAACATGAAGCCGATGCAGACCGACCTGATCCCGCGCTTGCGGAACAGGGCGCAGGCGGCGCGGACCTCGTCCTCGGCCAGCGGGGTTTCCACCTCGCCCGAGGGCGGGCGGATGCGTTCGGTCACGGCGATGCGGTTGCGCCGCTTCACCAGCGGGTGGCTTTGCCAGGGCACGTCGAAGTGAAGCGAGAAATTGTGCGGCCGCTTGTGGCGGCCGATGTGCAGGATGTCGCGGAAGCCGCGGGTGGTGATCATGCCCACCTCGGCGCCGTTGTGTTCGATGGTGATGTTGGTCGCCACCGTGGTGCCGTGGGCGATCACCTCGACCTTCTCCTTGGCCACGCCCGCCATCGCGCAGATCTCGAGCACGCCGCGGATTACGGCGATGGACTGGTCCTGCGGGGTCGAGGGCACCTTGTGGACGAAGATGCCCCTGTCGCATTCAAGAACGATGTCGGTATTCGTGCCGCCGACGTCGACGCCGATCCGTGCCATTGGTGTCTCCTCTCCCTGATGCGAGGGGCGGGCGCTTCGCGGCGGCCCGCCCCTCCTTGCGGCCCTCAGGCCCGGGCCAGTTCGGCCACCTTGGCGCAGATGTCGTCCACGCCCTCCACGTCACCGAATTTCGCGTCGATGTCGAAAAGGTTCCAGGCCACCGCCCCCGGCACGCGGTCGCCGATGGCCTCGCGCGCGGCGATGGTGCGGAACCCGTCGGCGAGGCCGTCACAGATGGTCTGGCGCACGCAGGCGCAGGCGGTGACGCCGGTCACGACGATGGTATCGACATTGTTCGCCCGCAGGATGCCGGCCAGTTCGGTGCCGTGGAAGGACGAGGCGCGCTTCTTGAGCAGGGTGTATTCGCCCTCGATCGGCGCGATGCGGCTGTCGATGGCCCAGAGATCCCTGTCCTTGAGGTTCACCGCCTCGACCGGGATCTTGTCGTGCCACAGGCCCATGTCGGTGAAATCCGACTGACGGTCGGTGATCTCGTAGGCGGTGGTCACATGCACCACCGGGAATTTCGCCGCGCGGAACGCCCGCAGCAGTTGCTGCATGGCGGGGATGAGTTCGTTGTCCATCTTCTCCTGATCGCAGGTGAAGGGGTTGCCGGGCCGGGTCCAGGCATTGGCAAGGTCCACGCTCACCAGCGCCGGGCGCTTGCCCCAGCCGACACGGCGCTGGAATCCGCGCTCCCTGTAAAGGCGGCTGGCGGCGGCAAAGGCCTCGTTCAGCATCCGGTCGAGTTCGGCATTGTCGATGGCGCTCATGGTCGTTCCTCGCGTGGGCAGGGATGGATGGGGTTCCCTGCGATGATCGCCGGTGGCGGGGCGCTGGTGAATGGCCGCTTTTCCCTCTATCATGGACGAAACTGCATCAATGCCCCGCCAGAGGGTGCCATGTCCCGCCTGCCCGGCTCGCGCGAGATTGCCGCCTTCAACGCGGTTGCAACGGAACTGTCGTTCCGCCGCGCGGCCGAACGGCTGGCCATCGACCAGAGCGCGCTGTCGCGGCGCATCCGGCAGCTTGAGGAGACGCTGGGCTATCCGCTCTTGCGGCGCACGACGCGCGAGGTCTCGCTCACCCCGGCGGGGCAGATCTTTCACGAACGCACCAGGCTCATCCCGCTCGAGATCGAGCGCGCCGCCCATGCCGCGCGCATCGCCGCCGAAGGCAAGCGCGGCCAGTTGCGCCTGGCCTACATGTCATTCGCCGCCATCGAATGGATGCCGCAGGCGGTGGCGGCGTTCTCGCGCGAGTTTCCGGATGTCGAACTCGAACTGCGCTACCTGCGCACCCAGGGCCAGAAGATCGAACTGGCGCGCAACACCATCGACGCGGGCTTCATGCTGGGTCCGTTCAGCCACCCGCAATTCGAGACCGTCGCCGTCGAGAGCGAGCCCCTCGTCGCCATCCTGCCCATCGACCACCGGCTGGCGATACGGCCGCTGGTCACGCTCGAGGAACTGGCGCAGTATCCGATGGTGCTGGGCTCCATGGCGGAATGGGATTCGTTTCGCACCTTCGTCATGGATGTGTTCGCCCAGGCAGGCCAGCAGATCCATGTCCGTCACGAGGCGTCGAACGCCATGGGGATCCTCGGGCTTGTCGGGTCGGGGCAGGGGGTTTCGGTCTATTCGCAGGGGATCGAACGGTTCCAGCCGCGCACGATCATGACCCGCCCGATTGCCGATTGTCCGGCCCGGATCGAGACGGTCCTTGCCTGGAACCGCGCCTACCGGAATCCGGCGCTCCTGAACTTCGTGCGCACGGTGCGCCGCCTGATCGCGGAACGTCGCGGGCGTGCGGCGCCGGTCATGGCCCGGTGAACTCGCGCCAGCGCCGGGCGAGGTAGTTGTGCTCGGGCATGATCGTGCTCCAGACCGCGACGCGCGCCATCCGTTCGCGGAAACTGCCGCCGGGGCGCCGCTCTCCCCGGCGCACCACCGGGCCGGGGCCGGGGCCGGACAGATCCTCGGGCGCGGGTTCGCCCGCATACCAGTAGGCCCATTCCGCCGGTGACAGGGTCTCGCGCAGCGGGCCGGTCACGCTGGTGTAATAGCCCTGCCGCGCCATGATCGCGCCCGGCACTCCGTCAAGCCACCAGTTGAGATAGGCGTGGGCCATCTCGAGTTTCTCGCCCTCGACCGCGGCCGAGATGCTCTGTCCGGCGTGCCAGCCGCGATAGCCCTCGGCCGGGGTGGCATAGATCATCTCGTGGCCCATGCCGCGCAGCGCGTAATGCGCGGGCGACCACAGCGACCCGATCAGGCAGCCCGGCGCGGCCATGACGCGCACCGCCTCTTCGTTCGAGGCCCAGAACCGGCCGAAATGCCCCGAGCGCCGCCGCGACATCAGGATGGCAAAGAGTTCGTCGATTTCCTCGATGGTCAGGTCGCCGGGATCCGTCACGGCCATCAGCCCGGCCGCCCGCGCCCCGAGCGCGAGTTCCACCGCACTTGCCGCCGGATCGAGGCCGATCGCACAACGCCCGTGCCAGCGGTCGTCAAGCAGCCAGGCCCAGCTTTCCTCTTCGTCCGGGCGGCGCAGGCCGTCCAGTTCGGGCAGATAGGCGAAGCTGTCGACGTTGTAGATCGTGGGCAGCATGGCGATGCGCGGGCGGGCCGGATCGTCGGGCGTGGGGCCGAGCGAGCGGTCGGCGCGCGCGAACATCACCGCGCCGGGCCGCGTCCCGTGGCCGCGCAGCGCCGCCATCGGATCGCCGGCCGGCTCGACTTCGGGCCAGCGGCGGATGCGGGCGGTGTCGATCGGCTGGATCGAGCCGGCGGTCCACAGCAGATCGAGCGAGTGGAACCACTGGTCGTAGATGTCATAGCTTTCGGGCGCCATGACCCCGCGACGCTGGCAGGACACGCCGTCAAGCACCTCGAACGAGACCGGGAATTCCAGATCGGCCTGCGCCTGCGCCTGCAATTCGGCGGTCAGCGTCGCCGAAGTGCCGATGATCCTGAGCACGGTTGCGGACATCATCGCCTCAATGGATCGCGGTCAGCCAGGCCACCCGGCGCGGCGGCGGCAGCACCGAAAGCACGCGCAGGCGCGCGATGCTCAGGGGTTCGGCCCGTTGCAGGTGGTTGCGCAGCAGGATCTGCGCCACATCCACCGCCCCCTGACGCAGGTGGTGCAGGATCTGCGCATGATCGCGCAGCGCGGGCAGATCGTCGATCATCGGGAAATGGTGGCGGAACTGGCGCGATACCAGCAGCGAGATCTGGTTGCGCTGGATCGAGCCGTGCATCCGCGAATTGCGCAGGCCGCGATACATGGACTGGAACATCGCCTGGTCGATGGCGTCCATCTCGGCCGGGCCGCTGGCGGGAAAGGTGTCGATCGCCGCCCCGACCCGCGCCGACAGCGCCTCGAGCCAGTCACGCTCCAGATCGGGCGCGACATGGGCAAGGGCCTGCGGCTCGAGCAGGCGGCGCATCTCGAAGGTCTCGTGCAGGTCGCGGGCGGTCATCTGGCCGACGATCCAGTGCGACTTGCGGTCCTTCTCGATCAGGCGCCGGTCGGTCAGGCGCCAGAGCACCTCGCGCGCGACGGTGCGGCTGACGTTGTGGTGGTCGCCCAGTTCCCCCTCCTGGATGCGGTAGGTGCCGAAGGGCATGCAGGCGCTCACCTCGTCCACGACCTGATCGAAGATCCGCTCCCAGGTGGCGGAACGGTCGATGTCGTCGCCCTGGGCGCGCAGGATCTCGTGCAACTCGCGCGAGGACATCTGCATCGTCCCGCGCGCGGCCCGGCCCACGACATAACCCTGCCCCCGGGCCGGGCGAATCAGCCCGCTTTCGGCCAGCATCGCCAGCGCACGGCGCACGGGGGCGCGGCTGGTGCCAAGCTGACTCGCCAGATGCGCCTCCTTGAGAATCGCCCCCTCGGGAAGGTCGCCGCTGCCGATGCGCGCCGCCAGAAGATCGCGCACCGTCTCATAGAGATAGGACGGCGCCGCCCCCCCGTCCGGGCCGGGCGGCATCGCGGTCATCTGGTGGTCCAGCGCGGCGCTCATGGTGTCGGGATCGTTTTTTGCATCCAAGGTGTTCCGTTCTGTCCCGTGGTCGCGCCGGAAAACGCCCGTCATGGGCGCAAACATGCATCAAGACGGCATGTCGGGCAATGCCGGCACGATCAAAATTGTGCATTGCATCCTAAAGACGTTTTGTTACCGTGTCGCCAAGCCGGCGGGTTCCGGTGCCCTCGACGACGGCACCGGCAGGAGGAGGGCCCGTCAGCATCAGCGATCCGTCAAGGGGAGGAAGACCATGACCGATACGACCAAGACCACCGGCGTCTCGCGCCGGACGTTTCTGAAGGGCACAGCCGCCGCGACCGGCGCGGCTGCGGGTTCGGGGATTCTGGGCGCGCCGATGATCTGGGCGCAGAACATCCGCGACATCACGCTGAACTGGGCCGGGCCGTCCTATTCGGTCATCGCCGACATCGCCGAGAAGGCGAGTGCCGACCTTGGCTTCACCATCGTGCCGCAGGTGGTGGAAAGCACCGCGCTCATGACCAAGATCGTGAGCCAGCCCGAGACCATCGACCTTCCCGATCTCGAATTCTGGGCGATGCAGAAGACCTGGCGCGCGGGCAAGGTGCAGCCGGTCGATGTGAGCCGGATCGCGAACTGGGGGCGGATGACGCCGGTGATGAAGGACGGGCTGGCGCTGGACGGCTCGCCGCTGTCGGCGCAGGGGACCATGCCCTTCGAGGTGCTCTATGTGGCGGAACCCGGCGCGACCGAATTCGCGGGCGCCGAGACCGGGTTCTCGACCACGGTGCCGACGATCTACAACGCCGACACGCTGGGCATCCGCCCCGACCTGATCGGCCGACCGGTCGAAAGCTACGCCGAACTCTTCAACCCGGAATTCGCCGGCAAGACCGCGCTGGTGAACGTGCCCGGGATCGGCATCATGGACGCGGCCATGGCGCTCGAGGCGATGGGCGAGATCACCTATGGCGACAAGGGCAACATGACGGTCGAGGAGATCGACTTCACCATCGACCGGCTGATCGAGCTGAAGCGCGCCGGGCAGTTCCGGGCCTTCTGGTCCACCTTCGACGAATCGGTGAACCTGATGGCCGCCGGCGAGGTGGTGATCCAGTCGATGTGGTCGCCCGCCGTCACCGCGGTGAAGGCGCGCGGCATCCCCTGCGTCTATCAGGGCATGAAGGAGGGCTATCGCGCCTGGGGCCTTGGCACCGGGGTGATGGCGCATCTCGAGGGGTTGAAGCTCGATGCGGCCTATGAATTCCTGAACTGGGAACTGTCGGGCTGGCATGGCGGCTTCATCGGCCGGCAGGGCTATTATTCCTCGGTGCCCGAGACCGCGAAGGAGTTCATGTCCGCGAACGAATGGGGCTACTGGTATGACGGCCAGGCCGCGACCGAGGCGATCGTCGATCCCTATGGCGCGGTCATGGACCAGGCCGGCGCCCGCCGCGACGGCGGATCGTTCCAGGAGCGGATCGGCCATATCGCCTGCTGGAACACGGTGATGGACGAGGAGCGCCACATGGTCCAGCGCTGGAACGAGTTCATCTCGGCCTGAGGCGGCACGGCATTGCCGGCCGGCCGGGGCAGCCCCCGGCCGGCCCCGCCCCATCCCCCGCCCATCCCGCGTCCCGCCCCCCGTCACCCGGCCGCATTCCTGGCCCCGGAGGTTCCCGTCCATGTCCGCCCGCTCGTCCGGCAGCGGCTCGCGCCTCGTTCCCTATTTCCAGGTGGCGCCGCTTGCCTTCTTCATGCTGACGATGGTCGGCATCCCCATCGTCACCGTCGTGCTGCTGAGCTTCTGGGAGACCGACGGCATCTCGGTCTATCCCGCCTTCACCTGGGAGAACTACCGCGAGGTGCTGACCTCGCGGCTCACGCTCGCGCTGTTCGTCAAGACCGTGCAATACGCGGCGATCACGCTGGCGGCGACCACGCTGATCGGCTTCGTGGTCTCGTATTTCCTCGTCTTCCATGTGCGCAACCTCAAGTGGCAGATCGGGCTGCTGCTGCTGTGCACGATCCCGTTCTGGACCTCGAACGTGATCCGGATGATCTCGTGGATCCCGTTCCTCGGGCGCGAGGGGATCTTCAACCGGCTGCTGATCGGCCTGGGCGTGACGGACCGGCCGCTCGATTTCCTGCTCTATTCGGATTTCGCGGTGATCCTGACCTACATCCACCTGTTCACGCTGTTCATGATCGTGCCGATCTTCAACAGCATGGCCAAGATCAACCCGAACCTGATCGAGGCGGCGCGCGATGCCGGGGCCTCGGGGGCGCAGATCCTGACCTCGGTCATCATCCCGCTGTCGCGGACCGGGATCGCGCTGGGGGCGATCTTTGTCGTCACGCTGGTGATGGGCGATTTCTTTGTCGTGCGGGTGATGAGCGGCGGGCAGAGCGCCTCGGTCGTCTCGGCGATGAAGAACCAGATCGACCAGCTCTATTATCCCCAGGCCTCGGCCATGGCGGTGCTGCTGATCGTGGTCGTGGTGATGATGGTCGCGGCGATCCTGCGCGTCGTCGACATCCGTTCCGAACTGGCCAGGTGAGGGGGGCAGCATGGCACAGACATCCACGCGGCGCGGCAAGGACTTCTACATCCTCGCGGCCTTCTTCGCCCTCTTCGTGATCTTCCTCTACGGCCCGATGCTGATGATCTTCGTGCTCAGCTTCCAGGGCCCGACCGGCGGCCTCACCTTTCCGATGCGGGGGGTCTCGACCCACTGGTTCGGCGACCTCATGACCTCGAGCCGCTACGGCGACCTGGGCGGGGCGTTCCGCCGCTCGGTCTGGCTTGGCCTGATGGCGCTGGCGATCACCACGGTGGTCTGCCTGTTCGCGGGCCTCGCCTTTCGCCGGCGGTTCTGGGGATCGGGGCCGATCTTCTACCTGTCGATCATCAGCCTCGTGGTGCCGGGCATCCTGCTCGGCCTCGGCCTGAGCCAGCTGTTCCAGCTGCTGGGCCTGCGGCTGAACTGGTGGCTGTCGGGCCTCGGCGCGCATCTGAGCTGGACGCTGCCCTTCGGCCTGCTGATCATGTTCGCGGTGCTGAACCGCTTCGACAGTTCGTGGGAAGAGGCGGCGCGCGACGCCGGCGCGCGGCCGTGGCAGACGCTCGGGCTTGTCACCGTGCCGATCCTGTGTCCCGGCCTGATCGCGGTGGCGCTGTTCGGCTTCACCCTCTCCTATGACGAGATGCCGCGCTCGCTGCTGACCGTGGGCGGCAGGAACACCCTTCCGATCGAGATTTCCAACATGACGACCAATGTCACCACGCCCGCGCTCTATGCGATCGGGACCGTGACCTCGGCGCTCAGCTTTCTGGTGATCGCCGCATCCTTCGTCGCCATCGCCATCATCCAGAAGCGCAGGGCCAGGGCCAAGCGAGGAGCATCCTGAATGACCGAACAGAGCCGTATCGACATCCGCAACGTCACCAAGCTCTATGGCGCGGTGAAGGCGGTGAACAATGTCGATCTGACCATCGAGGGCGGCGCCTACTGCTGCATGATCGGTCCCTCGGGCTGTGGCAAGACCACGCTCCTGCGCATGATCGCCGGCCACGAGGCGCCCAGTTCCGGCACGATCAGCATCGGCGGACAGGACGTGACCCACGCCCGCACCGGCAGCCGCGGCACCGCGCTCATGTTCCAGAACTACGCGCTGTTTCCGCATCTGTCGCTGACCGACAACGTGGCCTTCAGCCTGCGCGTCAAGGGCGAGGCCGCCGACACCCGCCGCGCCCGCGCGCGCGAGATGCTCGATCGCGTGCAACTGGGCCATCTGGCCGACCGGCTGCCCTCGGAACTCTCGGGCGGCCAGCAGCAGCGCGTGGCGCTGGCCCGCGCGCTCATCACCAACCCCAGGGTGCTCCTGCTCGACGAGCCGCTCTCCGCGCTCGACGAATTCCTGCGCCTGAAGATGCGGGTGGAACTGAAGCGGCTTCAGAACGAACTGGGCATCACCTTCATCCACGTCACCCACACCCAGCCCGAGGCGATCGCGCTGGCCGATCAGGTGGTGGTGATGGACCACGGCCTGATCGAACAGGCCGCCAGCCCGCGCGACATCTACAACCGCCCCCACAGCCCCTATGTCGCCCGCTTCATGGGCGGCCAGAACGTGCTGACCGCCACCGTCGAGAGCGTGGACGCCCAGGGCGGCGCCGTCGTCATCGACCAGAACGGCACGCGCCACGACCTCGGCAATGCCGGGGGCGTGACCTCGGGACAGCAGGTGCGCTTCTCGATCCGCCGCGACCACATCCACGTCGCGGCCGCCCCCGCCTCCCGCAACGGCCTGAGCGGAAAGGTCGTCAACATCGAATACCAGGGAACCTTCGTGAAGGTCGCCCTCGATACCGGACTGCGCGAGGAGTTCATCATCTACATGAGCGAGGACAGCTTCTTTGCCCGCCCCCTCGAAGTCGGCAGAACCATCCACGCCGCATGGGACGCATCCCTCAACCACTTCCTCAGAGGCGCAAACAACTCAACAGGAACGCCGCACGAGGATTGAGATGAAACCGCGCGTCGAGATCATCGCCCTCGGGGGCACCATCGCCTGCCGCCCGGACAGCGGCAGCGGCGGGGTCGCGCCCGGCCTTTCGGGGGCGGATCTGGCCGCGGCGGTGCCGGCGCTGGCGGATGTGGCGCGGATCGCGGCGCGCAATCTGGCCAATGTCCCCTCGACCGAGATCGGCCTGCCGCTGCTGTTCGATCTGGTGCGGGCGATCCGCGCGCACGAGGCCGACGGGGTGGCCGGTGTCGTCGTCACCCAGGGCACCGACACGATCGAGGAGACCGCCTTCGTCCTCGACCTGCTTCACGGCGGGGACATGCCGGTGGTGGTGACGGGGGCGATGCGCAACCCGACCCTGCCCGGCGCGGACGGGCCGGCGAACCTTCTGGCCGCGGTCACCTGCGCCGCCTATCCGGCTTGCCGCGGCCTTGGCGCGGTGGTGACCCTTGACGACCGGATCCACGCCGCGCGCTGGGTGCAGAAATGCGATACCTCCTCGACCGGCGCCTTCCATTCGCCCGCGCCGCTGGGCTGGCTGGCCGAGGGGAAGGCCGCGCTCTATGCCCGGCCGGCGCGCCGCGCGCCGCTGCCCCTGCCCGAAGGGGCAGGGCTGCCCTTCGTGCCGATCCTCAAGCCCGGCCTTTCCGACGATCCCCGCCTTGTGCACGCCGCCCTCGACGCGGGGGCGGGGGGGATCGTCCTGGACCTGGCGGGCGGGGGGCATGTGCACAGCGGCTGGCTCGGGGCGCTCGGGGCGGCGGTGTCGCGGGTGCCGGTGGTCTTTGCCAGCCGCACCCGCGGCGGGCGGGTGCTGTCGCGCACCTATGGCCAGTCGGGCGGCGAGATCGACCTGCTGCGGCGCGGCCTCGGGGGGGCGGGCGACCTTGACGCGCTCAAGGCGCGGCTCTTGCTCATGCTCCTGCTGATGGCCGGCACCCCCGATCGGTATTGCCAACTCACCGACCTGTCACTGCCGCCCGGCGCGGCGTGACACCCATCCCGAACGCGGCCCGGGGAGGGGCCGCACGAACCGACAGGAGAACGACATGGCCAAGAAAATCTACTGCGCCTTCGGCACCGACATCGATTCGGTCGCGGGCTGGATCGGATCCTATGGCGGCGGCGACAGCCCCTCGGACATCCAGCGCGGCATCTTTGCCACCGAGGTCGGCGTGCCCCGCCTGCTGCGGCTGTTCAGGAAATACGATCTCAGGACCAGTTTCTTCATTCCCGGCCACTCGCTCGAGACCTTTCCCCGGGAAATGCAGAGGATCGTGGACGAGGGCCACGAGATCGGCGCGCATGGCTATCTGCACGAGAACCCGGTCGCCATGACCCCGCAGCAGGAAGAGGACGTGCTGGTGAAGTCGATCGACCTCATCCACAAGCTGACCGGGCGCGCGCCGCGCGGCTATGTGGCGCCGTGGTGGGAAATGTCGGCCTCGACCGCGGCGCTTCTGAAGAAATACGACTTCAGCTACGATCACAGCCAGGGCTATCGCGACTTCCAGCCGTTCTATGCGCGTGTCGGCGACGAATGGAACGTCATCGACTACACGAAGCAGGCGAAGGACTGGATGCATCCGTTGAAGCACGGCCGCGAGATCGACCTCGTCGATATCGCCGCCAACTGGTATGTCGATGACCTGCCGCCGATGATGTTCATGAAGAAGTCGCCCAACAGCCACGGCTTCGTGAATCCGCGCGACATCGAGCAGATGTGGCGCGACCAGTTCGACTGGGTCTACCGCGAGATGGACTATGCCGTCTTCGCCTTCACCATCCATCCCGATGTGTCGGGCAGGCCGCAGGTGCTGCTGATGCTCGAGCGGCTGATCGAGCACATCAACGGCCACGAGGGCGTGCAATGGGCGACCTTCGACGAGATCGCCACCGACTTCCGCAAGCGCTATCCGTTCGAGAGCGCCCTGCGCCCCGACGTGATCTGAGGCCGGGGGGCGGGGCGATGTGCAGTGCCTGCGGCTTTCCGGCAAAGCCCGGCCACTGGACCGATGCCGGGGGCAGCACCCCGGCGGAACGGTTGCGCCTGCGCTTCATCCGGCTTGCGGCGGTGAACCGCCTTCTGGCCCCCTGGGGCCTGAAGGCCCATGACGACGGCGCGACGCCGGGGTTGCAACTGTTTGCTCCCGGCGGCGCGCGCGTGCTGGTTGACGATCTGGAACAGCTCTGGCGCGAGGCCGCCCGCCTAGCCGGCGAGGCGATCGACCCGCTGTCACCGCGTGCACTTGCCGATGGCTGAGGGCCTGCGCGGCGACGGGCGGCTTGCGCTCACCGTGGTCGGCGGCTTTCTTGGCGCCGGCAAGAGCACATGGCTGCGCCATCAACTGCATGTCGGCCGCTTCTCCCGCCACCACATCCTCGTGAACGAGGCCGCTCTGACCCCGGTGGACAACCTGCTTCTGGGCGGCGCGGCGAAGGTCGAGGTGCTGGCCGGCGGTTGTGCCTGCTGCGAGGGGCTGCCCGCCCTCATCGCCGCGCTGCGCCGCATCTGCGACGATACGACCGGGGCCAGGGCGGGCGCGATCGACGGCATCCTGCTCGAGACCAGCGGCCTGGCCGATCCCGGGGCGATCGCGGCGGCGCTGGCTGCGGATCAGGTGCTGGCGCGGCGGCTGGTGGTGGAGCGGGTGGTGGTGCTGGTGGATGCGCTGCACGGCGCAGCCCAGCTTGCCGCCGAACCCCTTGCCCGCGCGCAGGTCGAGGCGGCCGACGACCTGATCGTGACCAAACCGTTTCTGGCGGCGCCCGGGATGCTGCCGCGCCTTGCGGCAACGCTGCGCGGCCTGAATCCGGCGGCCGCTCTCGTGGCGGCCGATCTGGGCGAGGAAATCCACCTGCCCATGACCGGCGAAGGGGCCGAACCGCTGCCGCTGCCCCCCCTCGCCGCCACGACGCCGATCCGCCCCTATCGCCTGAACGTCGGCGCCGAGGGCGGCTGGGTCGCGCTCTCGACCTGGTTGTCGGCGCTGCTTCAGGCGCGGGGCGACGATGTGGTGCGGGTCAAGGGCGTGGTGCGCGCGCCGGCGGGGCGGCTGCTGCTGCAATCGGTGCGCCGCGTGGTGCAGGCCCCGGAAATCCTGCCCGAAGGCGATGATACCCTCGCCGGTCCCGCGCCCGAGGAGGGGGTGGTGGTCCTGATCGGGCGCAACATCGACGCGGATCTGCTCGAACGGTCCTGGCGGCGGTTCGGGGCCTGAACCGCCCCGCCCCCGCCCCGCGCGCCCTCAGTCGAGCGGCGCCCCCGCCATCCGGCCGGCCATGGGCGAGACGGCGCGCGGCAGGAACCGGCCCCCGTCCTTGCGGCCCAGGATGCGCCCCCCCTCCATCACCACCTCGCCGCGCAGGATGGTGGCCTGCGGCCAGCCGGTCACCTCGAACCCCTCCCAGGGGGTGTAGTCGGCGCCATGCTCCATCAGCGCCTGGGTGATCGTCACCTTGCGCGCCGGATCCCACAGCACGATGTCGGCATCATACCCCGGCGCAAGCGCCCCCTTGTTCGTCAATCCGTAGATGCGCGCGTGGTTGGTCGAGGTCAGCGCCACGAACTGGTTCGCGGTGATCCGGCCCTTCACCACCCCTTCGGACCACAGGATCGGCATGCGCACCGCCACACCGGGGATCCCGTTCGGCACCCAGCGGAACCCGGTGCGCGCCTTGGGGTTCTTCTTGCCCATCTCGCCTTCGAAGTAGAACGGGCAATGGTCCGAGGAGAAGGTCTGGAACACCCCGGTCTGGATGCCGTTCCAGATCGCGTCCCAACTCGGCCGGTCGCGCGGCGGCGGCGAGCAGACGTATTTCGACCCGGTCTCGTCCATGTTGAGACCCTTGAGATCCTCGGCGGTGAGCGAGATGTACTGCGTGCAGGTCTCGCCCATGATCTTCAGGCCGCGCGACTGCGCCCAGCGGATCTGCTCCATCGCCTCGCGGCCCGAGACATGGACGATCATGATCGGCACCCCGGTCAGTTCGGCATGGCTGATCGCGCGGTGGGCGGCCTCGCGCTCGACCGTCTGGGGTCGGGAAACGGCGTGGTAATAGGGCGCCATCCGCCCCGATCGCTCGAGCTTTTCAGTCATGAAGCGGATCGCGTCATAGCCTTCGCAATGCACCATGACGAGGGCGCCGCATTCGCCCGCGGCATCGAACACCTCGAGGATCTCGCGGTCGTTCAGCACCAGATCGTCATAGGTCATGAAGATCTTGAGCGAGGTATACCCCGCCGCCACCAGCGCCGGCAGATCCTGTCCCAGCGTCGCGGCCGAAGGATTGGCGACGATCAGGTGAAAGCCGTAGTCGCAATAGGACTGCCCGTCCGCCTGTCTGTGGTAGTCCTCGACCGCCTGACGCAGGCTCTCGCCGCGCCCCTGAAGCGCGAAGGGCAGCACCGTGGTGTTGCCACCGGCGATGGCCGAGCGCGTGCCGCTCTCGAACCCGTCGGCCATGGCCGGGCCGCCAAAGGCGGGCTGGGCCAGATGCACATGGCTGTCGATCCCGCCCGGCATCACCAGAAGCCCGGCCGCGTCGATCTCCTGCCGCCCGCGCCCCAGCTCAAGCCCGACCGCCGCGATCACCCCGCCGCGAACCCCCACATCCGCAACCGCCGTGTCCGACGCGGTGACGACCGTCCCGCCCCGGATCACAAGATCGAAACCGTCCATGACCGTCCTCCCCCTGCCGATCCATCCCCGCCAGCCGGCGCCTCCTGCGCGCGGCCCCGCGCCTGCGCGCTGCCCGCGCCCGGGCGCGTCGCCGCCGGCCCGCCCGGAACCTTACCCTCCCCGGCGGCAGGCGCAATCCACGGCCCCATCCGCGACCACCATCCGCAACGCCACGATCCGCGACTGCGGCCGGTCGGTCCGGAACAGGCAGGAAAGGGACGGGATGAATGGTAGGCCCGGAGGGATTCGAACCCCCAACCAAGGCGTTATGAGCGCCCTGCTCTGACCGTTGAGCTACAGGCCCCCGAAGCGCCCGGGGGGCGTGGTCCGGGCTATCGCGGGCAGCCCGGCCGGTCAACCGGGTCAGCGCAGCTGGCTGTCCTTCGAGCCGCGCCGGTTGATGCCGCCGCGGGCTGCCGGGCGGCGGTCGCGCGCGCCCTGGCAGGTGGTGCACAGCTTCACCCCCGGCACCGCGATGCGCCGCGCCTCGGGGATCTCCTCGCCACATTCGGCGCATTCGCTCAGGGCTTCGCCGACCGGCGCCCGCCGCAGCGCCTTCATCCGCTCGAGTTCGTCGCTGATCGAGGCCTCGATCTGCGCGCTCACCGCCTCGTCCTGTGCCCAGCCGACCGCCATCGCGCCCTCCCGCAGGGTCAATCTAGGGCCGGTGCCGGCAAAGTCAAACCGGGCCCGCCGATCGCGCCTCTCCCTTCATCTTTGCCTGAAATACCCCCGCCGGAGGCCGCCCGAGGCGTTGCGCCAGCAACGCCGAGAGAAAAGGAATGCGCGGGCCGCGCCCGCGCTCCGCAAGGTCGCGCAAGGGCGCAAGGCGGTCGCCCGGGACACCTGGCGGCTACGCCCCCTTGCCAATCCCGCCTCCCGCAGGCTACGCAATCGCGGACAGGAACGGGAGAATCCGGCCCAGACCAGGGGCCGGTGCCGAAGGAGCAACCGCCCCGGTAAACTCTCAGGCGCAAGGGACCGTCCTGTCGACGGACTCTGGAGAGTGGCGCAGCCGCGCCCGCCGAAGGGATAACGATCTCAGGCGCCCCGGCGGGGGCAGGGACAGAGGGGGCAGCCAGGGGGCGGGGCACACCCGCCCGGCGAATGCCCGTGCGCCCTGCGGCCCGGGACGGAAGGAGGGCCCGATGGGCGATGATGCGAACGACAACCTGCTCCTCTTGGGGCTGAACGACCTGCATGTGGAACTCGGGGCGCGCATGGTGCCCTTCGCGGGCTATTCCATGCCCGTCCAGTATCCCGCCGGCGTGATGAAGGAGCACCTGCACACCCGCGCGGCCGCCGGTCTTTTCGACGTGAGCCACATGGGCCAGGTGATCCTGCGGCCGAAGACCGGCATGGCGGAACTCGCGCTCGCGCTCGAGGCGCTGATGCCGGTCGATGTCGCCGGACTGGCGCCGGGGCGGCAGCGCTACGGGATCTTCACCGACGACGCGGGCGGCATCCTCGACGATCTGATGTTCGCCAACCGCGGCGACCACTTCCTTCTGGTCGTGAACGCCGGGCGCAAGCATGAGGATGTCGCGCATCTGCGCGCGCATCTGGCGGGAGTGGCCGATCTCGACTTCGTGGGCGACCGCGCGCTGCTCGCGCTTCAGGGCCCCGCGGCCGAGGCGGTGCTTGCCGCGCATGTCGCCGATGCGCCCGCGCTGAAGTTCATGGATTCGGTGGTGCGCGAGACAGCCTTCGGCGCGCTCTGGATCAGTCGCTCGGGCTATACCGGCGAGGACGGGTTCGAGATTTCGGTGCCCGAAGCCGGCGCCCACGCCTTTGCCCGCGCATTGCTGGCCGATCCGCGCGTGGCGCCGATCGGCCTGGGCGCGCGCGATTCGCTGCGGCTCGAGGCCGGGCTGTGCCTTTATGGCCACGACATCGACACCACCACCTCGCCGGTCGAGGCCGGGCTCACCTGGGCCATTCCGAAACTGCGGCGCACGGGCGGCGCACGGGCGGGCGGGTTTCCGGGCGCCACGCGCATCCTGCGCGAACTGGCCGAGGGGCCGGCGCGCGTCCGGGTGGGGCTGCGCCCCGAAGGCCGCGCGCCCATGCGCGAAGGCACGGTCCTGTTTCATGGCGCCGCCGCCGTGGGCGCGATCACTTCGGGCGGTTTCGGCCCCTCGATCGAGGCGCCGATGGCCATGGGCTATGTGCCCCCCGCCCTCGCCACCGCCGGCACCGCACTCGAGGGCGAGGTGCGCGGGCGCCGCATGCCTGTGACTGTCGCCCCCCTTCCTTTCCATTCAACCTCCTACAAGCGCTGAGGCCAACATGAAGTTCACCGAAGAGCACGAATGGCTTAAGGCCGATGGCGATGTCATCACCGTCGGCATCACCGAACACGCCGCGGTCCAGCTTGGCGACGTGGTGTTCGTCGAACTGCCCGACACCGGGCGCGACTGCGATGCGGGCGATGCCGTCGCCGTGGTGGAAAGCGTGAAGGCCGCCTCGGACATCTTCGCCCCCGTGACGGGCGAGATCGTCGAGGTGAACCAGGCGCTGGTCGACAACCCCGGCCTCGTGAACGAGGATGCGATGGGCGCCTGGTTCTTCAAGGTGAAGGTGGCCGATCCCGCGGTCATCGACGGCTTCATGGACGAGGACGCCTACAAGGCCCTGATCGGCTGAGCCGTCCCGCCCGGTCCCTGCGGGCTGTCGCGCGGGCCGCCGCCCGCGCGCGGCCCGCGCACCCGTTCCAGAGGTATCCGCGATGACCTTTACCGAATCCGCCTACAATCCCTACGACTTTGCCAATCGCCGGCACATCGGCCCCTCGCGCGCCGAGATGGAGGAGATGCTGAAGGTCGTCGGCACCCAGAGCCTCGAGACCCTGATCGACGAGACGGTGCCCGCCTCGATCCGCCAGAGCGAGCCCCTCTCCTGGCTGCCGCTGACGGAACACGAACTGACCGAGCGCCTGCGCGCCGTGGCCGCGAAGAACCGGGTGATGGTCTCGCTCATCGGGCAGGGCTACCACGGCACGGTGACGCCGCCGGCGATCCAGCGCAACATCCTGGAAAATCCCGCCTGGTATACCGCCTACACCCCCTACCAGCCCGAGATCGCGCAGGGCCGGCTCGAGGCGCTCCTGAACTATCAGACCATGGTCTGCGACCTGACCGGGCTTGATGTCGCCAATGCCTCGCTTCTGGACGAGGCGACCGCCGCGGCCGAGGCGATGGCCATGGCCGAACGCGTGGCCCGCTCGAAGGCGCGCGCCTTCTTCGTGGACGTGAACTGCCATCCGCAGACCATCGCGGTGATCCGCACCCGCGCGTTGCCCCTTGGCATCGGGATCGTCACCGGAGAGCCCGAGGATCTGGACCCCGCGCAGGTCTTCGGGGCGATCTTCCAGTATCCCGGCACCTACGGCCATGTGCGCGACTTCAGCGACATCATCGCCCGCCTGCACGAGGCGAAGGGCGTGGCGGTGATGGCCACGGACCTGCTGGCGCTGACCATGCTCAAGGAGCCTGGCGCCATGGGCGCCGACATCGCCGTGGGTTCGGCCCAGCGTTTCGGCGTGCCGATGGGCTATGGCGGGCCGCATGCGGCCTTCATGGCGGTGCGCGACGAACACAAGCGCCAGATGCCCGGCCGGATCGTCGGCGTCTCGATCGACTCGCGCGGGAACCGCGCCTACCGGCTGTCGCTCCAGACGCGCGAACAGCACATCCGCCGCGAGAAGGCCACATCGAACGTCTGCACCGCACAGGCGCTGCTCGCGGTCATGGCCAGCATGTATGCGGTGTTCCACGGGCCGCAGGGCCTGCGCGCCATTGCCGAGCGGGTGCACTTCCTGACCCAGCGGCTGTCGCGTGCCCTCAGGGCCGCGGGCGCGCAACTCAGCCCCGATGCCTTCTTCGACACGATCACCGTCGAGGTGGGCGTGGGGCAGGCCGGCATCCTGGCCGCGGCCCGGGCCGAGGGCCTGAACTTCCGCAAGATCGGCCTTGACCGTATCGGCATCACCCTGGACGAGACCACGGATGAACGCGTGCTCATCCGGGTGCTGCGCGCCTTCGGCATCGACGGCGTACCGCCGCATCGCGGCGACCTCGCCTTCCCGGAAACCCTCCTGCGGCAGAGCGCCTATCTCACCCATCCGGTGTTCCACATGAACCGGGCCGAATCCGAGATGATGCGCTACATGCGCCGCCTCTCGGACCGCGACCTTGCGCTTGACCGGGCGATGATCCCGCTGGGATCGTGCACGATGAAGCTCAATGCCGCCGCCGAGATGGCGCCGATCACCTGGCCCGAGTTCTCCTCGCTCCACCCGTTTGCCCCGCGCGATCAGGCGGCGGGCTATCACGAGGCGATCGACGACCTGTCGGCCAAGCTGTGCGAGATCACCGGCTATGACGCCTTCTCGATGCAGCCCAACTCGGGCGCGCAGGGCGAATATGCCGGGCTTCTGACCATCCTGGCCTGGCACCGCGCCCGCGGCGATCACGACCGCAAGATCTGCCTCATCCCGGTGTCGGCGCACGGGACCAACCCCGCCTCGGCGCAGATGGCCGGGATGGAGGTGGTGGTGGTGAAATCCTCGCCCAACGGCGATATCGACCTCGAGGATTTCACCGACAAGGCGCGCAAGGCCGGCAACCGCCTGGCCGCCTGCATGATCACCTATCCCTCGACCCATGGCGTGTTCGAGGAAACGGTGCGCGATGTCTGCAGGATCACCCATGACCACGGCGGGCAGGTCTATATCGACGGCGCCAACATGAACGCCATGGTCGGGCTGGTGAAGCCCGGCGAGATCGGCGGCGACGTGAGCCACCTGAACCTGCACAAGACCTTTGCCATCCCGCACGGCGGTGGCGGACCCGGCATGGGGCCGATCGGCGTGAAGGCGCATCTGGCGCCCTATCTGCCCGGCCACCCCGAAACCGGCGGGGACGAGGGGCCGGTGTCGGCGGCGCCCTGGGGATCGGCGTCGATCCTGCTCATCTCCTGGGCCTATGTCCTGATGATGGGCGGCGCGGGCCTGACGCAGGCGACGCGGGTGGCGATCCTGAACGCCAACTACATCGCCTCGAGCCTGAAGGGCGACTATCCGGTGCTCTTCATGGGCAACCGCGGGCGCGTGGCGCATGAATGCATCCTTGACACCCGGCCCTTCGCCGAGGTGGGGGTGACGGTGGACGACATCGCCAAGCGCCTGATCGACAACGGGTTCCACGCGCCGACCATGTCCTGGCCGGTGTCCGGCACCCTGATGGTAGAGCCAACCGAGAGCGAGACCAAGGCCGAGATCGACCGCCTCATCACCGCCTTCCGCGCGATCCGCAAGGAAATCCGCGAGGTCGAGGCCGGCGAGATCGCGCCCGAGGACAGCCCGCTGCGCCATGCGCCGCACACGGTCGAGGATCTGGTGGCCGACTGGACGCGCAAGTATCCGCGCGAACAGGGATGTTTCCCGCCGGCCTCGTTCCGGGTCGACAAATACTGGCCGCCCGTGGGCCGGGTCGACAACGTCTGGGGCGACCGCAACCTCATGTGCATCTGCCCGCCGCTCGAGGATTATGTCTGATCCCCGCGCCGACAGGAAAGGGGGCCGGCCACGCTGCCGGCCCTGATTTCATGACCCCCACCCCCGGATTCCTGCGCGGCCTGGCCGCGGCCCTGCCGATCGCGCTGGGCTATTTCCCGATCGCCGTCGTCTTTGGCGTCGAGGCCAGCCGCACCGGCCTGACCCTGGCCGAGGCGGTCATGCTGTCGGTCGTGATCTTCGCCGGGGCGGCGCAGTTCCTGGCGCTCGTGCTCATCGCCTCGGGGGCGTCGCCCCTGGTGGCGGCGGGCACGCTGATCGCCATGAACCTGCGCCACCTGATCTATGGTCCGGCCCTCATGAAGGCGGCGGGACAGCCGCACCGGCGCTGGGCCGCGCTCTGGAGCTGGTGCCTCACCGACGAGGTCTTTGCGCAGGCACTGGCCACGGTGGGCACCGGGCAGAGGTTCTCGGAACGCTGGATGGCGGGCCTCGGCCTCGGGGCCTGGAGCGCCTGGGTCAGCGGCACCGCCGTCGGCGCCTGGGCCGGGGGCGAGGCCCTGGCCGGCTATCCCGCGATTTCGGCCGGGCTGTCGTTCATGCTGCCGGCGCTGTTTCTGGCGCTGCTCATGGCGGTGGCCAGTCGCGCCACGCTGCCCGCGGTGGTGGTGGCGGCGGTGGCGACGGTGCTTGGCGCGGTGGTGCTGTCGTCGACCGGGGCTATCCTGGCCGGCATGATTGCGGGCGCGGTCGCGGGGGTCTTGCGCAGATGAGGGGCGATCTTCTGCTCATGGCGGTGCTCACCGGCGCGGCCACCTGGGCGCTGCGGGCGCTGCCGACCATGCTGATGCGGTCGGAACCGACGCCGGGCGGCATCCTGGCGCGGTTTCTGGCCGCGACCGGGCCCGCGGCCATCGCCACGCTGTTCGTGGCCTCGGTGCTGCCGCAACTGATGCCGGTGCCGCGCGACGTGCTGCCGCTGGCGGCGGGGGTGCTGGCCACGATCGCGGCCTTCGTGCCGCGCCGCTCGATCATCGCGGCGACGCTGGCGGGGGCGGTGGCCTATGGCGCGGTCTTCGCGCTGACCGGCGCCCCGCCGACCTGAGGCCGCAGCCCGTAGATCCGCCGCGCGTTCCTGTGCGCCACATCGGCCGCCTCGTCGGGCGACAGCCGGGCAAGAACGTCGCGCGTGATCTCCAGCCAGCCCTTCAGGCCCGCCCCCAGATTGACCACGGGCCAGTCGCTGCCCCAGACCACGCGCCCGGTGCCGAAGGACGACAGCACATGATCGACATAGGGTGCGATCGCGGCTGCGTGATCGGCGCCCGGCGCGCAATAGGCGGTGATGCCGGACAGTTTCACCATCACATGCGGCAGCGCCGCCAGCCGGGTGATGCCGCGGGCCCAGATCTCCCATTCGGCCCCGGCGATGTCGGGCGTGCCGCAGTGATCCAGCACCAGCGTCATGTCGTCGCAGGCGCGCGCCAGCGCCTCGGCCCGGTCGAGGGTGCGGTGCAGGAAGTTCATGTCGAACGTGAGCCCGGCCCGCCCGATGCGGCGCACATTGTCGCGGAAGGTGGCGCTTTCGCTCAGGTCGTCGGGCACGACATGCAGGATGCGCCGCATCCCCACCGCGCCCAGCGCCCTGGCCTCTTCGATCCAGTCCTCGATCCCCTGCGCCTGTTCCGGCCGGCAGGCGCAGATCTGCCCCAGAAGCGCGCCCCCGGCGATCAGCCCGCCGATCCAGCGCGCCTCGTCGCGGATGCAGTCCTCATCGACATCGACCTCCATGAAGACCGAACCCGCGACCGCGCCGGCATAGAGATCGCGCACCTCGTCAAGGCCGAAGTCGCGGTCCCGCAACGCGGGCACATCCGCGGTCCACGCGTGGCGCGCGATCTTGCGGTCGATCAGGTGCAGATGCGTGTCGATGAGGCCGGGTGCCTCAGACATTGGCCCAGCCCCCGTCGATCACATGGCACTGACCGGTGGTATAGGCCGATTCGTCCGAGGCCAGATAGACGACCAGCGCCGCCACCTCTTCGGGCCGGCCGATGCGGCCGATGGGCTGGCGGGCGATGAAGGCCTTCTTCGCCGCCTCGTAGTCACCGCTTGCCCGCCAGCGGTCATGCAGGGACGGGCTGTCGACGGTGCCGGGGCAGATCGCATTGGCGCGGATGCCGCGGGTGACGAAATCGGCGGCGATGGACTTGGTCAGCCCCACCACGCCGGCCTTGGTCGCGCCATAGACAAAGCGGTTCGGCGCCGCGATCACCGACGAGGCCACCGAGGCCATGTTGATGATCGACCCGCCGCCCGCCTCGATCATTGCCGGCAGGAAGGCGCGGCACATGCGGAACATGGCCGTCATGTTGAGATCGACCGAAAAGGCCCAGTCCTCGTCGCTGCAGTCAAGGATGGTGCCGTTCGCCACGAACCCCGCGCAGTTGAAGAGCACGTCCACCGCCCCGATCCCGGCGGCGGCGGCGCTGATCGCGTCCGGGTCGCGCACGTTCAGCACCCGGGAGGCGATGCCCTGGGCGGCCAGATCTGCAAGCGCGGAGTCGTTGATGTCGGTCGCGATCACCTCGGCCCCTTCGGCCTTCATCGCCAGGACCGAGGCCCGGCCGATTCCCTGTCCGGCCGCCGTCACCAGTGCCCGCTTGCCCGTGAGACGTCCCATCGCGGCACCCCCCTGTCTGTTTCCTGCCCGCCGGCCCCTTGCCGCCGGCGCGGCGATTCACCCCGAACCGGGGGCCGAGTGCAAGGGCGGAAATGGCGGGCCGGCCCGTTCGCGTTCGCGTGAGGCGGGACACTTGCCACATTCCCGCCACATTGCGGCCATGCCCCCGCCGCGCTTTGCGATGATTCTGGAAACAGTCTGACAGAGGACGGACAAACCGCCCCAGGTACGAGACAGAGGCAGTGATCATGGCGCGAGCCACAACAGCAAGAACCATCGCGCAGCCGGCAGGAAGGGGCGGTCTGCTCACCGCCCCTCGGGCGCCGGCGGCATGAAGGGCGCGGCCCCGGGGCCGCTGCCGCAAGCGATGGACATGACCGCCCCGTTTCTCCCGCGGGGTCAGGCCACCTGCGCCAGGGCCCTCCGGCTCTGGCGCATTTCATTTGCCGGTGCGCCCGCCAAAGGATGGCAGGTTCTTGCCAATCCGGCGCGCAGCGGTGCCCGGCGGTTGCGGCCCGGCCGTTCCCCGGCCATGGTCACGCAAAACTCACAGACAGGTGATGCCGTGCGTCCGGTTCTCGTTCTTCTTGCCCTGTTGGCGCTTGCCGCCTGTTCCCGCCCGGCGCCGGTCTCGCACGATCCCGCGCCGGCCGCCGGCACCCTCAACCCCGGCGAGACTCCGCAGATGCGCGCCCTCATCAACGAGACGGCGGCCTTCCTCGAAATCCCGCCGCAATTGCTCCATCGGGTGATCCAGCGCGAGAGCGACTACAACGCCGCCGCGCGCAACGGGCCCTATTACGGGCTCATGCAGATCCTGCCCGAAACCGCGCGCGGCATGGGCTATGACGGCCCGATCGAGGGGCTGCTCGATGCCGAGACCAACCTGCGCTACGGCGGCGCCTATCTGCGCGGCGCCTGGATCGTCGGCAACCGCAACCCCGACGAGGCCATGCGCTGGTATGCGTCTGGCTATTACTACGAGGCACGCGACCGCTGCCTGCTGGTCGCCACCGGCCTGCGCGCGCGCGAAACCGCCCCCGCCTGCCGCGAGAGGTAAGGCGCGTCCTGGCATCGGCGATGGGGGGGGATGGAGCGGGTGACGGGAATCGAACCCGTATCTCCAGCTTGGAAGGCTGGGGTCTTACCATTACACAACACCCGCGCGAGGGCGCAGTTAATGCCTCTCGGGCGCGGATGCAAGGCGGTGCCTTGACCGGGGCCGCGCGCGCGGGCAAAGACCGGCCATGGCCATCCACAAGATCTTTCGCGCCTCCGAATGGGAGGCGATGCAATCCGCCGGCGAAACCCTGGGCGCCCCCGTCGATATCGCCGACGGTTTCGTGCATTTCTCGACCGCCGAAACCCTGCGCGAAACCGTGGCACGCCATTTCGCCGGCGAGGACGGGCTCTGGCTCGTCACCGCCGAAGAGGGGCGCATGGCCGGCGACCTGCGCTGGGAGGTGTCGCGCGGCGGCGCGCTCTTTCCGCATCTCTACCGCCCGTTCCGCCTGACGGATGTGATCGCGGCCCGGCCCCTGCCGCTGGTGGACGGGCGCCACGTCTTTCCGGAACTCGCATGATCGACCGGCTGGGTGCCGCCCTTCTGCGCGGGATCGACCCGGAACGCGGCCATGCCCTTGCCCTGGGCGCGCTGCGTGCCGGGCTGGGCCCGCGCGGCGGTCCCGTCACGGCACCACGCCTTGCGACCACGCTGGCCGGGCTTGCCCTGCCCAATCCGCTCGGGCTTGCCGCCGGGTTCGACAAGAACGCGGTCGCGCTCGGGGCGCTATCGCGCACTGCCTTCGGCTGGGTCGAGGTCGGCGCCGCCACCCCGCGGGCGCAGGCCGGAAATCCGCGGCCGCGCCTCTTTCGCCTGAGCGAGGATCGCGCGGCCATCAACCGGATGGGCTTCAACAACGACGGCGCCGAGGCCATCGCCGCCCGCCTCGCACGGCGGCCGCCCGGCATGGTGCTTGGCCTCAATCTGGGCGCGAACAAGGACAGCGCCGACCGCGCTGCCGATTTCGCCGCGGTCCTGGCCCGCTGCGGCGGGCTGGTCGATTTCGCCACGGTGAATGTCTCGTCGCCCAATACCGAACGGCTGCGCGATCTTCAGGGACCGCAGGCGCTGGCCGCGCTGCTCGACGGCGTGATGGCGGCGCGTGCGCGCCTGCCGCGCCCGATCCCGGTCTTCCTCAAGATCGCCCCCGATCTCGGGGATGCGGATCTGGCCGCGATCGCCACCGTGGCCGAGGCCGCCGGCATCGCGGCGATCGTCGCCACCAACACCACCCTCGCGCGCGAGGGGCTGCGCTCGGACCGGGCACAAGAGACCGGCGGCCTCTCGGGGGCGCCGCTTTTCGCGCGCTCGACCCGGATCCTCGCGCGGCTTTCCGGGATGACGGCACTGCCGCTGGTCGGCGTGGGCGGCATCGCCACACCCGAGGAAGCCTATGCCAAGGTCCGCGCCGGCGCCTCGGCGCTGCAACTCTATACCGCGCTGGTCTATGGCGGTCTGTCGCTGGTCGGCGACATCCTGCGCGGCCTTGACGCCCTTCTTGCCCGTGACGGCTTTGCCACCCTTGCCGATGCGGTCGGAACCGGGCGCCGGGACTGGCTCTGACCCTTCATCTTTGCCTCAAATACCCCCGCCGGAGGCGCCGCGGACGGGGCCGGGGGCCATGCCCCGGCAAAGGGCAAACGCGCTATTTCTCAGTCTGCTGGAACGCGCTATGGTCGCGCAGGCTGGGCGCATGGCGCCGGTTGCAATCGTCAAACCGCCTGGGGGTAGCAGGGCATGATCCGGTCTGAACTGATCCAGAAGATCGCGGATGAGAATCCGAAGCTTTTGCAGCGCGAAGTCGAGAAGATCGTCAACACGGTCTTTGACGAGATCACGGCCGCCATGGCGCGCGGGAACCGGGTGGAGCTGCGCGGTTTCGGCGCCTTTTCGGTGAAACGGCGTGACGGCCGCACCGGCCGCAACCCGCGCACCGGC
Source organism: Rubellimicrobium sp. (assembly GCA_020852925.1). Classification (GTDB taxonomy): domain Bacteria; phylum Pseudomonadota; class Alphaproteobacteria; order Rhodobacterales; family Rhodobacteraceae; genus JADYZU01. The sequence continues at coordinate 11,130 of JADYZU010000036.1, read as the reverse complement.
GAGGCGGTCGAGGTCGAGGAAAAGGCCGTGCCCTTCTTCAAGACCGGCAAGCTGCTGCGCGACCGGCTCAACGGACGCGAGGAGTAACCGGTGCTGCGGGCGCTTGGCTGGCTGTTCTGGGGCGTGGTCGTCGTCGGGCTGGTCGTGCTCGGGCTGGCCAATCGCGAAGTGGTGGGCCTGCACCTGCTGCCCGCCGCGCTGGCCGCCATGGCCGGGGTCGCCCCGGGGGTCGAGATGCCGCTGTTCCTCGTGATCTTCCTGTCGGTGGCACTCGGGCTGGTGATCGGCCTGATCTGGGAATGGCTGCGCGAGGGGCGGTTGCGTTCGGAACTGCGCCGCCACCGCGCGCGCGCGCGGCGCGACGGGCGGCCCGGCACCGACGGTGCCACAACCGGGCCGGGCGCCGAGGTGCACGCCCTTCTCGATGCGGGCGGGCGGCGCTGAATGCCGGTGCTGGTCAAGATCTGCGGCCTTTCCGACCGTGCCGGGATCGCTGCGGCGGCGCAGGCCGGTGCGCGCTATGCCGGTTTCGTGTTCTTTCCGAAATCCCCGCGCGCGGTGTCTGTCGCAACCGCGCGCGATCTGGCGGCGCAGGTGCCCTTCGGCATTGCCAAGGTGGCGCTGGTGGTTGACGCCGACGACGCGCTGATCGACGCGATCACCGGCGCGGTCGGCATCGACATGCTGCAACTCCACGGTGCCGAATCGCCCGAACGGGTGGCCGATATCCGCGCCCGCACCGGCCTGCCGGTGATGAAGGCCATGGGCATCGCCGGCCGCGACGACATGGAGCGCCTTGCCCCCTATTTCACCGTGGCCGACCAGATCCTGGTCGATGCCCGCCCGCCCGCGGGCGCGCAACTGCCGGGCGGCAACGGCATCGCCTTCGACTGGCGCCTGGTTGCCGGGCGGCGCTGGCCGCGGCCCTGGATGTTGGCCGGCGGGCTGACCCCCGACAATGTCGCCGAGGCGATCCGCCTGACCGGTGCGCGGCAGGTCGATGTCTCGACCGGGGTCGAATCGGCGCCGGGGCAGAAGGATCCGGACCGCATCGCCCGTTTCACCGCCGCCGCGCATGCCGCCGCCGATCCTGCCGCCGATCCTGCCTGAGCGGGCGGAATTTGATCTGGCGCAAGGACGGGCTGCGCCTGCCTGCCCGAATCTCGTCCAATCGCCCGCTGTCTGGGAGGAGGAGCGATGCAGGAAATCAGGAATGTCGGGATGTCCCTTGACGCCCCGGGAATGGCAAGTGGGGAATCCGACCTGGGCCATGCCTTTCAGGACGGATTCATCTCGGGCGACGACTACCTTGTGACGGTGGCGCGTTGCCATTGCTGCGATCTGCCCCAGGGCTGTGCAGACCCGGCGACCCGCTCTTGCGACAATGCCGATCTGCTGGCGGAACTCGGGCGGTTCTGACGCCCGGCGCTAGTCGCCGGCAGGGGGTTCGTCCAGAAAGGCGCGCACCGCGCCCTCGAATTCGCGCGGCCGTTCGGCATGAAGCCAGTGCCCCGCGCCGGGGATGGTGACAAAGCGCGCCTGCGGAAACAGTGCGGCGATCGGCGCGCGGTGTTCGGGCAGGATGTAGTCCGACCTTTCCCCCGCAAGGAACAGGACCGGCCCGGCGAACGGCGCCCCGGTTTCGGGAAAGCCCAGAATCGTCGGCATCTCGCGCTCGAGCAGGTCAAGGTTCAGCCGCCAGCGCCGCCCTGCCAGATCGAGGTTCTGAAGCAGGAAGGCTGCGATTTCAGGCGTCGTGGCCTGCATCAGACGCGCGGCCTCGGCGCGCGAGGTGACGGCCGCGGGGTCGATGCGGCGCATGGCGGCGAATTGCGGGTTCTGGTCGTGTGCGGATGCGACCGGGGCGATATCGGCCACGATCAGCCGCCTGACCAGATCGGGCCGCGAGAGCGCAAGGACCATCGCCGCCTTGCCGCCCATGGAATGGCCCATGACATCGGCCCGCCCGCCCAGGGCGCCCTCGATCACCTGGGCCAGATCGTCGGCCATGCCGGGATAGTCGTGCCGCGTGGTCCAGCCGCTTTCGCCGTGGTTGCGCAGGTCGGCGGCCACCACCTCGCCCCGGTCCGAGAGGGCGCGGGCGATGGCGCCCCAGTTGCGGGCCGAACCGAACAGCCCGTGGGCAATGAGTAGCGGCGGTTGCGCCGTGGGGGCGCCGTGGCGGACAAGGTGCAGCATGGCCGCATCCTAGCCGCGGCGCGGCACCTTTGCCAGACGCGCGATCCCGTCCGGGTTCCGAACCCAAGGTGCAGTGACAATCAGGGGCATCTCCGAATCAGTCGGGCTGCACCGAGATGGCGCCGCTGGTCATGACGCTACCCGACAGCCCTTTCTGCCGTTCGCGCCTTGCTGCGCTTCTGGATCATTTCTCCGCGGTCGAGGATCCGCGGGATGGGCGACGTATCCTGCATCCCCTGTCGGAAATCCTGTTCCTGGTGGTCTGCGGGAGCACCTTTGCCGAGGACCAGTCCCGCCTGCGCAAGGGCCACGGCGCGCGCAACGGGACTACCGTGCGCCACTTCGCCATCAACCCTGGGCGATCAGCGGCCGACAGACACTTTATAAGATCCTGCCGCAAGATCGTGGGTTGGGACACCAGCTCCATCGCGCACATCCTGAGGGCCGACAGAAAGGGGTGATGGGTTCGCTGCCCCGGGTCGGACGACCTTGCCCGGAAAGGGCGTCCCTGGGCCACGCTTCCCGCCTGGACATGCTCCCCGCGCCTGGTAGCCTGGGCGGCGAAAGGGAATTCCGCCGGTAATGCCTTATTCCGCCTGTCCGATCTGCGCCCGCGCGACGGGTTTGCCCGCCGTGCGGATCACGGATGCGGGGGATATGATTGCGCCGGGGCGGCATGTTGCGGGCTGGGCGGAACTGACGGCGACCGAGCAACTGGCGATGCTGTCGCTGTTCTCTGCCGCGTTGCAGGACGGCGCGCCGGTGCTGCGGTCGGTTCTGCACCATGGGCATTTCGTGCTGAGACTGGACGACGATAGCCGGGCGCATGGCCTTTTGATCGCCGGGGGCAAGGACCCGCTTCTGGCCCATCTGGCCCGCCATATCGACACGGCCCGGGCCGTCGATCTGGCGGTGGCCTTCGCGCTTGATAGTGGCGTCAGCCTGATTTTCCCCTGGCTTGAGGATCTGCTGGACCGCGGCGGTCGGTTGCGGCTGGTTGTCGGCGATTATCTGGACGTGACCGAACCCGCCGCCCTGCGCAGGCTGCGCGATCTGGATAGCGAAGGGTTTTCCGGCCAGTTCGATGCCCGCATCTATGAGGCGCGCGGCACCAGTTTTCACCCCAAAGCCTGGTTGTTCCGCGCCACCGACACGGGCGGCGCGACCATTGTCGGCAGTTCCAACCTCAGCCGCACGGCGTTGACCGATGGCGTGGAATGGAACCTGCACAGCGCCGCGCCGGGCGATCTGCGGGCGGTGGAGACCGCGTTCGAGGCGCTGTTGGCCGACCCGCACGTCGTCCCCCTGACCGATGGCTGGATCGACAGGTACGCGACCCGGCGCAAGGCGCGGCCCCTGCCGGATTTCGCTGCCAGGACGGCCGCCGCCGAGCCGCCGAAAACGGCGCCCGAACCGCATGGCATCCAGGTCGAAGCCCTGGCCGCGCTTGAGGCCACACGGCGCGACGGCCACCGCGCCGGGCTGGTGGTGCTGGCGACGGGTCTGGGCAAGACCTGGCTTTCCGCCTTTGACAGCCGCGGTTTCGACCGGGTGCTGTTCGTTGCCCATCGCGAGGAAATCCTCGCACAAGCCATGGCGACCTTCCGCCAGATCCGCCCCGAGGCGCGGTTCGGCCGCTATTCCGGCACCGCGAAAGAGGAAGGCGAGATCGTCTTCGCCTCGATCCAGACCCTTGGCCGCGCCGAACATCTGCGCCGCTTTTCACCCGATGATTTCGATTACATCGTCGTCGACGAATTTCACCATGCTTCGGCCGCCAGCTATCGCGGTTTGCTGGATCATTTCAGCCCTCGCTTCCTGCTGGGCCTGACCGCCACACCGGAACGCACCGATGGCGGCGATCTGCTGTCGCTGTGCGGTGAAAATCTGGTGTTCCGCTGCGACCTGCACGAAGGCATCACCCGCGGCCTGCTGGCGCCCTTCCACTATTTCGGCGTACCCGACGACGTGGATTATGCCCAGATCCCCTGGCGATCCGCCCGCTTTGACGAGGCCGCGCTGACCGAGGCCGTGACCACCCGCGCCCGCGCCGAAAACGCGCTGGACCAGTTGCGCCGCCATGGCCACGGCCCGACCATCGGCTTTTGCGTGTCCATGCGCCACGCCGATTTCATGGCGGAGTATTTCACCGCCGCCGGGTTGCGCGCGGTGTCGGTCCATTCCGGCCCCGGTTCGGCCCCGCGCGCCTCATCGCTTGAGGCGCTGGGCAAGGGCGAACTCGACAGCCTCTTTGCTGTCGACATGTTCAATGAAGGCATCGACGTGCCCAATATCGGCACCGTGTTGATGCTGCGGCCCACCGAAAGCACGATCCTGTTCCTGCAACAACTGGGGCGCGGGCTGCGGCGACTGGGCGACAAGGTGCTGCGGGTGATCGACTATATCGGCAACCACCGCGTCTTTCTGACCAAGACGCGGGCGCTGCTGGCGGCGGGCGAAGGCGACCGTTCGCTGTCGCAAAAACTGGACGCGGCAGCGGCGGGCACGCTGGAGCTACCGCCGGGGTGTGAGGTCACCTATGACCTTCAGGCGCTGGATTTTCTGCGCGCCATGCTGAAGCAACACCCGGGCGGCGACGAATCCGAGGCCTGGTATCGCGATTTCCGCGTCCGGATGGGCGAACGGCCCCGGGCGGCCGAGTTCGCCCATGCCGGGTTCCAGCCTGCGCGCACCGGCCACGGCGGCTGGTTCGATTTCGTGCGCGACATGGGCGATCCGGTGCCCGAGGCCGCACATATCCACAAAGGGCTGTTACAGGGCATCGAACGGACGACGTTCCGCGATGCCGGGCCGCTGTTGCTGCTGCTTGCCGCGTCATCGTCGCTTGCGACCGGCGACAGGCGCGACAGCCTGGCCCGGAAGGCCGCCCTTCTGGCCCTAAGCCGCAAGGTCGGCCTTGCCCCGGATCGGCTGGATGCCGGCTGGTCGCATTGGGCGATGAACCCCGATTTCCGGGTCGAGGCCGACCGCTTGACCCTGCGCCGCCCGGTTGCCGTCGGCCTGCCCGATCTTCTGACCGAACTGATCGACTGGCGGCTTGCCGGGTTCACCGGAGCGGCCCCAAAAACCGGGATGAATGACCCGCCCGAGCCACTCCGCACCGGCCCGCAACTCTGGCGCGAATACATGCGTGAGGAGATTCCACCCCTGTTCGGCGCGGTGTTCAATCCGGGCAATTGGAACACTGGGATCGTGCCGGTAGACAAGAACATGATCCTGCTGACGACCCTGAAAAAGGGCAGCATGTCCGCAGGAAATCACTACGAAGACCGCTTCCTGTCGCCCTCGCGCCTGCAATGGCAAAGCCAAAGCCAAACCACGCAAGCCGGCAGGCACGGCCGGATTCTGTCCGGTAAGCTGCCAGACCACCGTATCCACCTGTTCGTGCGTAGCGAGAAACTGCGCGGCGGCAAGGCCGCCCCCTTCCTCTATCTCGGCGTGCCCATGTTCGCGGGCTGGCATGGCGAAAAGCCGATTACCATCGAATGGGACCTGCCCGAAGCGGTGCCCGAGCATTTCCGCAAGATGCTGCGGGTGCCGTGAGCCTCGCAATGCACCGGTTTCCCTGAACCGATCCGCAAGACGCCGATTCACGCTGGGACACCCCGCTGGTGACGCAGAGGGTGCGGGTTGTCGAACCGGCCGGAGAAACCGTCAGGCCCAGGCAGAAAAAGCGCCGGACTGAAAAGAATACTCAGTAGTTTCAAGAATTTGCGTGGTGCCCAGGGGCGGAATCGAACCACCGACACGCGGATTTTCAATCCGCTGCTCTACCGACTGAGCTACCTGGGCACCTGGCGGGACCGTCCGGTCCCGTGGGCGGCCTTCTAGACGGGGTGCGGGGGGCTGTCCAGAGGGAAAAACCGCCCGCTGCGTGCGGTTGGGGGACCGGGTGACGTTGCGGCCCGCCGCCGGAGATTCGCGCGGCCGGGCGTGCAAACAATGTCAGGGGGGATTGCCACATGTCACCTTCCGCAGTTACCTGTTCCCCCAGAAGCCGCGCGGGAGGACGAACGCGGCGGACAGTTCTTGACAAGGGAGACCACGAATGACCTTCAACCGCGCACTGGCGACGGCCAGCGCAGTCGCCATTCTTGCGACGGGGGCCGCGCAGGCCCAGACCATCGACGAGCTCTATGCGGCCGCGCAGGCCGAGGGCCGTCTCTCGACCATCGCGCTGCCGATGTCGTGGTGCAACTATCAGGCGGCCGTCGACGGCTTTCTCGCCCGGTATCCGGGCATCGAATACAACGGCCTGAACCCCGACGCCGGTTCGGCCGACGAGCTCGAGGCGATCCGCGCCAACGTCGGCAACACCGGCCCGCAGGCGCCCGACACGATCGACGTGGGCCTGGCCTTCGGCCCGGCGGCGCAGGAAGAGGGGCTGCTTCAGCCCTACATGGTGTCGACCTGGGATTCGATTCCCGACAGCGCCAAGGATCCCGAGGGTCACTGGTATGGCGACTACTACGGGGTGATGGCGTTCCTCGTGAACACCGATCTGGTCGAGAACGTGCCGACCTCGTTCGCCGACCTGCTCAAGCCCGAGTATTACGGGCAGGTTGCCCTTGCCGGCGACCCGCGCGCCGCGAACCAGGCGATTCTCGGGGTCATGGCCGCCGGCATGTCGCGCGGCGCCGCCCCCGGTGCCGAAGCTGCGCAGGCCGGGCTCGAATTCTTTGCCGAACTGAACGCTGCGGGCAATTTCGTTCCCGTCATCGGCAAGGCGGGCACGCTGGCACAGGGCACCACGCCCATCGTCATCGCCTGGGACTACAACGGCCTTGCCTGGCGCGACATCCTTGACGGCAACCCGCCGGCCGAAGTCGTCGTCCCCTCGGACGTGACCCTTGCCGGTGTCTATGTGCAGGCGATCTCGGCCCATGCGCCGCAGCCCAACGCCGCGAAGCTGTGGATGGAGTATCTCTATTCGGACGAGGGGCAGCTTGCCTGGCTCTCGGGCTATTGCCACCCGATCCGCTTCAACGATCTGGTCGCGCGCGGGGTGGTGCCGCAAGAGATGCTCGACAACCTGCCGCCGGCCGACGCCTACGAGCGGGCGGTGTTCCCGACCGTCGCGCAGGTGAACGCCAACAAGGAGGCGGTGGTCGCCGGCTGGGATTCGGTCGTCGGCGCCAACGTCGTCGAATGACCTGAGGCCGGGGGGGCGCAGGCCGCCCCCCGCGTGACCCGGGACATTCCCCTGACCGGCAGGCGCAAGTCGCCCGCCGGTCGTTTTCCCAACATGACGGACAGGTCTGGCCGCATGGCTGATAGCCCCATATTGCGCAGCGTCACCTCGCTCAGGTGGGTCGGTGTCGCGCCGTTCTTCGTCTTTGCCACGCTGTTCCTGATCCTGCCGACGCTCTATATCGTCGTCGGCGCGTTTCGCACCGGAACCGGCGAATTCACCTTCGACAACATCATCGCCCTGAACGCGCCGAACGTGCGCAACGCCTACTGGGTGTCGATCAAGGTCTCGGTCACTTCGGCGCTCATCGGCTGTGCCATCGGCTTTGGCATGGCGGCGGCGATCACCGTGGGCGGGTTGCCGCGCTGGCTGCGCGAACCCTTGCTGACCTTCTCGGGGGTGGCGTCGAACTTTGCCGGAGTGCCGCTGGCCTTTGCCTTCATCGCCACGGTCGGGCCGGCGGGCCTGTTCACCCTTTGGCTCAAGGGCGAGTTCGGCATCATCCTGGCGCGCGACGCGGGCTTCAACCTGCTGTCCACCACCGGCCTTGTCGTCACCTACCTGTTCTTCCAGATCCCGCTGATGATCCTCATCATCACCCCCGCCCTCGACGGGCTGAAGCGCGAATGGCGCGAGGCGGCGGCGATCCTGGGCGCGACCGGCGCGCAATACTGGCGCATGGTGGCGCTGCCGATCCTGTTCCCCTCGCTTCTGGGCACCTTCGCGCTGCTGTTCGCGAATTCGTTCGGGGCGGTCGCCACCGCCTTTGCGCTGGCCGGGCCCACCTTCAACATCGCGCCGATCCTGCTGTTTGCGCAGATCCGGGGCGATGTCCTCGGGTCACCGAACTACGGCTATGCGCTGGCCTTCGGGATGATCGTCATCACGGCGGTCGCCAACACGCTTTATATCTGGCTGCGCGCCCGTTCGGAACGGTGGCTGAAATGACCGCGCCCTTCGTCATCTGGGTTGCGGGCCTCGGGAGCGGACTGGTGCTCGGGCGGGGGTTGCGGCCACAGGCGGGGGTTCTGGCCGCCGTCATCCTGGGCATGGCCGTGCTGTTCCTGTTCCCCGGTTTCCTCGTGAACCTGCTGCCGGCGGCCGGCGGCCTGTGGCCGGCCTATCCGGTGCTGATCGGCGCGCTGTTCGGGACGGCGGCCCATCGGGCCGGGTTCTGGGCCTGGGGCGCGATCCTCATCGGCATGGTCTATTTCCTGCTGCCGCTGTGGGGCATGACCGAATTCTCGCTGCGGATGCTGCGCGGGGTCTATTCGTTCGAGGCCTATCGCGTGGTCCTGGGCGATGCGCAGTTCCGCGCCACCTTCCTCTATTCGGTGGTGATGGCGCTGCTGACCATCGGCTTTGGCGTGGCCCTCGTGGTGCCCACGGCCTACTGGGTGCGCCTGCGCCTGCCCGGCGCGCGCCCGCTGATCGAGTTCATCACCCTCCTGCCGCTGGTCATCCCGGCGATCGTCATCGTCTTCGGCTATATCCGGCTCTACACTACCTCGTCCTTCCTGCCGCTGACGGGCAGCGGGCCTGGCACCAATTTCCTGCTGATGATGGGCTACACCACGCTGGCGCTGCCCTACATGTACCGTTCGGTCGATACCGGGCTGCGGACCATCGACATCGCCACCCTGACCGAGGCGGCGCAATCGCTGGGCGCCGGCTGGATCACGATCATGACGCGGGTGATCCTGCCCAATGTCCTTGCGGCGGTGCTGTCGGGTGCCTTCCTTACCTTCGCCATCGTCATCGGCGAATTCACCATGGCCGCGCTGCTCAACCGGCCGGCCTTCGGGCCCTACATGCAGATCCTCGGCGCCAACCGCGCCTACGAGCCCTCCGCCCTTGCCGTGATCGCCTTCGGCATCACCTGGGCCTGCATGGGGCTCATCCAGCTTGTCACACGTCTTTCACGACACAACCGGGTGCGCGCCTGATGTCCCATCTTGAAATCCAGCATCTGGAAAAGACCTTCGGCGCGAACCGCGTCGTCACCGACTTCAACCTTGCGATCGAAAAGGGCGAGTTCATCTCGCTTCTGGGGCCGTCGGGCTGTGGCAAGACCACGGTGCTGCGCATGGTCGCCGGGTTCGAGACGCCGACCTCGGGCAGGATGGTGATCGGCGGGCGCGATGTCACGGCGCTGCGCCCGAACCAGCGCAAGATCGGCATGGTGTTCCAGGCCTATGCGCTGTTTCCCAACCTGACCGTGGCGCAGAACGTGGGTTTCGGCCTGCGCATCGCCGGCACGCCGCGCGCCCGGATCGACGCCCGGGTAAGCGAGATGCTGCGCCTCATCGGCCTGTCCGATCTGGGCGCGCGCTATCCGTTCCAGTTGTCGGGCGGGCAGCAGCAGCGTGTCGCCCTTGCCCGGGCGCTGGCACCAAGTCCGCAGGTGCTTCTGCTCGACGAGCCGCTCTCGGCCCTCGATGCCAAGATCCGGGTGAGCCTGCGCAACGAGATCCGCGAGATCCAGCAGCGCCTTGGCATCACCACGATCTTCGTCACCCACGACCAGGAAGAGGCGCTGTCGATGTCCGACCGTGTCGTGGTGATGAACGGCGGCGTGGCCGAACAGGTGGGCCCCCCGCACGAGGTCTACAACCGGCCGACGACGCGCTTTGTCGCCAATTTCGTGGGCACGCTCAGCACGCTCGAGGCCAGGGTGCTCGATGCCGGGACCGCGGAATTCGCGGGGCGGCGCCTGCCGCTGGCGCAGCCTGCCACGGCCGCCCGGGGCAGCGCCATCACCCTCGCGCTGCGGCCCGAGGCGGTGCATCTGGGCCGCGCCCCGGGGCGCGACATCGCCCTGCCTGCCGTCATCCGCGACGTGCATTTCATGGGGGCGATCATCCGCATCCGCGCCGATGTGGGCGGCACGCTGGTCTCGCTCGACACGTTCAACCGCGCCGATGAACCGCCCCCCGCCGTCGGTCAGGAAACCGAGATCAGCTTTGCCTCGACCGATGCCATCGTGATCGCCGGCTGAGCGGGGTCAGTCCATGTGGAACTGCCGGGGCAGCAGAAAGGCCGCCCCGGTCTGCGGGTCCACGTCGATCTTCATGATCGGCGCCATCCATTCCTGCCAGCGGGCATTCACCGGATCGGCGGCGATCGCGCGGTTCATGGCCTCGAGATCGTCGCATTCGAAATAGCCGAACAGCGTCAGTCCGTGGCGAAAGATGCTGTAGTTGCGAAATCCCGCCTTCTTCAGCGCCTCGAGCATCTCGGGCCAGATTTCGTCATGCCGGCGCCGGTATTCTTCTTCATAGCCCGGCCTGACCTCGAGCACCCAGGCATGCTGTCCCATCACCGACCCTCCCTGTTGTCGCCGTTCCAGGCGTTGAATGCGTCGCGCAGCGCGATGGTCTCGGTCATCACATCGTCGCCCAGCGTGTTCATGTAGGCCTGATGCACCGCCTCGAGGGTGAGCGCCCCGGCATAGCCCGCGTCCCGCAAGGCCCCGAACAGCGCCGGAAAGTTCAGCACGCCCTCGCCGAACTTGGCCTGAAGCGCCCCCGGCCGCGCCTGCCGCAGATGGACATGCACGGCATGGGCGCAGAGGGGGTCGATCTCGTCCTGCCGGTAGTATCCGTCTTGGTCAAGCGGGTCTTTCGGCCCATTTCCGGCCGTCGCGCAGCAGAGCGTTGGCGAGCAAGACAAGCTTGCGCATGACGGCGGTGATAGCGAGCTTGGGCGCTTTCCCACTG
>JADYZU010000035.1 GCA_020852925.1 Rubellimicrobium sp. | reverse complement strand
TCCGCTGAGGGCGGCCGCAGGGGCGGGGGGTTTCACATCCCCCGCACCCCGCCCGAAAAGCGGGGGGTTTCACACCCCCCGCACCCCCCGTGGGATATTTCCGGACAGATGAAAGGCAGGCGATGTTCCAGACGTTCGACAAGGGTGCCCGTCCCGAACAGGGGCCGCCGCGGCTGGCGGCGTTGCGCGCGGCGATGGCGGAGCGCGGGCTTGACGCCTGGCTGACCCCGCGCGCCGACCTGTATCAGGGCGAATATGTCGCCCCCTGCGACGAGCGGTTGAAGTGGCTGACCGGGTTCACCGGGTCGGCGGGATTCTGCATCGTGACGGCCGATCGCGCCGGGGTGTTCGTCGACGGGCGCTACCGGCTTCAGGTGCGGGGCGAGGTCGCGGCGGCGTTTGCGCCGGTGGACTGGCCCGAGGTGAAGGCGGCAGAGTGGCTGATCGGGGCGCTGCCGCGCGGCGGGCGTGTGGGATTCGATCCCTGGCTGCATGGCGTGGACGAGATCAGGGTGCTGGGCGCGGCGCTGGAGGGGCGGGGGATCGACCTGGTGGCGGGGGCGAATCTCATCGACCTGCTCTGGGCCGACCGGCCGGAGCCGCCCGCGGCGCCGTTCCGTGCCTGGCCGGCCGAACGCGCCGGCGAAGCCTCGGGCGCCAAGCGCGCGCGCCTTGCGGCGGCGCTGAAGGCGGCGGGGCGGGCGGTGGCGGTGCTGACCAGCCCCGATTCCATCGCCTGGCTTCTGAACATCCGCGGCGGCGACGTGGCGCGCAATCCGGTGCCGCATGCGCTGGCCTTTCTGCATGACGACGGGCGGGTGGATCTGTTCGCGCGCCCCGGCAAGGCCGCGGCGATCGAAGCGCTTCTGGACGACGGCGTGACCCTGCACGATGCGGCCGGATTCGAGGCCGCGCTGGGGCGCCTGCGCGGGCCGGTCCTCATCGACCCGAAGACCGCGCCCGAGGCGGTGGCGCGCGCGCTGGACCGGGCCGGGGTGGCGCGGGTGGCGGGGGCGGATCCCTGCCTTCTGCCCAAGGCGCAGAAGAACGCCACCGAACTGGCGGGGATGCGCGCGGCCCATCTGCGCGACGGGGCGGCGATGGTCGAATTCCTGGCCTGGCTCGACCGGACCGCGCCCGCGGGCGGGCTGAGCGAGATCGCGGTGGTCGAGGCGCTCGAGCGGTTCCGGCGCGCGACCAATGCGTTGCTCGACATCTCGTTCGAGACGATCAGCGGCGCCGGGCCGAACGGGGCCATCGTGCATTACCGCGTGACGCGCGATACCGACCGGCCGGTGGCGGCGGGGGAACTGCTGCTGGTGGATTCCGGCGGGCAATACCTGGACGGGACCACCGACATCACCCGCACCGTCACCGTGGGCCGACCGCCCGAGGGGGCGGCCCCGGCCTATACCCGCGTCCTTGCCGGCATGGTCGCGCTGAGCCGGGCGCGGTTTCCGCACGGGGTGAGCGGCGCGCATCTCGATGCGCTGGCGCGCTATCCGCTCTGGCTTGCCGGGCAGGACTACGACCATGGAACCGGCCACGGGGTCGGGGCCTATCTGTCGGTGCACGAGGGGCCGCAGCGCCTCTCGCGGCTGTCGGATGTGGCGTTGCTGCCGGGCATGATCCTGTCGAACGAGCCGGGCTATTACCGCGAGGGCGCCTTTGGCATCCGGATCGAGAACCTGATCGCCGTGCAGGAGGAGGCTGCGCCCGAGGGGGGCGATCCGCAGCGCCGCTGGCTGTCGTTCGAGACGCTGACCTGGGCGCCCTTCGACCGGCGGCTGATCCTGGCCGATCTGCTTGACCGGGGCGCGCGCGACTGGATCGACGCCTATCACGCCGAGGTGCTGTCGCGGATCGGCCCGCGGGTGGGCGAGGCGGCGCGCCTCTGGCTGCGGGAGGCCTGCGCGCCGCTCTGAGGCCCGTGGGGCCCATGGGCGCCCATGGGCGGAAGTCAGGCCGGCGGGCCGAATTCGCCCAGGTCGCGGTTCCACAGCGCCCGCAGGATCTGCCAGTAGGGAATGTCCCGGGGGGCGTCGGCCCAGCCGGCGCCGCCGCTGACCGCGGCGATCATGACGAAGGGGCCGGTGCCGGTGATCCGGGTCTCGAGCGGGCCGATGGTCGCGGATTTCGCGCCCTCGCCGCCCGGACCCGGCATCTGCCAGCCCTGCAGGGCGCTGCGGGCGGCCGCTTCGGCCTGTTCGCGCGTGGCATAGGGGATGGCGATGGCCGAGGAGGTGCCCCCCTCCCCGACCAGCAGCGCGATGACGCAGACCGACCAGAAGGGCACGCCGGGCGCCGGCTCGGGCCGGGCTGCCCCGTCGAGCAGGAGGGCGATGTCGGGCATCGGCGCCAGATCGGACTGGCGCAGCAGCACATGCGCGTTCACCCAGGCCGCGGCTCCGGGCGGATCCGCAGGCCACGAGGAGAGCGCGTCGAGGATCGCCGCCATGTCGGGGCGCGCGGCCCAGGATGCCCCGCCCGACAGCGCCATGACCGGCCCCATCCCGGCCGCCTGAAGCAGGGTGTCGCCCTCGATCAGGATGCGCGAGGAGCGGCCCAGCATGCCGCCGAAGGGATCGTCGCGCCGCGCGCCGAGGTCGATGGCGAATTCGCTGGCGCCGGCCGCGAACAGCCGGCCCCGGTCCGAGGGTTCCTCGTGATAGCCGGTCGCGGTCAGCGCCGCGGGCACCGGGCCGGCCGCTCCGGGCAGGAGGGTGATGCGGCGCATCTCGGTCGGGGGGGCGCCGGCCTGGGTGATGGTCGCCACCTGCGAGATCG
>JADYZU010000034.1 GCA_020852925.1 Rubellimicrobium sp. | reverse complement strand
GCGCGCCTTCCGCCTCGGCCACCAGCATCGGGAAGGGTTGCGGCCAGTCGGTCATCCACAGCATCGGCACGCCACCCAGGAAGGGGGCGGCCCCCTTGTCCAGCGCCGCGCGGGTTCCGGGCCGGGCCTTGGTGAAAAGGGCGGCCTCGCGGGCATGGATCGCCGCGATCCGTTCAGCGGCAACGCCGCCGACAAGCATCTGTGGGTCTGTCATGGAACACCTGTTCTCGAATGGAAAATCCGCCCCCTCGGGCAGCGATCAGAACCGGTGGTCCCCGGGCGGCGCCGGCAGACCAAAGCGCATGCGGGCGAATGCGCAGCCCTCCGCGCGGAAGAACCGCGCGCGATCACCACAGGCAACTGTCGCGCAGGCTGGCAAGTCATCATCCCCGGAAGCAGCATCCATAATTTGATCATATATGGATTCGTCCGGCTCCGCCAGCCGTCTGCGGCACAGCAAGACGCGGCCCGCGTGTCGCAAATCAGCAGCGGGATTCGCCCCCCGGTGACAGGACGCGTGCCCGATGACACGAAAGCCCGCCGATTGTTTCGCACCAGACCGTTTCCGCAGGCCTCCTGCCACCGCAGCGCGGAATAAATCGCGGCCTGTCGGGCGGTGGTGCTAGAGTGGCATCATCGTGAGCCACCGATTTCCGGGAGGGCGCGGTGCGGCGGTCCGCTCTGGCCCGGCGCGATACTTGGCGTGCGTTTTGTCCCGCTTTGCCGGGACGCAATCAGACCGAGGCGCCGGGGGCCATTCTGCCCCGTGAACGGCCCCGGACCCATTTTGGAAGTCGAAATGCCACTGAACCATTCCGCCGTCCCCTCGACGGCCGCCCACCCCACCGCCGGCGCGATGCCCGGCCCGCTGCGCCGTGGCCCCGAGGCGCGGAGCGAACGATCCTGGACACTGCCCGGCCTGTGCTGGAACGCCTCCGTCATGACATCCTTCGGGGCGCTGCCGGTTCAGGTGCTGCGCAAGCACGATCCGCTGCGCCTGACCGATGGTCAGGTGGCGCGGATCGCCTGGTTCGACAAGATCCAGCTCGACGAAGACTTCCTCGCCGCCTACCCCGATGCCCAGCCGGTCATGATCCGCGCCGGGGCGCTGGGGGGCAACCTGCCCGCGCAGGATATCCTCGTCTCGCCGGGGCAGAAAGTCCTGACCCGTGGCGCCGACTTCGCCAGCGAACTGCGCGAGGCGCGCGACCTGCTCGGACGGCCGGGGGTGATGCGCAGCCCGCAGTCGCTCGTCACCTACTACATGTTCCATTGCGGACAGGCCGCGCGCATCTCGGTCGACGGGATCGGCCTGTTGACCGAACCGTGACGCGCCCGGTGCCGGTCAGTCGGGCATTTCCTCGGCGCCGGCCTCTCCCGGAGCCGGGGGGCGCCCGCGAAAGCCGGTCGCCACCACGAACTTTTCCGAACTGTCGGCGCGGCTCGATGGCGGCTTGACGTTGGCGACCTTCTGGAAGGCGCGCTTCAGGAGCGCCTGCAACTGGTTCTCCGCCCCGCCGGCCAGCACCTTGGCGACGAAGGTGCCGCCCTCTTCGAGCACGTCGAAGGCGAACTCGGCCGCCGCCTCGCACAGCGCGATGATCCGCAGGTGGTCGGTGCCCTTGTGGCCCGACGCCGCCGCCGCCATGTCCGACATGACCACGTCGGCCGGCCCGCCAAGCCAGGCCTTCACCTTCTCGTCGGCGCCATCCTCAAGGAAGTCGAGCTGGTGGATGTCGGCCCCCGCGATCGGCTCGACCTCCTGCAGGTCCACGCCCAGAACCCGGCCCACCCGCTTGCCCGACTTCTCGCCAAGCGCATTCACCCGCTTGACCGCCACCTGGCACCAGCCCCCCGGCGCGCAGCCGAGATCGACCACCCGCGCGCCCGGCACGAGGAAGCGGAACCTGTCGTCGAGTTCGAGGATCTTGAAGGCCGCGCGACCGCGATAGCCTTCTTTCTTGGCGCGCTGCACATAGGGGTCGTTCAGTTGCCGCTCAAGCCACAGGGTCGAGGACAGTTTGCGCCCCTTGGCGGTCTTGACCCGCACCCGAAGCTCGCGCTGTCCGCGCCCCGATGTATTCCCCGACGGGGTCTTCGCCATGTCCCCTCTCCTCGGGTCTGCCGTTTCTTCTTTGTTCAAATACTCAAATGCCCGGCCAGCCGCAATCAACCCGCAACGGGATCAGAACGGCCCGTCCTCCAGCACGCCATCGGCCGACATCTGGGCATAGAGCAACCCTTCGCGCAGGCCCCGGTCGGCAACCGACAGCCGGTCGGTCGGCCAGACGCGCATCAGCGCCTGCAAGATCGCCGATCCCGACATGATCAGCGAATGGCGGTCGCGCCCGATCCGGGGGTCGTTGCGGCGGCCTTCGGGGCCGAGGGACAGGTAGTCGCGGATCACCCGGTCGATCTGGTCGCTGGTCATCCTCAGACCATCGACCTTGGTGCGGTCATAACGCTTCAGCCCCAGATGGCTGGCCGCGACCGTCGTCACCGTGCCCGATGTGCCGATGATCTGGAAACCCTCGCGCGGCTGGCTGGCGTTGTAGGGCGAGAAGTTCGAAAGCTGCTCCTCGAAATGCCAGCTCATCAGCGCAAAGCGCGCGGCATCATCCTCGACATCGCTGAACTGGTCCTTCAGGGTCGCCACGCCGAGCGGAACCGAAATCCAGTCCACGACCTTCGCGGCCGGAAAGGGATTCTCGACCTGCTTGAACCCCGCGTGAAGCCGCATGATCGCCCGTGGCCGTTCAGCGCGCGGCACCGACGCGAGGTCGATCCACACAAGCTCGGTCGAGCCGCCGCCGATATCGACGACCAGAAGCTGCTCGGTCCGGGTGGAGACCAGCGGCGCGCAGGAGATCACCGCCAGCCGCGCCTCCTCCTCGGGCTGGATGATTTCCAGCGGCAGCTCGGTTTCCCTCTCCACCATCCTGAGGAATTCGCGGGAATTCTTCGCCCGGCGGCAGGCCTCTGTCGCCACCAGCCGCATCCGCTTCACGCCATGCTGTTCGAGTTTCTTGCGGCAGATATGAAGGGCCTGGACGGTGCGCGACATCGACGCACGGCTGAGCCTGCCCGAGGCTTCGAGCCCGTGGCCAAGCTGGACAGCCTTGGAAAAGCTGTCCACCACATGAAACTGACTGCCCTTCGGCTGGGCAATCAGCATCCGGCAACTGTTGGTCCCGAGGTCCAGCGCCGCGTAAAGCTGCGCCGGGTCGGGTTTCGCGGTGCTGGGTGGCTCGACCGGAACCGGGAACGCGCCCGCACCGCCGGGACGCCTGGGCGCCATGATCACGCCCTCCGATGTGAAGTTGCGCCCACCCTATCGGCAGCCGCCCGATCAATCAAGCCGCCCTGCCCCGCGGTGGGGCAATTCCGGTCCGGTTCATCATCAGGATGAAGAAAAGTCAGGACGGCGGAACTGGCGGCGGGGGCCACGGTTGGCTATGCAGGATGGCAGGTCGCAACAGTGGCGCGCCATGTCGAAATCCGACATCGCATGTCGCTGGGAGAGCGGTATTCAGGGCGCCAACCAGAGGATTCGTCATGGCAGAAGTCACAATCGTTTACTGGCGCGACATCCCGGCTCAGGTGATCGTGGGCAAGGGGCGGCGCGGGGTGAAGAAGCCCCTGCCCGAACGGTTCGAACAGGCGATCGACCGCTGCGCGATGAAGATCGGCGCCGCCGGGACCGACGCCTATCTCGCCGAATGGCGCAAGGCGGACCCCGTGACCGTCGAGGGCGAGGACGAGGCGGTCGCCACCGCCGAGGCCGCGCGCATCGACGCGGAATATGAGACGGCGCGGATCAAGGCGCAGATTGCGAACGACGGCTGGGCATAAGCCCGGCCCAGCCTTTGGAGGGCGGCATGGCACTACTGAACTTCCTGCGCAGAGACAAGGAACCGGCCGCACCCGTGGGCAACGCGGCCGCAACGGAAGCCTTCCTGAAGGGCTACTCGATCGAGGTGATGCCGCGCACCGCCGAAAAGGTCGAGGATTTCCGCGCGCTCCTGCCCAGGGGCACCCGCGTCTATATCGCCCATATCGACGGCACGCCGATCGAGGAGATGGTCGCGACCGCCCGGCGCCTTCATGCCGAGGGCTTCCCGGTGATGCCGCACCTGCCCGCGCGCATCATCAAGGACAAGGCGACGCTGGCCGACTGGATCTCCCGCTACAGGGGCGAGGCCGACGTGAAGCAGGCGCTTCTCCTCGGCGGGGGCATCTCCACCCCGCACGGCGATTTCGACAATTCGATGCAGCTGATAGAGACCGGCCTTTTCGACGGGTTCGAGCGCCTGCATGTCGCCGGCCACCCCGAAGGCAACAAGGACATCGACCCCGACGGGTCGGACCGCAACGTGCTTGAGGCGCTGCGCTGGAAGCAGGCCTTCAGCGAGCGCACCGACGCGAAGATGGCGATGGCCACCCAGTTCTGCTTCGAGGCAAAGCCGGTGATCGACTGGGTCAACCGCCTGAACGCCGAGGGGATCAGCCTGCCGGTCCATATCGGTGTCGCCGGTCCTGCCAAGCTTCAGACGCTCATCAAGTTCGCCATCGCCTGCGGAGTCGGCCCGTCGCTGAAGGTGCTGCAGAAGCGCGCGCTCGATGTCACGAAACTACTTCTGCCTTACGAGCCGAACGAATTTGTGGCAGAGCTTGCAGCACACAAGGCTGCCAACCCCGGTTTCGGCATCGAATCCGTGCATTTCTTCCCGCTCGGCGGGATCAAGACCAACGCAACCTGGGCCATCGAGAATGGCGGCGCATCCGCAGTTCCGGCCGCGCAGAACTGAGAGACAAGGTGAAGAATGACCCGCACCGTTATTGAATCAAAGACGAAAACCGTCGTCATCGGCTTTGACGAGCCCTTCTGCGTGATCGGCGAGCGCATCAACCCCACCGGGCGCAAGAAGCTGGCGGCCGAGCTTGAGGCCGGGAACTTCGCCACGGTCGAGAAGGACGCGCTGGAGCAGGTCGCCTGCGGGGCGATGGTTCTCGATATCAATGCGGGCGTCGTCTACAATTCGAACCCCAACCCCAACGAAACCGAACCGCCCCTGATGACCAGCATGGTGCGGCTGGTGCAGGGGCTTGTCGATGTGCCGCTCTGCATCGACTCGTCGGTTCCCGGCGCGCTCAAGGCCGGCCTTGAGGCCGCCGAGGGCCGCCCGCTCCTCAATTCCGTCACCGGCGAGGAGGACCGCCTGGAACTCGTCCTGCCGCTCGTCAAGAAATACAACGTGCCGGTCGTCGCCATCTCGAACGACGACACGGGGATTTCCGAAGACCCGAACGTGCGCTTCGAGGTTGCGCGCAAGATCGTGCAGCGCGCCGCCGATTTCGGCATCCCTGCGCACGACATCGTGGTCGATCCGCTGGTGATGCCGATCGGCGCCATGGCGACGGCGGGCCAGCAGGTCTTCGCGCTGGTCAAGCGCCTGCGCGAGGAACTGGGCGTGAACACCACCTGCGGCGCCTCCAACATCTCGTTCGGCCTGCCCAACCGCCACGGCATCAACGCCGCCTTCCTGCCAATGGCGATCTCCGCCGGCATGACCAGCGCCATCATGAACCCTGTCCGCCAGGTCGAGATGGAGGCGATCCGCGCCGCCAACATGCTGATGAACCATGATGCGAACGGCGGCGAGTGGATCCGCTTCTCGAAGGTGCTGGAAGCGGTAGAGGGCGGCATGAGCTTTGCCGAAGCCTCCGCCTCGGCCTCGCAGGCGGCGTCGGGTCGCCGCGGCGGGCGTCGCGCCCGCGCCTGAGAGCGGGCCGCCGGAAGTTGCAGGAAAGCCCCGGTTCGCCGGGGCTTTTTCATGCGCCGGGGGAAAGACAGTCACCCACCAGCCGGCGCAGCGTTCGCGCGCGTGCGGCAGGAACCTCCGCCACATTCAGCAGCGTGAACAGGTGGAGCGTGTCCAATGCCGGATCGGCAACCGCATCCGGCCCCACGGCCGCGCCAAGCGCCAGATAGCTGCGCAGGAGTGCGGGCACGCCAGCCGGGTCCGGCGCGGCCAGGGGCAAGGCGCAGGGCGCCAGCGCCCTGATCTCCGGCACCTCGGCCCGCCCCCGCGCCCAGGCGATGGCGGGCGCGTGGCGCGGGGGATCGGCGCCGGGAAACGAACTGCACCCGAAGATCAGCCGCGCCCGCGCCCGGACCGCCATCCACGCCATCGCCGCGAACAGGAGCCGTAGCAGGTCGGGTGTGCTTCGCCGTGCATCCACGGCCACGCGGCCAAGCTCGACCAGCGGCCCGCGAAGGGTCCGCAGCGGCGACAGGTCGTAGAACTGCCCTGTGTAGGATGTGGTCAGCGCATCGGGCAGCAGAGCGCGATGGCGAAAGCAGGCCACCGCCGCGCCATCGCGGCTGTCGGTGATCAGGACATGCCGCGACAGCCCATCGTAGCCGTCGCGATCAGCCGCACCGTCCGGTCGGAAAATCCGCGATCTGAGCGTCAGGCAGGCCGTCATGCCGGCCGCGCTCGACACCTCGCGCGCATGATAGGGACCGGCGACAAGCAACCTGCCCGCGCCGCCGCCCCGCATCACTGATCGTTCACGAAATCCGCGGCGCTCAGGTTGACGATATTGCCCAGAAGCTGGCGCAGGAAGCTCACGCCCTTGATGTTGCTGT
>JADYZU010000033.1 GCA_020852925.1 Rubellimicrobium sp. | reverse complement strand
GCCTCGAAGGCGCGTCCGAATGCGGCCGGGTCGAGCAGGCGGAACACCCGGCTGAACGTGTCGTGGCTCGGCAAGCCATTCTCGAGATTGAGAAACTCCCGCAGAAGCATCTCCCGGTCCGCAGCGAACTCGGCAAAGTCCACACAAGGTTCCGCGCCGCAGACCGAAGCCACCAGGGCAATCGTCAGGATATCGAGAAGGTCATGCCGCTGCTCGTTCCCGGTCCGGGGATCGGGCAGATCCCGGAAAATCGTGATCAGCGAAGCCATCGGAAAACTCCCCACCAGGAGAACCCCAAAGAATCCACATCACACCGATAATCCAGACCTATTTCTCAAATGCGATTCCCCTGGTCACCCCCCCGAGGTCCCCCCCCGAGCGGCGCCCGTGCCGTCAGCCGCGCTGGGGGGCTCTGCCCCCCGCCGCCCTGCGGGCGCCTCCCCCCGGGATATTTGGAGACAGATGAAAGCGCAGCCGTGCTCCTTCATCTTTGCCCGAAATACCCCCGCCGGAGGCAAACCCGAGGCAGTGCGCCAGCACTGCCGAGACGGGGCCAGTGCGCACGCGACCAGCGCGCGCTCCGCTGGCCTGAACAGGGCCGGCACGGTTGGCGGCAATGCCCTCAGCCCTTGCCGGCCAGCAGCGCCGCGTTCCCGCCCGCAGCGGTGGTGTCGATGCAGGCGTGACGCTCATGCAGGACATGCGCGGCATCGGGCATCGCCGTGACAAGCGGCACGATCGCCCCCTCGCGCGCGGCAAGGCTGCGCTCGATCGCGCGGGCGGTGTCGGTATCGCCCCACCAGATCACCGCGCTTCTGTCGCGCTGCGCCAGTGCGGAAGGGGGCAGGTCGGGCACCTCCTCGGCCGTGCCGCCCAGCGCGCGCACCGCCGCCGCCTGCGCCGCCGCCGCGACCGTGCCCGGACCGGCGCACAGCACCGGCCCGCGTGCATGCAGCCGCAGCCGGTTCGATTCCCCTGTCGGCCCCGGCAGCGTCAGCGCCATCTGCGGCGCCTCGGGCAGGGGGGAATCGGCCGGCGCCGGCGCGGCAAAGCGCGGCAGGTAGAGCGGCCCGCCCGCCTTGGGCCCGGTCCCCGAAAGTCCCTCGCCCCCGAAGGGCTGCGATCCGACCACGGCGCCGATCTGGTTGCGGTTCACATAGACATTGCCGGCATGGATGCGGTCCACCACCATCTGCACCCGGTCGTCGATGCGGGTGTGCAGCCCGAAGGTCAGCCCGTATCCGGTCGCGTTCACCGCATCGAGCACCGCCCCGAGATCCTCGGCGCGGAAGGTGGCCACATGCAGCACCGGGCCGAACACCTCGCGTTCGATCGCGGCGATCGAGGGCACGCGGATCGCCACCGGGGCGATGAAGGTGCCGCCTTCGGGCGCGGCCAGTTCGGCGATGATCCGGCCATCGGCGCGGGCCTTCTCGACATGGACGGCGATCGCGGATTGCGCCGCGCGGTCGATCACCGGGCCGACATCGGTTGCCAGATCCCAAGGATCGCCGATCCGCAGTTCTGCCATCGCCCCGCGCAGCATCCCCAGCACGCGCTCGGCCACATCCTCCTGCACGAACAGGCAGCGCAGCGCCGAACAGCGCTGTCCGGCCGAACGGAAGGCGGAATTGACGATGTCGCGCACCGCCGCCTCGGGCAGGGCGGTGGAATCGACCACCATCGCGTTGATGCCGCCGGTTTCGGCGATCAGCGGCGTGCCCGGCGCCATGTGTTCGGCCATGCTGGCCCGGATGCGGCGCGCAGTCGCGGTCGAGCCGGTGAACACCACGCCCTGAAGCGGCAGCGCCGTCAGCGCCGCGCCGGTCTCGGCCCCGCCGGGCAGAAGTTGCAGCGCCCCCGCAGGCACGCCCGCCTCGAGCAGCCAGCCCACCGCGCGATGCGCGATCAGCGGGGTCTGCGGCGCGGGCTTGGCCAGGACCGCGTTCCCGGTCGCCAGCGCGGCGGCGATCTGGCCGGTGAAGATCGCCAGCGGGAAGTTCCAGGGGCTGATCGCGGCCCAGACCCCGCGCGGAGCAGCGGTCCCGGCGCTGTCGCGCGTCTCGGCCCCGGCGGCGTAGTAGCGCAGGAAATCGGCGGCCTCGCGCAGTTCGGCCAGGGCATCGGGCAGGGTCTTGCCCGCCTCGCGCGCCAGAAGGGCAAAGATTTCGCCGGCGTTGGCCTCGTAGAGATCGGCCGCCCGGCGCAGCACGGCCGCGCGTTCGGCCACGGGCGCGTCCCAGGGCCGTGCCGCCCCCAGCGCCGCGGCAACCGCCTCGGCCCCGGCCTCGGCCACCTGCCCGGTCAGACTGCCGTCGGCGGGGTTGCGCACCTCGCGCGGCGGGGCGGCGGGGGCAGGGGTGGCCAGCACCGGCGCCGCTTGCCAGGGCAGGGTGGCAAAGGGGGCACGCGCCTCCTCGAGCGCGGCAAGCGTCGGCGCATCGGTCAGGTCGAGGCCGCGCGAATTGCCGCGCGCCGGCGCGAACAGATCGGCCGGCGCCCTGATCGGCAGCGGATCGGGGCGGGCGTCGAACGGATCGGCAGCGACGGTTTCAGGCGGGACTTCCTTGTTGACGATCTGGTGCACGAACGAGGAATTCGCCCCGTTCTCGAGCAGCCGGCGCACCAGATAGGCCAGAAGATCCTCATGCGCGCCCACCGGCGCATAGATGCGACAGCGCGTGCCCTCGGCCTTGAGCACGATGCGGTGCAGCGCCTCGCCCATGCCATGCAGGCGCTGGAACTCGAACCGGTCGGGCGCCAGTGCCATGTCGCGCACCATGTGCAGCACCGCGGCCACGGTATGGGCGTTGTGGGTGGCGAACTGCGGATAGATCCGGTCGGTCATCCCCAGCAGCCGGCGGGCATTGGCGATGTAGGAAATGTCGGTCGCATTCTTGGCGGTGAAGACCGGGAATCCCGCCAGCCCCTCGACCTGCGCGCGCTTGATCTCGCTGTCCCAGTAGGCGCCCTTGACCAGCCGCACCATGATGCGCCGGTCGAGGCGGGTGGCCAGCGCATGCAGCCAGTCGATCACCGGACCCGCGCGCTTGCCATAGGCCTGCACCACCACGCCGAAGCCGTCCCAGCCGCGCAGGCCCGGATCCGACAGCACCGCCGCGATCACGTCGAGCGACAGCGAGAGCCGGTCGGCCTCTTCGGCGTCGATGTTGAATCCCATGCCCGCCGACCGCGCCAGCAGCGCCAGCGACAGCGTGCGCGGCACCAGCTCTTCCATGACCCGGGCGCGCTGCGCCACCTCGTAGCGCGGATGCAGCGCCGAGAGCTTCACCGAGATCCCCGGGTTCATCCCGACCGAACTGCGGGTGCAGTCGGTGGCGATGGCCGAAATCGCCCGCGAATAGGCCAGGTGATAGTTGCGGGCATCGGCATCGGTGCGCGCGGCCTCGCCCAGCATGTCGTAGGAATAGGTGAAACCCTCCTTCTGCATGATGTCGGCGCGGGTCATCGCATCGCCGATGGTCTCGCCCAGCACGAACTGGCGCCCCATCTCGCGCATGGCGCGGGCGACGGCGCGGCGGATCACCGGCTCTCCGAGGCGGCGGATGGCGCCGCGCAGTACCGCGCCGATCCCGCGCCCCTCGTCATCGAGCACCTTGCCCGTGAGCAGCAGCGCCCAGGTCGAGGCATTGACCAGCGGCGAGGCCGATTGCCCGAGGTGCCGGCCCCAGTCCGATGGCGCGATCTTGTCCTCGATCAGCGCGTCGATGGTCTCGGCATCGGGCACCCGCAGCAGCGCCTCGGCCAGGCACATGAGCGCGACGCCCTCGCCGGTCGAAAGCCCGTATTCGGCCAGGAAGATCTCCATGAGCCCGGGGCTCGAATCGCCGCGGATCGCCCGCACCAGATCTGCCGCCCGCGCGGTGATGGCGCCACGCGCCGCAGGGTCGAGGGCGGCAAGCGCGCGCAGGCTCTCGATCAGCGGGGCCTCGGGGGCAAGGGTCTCGGCGTCGATGCGGGCGCGCAGGAGCGGATCGGTCTCGGGCATGGCGGTTCTCGTGCGGATGGGACATCCCATCATAGCGCCCTGCCACCAGTCATGTTTCCCGCTCCTGCTTGACTTGCAGGCGATCCGCCCGTTGAATCGGCCCCATGCGATCCGATCCGCCTGCACCCCTCGACCAGTTCGACCTGCGCATCCTCGAGGAACTCTCGGTCGAGGGGCGGCTGCCCGTGACCGAACTCGCCCGCAGGGTCGGCCTGTCGAAGTCGCCGGTGCAGGCACGGCTGCGCCGCCTCGAGGAGACGGGCGCGATCCGCGGCTATCGCGCGCTGGTCGATCAGGTGCGCCTGGGCCGCGACCACATCGCCTTTGTCGAGGTGCGGCTCTCGGACACGCGCGAACGGGCGCTCTCGGCGTTCAACGCCGCGGTGCTGAAGGTGCCCGAGATCGAGCAGGCGCACATGATGGCCTCGTCCTTCGACTACCTGCTGAAGGTGCGCACCGAAAGCATGGCCGCCTATCGCAATGTCCTGGCCGAGCGCATCTCGACCCTGCCGCATGTCGCCTCGACCTCGACCCATGTGGCGATGCAGGCGGTGAAGGAGGACGGGTTGGCCCCGGCGTCCTGAGGGTTGGTGCCGGCGCGACGCGCAT
The DNA here is from genome assembly GCA_020852925.1 of Rubellimicrobium sp. GTDB lineage: Bacteria > Pseudomonadota > Alphaproteobacteria > Rhodobacterales > Rhodobacteraceae > JADYZU01. The sequence continues at coordinate 20,067 of JADYZU010000033.1, read as the reverse complement.
GCTAGGACGGGCCCGCGGTGGCCCGCGTGGTGGAATGGTAGACACCGGGGACTTAAAATCCCCTGGCCGCAGGCCGTGCGGGTTCGAGTCCCGCCGTGGGCACCGGCAAATTCGCGAATTTGCCGGCTTCGCCCGCCGGTTTCCTTCACCCGCGCACAGGCGCTGTGAGTTGGCGGAGGCGGGTTCGGGCCTCGGCACCGTTGTGCCCGGATGGCAAATTCGCGAATTTGCCATTGCCCCGGCACGGTATCCCGGGGACGGGCGCCCGGATCTGCGGCCGGGCGGCGCCGGTTCACCTGCCGCAGCCGGAAATCGGGATGAAACTCTATTACATGCAGGGCGCCTGCCCGCTGGCCACGCATATCGTGCTCGAATGGACCGGGGCCCCGTGCGAGTCGGTCGCGCTGTCCCATGACGAACTGAAGCAGGAGCCGTTCCTGTCGCTCAATCCGCTCGGCGCGGTGCCGGTGCTCGAGGTCGACGGCACGATCATGACCCAGAACGGCGGCATCCTCACCTACCTTGCCGAGGCCTGGCCCAAGGCCGGGTTGGGTGGCGACGGCACCGCGCGCGGCAAGGCCGAGGTGCATCGCTGGCTTGGTCTGGTCAATTCCGACATCCACCCCGCCTTCAAGCCGATGTTCGGCGCGACCCGCTACCTCGGGGATGAGGCGATGATCGAAAAGAGCAAGGAAAACGCCCGCAGCCAGCTTCGCACGCTGTTTGAAGTCGTGAACATGCAACTTGCTACCCGCGACTGGATCGCCGGAACCCGGTCGATCGCCGATGCCTATCTCTATGTCGTGCTGCGCTGGGCGCAGGGGACCGGGGTCGATCTGGCCGGGCTTGACGGCGTTGCCCGCTTCATCGCCCGGATGGAGGCGGATGCCGGCGTGCAGCGCGCGCTGGCGATCGAGGGGCTGGCTTGACGACGGCGGGGCCGAAAACGCGGGTTCGTGAAAGCGGGGGCCGGGATCTTGACACCGGCCCCGGGCGGGATCACCACGAGGCATCCCGTTCCTGACATCACCCGATCATGACCACTGCGACAACGGCCCCGCGCCATGGGCAGGCCTTCCGGGCGCTGTTCACGCCCAAGATCGTCACCGTATTGCGCGAGGGCTATGGCCTGCGGCATCTGCGGGCCGATGCGGTGGCGGGGCTGACCGTCGCCATCGTGGCGCTGCCCCTGTCGATGGCGATCGCCATCGCCTCGGGGGCGACGCCGGCGCAGGGGCTGCATACCGCGATCGTGGGCGGGTTCCTGGTCTCGCTCCTGTCGGGGTCGCGGTTCCAGATCGGGGGGCCGGCCGGGGCGTTCATCGTGCTGGTGGCCGCCACGGTGGCGCAGCACGGGATGGAGGGGCTGATCCTGGCCACCTTCCTGTCGGGGCTCATGCTGGCGCTGGCCGGGTTCCTGCGGCTGGGATCCTTCGTGCGCTTCATCCCCTATCCGGTCACCGTGGGCTTTACCGCCGGGATCGCCGTCATCATCCTTGCCAGCCAGTTGGCCGAAATCTTCGGCCTCACCCTCGCGCACGAGCCGGGCGAACTCGTCGAGAAACTCGCCGCACTCTGGGAGGCGCGCGCCACGGTCACGCCTGCGGCCCTTTGGGTTGCCCTCGGCACCGGGGCGGTGATCGTCGGGTTGAGGGTGCTGCGGCCGCGTTGGCCGGGGATGCTGGTGGCGGTGGTGCTGGCCTCGGTCGTGGTGGCGCTGGCGGGACTGCCCGTCGCCACCATCGGCACGCGCTATGGCGGCATTCCGGCGCTGCTGCCGGCGCCGCGCCTGCCCGATCTGTCGCCCGCAAGCATCATCGCCGTCCTGCCGGCTGCCCTGTCCTTCACCATGCTGGGGGCGATCGAATCGCTGCTGTCGGCGGTGGTCGCCGACGGGATGACCGGGCGGCGGCACCGGTCGAACTGCGAACTGGTGGGGCAGGGGGTGGCCAACATCGGCTCGGCGCTGTTCGGCGGGTTCTGCGTCACCGGCACCATCGCCCGCACCGCCACCAATGTGCGCGCGGGTGCGCATGGCCCGGTGGCGGGGATGCTGCATGCGCTGTTCCTGCTGGCGTTCATGCTGGTCGCGGCGCCGCTGGCCGCCTTCATCCCGCTTGCCGCGCTGGCGGCGGTGCTGGCCGTGGTCGCCTGGAACATGGTCGAAAAATCCGCCATCGCCGTCCTGCTGCGCTCGGGCGCGGGCGAGGCGGCGGTGCTGTCGGCGACCTTCCTTCTGACGGTGTTCCGCAGCCTGACCGAGGGGATCGTCACCGGGGTCGCGCTCGGGGCGCTTCTGTTCATCAACCGCATGGCGCAGGCGACCGCCATCCGCGAGGACCGCACGGCACCCGGCCGCGACCTGCCCGATTCCGTCGATCCGCGCCCGCCCTATGCCGAGGACGCCGCCGATCCCCGGGTGGCGATCTACCGGATCGAGGGGGCGCTGTTCTTCGGGGCATCGGCCTCGATCGGGTCGGTCCTTGACCGGATCAGCGACCGGCATCGCGTGCTCATCGTCGATCTGTCGGCGGTGCCCTATCTCGATGCCACCGGGGCCAGCATGATCGAGGGTCTTGCCCGCAAGGCCGCGCGGCGCGGGGTGGCGCTGTGGATCACCGGGGCGGGGCGCGACAGCCTGCGCGCGCTTCTGGCGCATGGGCTGCGCCGGCCGCGGGTCCGTTACGCCAGCACGATCGGGTCCGCGCGCGCCCTCATGGCGGCCGGGGCGGATCGCGATGCGGGGGCGCCGGCCACGACAGGCGGGCAGGGGCAGGACTAGGATCGGCGGGTGGCCCGCGCAAGGCCCGCGCCAGAAGAGAGAGGGCAGCATGGCCGAGGCACGAATCGGGTTGATCGGATTGGGGACGATGGGCGCGGCGCTTGCGCTCAACATCGCCGAAAAGGGTTTCCCCGTCGCGGTCTGGAACCGCACCGCGCAGGTGACGCGGGATTTCGCGGCCAATGCCGGGGACCTGGCCCCGCAGGTGATCCCGACCGAAAGCCTGGCCGGGCTTGTCGCCGCCATCCGCCCGCCGCGGGCGATCATCCTCATGGTGCCGGCGGGCGATGCCGTCGATCAGCAGATCGCGGCGCTGACGCCGCTTCTGGGACCGGATGACCTGATCATCGACGCGGGCAACGCCAACTTCCACGACACCGACCGGCGCGCTGCGGCCGTGGGCGGGGCGCGGTTCCTGGGCATGGGCGTGTCCGGCGGCGAGGAGGGCGCTCGGCACGGGCCCGCGATCATGGGGGGCGGTGCGCGCGCCGACTGGGACAGCGTGGCCGAGGTGAGGGAGGCCATCGCCGCCCGCGCCGAGGATGGCACGCCCTGCGCCGCCTGGATGGGCGAGGGCGGCGCCGGCCATTTCGTCAAGACCGTGCACAACGGCATCGAATATGCCGACATGCAGATGATCGCCGAGGTCTATGGCCTCATGCGCGACGGCATGGGCATGGGCGCCGCCGCCATCGGCGATGTGTTCGCGCGCTGGGATCAGGGGGTGCTGCGGTCCTTCCTCATCGGGATTTCGGCCACCGTCGCCCGCACCATCGACCCCGAGAGCGGGGCGCCCCTTCTGGATGTGATCGTCGATGCCGCCGGGCAGAAGGGCACCGGGCGCTGGACCGCGGTCGAGGCGCAGCATCTCGCCGCCCCGGTCCCGGTGATCGAGGCGGCGGTGATGGCGCGCAACGTCTCGGCCCGACGCGAGGAACGCGCGGCCGGGCTGGTACGCTTCGGCGCCGGGCCGCAGCCGCTGACCTTGGCCGAAGGCGATCTGGAACAGGCGCTGATCGCGGGCAAGATCCTGTGCTATGCGCAGGGTTTCGCCATGATCCGCGCCGCGGGCGGGCAATTCGGCTGGGCGCTCGATCTGCCCGGAATCGCCCGGGTCTGGCGCGCGGGCTGCATCATCCGGTCGGACATGCTCAATGACATGGCGCGCGCGCTGGCGCAGGACGCGGACCGCAACCTGATCCTGGCCCCGCTCTTTGCCGCGCGGATCGAGGCGGCGCTGCCCGCGCTGCGGCGGGTGGTGACGGCGGGGATCGCGGCGGGGCATGCGCTTCCGGCGCTGGTGGCGGGGCTTGGCTGGTTCGACCTGATGCGCACCGCGCGCGGCACCGCCAACATGACGCAGGGCCAGCGCGATTTCTTCGGGATGCACGGATTCGACCGTCTGGACGGGCGCGACCTGCACCACGGGCCCTGGGCCGGGGCGCGCTGAGCGCCCGGCGCCGTCAGTTGCCGATCGCCTGACCGGCCAGCGCGATCGCCTGCTGATAGACCGTGGCCGCGTTCCATTCGCCGATGACCGCGAAATTCGGCTCTCCCTGCTGAAAGCCAAGGCCGGGCTGCCAGCCCTTCTGGCGCAGGAAATTCGCGGTCGAGGCCAGGGCATCGGCCATGTTGTAGAAATCCACCCGCCCGTCGCCGTCGCCGTCGCGGCCATAGGTCAGCGCATTGCCGGGCAGGAACTGGGTATGGCCCAGCTCTCCGTGAAAGGCGCCCTGCTGGTTCGGGCTGAGGGCGCCGTAATCGACCAGAAGCAGCGCCGACAGGGCATGCGGCAGGAAGAATTCCGACCGGCGGCAATCATAGGCCATGGTCGTGATCGAGTTGATGACGTTTTCCGACCCCATGTTGGCGCCGAATCCGGTCTCCATCCCGTGAATGGCCAGAAGAACCCCGGCAGGCACACCGTAGGTCGCGGTGATCTGGTCAAAGAAGGCGCGGTTGCGATCAAGCCGCCGGCGTGCCTGCGCCGCAAAGCCGTCCACGGATCCCAGGCGGATGCGGATGAAATCGTCGAGGGCGTAGCGCACCCCGGTCTGGTTGCGGTCGGCGTTGATGGTGCGGGTGGCATACTGGGCATTGGCCAGCGCCGACAGCCCGGCCTGTCCCACGCCATTGGCCTGCGCGAGGGCCGCGAATTCGGCCTTCCAGGCCGCAAACCCCGAGGCATCGTTGCCGCAGGTCAGGGCCTGGGCGGGCAGCGCGGCCATCAGGGCAAGGACGGCGGCAGGCAGGAAATGGCGCGAATGAAAACCGGACACGGAAAACTCCATGGAGCAGAAAGGGCCTCTCGATGCGGCAAGGCTAGCATCCCCCCGCCGGTCGGGCGAGGGGGAATGTCGGCGGCGCCGATCACCAGACGGTCAGGCCGGCCCCGGATCAGGCGACGGCGCGCGGGCGGGAACGGGCACGCCGGGGCGCCGGATCGGCACAACTGGAATCGATGAAGTTCAGCACCAGCGGCCGGATGTTGTTGCGCCAGCTCTTGCCGGCAAAGATGCCGTAATGGCCGGCGCCCGGTTCCACATGCCAGGCCTTGCAGTCATCGGGAACCCCGGTCAGCAGGTCAAGCGCGGCACGGCACTGGCCGGGGGCGGAAATGTCGTCCTCCTCGCCCTCGACCGACATCACCGCAACCGAGGTGATGCGCCCGAAGTCCACCTTCTGCCCGCCGATCTCGAAGGCGTTGCGGGCGATCTCGCGGCCCTTGAAGATGCGCTCGACCGTCGAGAGGTAGAATTCCGCGGTCATGTCCATGACGGCCAGGTATTCGTCATAGAAGGTGTTGTGCTTGTCATGGTCGCCCGTCTCGCCGCGGGCCATGCGGAAGATCTGGTCGCGGAACGCCTCGGCATGGGTCATCGCGTTCATCGAGATGAACGAGGCCAGTTGCAGCAGCCCCGGATAGACCATGCGCCCCACGCCGGGGTATTTGAACCCGACCTGCTGGATGATGAGATGTTCAAGCTGACCCATGGTGACGCGGCGGCCGAAATCCGTCACCTCGGTCGGATTGGCGTCGGGATCGACCGGCCCACCGATCAGGGTCAGCGAGCAGGGCTGCGATTCCGGCGCATGTTCGGCCAGCCAGGCCGTCGCGGCCAGCGCCAGGGGCACCGGCTGACAGATGGCGATCATGTGGGTCCGGGGGCCGAGCGCCTTCATGAACTCGACCAGATAGAGGGTGTAGTCCTCGATGTCGAAATGCCCGACCGACACCGGAATGTCGCGGGCGTTCTTCCAGTCGGTGACGTAGACCTCGCAATCGGGCAGGAGCGAGATCACGGTCTTGCGCAGCAGCGTGGCGTAATGCCCCGACATCGGCGCCACGAGCAGCACGCGGCGCGGGCGTTCCTCGCGGCCGGGAACCATGAAATGGATGAGGTTGCCGAACGGCTTTTCGACGATGGTGTTGATGCGCACCGTGTTGTCGCGCCCGTCGGGGCCGGTGACGGTGGGAATGCCCCAGTCGGGTTTCGCCACCATGCGCGAGAAGGTCCGCGACGTGACCGACCCCCAGGCCTTCATCAGTTCAATCCCCGGATTGGCCAGCACCGACATGGCCGGATAGGCCCCCAGCGCCCGCGCCGAGGCGCCCAGCCACTGGTTGGTGTTGCGCAGGCTTTCCATGAGGTCGTAAGTGAACATATACTTCAAGTCGTTACCTCGCGATGGGCGGCGCCCGGGGCCTCGTGTCGGGCCGGAAGGGGCGGTGCTGCGGGTGCAAACTAGGACCGTGGAGGCGAGATGACAACAACCGATCGCGATCTGCCGGAACAGGAATCCCGCGAAGCCACCGAACTCGAGAAGAATCTCCGCCGGATCGAGGAATTGTCGCAACGGCTGGTCCAGGTCATGGGGCGGCGGCGGCAGGTTCCGGCCGGGCTTCAGGGTCCGTCGCCCGAACTCTATGCCCATGCCGCGCAGGCGATGATGCAGCAATGGGCCACCGACCCGGCCAGCCTGATCGAACGCCAGGTCGGCTACTGGGCCGATACGGTGAAACACTTCGCCGCGGCACAGCAGGCGTTCCTGTCGGGCATGAAGGCGCCCGAGGATCCGGGACCGAAGGACCGCAGGTTCGCCAATCCGCTGTGGGACACGAATCCCTGGTTCAACTTCCTCAAGCAACAGTATCTGCGCAATTCTGCCGCCATTTCCGAAAGCGTGAAGGCGATCGAGGGCCTCGACGACCGCGAACGCCGCCGGCTCGAGTATTTCGCGAACCAGATCGTGAACATGATGAGCCCGGCCAATTTCCTGGGCACCAATCCCGACGCCCTCGAACGGGCAGTCGCGACCGAGGGGCGCAGCCTTGTCGACGGGCTCGAGAATCTGGTGCGCGACCTCGAGGCCAACGACGGCGAACTGATCGTGTCGCTGGCCGACCGCGACGCCTTTTCCATCGGGCAGAACATCGCCACCACACCGGGCGCGGTGGTCTGGCGCAACCGCATGCTCGAGCTGATCCAGTATGAACCGACCACGCCCAGGGTCCACGAAACCCCGCTCGTGATCTTTCCGCCCTGGATCAACAAGTTCTACATCCTCGACCTCAAGGCGCAGAATTCCCTCATCAAATGGATCGTTGACCAGGGTTTCACCCTGTTCGTCGCCAGCTGGAAGAACCCCGGCCCGGATTATGCCGATGTCTCGCTCTCGACCTATGTCGACGAGGGCATCATCGCCACGATCCGTGAGGTGCGGGCGATCTGCGGCACGAAGAAGGTGAATGCGGTCGGCTATTGCATCGCGGGGACCACGCTTTCGCTCGCGCTCGGGGTGATGCGCAAGCGGCGCGACCATTCGGTGAATTCCGCCAGCTTCTTCACCACGCTCACCGATTTTTCGGATCAGGGCGAGATCGGGGTGTTCCTCGACAACGATTTCGTCGATGCGATCGAGGCCGAGGTCGATCGCAAGGGCATCCTCGACCGGCTGTTCATGGCGCGCACCTTCTCGTTCCTGCGCTCGAACGATCTGGTCTACCAGCCGGCGATCCGGTCCTACATGCTGGGGGAATCGCCGCCGGCCTTCGACCTGCTGTTCTGGAACGGCGACGGCACCAACCTGCCGGCCAAGATGGCGGTGGAATACCTGCGCGGCCTCTACCAGCAGAATCTGCTGGCCACCTCCGGAATCGCCGTCGCCGGCGAGATGGTGACGCTGGCCGATGTGACGGTGCCGCTCTGCGCCATCGCCTGCGAGACCGACCATATCGCCGGCTGGCGATCAAGCTATCGCGGGGTGCAGAAGATGGGCGCGAAGGACAAGACCTTCATCCTCTCCGAAAGCGGCCATGTCGCCGGCATCGTCAATCCGCCGACCCGCAACAAGTACGGCCATTACACCAATGCCGACCTGTCCCTCGATCCCGCCGCCTGGCGGGCCGGGGCCGAGCGGCACGAGGGTTCCTGGTGGCCGCGCTGGGGCGCCTGGCTCGGGCCGCGGTCGGGGCCGATGGTCGCGGCGCGGGCACCGGGCGATTCGACGCATCCTGCCCTCGCCCCCGCGCCCGGCACCTATGTGACCGAGGAACCGCCGGCCTGATCTGCCGGCGCGATTCAGGGGCTGCCTTCCGCAAGTCTGCCGGAAATCAGGGAATTTGCGCTTGCAGAAAAAATTCGTGCTGCAACGCAGAAAATCCTTGCATTGCTGCGGCGCAGCATCCATATTCCGCCCATCAGATCACGGGGCCTTCGCAGGACGGACGGCCCGAGAACCGGAAAGGGTGCCCAGATGGCCAAGACCCAGGACGTCAATTCGATGATGAAGGACGCGATGTCGGCTTTCCCGGTCGACAGCAAGGCGTTCGAGACCATGTTCAAGTCGCAGTCCGCGCTTGCCGAGAAGGTCTCGGCCGTGGCGATCGACGCGGCGCAGAAGTCGACCGAGATCTCGCATCGCTGGATGCAGGAAACCCTCGGCAAGTTCGCCACCATCACCACCGCCAAGACCGAGCCGGCCGATTACGCCAAGTCGGTGGGCGATTTCGTCCAGACCTCGGCCCAGACCGCCGCCGAGCACATGGCCGCCTTCGCCGAGATCGCCAAGAAGGCGCAGTCGGAAACCGTCGAGCTCATGCTGGCGGCCGGCAAGACCCTGAGCGACGATGTCTCGGCCGCCGCGCGCAAGGCCACGACCGAAGTCACCTCGGCCGCCCGCAAGGCCGCCACCGTCGGCTGAGCCGGCGACCAGGGATCACCGGTCCCTCCTCCTCCCGGGGACCGGTCCGCGCCCGGATTGCTGATCCGGACGCAATCGGGGCGCGCGCATGGCAAGGCCGGCGCGCGCCCGCTTCTTTTGCGGTTCCCTTTCGCCCGGGGGCAGCCTAGGCTCTGCCGGTGCACATCTGGGGAAGTCCGATCATGGCCGAAACCGCGAAGCCCTTGCTCATCAAGCGCTATGCCAGCCGGCGCCTCTACAATACCGAGACCAGCGACTATGTGACGCTCGACGATATCGCGGGCTATATCCGCGAAGGGCGCGACGTCCAGATCATCGATCTGAAGTCGGGCGACGACCTGACCCGGCAGTATCTGTTGCAGATCATCGCCGAACATGAAAGCCGCGGCGAGAATGTGCTGCCGGTCGATGTGCTGACCGACCTGGTGCGCAGCTACACCAGCCAGGCCGCGACCGTGGTGCCGCAATTCCTGGCCGCAAGCTTCGAGATGCTGCGTCAGGGCCAGACCGCGATGATGGAAAACCTGGGCAAGATGGCCCCCGTGGCGCAGATGCCGGGGTTCGAGGCGATGCGCGCCCAGCAGGAGGCCTTCCTCAAGGCCATGGGCGGGCTGGTTCCCGGCCCGGGCGCGGTGCCGCCTGCGGAAACGGGGACCGCGGCGGCAGGCGATCTGGACGCGATCCGGGCGCAACTGGCCGAGTTGCAGGCAACCCTCGCGAGGATGGGAAAGTGATCCGGATTTCTCGAAATCCGGACCAGCCCGGGAAATTCGAGAATTTCCCGATCCGGCCATGACAGATCAGAACAGCAGGTCGATCGGGCCCTGATCGCAGACGATCAGGTAGTGATGCCGGGTCCGCAGCAGGCGAAAACCGCGGCGCTGCACCTCGTCCTCGAACATCTTGCGCCCGACCTCGCGCTCCACATCCATCACCTGCCGGCGGATGACCCCTCCGGTCTGGGTCGCCCGGCAGTGGAACACGTTGTCGAGCCAGTCATGCGCGTGGCGGCTGAAAGTGGCGGGGGAGGGGGCAAGATCGCTCATGCCCCCGACTGTCGCCGCTCAAGGTTAAGAAACCCTTACGCGACTTCGGCAAACACCTTGTCGAGCGCCTTTTCGAGCTTTTCGAACATCTCGTCCATCTGCGCCTCGGTCATGATGAACGGCGGCGCCAGCACGATCGACTGGCCAAGAGGCCGGCAGATCAGCCCCTGGTCGGTGCAGGCATTGGCGATGCGTTCGGACACCGACAGGGACGCCGCGAACGGCGTCTTGCTCGCCTTGTCCTGCACCGCCTCGAGCGCGCCCATCAGGCCCTTGCCGCGCCATTCGCCGATGTTCTTCTTCTCGGCCAGCCGCGCAAGCCCGCCCTCGAACCTGGGCGTGAGCCGCTTCACGTTCTCGGAAAGCCCCTCGTTCATCACCACGTCGATCGCCTTCAGCGCGATCGCGCAGCCGACCGGGTGGCCCGACGCGGTAAAGCCGTGCGGGAATTCCTCGATCCGTTCGCTGGCCTCCTGAAGGCGGGCGGACAGGTCGGGGCCAAGGATCACCGCCCCCATGGGAAAGAATCCCGCGGTCAGGTTCTTGGACGAGATGATCGCATCGGGCATGAAGTCGTAGGTCTCGCAGCCCCAGGTGTTGCCGGTGCGGCCGAATCCGCAGATCACCTCGTCCGAGATGACCGGGATCCCGTATTTGCGCAGGATCGGCACCACCGCCTGGAAATAGCCCCTGGACGGCGGGATCACGCCGCCTGCGCCCTGCACCGGTTCGGCAAAGAAGCCGGCGATCGTTTCGGGGCCTTCCTTGATGATCGTGGCCTCGAGTTCGGCGGCCATGCGGGCGGTGAACTGTTCCTCGGTCTCGCCGTCCTTGCCGTTGCGCCAGTAATGCGGACAGTTCAGGTGGATGAACCCCGGCAGCGGCAGGCCGAACACCGCGTTGTAGGGCTTGCCGGTCATCGAGGCGGAGACGGCGGTGACGCCGTGATAGCCGTTCACGCGGGTGAGGATCTTGCGCCGCTGCGGCATCCCTTCGGAGGCCCAGAGGAACCACAGCATCTTCACCATCGTGTCGTTCGCTTCGGACCCCGAATTGGTGTAGAACACCTTGCCGTTTCCGAAGGGCGAAACCTCGATCAGCTTTTCCGACAGCATCACCGTCTGGTCGGACATGCGGCCGAAGAAGGCGTGATAGCCCGGAAAGCGGGCGTATTGCTCTTGCGCCGCGGCGATCAGGCCGGGGTGGTCGAAGCCCGCGACCATGTTCCACAGGCCCGAATTGGCATCCAGATAGGACCGCCCGTGCACGTCATGGACATAGGGCCCCGTGCCATGAGTGAGCACGACCGTGCCGCGGTCATGCACGGTGGGCAGATCGGTGAAACCGTAGAAGGAATGGGCATCGGCCCGGCCTTCCCAGCTGTTGGGGCTGAAATCGCGCATGGAATGACCCTCTCTGATGTGGTGCCCAGACTAGCCGTGCCGATGCGGCGGCGCAATCGGCGGAATGCCGCGTGCGCTGTCGCTTTGCCGTGCCGTCGTGGTTCCCTCAGGCAGAGCGCCGGGTGGCCTCAGCCCGGGACATGAAGCGATACCGTCTGCCCGCGTCTGGTGTAGTTGATGAAGCCGTCGCCGATCGCCACCACCTGCCCGCCGTCAAGGGTATCTCCGACCCCGACCCGGACCATCCGCCCGTTGGCAAGCCGAACCAGCGCCCGGCGGTCGGCGCGCGATCCGAACACGCCGATCAGGTTGATCTCGCGCAGGTTGATGGCGCGGCCGACCGTGGCCGATTGCGCGACCGAAGCCGGCGTCGGCCCGGCGGCGGGTGCGGCGATGTTGCTGACTTCGGACCCGGCCTCGGCGGCCTCTTCTGTGGTGAGGGCGCCGGTGCCCACGCTGGCCGCCGCCGCGGCGGGTTCGGGCTGCGGGGCGGGGGCGGGTTCGGGCGCCGGTGCTGGGGCGGTTTCGGGCGCGGTGGCGGGGGCGCTTGTGGGGGCGGCCGCGATCGTGGTCTGGGTCGAGGCCGCGGCGACGGCGCGGGCCTGTTCCTCGGCCCGGGCGCGCAGGTCGGTCTGGGTCTGGACCACGCGGTTGAAATTGTTCGGCCGGGCATCGGGGCGCAGCGCCTCGGGCACGGCCATGGCCGATGCGGTCAGGATCGGGGCCGGTTCGGCGGCGACGGCCGCCAGTGCCGCGTCGATCGCCTCGACCGGAGTCGACGAGGCCCCGTCCGGGGCCAGGTCCGCAGGGCGGGCGCGGGGCGCGGGGCCGGCAAAGGGGGGCGGGGGGACCACCGCAGCGGGCCGCGAGAGCGGGCGCACCCGCGGCGCGACCAGCGCCAGCGCCACCGCCCCGGGGGGGATCGCGGCGGCGTCGTCCTGTGCCGCGGCGTCAGGCGCCGTGGCCGGGGCATCGGCCGCACCGGGCCCGGCCGCATCGGGTTCGGTCGCATCGGGTTCGGGCCCGGCAGAGCCCGGTGCGGCCTGCGCGCCGGTTCCCGTGTCCGGCTCCTGCCCTGGCCCCGATTCTGGCCCCGATTCTGGCCCGGCCGCACCCGCGCCCGCCGCAATCGCCGCGGCAAGAATCGACTCGGGCCGGGCCGCGGGCCGGATCCCCGCCGAGGACACCGCGCTCATTGCCTGTTCCCCGGGCGAGGGCGGCGGCGGCGGTGCGGTTCCCGGCCGGGTCGGCGGCAGGCGCGGCGGCGCGCCGGCGAATACGGTGACGCCATTGGGCAGCAGCACCCCCTCGGGCGTGGCGACGATCAGGCCGCGGGCGTCGCGCGCGATCACGGTGCCGGCCGGCGGCGGATCGGGCTGGGCCGGCAGGCTTGCGTCCGGGGCCAGTCCGGGGCCGGCGGGCAAGGCCAGCGGGCCCTGGTCGTCGCGCGGCGCATCCGGGGCGCCGGTGTCGAGCAGGGCGATATCCTCGGCGCGCGGGGTCACGGGCAGGCGCGGCGCGCGCAGCCAGACCCCGGTCGCCTGATAGATGCGGTCGGCCTCGTCGGGCGTCACCAGCGTGCCCGCCGCCACGGTCCCGGCCCCGAGGGCGTCGGTGGCGTCAGGCGCAGGTTCGGGCGCAACCTCGGGCGCGACCTCGGGCACTGCTGCGGGCATCGCCTCGGGGGGCGACAGGCTAGTGGTGGCGATGGGGGCGGCCTCGCCCGCGGCGGCGACGGGTTCGGCGGGGCCTTCGGCCGTGGCCACCGCGCTTGCGGGCCGGTCAGCGCCGAAAAGCGACGCAAGCCCGCCCTCGAGCGTGGTCGACCACAGCGCCACAAGCCCCAGCGCCACCAGCAGGATGAGCACGAGCATGAGCCCGAGGCCCGGGCGCCCGCGCCTCGGGGTCGGGCGCGGGGCAGGGGCCGCCTTGCGCCCCGTCGCTGCGGCGCCGGCCGGAATGCCGGCGCGGGCCGCGCGCATCCCCGGCATGGCGGGCGCCCCGACGATCCGCACCGGCGGGGCGGCACTGTCGTCGTCCTCGGTGTCGATCGCGGCAAAGGGGGCCTCGGGCACGGCATCGTCGCCCCGGTCCTGCGCAGACGGCGCCCCGCCCGGCGGCAGGATGCGCGGCGGCGGCGGGCCCAGCGTGGGTTCGCGCCGGGCGCCGTCGCGCGGGGTGCGGCTGACAAAGACCGGCTCGACCGGGCCGGCGGCGCCGGATGGCGGCGGCAATGGCGGCGCGGGCGGCGTCAGATCGGCGGGGCCGGGCACCCGCACCGGGCGACTGCGCGAGGCAAAGACCGGCGGTGCGGCATCGGCCCCGGCGGCGGTGTCCGCTGACTGGGCACTTGCGGGCGGCGCCCCGGGCGGTGATTCGGGCGGAGCTTCCGGCGGTGTTTCCGGCGCCCCCCCGGCCACGATGTCGAATGCACTGTCGGGTGCTTCCGCGGTTTTGGCGGGGTTCGGTTCCTCCGGTGCGGCCGGGGCGGGCGGTTCCTGCGGCGCGGCTTCGGCTGCGGCCTTGTCGGTGTCGGTCCCCTCGGCCCGGGCGGGATCGCCGGGCAGCGCGGCAGGGTCAGAAGGCGGCGGCGGCGCGGGCGCATCCCCCGTGCCCGGATCGGGCGATTCGACCCCGGACGCCGCCGGTGCGGCGTCGGACCCGGCCTTGCCCGCCGTCTCGGCCGCGCCGTCGCGTTCGATCACGGTTCCCGCCGGCAGGATCGCCGCGGCAAGGCGGGTCGGGCCGAACAGGACTTCGCCCGGAAAGGTGAACGGCTCCGGCCCCGCCACAAAGGCCACCGGCGCAAAGCCGTGGTCGGTGGCAAAGACCTCGGCCTCCTCGAGATTCTCGCGCGCGACGGCCGCGACATGCATCCTGCCGCCCCCGGCGCGGAAATCGTAGACCAGATCGGCCAGCGCATAGGGCGTGGCGCCGGTCAGCGCCTCGCGCACCGCAGATTCGTCGGCGCGCGGATTGTCGAGGGCGATATACCGCACAAGATCGTTCGGGATGACGATCTTGCAGGCCATGGCCGCACCAGCCGCGCCCTGCGCCCCGCCCCCCGCCGCGGCGATTGCCCGGCCGCGGTCGCGCAGCGCCCCCAGTTCCGCCGCCAGATCGGGCGAATCGACCGGAACCGCCCCGACCTCCTGCCAGCCGCCGTCCGAGCGGTGCAGCAGGGCAATCCCCTGGAAAGACAGCGATAGCGCAAAATCCGGTTTCATGCGCAGGCCTTAGCATCCCGACCCGGCGCGCGACAGACACGATCGGGTCAGCGGCGCGACCCTACGGCATAATCCCGCGCAAGAGAAGCGCGCCGCCCCAAGGATGCGCTTGCGAGGTGCGTCCAAGGATCGGACGATGAATTCCAGACCGGCACGAAGGAGCTTGCCATGACCCCCCGTTTGTCCCCGTTCCCCGCCCGCTTCCCCGCTCTGGGCCTGGCCGCGCTGATGGCCCTGGCGGTTCCGGCGCTGGCCCTTGCCGACGGACCGGCGCGCACGATCACCGTGACCGGCACCGGCGAGGTGGCCCGGGCCCCGGACATGGCGACGATCAGCCTTGGCGTGCGCCACGAGGCCGCGACCGCGCGCGAGGCGCTCGACCTCATGAGCGCGGCGATGACGCCGGTGCTCGAACGTCTGGCCGCTGCCGGGATCGCGCCTGCGGACATGCAGACCGGGTCGCTCGGCCTTGATCCGGTATTCGAATACCCCGAGAACCACGCCCCCCGCGTCACCGGCTACACCGCCTGGACCGGCCTGAGCGTGCGGGTGCGCGATCTGGCGCAGGTGGGGGCGATCCTTGACGCGGTGGTGTCCGACGGGGCCAATTCGCTCGACGGGATCGCCTTCGGTCTGGCCGATCCGGCGGCCGCGCTGGCCGAGGCGCGCATCGCCGCCGTGGCCGATGCCCGCGCCCGGGCCGAACTCTATGCCGGCGCGGCCGGGGTGGAACTGGGCGGCGTCCTCTCGATCGGCGAGGGCGGGTCGTCCCTTCCCGGGCCGGCGATGTATGACATGCGCGCCATGTCCGCCGCGGTTCCCGTGGCCGCCGGCGAGGTGCAGGTCAGCGCACAGGTGACGGTGGTCTACGCCATCGACTGATGGCGCGCGGGCGGCGGGGCTCGATGCCCCGCCGCCCGCGTCTGCGGGTCGGGCGCGGCAGGCGCCCGACCGCGGTTCGTCTCAGCCGGCGGCCCTGGCCAGCGCCTGTTCCAGATCGGCGATGATGTCGGCCGCATCCTCGATCCCGATCGAGAGGCGCACGACGTTGTCCGCCGCCCCCGCCGCCGCGCGCCCTTCGGGCGAAAGCTGGCGGTGCGTGGTCGAGGCCGGGTGGATCACCAGGCTGCGCGTGTCGCCAAGGTTCGCCACCAGGCTGAACAGTTCGAGCGAATCGACGAATTTCACGCAGGTGTCATAGCCGCCCTTCAGCGCGACCGTGAACAGCGCCCCCGCCCCCCTGGGCAGCAGCCGCCTCGCCCGCTCGTGCGAGGGCGATGTCGGCAGGCCGGCATAGCTCACCGCCTCCACGCCCGGGTGCCGCGCCAGCCATTCGGCCACCTTCTGCGCATTCTCGACATGTTTCGCCATGCGCAGCGACAGCGTCTCGATCCCCATGAGCGAATAATGCGCGCCCTGCGGGTTCATGGTCATGCCCAGATCGCGCAACCCGATGGCGATGCCCCAGAAGGTATAGGCCATGGCGCCCAGCGCCTCGTGGAACTTCAGCCCGTGATAGGCCGGCTCGGGCTGCGACAGCGACGGGAACTTGCCCGAGGCCGACCAGTCGAACCGTCCCGAATCGACCACCGCGCCGCCGGTGACGGTGCCGTTGCCGGTCAGATACTTGGTCACCGAATGCACGACGATGGTGGCGCCGTGTTCGATCGGCCGGATCAGCCAGGGCGAGGCCGAGGTGTTGTCGACCACCAGCGGCACCCCGGCCGCATCCGCGATCGCCGCGATTGCCGGCAGGTCGGTGACATGGCCGCCCGGATTGGCGATCGATTCGCAGAACAGCGCGCGGGTGTCGTCGTCGATTGCCGCCTTCACCGCGTCCATGTCGTCGAAATCGACGAATTTCGCCGACCAGCCGAACTTGCGGAAGGTGTTGGTCAGTTGCTGCATCGTCCCGCCATAAAGCCGGCTCGAGGCGACGACGTTGCGGCCCGGCTCCATCAGCGGGAAGAAGGCCATGATCTGCGCCGCATGCCCCGACGAGCAGCAGAACGCGCCCGCCCCCCCCTCGAGCGTGGCGATCCGCGCGGCCAGCGCCGAAACCGTCGGGTTCGTCAGCCGCGAATAGATGTTGCCGACCTCCTGAAGGTTGAAGAGGCGCGCGGCATGGTCGGCGTCCCTGAACACATAGGCGGTGGTCTGGTAGATCGGCACCTGCCGGGCGCCGGTCGCCGGGTCGGGCGCCGTGCCCGCGTGGATCTGGAGCGTGTCGAAACCTTGGGTGCGGGTCATGCCCTGTCCTTTCTGGTGGATTGCCGCGCATTCTAGGGCCGCACCCGCCAGAGGCAATCGCCTGCCCGGCCTCGCCTGCGAAAAGGGAGGGCGGCGCCCCGGCGCCCCCGGCGGCAGAACGCCTGTCTGCCGCTTCGGGCCGCGGCGGAACGATCTTCGCGTCCGACCCCGGCGGGCGGAACCGCGTTCCCCCTCAGCGCAGCCACAACCCCGCCTGCCGCAGGCGCTGGCGGATGGTGCGCTCCTCGGCGGGCAGGGCGGCCCGGTCGAACAGCGCGCGCGCGCGGCGCCCCTCGCCAGCCGTGACCATGCGCGCCCATGGCTCCCATCCGGCCAATGCCGGGGCCAATGCCGGGGCCAGCGCGGGGTCGCGGGCCAGCCCCTCGATCATGGCGACCGCGGCATCGGATTCGCGCGCATAAAGCAGCGGCAGAAGCCGCCAGTGACAGGTCACCGCTCCGTCCATTCCCGCCAGTTCCGGGCCGGGCCGCCCGCCCCCCAGCGCATGGATCACCAGCGGCAGCACCACCTGATCAAGCCACGGGTCGAGTTTCTGCCCGGCAAGTTCGGCCGGCGGGTCATTCCGCACCGAGGTTGCAAAATGTAAAAACTTTGCGAAAAATTCGCCCGGATCGGCCCCGAAAAACCAGCCTGCGTTGAAATAGAGATAGCGCCGCCAGTCGTCCGCTCCATAGGCCGGGTCAAGAGACCCGCCGATGTCGAGCCCGAAACGGTCGAAAAGCGCGCCCCAGACCGCCGCATGTCCGGGCCATCCGTCGCGCGGGACCGGCCAGGTTCCCTCGCGCCGCATCGAAGCCGCGGGGCGCGTGAAATCGAACGGCACCCCGCCGATATCGCCCAGGATCAGCGTATCGGTATCGAGGAACAGAAAGGGCTCGCCCGGCGGCAGCGCGGCCAGCGCCTCGATCTTGTTGCCGTGCGGATAACTCGCCCCGAAATGGCGGTTTTCGAACGGCAGCACCGTGGCCCCCAGTTCCGCCAGAAGCGCGCGCGTGCGCGCCGGCAGCCGCGGATCCCCGGGCCAGAGCGGCCCCGGCTGCGGCTCGGCGATGACAAGGCGCCCGGCGAACCCCGGCGCGGACTGCCGCAGCGAGGCGGCAAGCAGCAGGGATTCATATTGCAGCCGCCCCGCCTGCGCGACCGCCAGAATGTTGAAAGCCCCGGTTCCCGCCTGCGTCATGCCCGCCCTCCGCGCCTCAGGATGGCAGAGCCGCGAGGCCGGGTGAAGGGGGCGGGCCTGCTTGCCCTGCCGCCCCGGTCGGCTAGACAGGGCGGCAAGGCAATCGGGGGCAGGGTCACGATCCATGGACGACGGCAGGCAGACCGGCCCCGCGCCGAACCGCATGATCCGGGCGCGCGCCTGCCTTGACCGGGGGGATCTGGCGGGCGCGCGCGACCTTGCCCGCAAGGCGCAGGCGCACAACCCCGCCCGCCCCGGCCCGGCGATCCTGCTGGCGCGGATCGAGACCATGGCAGGCCGGCCGGAGGCGGCGGTGTCGATCCTGACGGATTTCATAGGCGCGCAGGGCAGCACGCCCGACCTGCGCCGCCATCTGGCCGAGGCGCTGTTCGCATCTGGCGCGTTCGACGAGGCGCTCGGGCATCTGGCCCCCGCCCTTGGCGAAGGCGCGGGAACCGTGCGGGATTTCATGGCGGGCGCGCGCATCGCCTTTGCACAGGGCGACCTGCCCCGGGCCGCGCATTGGGCCGAAGAGGCCGCACGGGCGGCGCCCGACAACCCGGCCCCGGTCCGGCTCATCGCCCGGATCGCCTGTGCCGACGCCGATCCGCCCGCCCGCCTGCGCGCGCTCGAATCCGCAATGACCGACCCGCAGGGCCTGTTTCACGCGCGCCTGGCGCTTGCCGGGCTTCTGAACAACCTTGGCCGTTCGGATGAGGCATTCGAGGTCGCGCGCCGCATCACCCCGGCCGAAGGCGATGACGCGCAGACGCTGGCGCTTTCGGGGATGTTCGACCAGTGCGGCCGCCATGACGAGGCGCGGGCCGCCCTGCGCCGGATCGGCGCCGATGGCCCGCACGCGGCGGCGCGCCTGCTTGACGGCGCATTGGCCGGCACGTTGTCGCCCCAGGACGCCCGCGCGGGGATTGCCGCCCTTGGGCCGCAGGCGGATCTGTTCGCGCAGGCCCTGGCGATCCACGCCACCCCGCCTGCCGCACGGGGCGCGATGAACGATGCGGCACTGCGCGCGCGGGTGGGCGC
The DNA here is from genome assembly GCA_020852925.1 of Rubellimicrobium sp. GTDB lineage: Bacteria > Pseudomonadota > Alphaproteobacteria > Rhodobacterales > Rhodobacteraceae > JADYZU01. Next base: position 913 of record JADYZU010000033.1, on the reverse strand, counting down.
GGTGCTTGGCCTGCGCTATCGGACCGTGACCGACTACCTGCGCCCCGATCCGGGCGCCGCCGCGCCGCTGGTCAGCATCGTCGCCCCCCTTCACCGTCGCGAGGACGAGGAGACCCTCGTGCAACAGATCCTGCGGCAGGACTACGGCAATGCCGAGGTGGTGGTGGCCATCAACGGGCCGGGGTTCGATGCGGATGCCCTCGCGGCCCGGCTGCGGGCCGGCGGAGGGCTGCGCCGGGTCGAGGTGCTGGACCTGCCGGTGACGGCCATGCTTCCGGTTGCGCTTGATGCCGCGATCGCGGTCTGCCGGGGCGCCTACATCGCCAAGTTCGACGCGGACGATCTCTATCAGGAACGCTACCTGTCGCGCATGGTCCGGTTCATGATCGCGAACCGCGCCGCGATCTGCGGCAAGCCGCAGATATTCATGCATTTCGAATCGATGGGTTGCACCGCGCTCACGGCTTTCGGGGGCCGGTCCTGGCAGCGGCTGTCGCGGGACCACCTGCGGGTCGGCAGCGGGTCGAGCATGGTCTTCACGCGCGACCTCGCGCTGGCGCTGCGCTTCGATCCCCGGTTCGTGCGCGGCGAGGACCGTGGTTTTCAGGCGCGCGCGATCGCCGCCGGCCATCGGATCCTGCTAGCCCCGCCCTTCGATCATGTCGCCTGCCGCCGGGCGCAGAAGGGCCGCCATGTCTGGAGGATCGGCGATACCCATCTTCTGGCGGGGGCGCTGGGGGAAGTGCCGCTCATCGCCGGTTCGGCCGATGAGGCCGACGCGGTGCTGGCCGGGATCACGGCGGCACTCTGAGTCCGGCGGTGCGCTGCCATCGGCCCGCGCGGGCGCACCCGGCGCGGCCCCTTGCCCGGCGATCTGCCCTGTCGATGATGCCCGGAAATGGTGGGCGACCCT
>JADYZU010000032.1 GCA_020852925.1 Rubellimicrobium sp. | reverse complement strand
CGCCGTCGAGGGCCGAAAGCGGCTCGTCCATCAGGAGTAGCCGGGGGCGGGCCAGGAGCGCGCGGGCGAGGGCGACGCGCTGCGCCTCGCCGCCCGAAAGGGTGGTGGCGCGGCGGGCGAGAAGGGGGGCGAGGCCGAAGCGGTCGGCAAGGGAGGAGCGGTCGGCCAGTGCGCCCGCGCGGCGCGCGGCATAGGCAAGGTTGCCGGCCACGTCGAGATGGGCGAAAAGCCGGGGCGTCTGGAACAGGCAGACGGCGCCGCGCCGGTGCGGGGGGCGGAAGGTGCGGCCGTCCTCCCATGTCTCGCCGTCGAAGGTGACGCGCCCGCCGGTGGGTTCGAAGCCGGCGACCACTCTGAGCAGCGTCGATTTCCCGGCGCCGGAAGGGCCGAAGATCGCGGTCAGCCCGTCGAGCGGCAGGCTTTCCTCGACCACGAGTTCGTGGGTGCCGCGCGTCAGGCGGAAGGCGAGGTCAAGGCGTCTCATGCCGCGCCGTCCGGCCGGGTGCGGGCATTCACGCTGTATAGGACCAGCAGGATGAGGAAGGACAGGGCGAGGAGTATCCCCGACAGGACGTGTGCCGCGCCATAGTCGATCCGCTCGACGTGTTCGTAGATGGCGATGGAGACGGTGCGGGTCTGGCCGGGGATGTTGCCGCCGACCATGAGGACGACGCCGAATTCGCCGAGCGTATGGGCAAAGGTCAGGACGGCGGCGGTGAGATAGCCGCGCGAGGCGAGGGGCAGGGTCACGGTCAGGAAGGCGTCGATCGGCCGGGCACCCAGCGTGGCGGCGGCTTCGGCCGGGGAGCGGCCCAGTGCGGTGAAGGCGGCCTGAAGCGGCTGGACCGTGAAGGGCAGCGAATAGAGGAGCGAGGCGATCACCAGTCCGGCGAAGGAGAAGGTGAGAGTTTCCCCGGTCAGCCTCAGCCAGAAGGCCCCGAGGGGCGCGGTGGGGTTGAGGGCGAGGAGCAGGTAGAAGCCAAGGACCGTGGGCGGCAGGACCAGGGGCAGGGCCGTCAGCGCCTCGACCAGTGGCACCAGGCGCACGCGGCTGGTCGCGAGCCACCAGGCAAGCGGTGTGCCGATCAGCAGGAGGAGGCCCGTCACCAGCAGCGCGAGTTCAAGCGTCAGCCAGAGGGGGCCAAGGTCGGGCATGTCATTCGCCCCCGTATCCGGCGGCGGTGATCGCGGCCTTCGCCTCGGGGCCGGCGAGCCAGGCGAGGAAGGCCTTCGCGGCCGCGTTGCCCTCGCCCCGGGTCAGCAGCACCGCATCCTGCCGGATCGGTGCGTGGCTTGCCGCAGGAACCATCCAAGCGACGCCTTCGGACTTGCCCGCCAGCGCCGAGGCGGCGACGAAGCCGAGTTCCGCCGCACCGCTGGCCACCATCGACTGGGCCTGCCCGATATTCTCGCCAAGGACGATCCTGTCCTTCAGGTCGGCGGTCAGGCCGAGCGAGTCGATGGCTTCCATCGCCGCCTTGCCATAGGGGGCAAGGTCGGGGTTGGCGACGGCCACATGGGTGGCGGCCCTCAGCGCCGCCGCCGGGTCGCTCAGGTCAAGGCCGGGGTTGGCGGACCAGAGCGCAAGCTGGCCGGTGGCATAGGTGAAGCGGCTACCCGCGACCGCAAGCCCGTCGCCGACAAGCTTTTCGGCGGTCCTCTGGTCGGCCGACAGGAAGGCGTCGAAGGGCGCGCCGGCGCCGATCTGGGCGTAGAGCTTTCCGGTGGCGCCGGCGGTGACGGTGATCTCGTGCCCGGTGGCGCCGGCGAAATCGGCGGCCAGCGCCTCGGCCGTGGGGGCGAAGTTGGTGGCGACGGCCACCGTCGCGCTGTCGGCCAGCGCGGGGGCGGCGCAGGCGAGGCTGGCCAGAAGCGCGGAAACGGCAAGGCGGGCGCGGGTCATGGTCGGACACTCCGGGGTTTCGTTGTATCCGAGTGGATATAACGGGGTGCGGGACAGGGCAAGCGTTATTCCTGATCGGATATATCGGATGCCGCGAGGGCGGCAAGTTCGCCGATCCGCGACAGGCCATCGGCGGCGGAGGCTTCGCAATCGGTCACGGCCTTGCGGTAGAGTGCCAGAACCTCGGCCCCGAGCGGGGTCAGGCCCGCCCCGCCGTGATCCGCGCCGCCACGGCTGGCGGCCACCAGCGGCGCGCCGAACATCGTGTTCATCCCGTCGGCCAGCCCCCAGGCGCGCTTGTAGCTCATCCCCATCCGGCGCCCGGCGGCGGAGATCGAGCCGGTCTCGGCGATCCCTTCCAGCAGGTCGGCCTTGCCTGGCCCGAGCCATTGGCCGGGGGCGAGCATGATCCTGAGGCGGAGGCGGGGAAAGCGGTTCCTGTCTTCCATGCTGAGGGCCTATCCGATCTGCGGGGGCCGCCGCGCCGGCCAGTCGGTTGCGCGGTGGTAAGCCTGCCCCATGGCGAGGATGGCGGCGTCGGCGCCGATCCGGCCGAAGAGCTGCATCCCCGTCGGCAGGCCGTTCGCCCCGAAGCCCGCCGGCAGGGCGAGCGCGGGCAGGCCGATGAGCGAGACGGGCACCACCACCTCCATCCAGCGGTGGTAGGTGTCCATCTCCCTGCCGCTGATCGCCCTGGGCCAGCGCCAGTCGGCGGGGAAGGGCCAGACCTGCGCGGCGGGAAGGGCGAGCGCGTCGTAGTGCCCGAACAGCCGCGCGGCATGGGCATACCAGCGCGAGCGGATGGTGGAGGCGGCATGGACTTCGGCGGCGCCGAGGCCCTGGCCCTGTTCGACTTCCCACAGCGTTTCGGGTTTCAGCCGGGCGCGGCGGGCGGGATTGTCGTGGATCAGGCGGAAGCGGCCGGCGTTCAGCATGGCGCGGAGCGTCGTCCAGGCCCGCCAGAGCTGTTCGGCGGGGAAGGGCGGCGCGACGGGTTCGACGATGGCGCCCTGATCCGCGAACACCTGCAGCGCGCTTTCGCATTGGGAGAGGATGCCCGGCTCCATCGCATAGGCGCCGCCCCAGTCGGCGAGCCAGCCGATCCGCTTGCCCCTGAGCGTGGTGTCGAGGCGATCCGCGAACGGTTCCTGCGGTCGGCCGAAGGGGGTTTCGGGGTTGGGGCCGGCGAGGGTTTCAAGAAGCCGCGCGAGGTCTTCGATGGTGCGCGCCATCGGGCCGTCGGTCGCGAGCGTGGCCAGGAATGTGTCGCCTTCGGCATCCTGCGGCACAAGGCCCCAGGTCGGGCGGAAGCCGTAGACATTGCAGAAGGCGGCCGGATTCCTGAGCGACCCCATCATGTCGGAGCCGTCCGCGACCGGCAGGAGCCGCGCCGCCAGCGCCGCCGCAGCGCCGCCGGACGAGCCGCCGGCGCTGCGCGAGCGGTCGTATGGGTTCAGCGTCGTGCCGTGGACGGGGTTGAAGCTGTGCGATCCGTGACCCCATTCCGGCGTGTTGGTCTTGCCGATGAAGACCCCGCCCGCCGCGCGCATCCGCGCCGCCAGCAGATCGTCGGCGGCAGGCACGAAATCGGCAAAGAGCGGCGAGCCCCAGGTGGTCCTGATCCCCTTCGTCGCCACCAGATCCTTGGGCGCGAGCGGCAGGCCATGAAGCCAGCCCGCCGGTTCCGCCGCATCCGCCGCGCGGGCCAGCGCCATGGCCTGATCGGGATCGACCGGCGAGACGATGGCATTGACCGACGGATTGATCCGGGCGATCCGCGCCAGATGGTCGGCCATGATCTCGGCCGCCGAGACCTTTCGGGCGCGCAGCATCCGCATGAGGTCGGAGGCGGAATGATCGGTGAGCGGCATGGTCCTCTCCTGTCGGTCGGGGCAGGGTAAGCGGGCCGAACGGCAATGCAAGCGCAGTTTCGCCGCGCCTGTGGCGCGCCGACCCGGGCGAGGGGGCGTTCCGCCCCCTCGCGCTCCCCCTGAGGATACTTCTCGACAGAAAATGGGTGAGGTGGCTCAGCCGCGTCGCAGGATGCGGTTGACATGGCCCATCTTGCGGCCCGGCCTGGCCTCCGCCTTGCCGTAGAGGTGGATCGCGGTGTCCTTCCGGCGGGCGAGGGCGGGCACCTGCGCGATGTCGTCGCCGATCAGGTTCAGCATCTCGACATCGGCATGGCGCGACCCGTCGCCCAGGGGCCAGCCGGCGATGGCGCGGATGTGCTGCTCGAACTGGTCGACCGCGCAGCCGTTCTGCGTCCAGTGGCCGGAATTATGGACGCGGGGGGCGATCTCGTTGACGACGAGGGCGGCGGGCGTCACGAAAAGCTCCACCCCCATCACGCCGACATAATCGAGCGCGTTGAGGATCCGTGCCGCCAGAAGCACCGCGTCGGTGCGCTGGGCGGGGGTCAGACGGGCGGGGACGGTGGTGGTGTGCAAGATGCCGTCCATGTGGACATTCTCGCCGGGGTCATAGGCCGCGACCTCGCCCGACAGGCCGCGGGCGGCGATGACCGAGACCTCGAAGGCGAAATCGACGAAGCCTTCCAGAACCGAGGGCGCGCCCTGCATCGCGGCAAGGGCTTCGGGCGCATCTGTGGCGGCGCGGATGCGGGCCTGGCCCTTGCCGTCATAGCCAAGCCGCGTGGTCTTCAGGATCGCCGGCGCGCCGATGCGGGCGAGTGCCGTATCAAGGTCTGTGGCGCTGGTCACGGCGGCGTAGGGCGCCGTTGTCAGGCCGAGGCTGGCAAGGAAATCCTTTTCCAGGATGCGGTCCTGGCTGGTGGCGAGCGCCCGGCGGTTCGGGCGGATCGGCCGCAGGCTTTCGAGCAGGTCGAGGGCCGAGGTCGGCACATTCTCGAACTCGTAGGTGATCACGTCGACCGACCGGGCGAAGGCGGTCAGTGCCGCCGCATCCTCGTAGGGCGCGGTGGTGACGGCATGGGCCACGTCGGCGGCGGGCGGGTTCGCCGCGGGTTCATAGACATGGGTCCGGTAGCCGAGCCGCGCGGCGGCGACCGAGAGCATCCGGCCCAGCTGGCCGCCGCCGAGGATGCCGATGGTCGATCCGGGGGGCAGCATGTCAGTCATTCGAAGGCTCGTCCGGGATGGAGGCGGACAGGGCCGCGCGCCAGGCGTCGAGCCGGGTGGCGAGGGCGGGATCGTGAAGCGCGAGGATGCCCGCCGCCAGCAGGCCCGCGTTCGCCGCGCCCGCCGCGCCGATGGCCATGGTGGCGACCGGATATCCCTTTGGCATCTGAACGATCGAATAGAGGCTGTCGACGCCGGAAAGCGCCCTGGTCTGGACCGGCACGCCGATCACCGGCACGCGGGTTTTCGATGCCATCATGCCGGGCAGATGCGCCGCCCCGCCTGCGCCGGCGATGATCACCTGAAGCCCGCGATCCGCCGCCGCCTTGCCATAGGCCCAGAGCCGGTCGGGCGTGCGATGGGCCGAGACGATCTTCGCCTCGTAGGGGATGGCGAGCTGGTCGAGGATGTCGGCGGCCTCCTTCATCGTCGGCCAGTCCGACTGCGAGCCCATGATGATGCCGACCTGAACTGCCATTGCGCCCTCCGTGCCTTCAGGGGGCGACTATCACGGGCGGCGGCAGGCGCGCAATGCACGACGGGCGGGCAGGGGGGCAAAGTTGTGCCGCAGCACCGGCCTGTGCGGTCAGGCGATGATGTCGGGGGTCAGGATGTCCTCGATCCGGGCGATCTGGTCCTTCAGATGCAGCTTCTGCTTCTTCAGGCGGCGCAGCGCCAGCTGGTCGGCACGGCCGGATGCCTCCATCGCGCCGATCGCCGCGTCAAGGTCGCGGTGTTCCTGGCGGAGCACTTCGAGTTTCACGCGAAGGACCTCTTCATGGTCCATCTCGAACTGGGCATTCATGGTTCTTTGTCCGACTCGTCCCCGGTGGGTGCTGAACTATAGCAATTGCGCGGGGTTGCGGAAAGATTCTCGCAGTGCGGCGGCGGCCCGCCCTTGCCCGGGACGCCGCGCTTTCCCATATTCGGTGCGTGGGGTCGCTTCGGGGCCCTGCCGCACGTCGCTTAACCCAAGGGCCTGCCTGACATGACCAAACTGACCTTTGCCGCCCATCCCTTCCTTCTGGGGTTCGATCAGCTTGAGCGGCTGGTCGAGCGGACCGCCAAAAGCGGAACGGAGGGCTACCCCCCCTTCAACATCGAACAATCCGGTGACAATGCCTTTCGCATCACGCTGGCCGTGGCCGGCTTTCGCGAGGACGATCTGTCGATCACGGTCGAGGATCGGCAACTGGTGATCCGCGGCCGCCAGGGCGAGGAGGGCGCGGAGCGCGTCTTTTTGCACCGGGGGATCGCCGCGCGCGCCTTCCAGAAGGCGTTCGTCCTGGCCGACGGGGTCGAGGTGGCGGGCGCGTCGATGGAAAACGGGCTTTTGCATATCGAACTGAGGCGCGCGGTGCCCGAAACGGTCGTCCAGACCATCCGCATCGCCCGGAAGTAGGAGGCAGGCATGAACGAACCTTTCGATTTCGAGCAGGATCAGGCCGCCGCCGCCGAACGGATCGTCTATGTCCGGCCGGTGCAGGTGGCCGACCTGCCGCCGGACGTGCAGGCCCGCGCCAAGGGCCTGTCGGTGATCTGGGCCGTCCATGACGCCGATGGCGAGCGGCTGGCGCTGGTGGCCGACCGGGGGCTGGCGATGGTGCTGGCGCGCCAGCATGACATGGTGCCGCTCAGCCTGCACTGACACGGCAGGATGCTGCCGGTGCCCTCGACCTTTGGCATGACGCGGCAGGAAGATCCGGAAGTCGCATGGACCGGCGACGGAAATCCGCCCTTGCCGCGTGAGTGAGTGACGGCGGAGCATCTGTCGGCCGGAAGCTCCGGCCCGACTGTGCGGGCGAGATGGCGGAAAAGCCAAAAACGCGGCAGGGGTCTGCCGCGTTTTCTGTCTGACAGGACCGGAGTGTGCTTCAAGCCTTGATGAGGCCCATGGATTCGAGTTTGAGGATGACCTGGTGTGCGCAGTTGTCGACATCGAGGTTTTCGGTCTCGACGACGAGTTCGGCCCTGGTCGGCGCCTCGTAGGGGTCGGAGATGCCGGTGAACTCCTTGATCTTGCCTTCGCGGGCCAGCTTGTAGAGGCCCTTGCGGTCGCGGCGTTCGCATTCCTCGATCGAGGTGGCGACATGGACCTCGACGAAGGCGCCGTAGGCCTCGATCATCTCGCGCACCGCGCGGCGGGTGGCGGTATAGGGGGCGATCGGCGCGCAGATGGCGATGCCGCCGTTCTT
>JADYZU010000031.1 GCA_020852925.1 Rubellimicrobium sp. | reverse complement strand
ATCAGCCGGATCTTCAGCTCCTTCATCAGCCCGGCATCGCCGAGCAGATCCTCGGGCCGCTTGCAGCCCTTCAGCAGCTCGTCCAGCATTTCGTTCGAAATCGTCATCGTCCTTGCTCCTCTCAGGGAGCATGGACCGGATCACCGATACACAGAAGGTCGGACACTCTCACGGGATCCGCGGCACATCCGACCGGATCCGGCAGTTCCTGACGACCTAGTCCAACGACCTCGACCGGGACCTGCTTGAGGTGCTCGCCGCGGAGTTCAACGACCCGGTCGGACGGGCGCGGCGGGACGCCAAGATGCGCGAGCGGATGAACCGGATCCGCCAGGACCTCGACCGGGTCCCGGACGATACGGACTCGCCGGAACCGTGAGTCTGGCCGGACCTGCTCTCGCCCATCTCGGGCCGTCGCACATAATGCGGACAGTCCGACCCGCTCCGTACTAGGGCGTGTTGACGTTCACTTCAGGCGCAACACGGTTGCCGCGATGGCAATGAAGGCGCTGAAGCTTTCGTCGGATTTGCAGCAGCGCATGGCGATGCCTCTGTATTCCTTGAGTTTGCCGAAGAAGTTCTCGATCAAGTGTCGCCATTTGTAGGTGTCACGGTCGAAGTCGGCCGGGAAACGGCGGTTGGATTTCGGCGGGATGACTGCCTCGATCCTGGCCCCAGCCAGCGCCTCGCGGACCCAGTTCGCGTCAAAGGCCCGGTCGGCGAGGAACTGGCCGCAGGTCAGCCCGTCGAGCAGCGCCGCCGTGCCCCGCAGGTCATGGGCCTGCCCGGGCAGCAGACGAAAGTCGACCAGATTGCCGATCGCATCGCACAAGGCCATGATCTTGGTCGTCATGCCCCCGCGGGAACGCCCGATGGCCTGGCTTTGAGTCCCCCTTTTGCGCCCTGGCCGTGCCGGTGGGCCTTGACGATGCTGCCGTCGATCATGGTGTATTCAAAGCCGGATTCCTCGGCCAAGGCTCTGAACATACGATAGAAAGCGTCGGCTTTCACCCATCTGCGGAACCGCTTGAAGACCGAGTTCCACTTGCCGAACTCCCCCGGCAGGTCACGCCAGGGGCACCCGGTCCGGGCGATCCAGAGCACCGCCTCGACGAACAGCCGGGGATCGGGGCCCGTGCGCCCGGGATCACAGTCCCGGCCAAGGCAGTGCGGGGCGATGATCGCCCATTGCGTGTCGGTCAGCGTCGTCCGGATCAAGGCTACCTCCCATTTGGCAACCTTGAATCACTCAGCTACCGATTTGGGAATCCTCACACGTCAACAGACCCTGGTCAATCTGTTGCCGCCGTAGGGGCGGGGGGCGCCGCACCGCCCCCGCCCCGGTTGCCGGCGTGCCTCAGGCCAGAAGCGCGCGGGCCTCGGCGGGGGTGAGGGGGGCCGGGCGTTCGCAGGTGGTGGTCATGGCGATCTGGCGCCGTTCGGCCCCGGCGCGCAGGATCGACACCATCACATCGACCGCATGCACCGCGAGATCGGCGTTGCAGCGGTGGGGCCGCCCCTCGTCGATGGCGGCGGCCATGTCGGCCAGGCCGGCGCAGCGGTAATTGGCGCGCATCCGGCCCTCGCCGTCCTCGATGTTCGGCACGCCGAAGGGATGCTCGTCCGCCGCGATCACCGATTCCGCGCCCTCGGGGCCTGCGAGGCCGACCTCGCCGCCAAAGAAGTTCGGGTCCGGCACGAACAGCGACCCTTCGGTGCCGTAAAGCTCCATGTTGGCGTGGTGGTGGGCCCAGACATCCCAGCTTGCCGACAGGGTGACGGTGGCGCCATTCGCGAATTCCAGCAGCGCGTGGATGTTGGTCGGGGTGTCCACGGGAACCTTCTCGCCCAGGCGGGGGCCGTTGCCGATGGTGCGGGTCGGGAACGAGGCATTGGCCAGCGCCGCCACCGACCGGACCGGGCCGATGAGCTGGATCAGGTTGGTGACGTAATAGGGCCCGAGGTCAAGGACCGGCCCGCCGCCCGGCTGAAAGAAGAAGTCCGGGTTCGGGTGCCATGCCTCCATCCCGTGCGACATGACATGGCAGGTGCCGGCGACGACCCGGCCGATGCGCCCCCCGTCGATCGCGGCGCGGGCGGCCTGATGCGCACCGCCCAGGAACGTGTCCGGCGCCGAGCCAAGCCGCAGCCCCTTGCGCGCGGCAAGATCGACCAGCGCCTTGCCCTCATCCAGCGAGAGCACCATCGGCTTTTCCGAATAGACGTGTTTCCCGGCCTCGAGCGCGCGGCGCGAGATGTCGTGATGCGCGGCCGGCACCGTGAGGTTCACGATCACGTCCACGTCGGGGGCGCGCAGGATGTCGTCGACGGTATCGGCGCGCGGGCCGAATTCGGCGGCACGCGCCCGGGCCGCGCCCATGTCGATATCCGCGACCGCCCGCACCTCGAGCGCGCGGAACAGCGGCGCAAGCCGCAGATAGGAGGTTGAGATATTGCCGCAGCCGATGATGCCGACGCCAAGCCTTGCCATGTCCGTTGTCCTTACCAGGCCGAGACCGTTGCCAGCGACCGGGTGGCAAAGCGCCGCCCGTCGCCGGGGTTGTCGTGTTCGAGAACGAGATGCCCGATGCCAAGCGCCTTGATGGCCGCGCGCACCGGTGCCCAGTCGATGATGCCATGGCCGACATCGGCCCAGCCGTCCTCGTCCGCGGCGGTGCCGGGGGGGGCGATGTCCTTGACATGGACCGCCGTCACCTGCCGGCCCAGCCGGTTCAGCACCGTGACCGGATCCTGCCCGGCCCGCGCCACCCAGGCCAGATCGAGTTCGATGTCGATGCCCGTTGCCGCGATCAGGTCGAGCGGGGTTTCGCCGCCGCCAAGGTCGGCCAGTTCGAAATCGTGGTTGTGCCAGCCATAGGCCAGCCCCGCCTCGCGCAGCGGCTGGCCGGCGCGGGCCAGACGTGCGGCAAAGGCCGCCCAGCCGGCACGGTCGGCGGGACGGTCGGCGGGCATGAGATAGGGGACGAACACCCGGCCGACCCCCAGCGTCCGCGCGATCGCGATGGCGCGGGCGGGATCGCCCTCGACCAGGTCGAGGCCGAAATGCCCCGTGGGCATGACCAGCCCGTTCGCGTCCAGCAGCGCCCCGAGCGCTTCGGGATCGTCATAGAGGCCGCCGAACCCCTCGACCGCGCGAAAGCCGGCGGCCTTCAGCATGGCGAGGGCATCGGCAAGGGGCGGGAATTGGCGCAGGGAATAAAGCTGGCAGGCGATGACGGGCATGGGCTGTCCTTTCAGCGGGGGGCCATGGTGGCCGACCACAGGTCTTGCAGGGTGAAGGCGGGGATGGCGGCGGGATCGTCGGGGGTAAAGGTGATCCCGGCCGGATGGCCGGGGAACAGGGTCAGGGCGTTGGCGCTGAACCGGCCGGGAACATCGGCGGATACCGTCGCAAAGAGCGCAAGCGCCCGTGCCGAAAGGCCGATGCGCCAGCAGGCCCCGTCGCGCGTGGCGGTCAGGGCCAGGCCCGGATCCACAAGGTCATAGGCCTTCCACGGCAAGGGCGCGTGGATGTCGCCGCCGCTGTGGCCGCCCCCCTGCCAGGTGAAGGCAAGGATCTCGTCCGGGCCGAGGGTGCCGGGGGGCAGCGTCGCCACGGGGGTGGCGGCCTCGGTGCCGATGGTCAGTCCGGCCGTGCCCAGCGGGCGGGTTTCCCCCGACAGGCGTGCCGCATGCCAGGCGATGGTCAGGGTCACCGGCCCGGACGTGTCGTTCACCGCGCGCAGCGCAAGGGCACCGGCATCGGGCACCGCGGTGACGATCACCGGCGCGTAGAACCGCCGCGCCATGTGGTGCAGCACCTTCCATCCGCCGCCGTGGTCCAGCGACGACCACGAACAGACCGGCCAGGTATCGTTGAGCTGCCAATAGAGCGTGCCCATGCAATGCGGCTTCAGGCTGCGCCAGTGGGTCACCGCCGTCTTCATCGCCAGCGCCTGCTGCACCTGGCTGAGCCAGACGAAATCGGCAAAGCGTTCGGGCCAGCGGAAATAGCGGAACATGGTTTCCGCAATCCGGGCGTTGCCGCCGGCGTTCTTCTGGTGGCTCTCGAACACCGGCGAGGCGATGTTGCGCTCTGCCGGGGCGGCGAAGCGTTCGATCACCGCCATTGACGGATAGGACTGGAACCCGAATTCCGAACAGAAACGGGGGCTTACCTCGCGGTAATGGTCAAAGTCGCGGCCTTCGTGCCAGACCGACCAGAAATGCATGTCGCCCGATCCGTCCTCGTGCCAGGCGTCGCGGAAATTCAGGGGGCCGGGGCTGGGCGACGACGGCCACCAGTTCGCAGCCGGGTCCGTCTCGTGCAGCGCGGTCTCGATGGCGCGGTTCAGGCGGTCGTAGCTGACCAGATAGCGGTCGCGGTCGGCGCGGCTTTCGGGGAACCAGTCGAGCGCGCCGATCAGTTCGTTGTCGCCGCACCAGAGCGCGAGGCTTGCGTGATGCTGAAGCCTTGCGACATTGTCGCGGACCTCGGCCTGCACTTCGGACAGGAAATCGGGGGTCGAGGGATAGAGGTTGCAGGCGAACATGAAGTCCTGCCAGACCATCAGCCCCAGTTCGTCGCAGGCGTCATGGAAGCTGTCCGGTTCATACCGCCCGCCGCCCCAGACGCGGATCATGTTCATGTGGGCGTCGGCGGCCGATTGCAGCAGGTCGCGGGTGCGCCCGGCGCTGATGCGGCCGGCCAGCGCGTCGGCCGGGATCCAGTTCGCGCCTCTGGCGAACACGTCGCGCCCGTTGCAGCGGAACCGGAACCCCAGCCCGGCCGCGTCGGGTTCGGTCACCAGCGTCAACTCGCGCAGGCCGATGCGGCGGGTGGCGGTCGCCCCGGCGCCGGTCACGCGCAATTCGTGCAGCACCTGCGCACCCAGGCCGGCCGGCCACCACAGGTCGGCGCCGCGCAGGGTCAGCGTGGGACAGGCCCGCCCCGCCGCGACCGGGGCGGCGACGGTTTCGCCGCACAGGCTGACCGACAGGAGGGTGCCATCGGCGATGTTGGCGGTGCGGATGGTCAGCGCCACCTCGATCCGGTCGGGCAGATGGGTCTGGTGCACGAGGATGTCGTCGATGCGCGGGCCCACCGGCTCGATCCGCAGCGCGCCGGTCACGCCGAAGGGGGCCAGCGCGATGTTCCAGTCCCAGCCGAAATCGCAGGCCGGCTTGCGCAGCATGTTGCCGTTCGGGATCGGACAGTTCTGCGCCGCGTAGGGGACGACGAAGGGCTGCGCCGCCTGCGCGTCCTCGGCGGCGCGGGTCGCGGAATGAAAGGTGATCTCGACCAGGTTCTCGCCCACCCGCGCCGCGCCCGACAGATCGGCCCGGAACCGGCGAAAGGCGTTGCGCGTGGACAGGACGACCTGACCGTTGACCCGGACCGTGCAGACGCAATCCAGGCCCTCGGCCACCAGTTCCACATCGGTCCGCCCAAGCGGGACAACCCGCCGCGCCGTCCAGTCGCGCTCGGCGATCCAGCGCAAGCCGTATTCGTTGCGGCCGGCATAGGGGTCCGGGATCAGGCCCGCCTCATGCAGCGCGGTGATCCCGTCGCCGGGGAAGGTGACGGCGCAGGCATGTTCCCCGCTGGCGTCACGCAGGTCCCAGCGGCCCGACAGATCGACCGTGGCAAGGGTCGGGGTCACAGCCGCACCTCGGTCCTGCGGTCAAAGAACCCGGCCTTCGCCGGATCGAGGCCGATGGTCAGCACATCCTGCGGGCGGACCGCCGCCTGACCGTCCACCCGGATGCGGAACGGCTGCCCGGCCAGCCGGGTCCAGACCAGGGTATCGGCGCCCATCGGTTCGACCAGCTCGACCGTGACCTGTTCGCGCACCGGCGCGCGCGCCACAAGTTCCCCGGTGACCACATGTTCGGGGCGGATGCCCATCGTGACCTCGCGCCCGTCGCCCGGCACCGCGCCAAAGGCATGGCCTGCGGTCGGCACCACCAGATCGCCCGCACGGAACATGCCGCCGGCAAGGACGCCGTCGATGAAGTTCATCGACGGGCTGCCGATGAAATCCGCAACATAGCGGTTCACCGGGCGGTTGTAGATGTCCTCGGGCGAGGCAAGCTGCACGATCGCGCCCGAACGCATGATGGCGATGCGGTCGGCCAGGGTCATCGCCTCGACCTGATCGTGGGTGACATAGATCATCGTGTTGCCCAGTTGCTGGTGCAGGCGCTTGATCTCGACCCGCAGATCGGCGCGCAGCTTGGCATCGAGGTTCGAGAGCGGCTCGTCGAAGAGGAACACGTCCACATCGCGCACCAGCGCCCGGCCGATGGCCACGCGCTGACGCTGCCCGCCCGAGAGCGCGCCCGGCTTGCGTTCGAGCAGCGGCCCGATCTGGAGGATCTCGGCCGCGCGCGCCACGCGCCGGTCGATGTCGGCCTGCGGCAGGCGCGCGTTCTTCAGGCCGAAGGACAGGTTCCCGCGCACCGTCATCTGCGGATAGAGCGCGTAGGACTGGAACACCATGCCGATGCCGCGCGCGCTGGGTTCCTCCCAGGTGACGTTGCGATCCCGGATCCAGATCTGGCCGTCGGTCGGCTCGAGCAGGCCGGCGATGCAGTTGAGCAGCGTCGATTTCCCGCAGCCCGACGACCCGAGCAGCACGAGGAACTCGCCCTCGGCAATGTCGAGGTTCAGCCCCGAGAGAACCTTGACCGCGCCGAAGGCAAGGTCGAGGTCGCGGATCCTGACGGAGGGGTTGGTCATGTGATCAGCCTTTCACCGCTCCGGCGGCGATGCCGCGCACGAAGAGCCTGCCCGAGACGAAATAGATGACGAGGGGAACCAGCCCGGTGATGAGCGTGGCCGCCATGTTCACGTTGTATTCCTTGACCCCCTGCACCGAGTTGACGATGTTGTTGAGCTGCACCGTCATCGGATAGAGTTCAGGCCGCGTGTAGATCACGCCGAACAGGAAATCGTTCCAGATCCCGGTGACCTGAAGGATGATCGCCACGACCGTGATCGGCAGCGACATCGGCAGCATCACCCGGATCAGGATGCCCCAGAACCCGGCCCCGTCCACCCGCGCCGCCTTGAACAGTTCCTCGGGGAGAGAGGCGAAGTAGTTGCGAAACAGCAGCGTGAGGATCGGCATGCCGAAGATCGTGTGCACGATCACGAGGCCGGTCAGCGTGCCGTAGACCTGCACCTTGCCCAGCCCGGCAAGCTGCGTGAAGAAGCTGATCCCGTCGCCGATGCCGCGCAACAGCAGCACGATCGGATAGAGCATCACCTGATAGGGGATGAAGGCGCCTATGAGCAGGATCGAGAAGAACAGGGTCGCGCCGCGGAACCGCCAGTTCGCGATGGCATAGCCCGACACCGCGGCCACCACGATCGACACCGTGACCGACGGCACGAGGATGCGCACCGAATTCCAGAACCCGCGGCTCAGCCCGTCGCAGTTGATGCCGGTGCAGGCCTCGGCCCAGGCACGCCACCAATAGGCAAAGGTGATATCGGCCGGCAGGCCAAAGACATTGCCCTGCCGGATCTCGTCCATCGACTTGAACGAAGTGACCACCATCACATAGAGCGGCAGCAGGAAATAGAGCGCGACGATCCCCAGCGTCAGGTAGAGGGCGACATTGCGCGGCGCAAAGGGGCTGCGCGGTCGGGCGCCGCGCGGGCCGGGCGGCAGGGTGCCTGTGTCAGCCACGCTTCTTTCCTCCGAATTCGAGCCAGGCCCAGGGGATGAGGATGATCGCCACCGTGACCAGCATCATGGTCGAGGCGGCAAAGCCCTGCGCAAGGTTCTGGTCCTTGAACATGCGGTCCATGACGTAAAGCGCGGGCATCTGGCTTGCGATGCCGGGCCCGCCCGAGGTCTGCGCCACCACAAGGTCATAGACCTTGACGATCCCCGAGGCGACCAGCACCAGCGCGGTGACGAAGACCGGGCGCATCATCGGGATGACGACATGGGTATAGGTCTTCCAGGTGGGGATTCCGTCGATGCGGGCGGCCTTCCAGATATCCTCGTCGATGCCGCGCAGCCCGGCCAGCATGATCACCATGACCAGGCCGGTGCCCTGCCAGATCCCGGCGATCAGGATACCGTAGAGCACCAGCGCCGGATCGTGCAGCGGATCGAAGGAGAACCCCTCCCAGCCCAGGGAACGGACCACGCGCTCGATGCCGAATTCGGGGTTCAGGATCCATTGCCACACCAGCCCGGTGACGATGAAGCTGAGGGCGAAGGGATACAGGAACACGGTGCGGAACACCGCCTCGCCCCGCACCTTGCGGTCCAGGCAGAGAGGTTGCGCCATGCCCGCGCCGGCCGCCGCGTGCCGGCCGGTCTGGCCAGGTCTGTGGTTGACATGCCGTCTCTCTCCTACCGGTGGGTCCGGGGGCCGCCCCTGCGCACGGCCCGGCCCCCCGGGGGGGAGCGGGCTGGCGGTGCCCACCGTCAGCCGCGCCCTGGGCGATGCGCCCGACATCAGCGCCGAGACGCGCCGTCTGGTGCGGCAGGTCGCCGACGAGATCGGCTATGTCCCGAACCGGGCCGGGGTGCGGCTGCGCACCGGGCGCACCAATGTGATCAGCCTGGTCCTGGCCAGCCAGCACGACATGATGAACCACACGGCGCGGCTCATCTCCTCGATCGCGGGCGCGCTGCTCGGCACGCCCTATCACATGATCATCACGCCCTATTCGCAGTCCGAAGACCCGATGCGGCCGATCCGCTACATCGTCGAGACCGGATCCGCCGATGCGGTGATCTTCAACCAGACCGTGCCACGCGATCCGCGCGCCGCCTATCTGATGGAGCGCGGCTTTCCCTTTGCCACCCATGGCCGCACCGACTGGGCCGACCGGCACCCCTGGTTCGACTATGACAATGCCGCCTTCGCCGACATCGGCGTGCGCCATCTGGCGCGGCGCGGGCGCAGGAACATCGCGCTGGTCGCGCCGCCGCTGTCGCAGAACTATGCGCAGAACATCCTGGACGGCTGCATCCGCGGCGCGGCCGCCACCGGCGCCACCATCACCCGGATCGAGGGAATCACCAGCGACAGCCCGGCCTCCGAGGTGCGCCGGGTCGCCGGGGCCTTTCTGGCCGCAAGGCCGCAGACCGATGGCGCCATCATCGCCTCGACCACCGCGACCATGGCCCTTGTCGCCGCGCTCGAGGACCGGGGGATGGTGCTCGGGCGCGACATCGACGTGCTTGCCAAGGAAGGGATGCCCTTTCTCAACATGTTCCGTTCCGCGATCATCGCCCTGCCCGAGGATGTGGCCCATGCCGGCGAATTCCTGGCCCGCGCCGCGATCCAGGCGATCCGCGAACCCGGCAGGCCGCCGATGCAGCGCCTTGAGACCCCCGAGGACGTGCCCGACCCGTGACCCGGCGATTCGTCCGGGCGCGGGGTCCGCATCCCTGCAATGTTCCTGTTTCATTCACGTTTCGCGCGACAGAACGATTGCTTGACAGCCAATATATTTGTTGCATACTTTGTGCATTCACAAGAGAAGGCCCCGGCCGGCAGTTCCGTCGAACCGCCGTCGCCGAGAAAAGGGCACGCCCAGTTCCCAACCGGCTTGGAGGCCCCATGTCCCTGCATCGTCCTTCGTCCGTCGCCGCTGCCGCCCTGATCGCGGCGCTTGCCGCCAGCCCGGCGGCTTTCGCGCAAGAGCCGCAGACCGGCGGCACGCTGCGCATCCTCGCCACGGGCGAGCCCGACCACATGGACCCGACCAGCGCGGGCATGGTGAACACCAACAACTACATGCGCGCGGTCTCGCGCCAGTTGATCACCTACATGGCGTCGAACGACCCGGCGGTGGCGCTGGTGCCGGTGGGCGACCTGGCCACCGAGGTGCCCCAGCCCACCGACGACGGCCTGACCTACACCTTCACCCTGCGCGAAGGGGCGATGTGGGATGCGCCCTCGGGGGCGCGGCAGATCACCGCCGAGGATTTCGAGCGCGGCGCCAAGCGCCTGTGCAACCCGCTGCTCGGCTCGCCGATGCAGACCTATTTCACCGCGCTGATCGACGGCATGGCCGCGTTCTGCGACGGCTTTGCCGGTGTCGAACCCACGGTCGAGGCGATGCGCGCCTATATCGAGGGCAACGACATCCCCGGCATCGAGACCCCCGATGACCTGACCGTGGTGTTCCACCTGACCGAACGGGCCGGCGATTTCGTCTACATGCTGTCGCTGGTGAATGCCGCGCCGGCGCCGGTCGAAGTCCTCGACTATCTGCCCGACAGCCCGGAATACCGCGCGAACTACATCTCGAGCGGGCCCTACACCATCGGCGAATATGTGCCCGATACGGTGATCCGCCTTGTGCGCAACCCGGCCTGGAACCCGGAATCCGATCCGGTGCGCGCCGCCCATGTCGACGAGATCGAGATCACCATGGGCCTTCAGGCCGATGCGATCATGCAGCAGCTTCAGTCGGGCGATGCCGATCTGGCCTATGACATCAACATCCCGCCGGCGATCCTGGCCGGGCTCATCGCCACCGGCGACGAGAACCTGATGACGATTTCGGCCGGGAACACCAACTTCATCTTCATCAACACCGTGTCGGACAACAACGGCGGTGCGCTGCGCGACCTGCGCGTGCGTCAGGCGCTGCAATATGCGGTGGACCGGGCCGCGATCGTGCAGCAATGGGGCGGGCCGATGGTGGCACAGCCGGTGCATGGCATCTTCGGCCTTGGCGTGCTGGGCTACCACGACTTCGATCTCTACCCCGGCGAGGACGACCACGGCGACCCCGAGCGCGCGCGCGCCCTTCTGGCCGAGGCGGGCTATCCCGATGGCATCACGCTCATCATGCCCTACCGCAACAAGGATCTCGAGGTTGCGACCGCCCAGACCATCCAGGCCAGCATGGCCCGCGCCGGGATCACGCTTGAACTGGTGCCGGTGACGGCCGCGGACTACTACTCCAAGTTCATGACCAACGAGGCGAACACCCGCGACGGCGTGTGGGACATCGCGCCGGTGGGCTGGACCCCCGACTGGGTGGGCGGCGCCGCGCGTTCGGTGTTCCAGCCGCAGTTCACCTTCGACGGCACGCACCAGACCTACAACTACACCGACTACAACAACGACGCGGCGAACGACCTTGCCGCGCAGGCGATCAACGCCACCACCCCCGAAGAGACCGCGCGCCTGTGGGCCCTGGTCGACGAGACGGTGATGGCCGATGCGCCGGTGATCCCGCTCATCGCCAACAAGAACCCGCGCTATCACGGGGCGGCGGTGCAGAACTATCAGGTCTACGCCATCGGCGTGGAAGGCGACTGGACCAACATCTGGCTTGATCGCTGAACCATTGCCGACATGATCGGGGCCGTGCCGCGCAGGTGGCGCGGCCCCTCCATCCCAACGGGCGAGAGATCACATGGCGCTTCTCGACGTGCAGGGACTGACGGTCGACATCCCCACCGAGGACGGCACCGTGCATGCCGTCCGCGATGTCTCGTTCACGATCCCGCAGGGCGCGTTCTTCGGCATCGCCGGCGAATCGGGTTCAGGCAAGAGCGTGCTGACCCAGGCCATCCTCGGCCTGCTGCCGACGGCGGATGTGCGCGGATCGGCCCTCTTCGAGGGGCGCGACCTGATCGGCCTGCCGCAGGCGCAGATGCGCCGTCTGCGCGGCAGCCGGATCGGCACGATCTTTCAGGATCCGCTCTCGAGCCTGCATCCCTTCTACACCATCGGCGCCCAGGTCGCCGAGGTGCTGCTGACCCACGACAGCCTCTCGCGCGACGAGGCGCGCGCCCGCACCATCGAGATGCTGGGCAAGGTCGGCATCCCCGATGCCGCCGCCCGCTTCGACGACTATCCGCACCAGTTTTCCGGCGGGATGCGCCAGCGGGTGATGATCGCCATGGCGCTGGTGATGCGGCCCGCGCTGCTCATCGCGGACGAGCCGACCACCGCGCTTGACGTGACGGTGCAGCAGCAGGTGATCGCGCTCATCGATTCGATGCGGCGCGAGTTCGGCACCACCGTCATCATGATCACCCACGACCTTGGCCTGCTCTCGAGCACCGCCGACGAGGTGATGATCCTTTACGCCGGCCGCCGGATGGAACGCGGACGGGCCGCGACCCTGTTCCGCGCGCCGGCCCATCCCTATACCGCCGGGCTGTTGCGGTCCTCGCCCGCGAACCACGCGCCGGGCAGCGACCTCAGCCCGATCCCCGGCCGCCCGCCCAGCCTGCTGGCCACGCCCGCCGGCTGTGTCTTTGCCCCGCGCTGCGCCGAGGCGCTGCCGCGCTGCCGGACCGAGGCGCCGCCGCTGCGCCTTTATGACGACGGGACGCAATCGCTGTGCTGGCTTGAATCCGGCTCGCGCCCGCTGCCTGCCGCGACCGCCGGCGCCGGCGCCGCGTCCGGGGCCCCGGCATCGGGCGCCATCGTCGCCCGGGTCGAGAGCGTGGAACTCAGCTATCAGATGCGCAGCTTCCTTGGGCCGGTGCGCCGGCTCGATGTGCTGCGCGGCATCGACCTGACCATCGCGCAGGGCGAAACCCTGGGCCTTGTCGGGGAATCGGGCTGCGGCAAGTCCACGCTGGCGCGGGTCATCGCCGGGCTGATCCCGGCCACGGCGGGCAAGGTGACGCTGCTGGGGCGCGACATGGCCACGCTGGACCGCGCCGGCTGGAAGGACATGCGCCGGCAGGTGCAGGTCGTGTTCCAGGATCCGTTCGGATCGCTCAACCCGCGCCGCCGCGTGGGGGCGATCATCGGCGATCCCTTCCGCCTGCATGGCATCGCCCGCAGCGAGGAACGGCGCGAGAAGGTGCGCGGCCTCATGGAACTGGTCGGGCTCAACCCCGAGCATTACAACCGCTTTCCGTCCGAATTCTCGGGCGGGCAGCGCCAGCGCATCGGCATCGCCCGCGCGCTGGCCCTCAATCCCGCCATGATCATCTGCGATGAGCCGGTGTCCGCGCTCGATGTGTCGATCCAGGCGCAGATCCTGAACCTGTTGCGCCAGTTGCAGCGCGATCTGGGGCTCACCTATCTGTTCATCTCGCATGACCTGTCGGTGGTGCGCCATGTCTGCGACCGCATCGCGGTGATGCAGGGCGGCCGCATCATCGAGATGGCGCCATCCGAACGCATCTTCACCGATCCGCAGCAGGAGTATACCCGCACGCTTCTGGCCGCGTCCAAGGCGCCGCCGCCGCCGGGCGCGACCTCGCCGCGCCTTCTTGTCAACAGCATCGGGGCCGCGTGATGACCCGGCAAGAGACCGAAACCGAAACCGGCGTGGTCCAGCGCGACTCGTTCGAGCTGACCCTGCGCCGCCTGGGCCGCGACGGCGCCGCGGTGGCGGCGGCCGTGGTGATCCTGGCCGTGGTGCTTCTGGCGCTTGGGGCGCCGCTCATCGCCGCCCTGACCGGGCATTCCCCGATCGAGCAGTTCCGCGACATCGGCATGAACGAGATGGGCATGCCCACCGGCCCCGGCGCCGATTTCCTGCTGGGCGCCGATCAGCTGGGCCGCGACGTGCTGGTGCGGCTGGCCTATGGGGCGCGGGTGTCGCTGCTGGTGGGGGTGATTGCGGCGCTGCTTGCCTCGACCATCGCCGTCGTCGTCGGGGTGGTGGCCGGGTATTTCGGCGGCTGGGTCGATACCGTGCTCAGCCGGGTGATCGACCTGGTCATGTCGGTCCCGTTCCTGCTGTGCGCCCTGGCCGTGGTGTCGGTCATGGGGCCGGGCATGGTGCTGTCGGTCGCGGTGATCGTGTTCTTTTCCTGGGCGTCGATGGCGCGGGTGATCCGGGGGCAGGTCATCTCGCTGTCGCGGCAGGAATTCGTGCAGGCAAGCCGGTCTCTGGGCGCGGGGCCGCTGTCGATCATGGTGGTCGACATCCTGCCCAACCTGACCGTGCCGATCATCGTCTACACCACGATGCAGATCCCCGGCGCCATCGTGTTCGAGGCGACGCTGTCCTTCCTCGGCATGGGGATCGTGCCGCCCACGCCCAGTTGGGGCGGGATGCTGGCCGATGCCTCGTCGAACTCGCTCTATCTGGTGGCGTGGTGGCTGGTGTTCTTTCCGGGGATCGCGCTCTTGCTGACGACGCTGGCGTTCAACCTGCTGGGCGACAGCCTGCGCGACGCCATGGACCCGAAAAGCGCGCGCACGGCACGGCGGCTGAAGCGCGCGACAAAGGACCGGAGGAGCGGCGCATGATCCTGTTTCTTGGCCGCCGCCTGGGTTTCGGGGCGCTGGTGCTGCTGGCGCTCTCGACCTTCGTGTTCTTCCTGTTCTTCGTTGCCCCAGGCGACCCCGCCCGCATCATCGGCGGCGACAAGGCGACCGAACAGCAGCTTGAACAGATCCGCACCAACCTTGGCGTCGATCGCCCCATCGTCGAGCAGTACGGCCGTTTCATCGCCCGCGCGGCGGTGGGCGATCTGGGCTATTCCTACCGCAACCGGCAGCCCGTGGCCGAAATCATCCTGCGCCGCATCCCGGCCACGCTGTCGCTGGTCGGCGGGGCGGTGGTGCTGTGGCTTCTGATCGGGATCCCGGTCGGCCTCATGTCGGCGCGGCATCCCGGATCGCTGCGCGACCGGTTCGGGCAGGGGTTCATCCTTGTCGGCCTCAGCTTTCCCACCTTCGTCCTGGGGATGATGTCGCTTTACCTGCTCTATTTCCTGCCACGGCAGGCGGGTTTCACCCTGTTCCCCGCCGGCGGCTACAAGCCGCTGACGCAAGAGCCGCTCCTGTGGCTGTGGCACATGATCCTGCCCTGGACCACCCTCGCCCTGACCATGGCGGCGATCTATGCCCGGCTGACGCGGGGCCAGATGCTCGAGGTGCTGGGCGAGGACTACATCCGCACCGCCCGCGCCAAGGGCCTGACCGAACGGCGCGTGATCTGGAAGCACGGGATGCGCGCCGCGCTTACCCCGCTGGTCACGCAGCTTGGCGCCGACATCGCGCTGCTTCTGGGCGGCGCCATCGTCATCGAACAGGTCTATGGCCTTCAGGGCGTGGGCCAGTTGGCCGTG
Source organism: Rubellimicrobium sp. (assembly GCA_020852925.1). Classification (GTDB taxonomy): domain Bacteria; phylum Pseudomonadota; class Alphaproteobacteria; order Rhodobacterales; family Rhodobacteraceae; genus JADYZU01. The sequence goes on along the minus strand of JADYZU010000031.1, from coordinate 37,125 downwards.
CAGTCGGTGGTGAACCAGGACCGGCCCATCATCATCGGGGTGGTCCTTCTGGGGGGCGTGTTCATCGTCCTCGCCAATATCGTCGTCGATCTGCTTTATGTCGTCCTTGACCCGCGCGTGAGGTGACCCCCATGACCGTCCGCACCACCATCCCCGGCATGCAGGTGACCGACCGCAGCGTGACCGTCCCCCTCGACTGGTCGCGCCCCGAGGGCGAAACCATCGACATCTTCGTGCGCGAGGTGGTCGATCCCGCCCGCCGCGATCAGGATCTGCCGCTCCTGTGCTTTCTTCAGGGCGGGCCGGGCGGCAAGTCGCCGCGCCCCACCCGGCAGGGGCCCGGCTGGCTGCACGAGGCGCTCAAGACCCATCGCGTCATCCTGCCCGACCAGCGCGGCACCGGGCGTTCGTCGCCGGTGACGGGGGCGGTGATGGCGCGCTTCGCCAGCGGCGAGGCGGCCGGGGACTATCTGGCGCTGTTCCGGGCCGATTCCATCGTGCGCGACTTTGACCATGTGCGCAGGACGCTTTACGGCGGCCGGCGCTGGACCACGCTGGGCCAGAGCTATGGCGGCTTCATCACCCTCACCTGGCTGAGCTTCGCGCCCGAGGGACTTGCCAGTTGCCTCGTCACCGGCGGCCTGCCCTGGATCGGCGCCAGCGCCGACGAGGTCTATGCCCGCACCTATCCGCGTGTGGCGGCCAAGAACGCGGCCTTCCTGCGCCGTTACCCGCAGGATGCCGCGCGCCTGGCCGCCGTGGTGGACATCCTTGACGCGAACGACATCCGCCTGCCCGACGGCGACCGCCTGACCGTGCGGCGGTTTCAGACGCTCGGGCTTGACCTTGGCATGGCGCCGGGGGCCGAGAACATCCACTGGCTGCTTGACGAGGCCTTCGAGGGCCCCGGGCAGGATCGCCTGAGCGACCATTTCCTGGCCGAGGTGATGACCGCGACCGCCTATCACGGCAACCCGCTCTTTGCCGCGATCCACGAGGCGATCTACGGGCAGGGCGAAGGGGCGACCGCCTGGGCGGCGGAACGGCTGCGCCCGTCCTTCCCCGCCTTCGATCCCGCCGCGCGGCCGCTGCATTTCACCGGAGAGATGATCTACCCCTGGATGTTCGAGGACATCGCCGCGCTGCGCCCCTTCCGCGCCGGGGCGCAATCCCTGGCCATGCGTCCGCATCACGCGCCGCTTTACGACGCCGCGCGCCTGGCCGCGAACGAGGTGCCGGTGGCGGCGGCGATCTGGCATGACGACATGTTCGTGGACGAGGAACTGTCGCGGCGCACCGTGGCGCATGTCGGCAATACCGAGGCCTGGATCACCAACGAATACGAACACGACGGCCTGCGGCAGTCGCCGGCGGTCTTTGCCCGGCTCAGGGCGATGATCGAAGCGCGGGGCGGCCCACTCGGCCCGGAACCCGTTTCGGGGGCGCGGCCATGATCCCCCCGCTTGCGCGCCTGCGCGCCCATGTCGTCGCGATTGGCCTGGACGGGATCATCGTGCCGCGCGCCGACATCCACCAGAGCGAGGTGACCGCCCCGCACGACGATTGCCTGCGCTGGCTGACGGGGTTCACCGGATCGGCCGGGGTGGCCGTGGTGCTGGCGGACCGGGCGCTTCTGTTCGTGGACGGGCGCTATCAGGTGCAGGTCCGGGCCGAAGTCGATCCCGCCGCCTGGGAAATCCGCCACCTGATCGAGGAGCCGCCCGCCGACTGGCTGCGCGCCAACGCCGCGAGGGGCAGCCGCCTTGGCCTTGACGCCACGCGCTTTTCCTGCGCGGCGCTGGATGCCCTCACCGCGGGCGCCGGGGCCGCGGGGGCCGGGATCGTCGAACTCGATCACGACCCGTTCGACGCGATCTGGGACGATCGCCCCCCTGCCCCCCTTGGCGCGATCCGCGCCATGCCGGATGCGGATGCCGGCGCGACCTCGGCCGACAAGCGCGCGCGCATCGGCGCCGCGCTGGCGCAGGCCGGGGCGGACCTGCTGCTCGAGACCCTGCCCGACAACATCGCCTGGCTTCTGAACCTGCGCGGGTCCGACGTGCCGATGAACCCGGTGCCGCATTCCTTCCTGATCCTCGACCGCGACGGCGGCGCGGAATGGTTCGTGGACCGGCGCAAGCTGGGCAACGATCCGGCGGGCCTGGTGCCGGGCGGGGTGGTCCTTGCCGAACCGGACAGCTTTCTGGCGCGGGTGCGCGCGGTGGCGCCGGGCAAGGTCGCCCTCATGGATCCGGGCTTTGCCCCGGCCGCGCTGCGGGCAGCGGTCATCGCCGGCGGCGGCAGCGTGCTGGCGCAGCCCGATCCGGTGACCCTGGCCAAGGCGGTCAAGACTCCGGCGGAACTCGCGGGCTTTCGCGCCTGCCACCTTCAGGACGGCGCGGCGGTCACCGATTTCCTGGCCTGGATCGCGCAGGAAGTCCCCCTGCGCGAGGCCGCGGGCCACCCCGTCACCGAACTCGAGGCCGAAGCGCACCTGCACCACCTGCGCAGCCTGCGGGCCGGCTTTCTCGAGGACAGTTTCCGCACCATTTCCGCCGCCGGGGCCAATGCGGCGATGTGCCATTACACCGCCCCCGCCACCGGCGGCGCCGCCATCGGCACCGCGCTGCCCTATCTGGTGGATTCCGGCGGGCAATACGCGACCGGCACCACCGATGTGACGCGCACCCTGTGCCTGGGCGCGGGCGACGATGCCCTGCGCGACGCCTATACGGCGGTGCTGCGCGGGTTCCTCGCCCTGCTGACCGCGCGCTTTCCCACCGGGACCACGCCGCATCAACTCGACGCGCTGGCGCGGCGGCCGCTGTGGGACATCGGGCTCGACTATGACCACGGCACCGGGCACGGGGTCGGGCACAACCTGCTCATCCACGAATACCCGCACCGTTTCGGCAAGAAGGAGAACCCCTTCCGCCTCGAACCCGGCCTGGTCCTGACGATCGAGCCGGGGTTCTACGCCGAGGGCCGGTTCGGCATGCGCATCGAGAACCAGGTCGAGGTGGTGGCCGACCGCCCCGGCTTCTGCCGGTTCGAATCGCTCACGCTGGTGCCGATCGACCTGACCCTCGCCCGCATCGACCGGCTGAGCAACGAGGAACGCACGGCCCTTGACACCTACCACGCCGAGGTCCGCCACCACCTGACCCCGCTGGTGAACGCCCGGACAAGGGATTTCCTCGCCGCGCAGACGAAGGCCGTGGGTGGCGTTGGCGTTCAGTGATCGGGGTCAGAGCCCCATCACATCAAGCATCCTGCGGTTCTGCCGGCGCACGTCGAACCGTTCTTCGGCAAGGCGCCGGCTTTGCACGCCCATCGCCGCCACCAGCGCCGGATCGTCGGCAAGGCGCCGCATGGCGGTGGCAAGTGCGGGGGCGTCCCGCACCGGCACCAGCAGACCGTTCGCCCCGTCGACGACCGTCTCGCGGCAGCCCGGGGCATCGGTGGTGATGATGGCGCGGCCCATGGCCATGGCCTCTTGCGTCGACCGCGGCACCCCTTCGCGGTAGGACGGCAGGACAAAGACATGTGCCTGCGCAAGCCAGGGCCGGACCGGCACGTGGCCCGGCCATTCGATCAACCCTTCGCGCACCCAGCCCTCGACCTCGGGCCGCGGGATGGCGGCGGGATTGTGGTCATCCTTGCCCAGCAGCAGGAAACGCGCCTGCGGATGGGTCTGCCGGACCAGACGCGCGGCCTCGGCATATTCGCCGATGCCCTTGTCGCGCAACAATCGCGCGGCAAGGACGAATGTCACCGGCCCCTCCGGCAGCGGCGCGGGCGCCCAGTCGCCCAGATCGACCCCCGTCGCGCCCACCAGCACCGCCTTGTCCGGGCCGACGATCCCGCGCGCGATGAACTCGGCCATGTCGTCGGGGTTCTGGAACATGATCCGCCGGGCAAATCTCGCGGAAAGGCGTGCAAGCGCGGCAATCACCCGCTGGAGCAGACGGCGCCTTGCCCCCTGTGCCGCCTCATCGGTAAAGGCAAAGCCCAGCCCGGCATAGAGCCCGAACCGCTGCGGCACCCCGGCCATCGCCGCCCCGAGTGTGCCGTAGATCACGGGCTTGATGAAGTATCCGAAACTCAGATCGGGCCGATGCAGCCGCAACGCGCGGCGGATGCGCAGGATGGTCCCCAACTCACGCAGCGGATTGGTGCCGGACCTGCTCATCGGACAATCGACCGCCTGCACGCCGATCCCCGCCAGCGCAGCCCGCGAGGTGTCGTCGTGATCAGGCGAGAGCGCCAGCACCTCATGCCCGGCGGCGACCATGTCGGCCATCAGCGGCCCGCGAAAATTGAGAAGAGAGGCAGCCTCGTTGGTGATGATGGCGATTTTCATGGCTTCGCAACCTCACGCTGCACCAACCCTTTGCGCATTCCTGCCCCGACCGAAACACGATGCCCGGCGGCGATCAGGTCGCGGATGAGCGGCCCGCGGAAATTCAGCAGCGAGGGGGCGTAGGAGGATAGTATTTGGATGTGACCAGAACGTTCGCCCACTTCTGCTAGTCTCCGTTACGCAGCCGCCGATTAAAAGATACCTCTCGCCTCGAGGCATCTGATGAACTAAGATATCGCGTCCCGATATAGCTGCCTAATGAAAACCATATCATATAGGTGCCCACATATTTCGCCACAAGGACAGCAAAAAGCACATAGAGAGAACATTGCAATACAAACTTCCTTTCAGGAGCAGGCGATGAAAATTTAAAGGATCCCCATACTGCGGCAATAATCAAATAGGAAACAATCAGAAATGGAATAACGCCATATATCTGCCATGCACTGAGAATATTATGAATATATGCGCCATGCGTGCCGAAATTCATGTAGATATACTGCGGTCCGCCCAGTATTTGTTTTTCAAGGTCCCCCAACCCTCGCCAGAACTGATCAGAGCGTTCGTTCGCTGACTTATCGGCAGAAATACCCTCGGGGAACAAGATCGAAGTCCCATAATCAATACCAGTCAAGACAATCGGCGACACAATGACAACCAGCACAAGCAGAACAGGTAGATTCACGAATGCCCTTGCCTTCACGACTGGCCATACCTCTGCTGCAGCCAGGGCCAAAGCGGCAAATACCAAAGTTGACCGCCCTCCTGTCAGAAACAGGCAGTAAAGCAGCGCGAAAGCCAGGAGCCACCGTAATCTACTTTTTACAAGTGAGTTACTGGCAAATAACAATAATGTCAGACCGTCTTCCACGGACAAATGACTTGCACAATACTCTTCTTCCATCACAAGGTCACACCAGGATATCGTAACGAATGCCGAGATCGACAAATACGCAACTATTATCAAGGCGCCGGCAGATATGATGATCAATCCGGAAGATCGTGATAGAAAGGCTTTCGGGAACGAGATTCCTGCGATAAAGCAGGACAGTGAATAGTTCAGGACCTTAAGCGCCCTTTCCAATGCGCCGACGCCACTCCAGTCGAAAACATCATCTTGCCAGTTCTGGAAAAATATCAAATTAATGTACGAGAAAACAAAAAATGAAATTGCGATGGCGAGTGCCAAATCCAGCTTCGGGAGGCGGCGGGCAAGAGTATAGATTGACAGAAGAGCGAGAAGAGACAGAGCAAAAGTGGGTCCGATATGGTCCGCAGCAATTACCCTCAATGGGAGCAATGTAGCAAGCATAATGTACAAGGCAAAACCGGCGCTAACCAGAGCGCCAGCGATCTCGTGGCTCCTTGCCGTAAATCTCATTTCGAAATCGAGAAATTTAGGTCACGCAACCACGCCTGAAACATCAACACCGCCCAGAGTTGATGATGCCAGCGGCGCCTTCCGGCGAGATGGTCCTCCCACAGATTCCGAACCCGCGCCACGTCGAAATGGCCTTCCGAGGCGAGTCGATCCGGCGCAAGCAATTCCTCGGCCCAGTCGCGTAGTTCCGCGCCCAGCCAGTGTTCGATGGGCACGCCGAAACCCATCTTCGGACGGTCGATCAGGTCGGTCGGAACGTAACGGCCCAGAACCTGACGCAGGATCCATTTCGTCTTGCCATCGCGCAGTTTCATGTCAAGCGGCAGGCTCCAGGCATATTCCACGACCTCGTGGTCAAGGAACGGAACCCTGGCCTCAAGGCTGACGGCCATGGTGGCACGGTCGACCTTGGTGAGGATATCCCCCGGCAGGTAGGTGAGTGTGTCGAGATACATCATGACTTCACGGAAGTCACCCAGTTCCGGCCAGTCCTCCGGGCGGGAGAGCAGGGTCATCGGCTCGGTCGAGCGGGGCACAAGGCCGGCGGGTTCAGGAAAGAGCGAGACAAGCGCCCGGTAAAGTCCGGAACCGCTGTCATGAGACAGCGCCATGCCAAGTTTGTTGAGGCGATCCCCCAGGGCCGGATATTGCAGGCGCTGCGGCAGGTACCGAACGATCCGGTCGATGGCCTGCGCTGGCGCCGCAGACAGACCGGCGGCGATCATCCGCCGCACCGGTGCCGGCATGGCGCGAAGCCGGCGATGAAGCGCGAAGCCCTGGCCATAGCGATTGTACCCGCAGAACAGTTCGTCCCCCGCATCACCCGACAGGGCGACCGTGACGTGGTTCCGCGTCATCCGACTGAGCAGGAGTGTCGGAATCTGGGAAGAATCGGCAAAGGGCTCATCCCAGATCCGCGGCAGGTCGGGGATAAGGTCCAGCGCATCGCGTGGGGCAAGGTAGAGTTCGGTATGTTCGGTCCCAAGATGTTGCGCCACCGCCTTTGCGTATTCGGCCTCATTATAGCCGGGCACATCGAATCCGATGGAGAAGCTGCGCACCGGACGGCTCGACTGCGCCTGCATGAGCGCGACGATGGTCGAGGAATCGATCCCGCCCGAGAGGAAGGCCCCCAGCGGCACGTCCGCCTCCATCCGCAGGGCAACAGCCTGGCGCAGCCGGCGATCCAGTTCCTCGACGGCCTCCCGAGGCTCTATCCCTCTGCGGGGCTGCGTCACCACCCGGCTGAAATCCCAGTAGCATTGCGCAGAGCCCGGCCGCCCGTCGCGCACCTCAAGCCAATGGGCCGGCGGCAGCTTGGCAAATCCGTGGTAGATGCAATGTGGATCAGGGATATAGCCGTGACGCAGATACAGCGGCAGCACGTCGCGGTCGATCCGACCGGTCCAGCCCGGAAATGCCGTCAGCGCCTTGAGCTCCGATCCGAACAGAAAGCTGTCGCCGGAAAGGCCATAGTAGAGCGGCTTTTCCCCAAGCCGGTCGCGGGCGAGTGACAGGGTCCGGTCCCGGCGGTTCCACAGGGCGAAGGCGAACATGCCGTTCAGTCGCGGCAGGGTCGCGGCAACGCCCCAGAGTTGCAGCGCGGCAAGCAGCACCTCGGTATCGGAATGGCCGCTCCAGCCATCCGGCCAGCCCGCCGCCTCGACCTCGGCGCGCAGGGTGCGGTGGTTGTAGATCTCGCCGTTGAACACCAGGATCAGCCGTCCGTCGGCCGACATCATCGGCTGCGCCCCGGCCTGTGACAGATCCAGCACCGACAGCCGCCGGTGGCCCAGGGCGACCCCCGCCGCGGGATCGGCCCAGGCGCCGTCGGCATCGGGGCCGCGATGGCGGATCTGCGCCGCCATCGACCGGACCCGATCCTCGGCGGCCGCAACCACGGGGGAAAGATAGCCAACGATACCGCACATCAGTCTCTCTCCTCACACGTCTGCCCGTCCGCGTTCCAGACGGCGCGATAGCGTCCGACCATCCTGTCGATGGTAAAGTTTTCGGCGATCCGCGCGCGCGCCGCCGCCTGCCGTGCCTGCCACGCGGGCAAGGCGCGCTCTTGCAGTCCCGCGGCGATCGCCTCGGCCAATGCCGCCGGATCGCGCGGGGGAACAATCCGGCCGGTATCCCCCAGGATCACCCCCGCATCCCCCACATCCGTGGAAACGCAGGGCGTGCCGCAGGCCATCGCCTCGGCCAGCACGTTGGGGAAGGCCTCGCCGACCGACGACATCACATGCAGGTCCAGCGCATTCATCACCGCCGGAATATCCGTGCGCCGGCCCAGAAGGTGCACCGGATCCGCGGTGCCGGTTTCGGCGATCATGGCGGCCAGTGCGGCATTGCCCTCCTCCATCCCGGTCCCCACCAGCAGGCATTGCGGGGCCACCCCCCTTTCCCCGAGGAGGGCAAGCGCGCGCAGAAGGGTGCGGTGGTCCTTCTGCGGATCGAAGCGGGCGACGAAACCGATCAGCGGCGCATCCTGCGCAATGCCCAGGGCGCCCCGCAGCCGCGCGCGCGCGTCCGGATCGGGGCGGAACTGCGACAGGTCATAGCCGTTCGGCACCACCACCATCCTGCGCGCCTCATAGCCCAGAGCCGCATGCACCTCGCGCGCGCGTTCGGCGCAACAGATGATGCAGCGCGGGACAAGGCGCGACAGGCGGGCGCAGACCCTGGCGACCAGGATCGTGCTGCGCGCGGTTTCGCCGGGCGACAGGTTGGAATTGTGGATACCCCAGACGACATTGCGGCACCCGGCCAGCCGCGCCGCCACCCCGCCGACCAGATCGGCGTGATACATCCAGGTCTGCACGACATCGGGCCGGATGCGCCGGATTTCGCGCCACAGCCGCCACAGCGCCCGCGCCCTGACCTTGCCGCGCGGCAGGTTCAGGCAGGTGACGTCGACCCCAAGCGCCCCGAGCATCGGCCCGTATTTGCCGGGCCCGGTGAGCGAGACGACATGATGCCGCTGCACCCGGTCATGGCTGCACAGCCGGTAAAGCACAGCCTCGGCCCCGCCGTCATTCAGGCCGGTGATGATGTGGAGGGTGGTCATTTTTCAAGGATCTGCGTCAAGTTTCTATATAGATTTCCTAACAAAATGCTCTTGTCGATATATGGCATAGCCGCATTTACAACGTCGTTGCGGCGCCATTTCATTGCTTCACGTGACATTTCTACAATGTGTCTTACGTCCGGGGCCCCCACGCGGTAGTAAGGAAATTCACGTGGAAATATATCCACATGCCCAGAGTAGACAGGAATGCCATTTGCCAAGTACTCTCTAGTCTTGAGAGTGCAGGCCTCAGACATCTTTATTCGATCAAGCGCGAACGATCCCAGGCCAATTTGACATTGACTTACTGTTCGAGAGACGTCTGGTTTAGGCAGGAGGCCATGCAGGACGAATCTCCTGTCGGATAACGACAAATCATGATAAATCGCCGGAACTTCACCAATGACATGGCATGCAAATTCCTCCTTGCAGCTCTGTGCGGACTTTACTAACCGATCAAGTCCGTGCCATGGTGCAAAATGAGACGCGACGAAAGCAAAACTCGGCGCCGGGAAGTTTTTATTATCCAAGAGCTGGCGGCCGCTGACTATTTCAATTCCGTTTGGATATATTAGTGCATGCTTGTGGTTTCCGGATCGCGCCTTCTCGTAAGATGCGATTTCGTTTGTTGCCGCTATGATACCCGCAGCATGCCTTATACAAATAGGGCCAATCGCGACCTCTGCTATCCATTTCAGGCGCGCTTTCAACGTTCGTACGGATAGTATTTCATGCTCTTCAAGGGTATGGTGAGTCAGAAATACCGCATGATCTGCCGTACGCAGAAACTGCAACTCCCGGAAATCACCGAAAGAGTGGCGCAAGAGTACCAAATCACAATCACCCGACGCATCTCGCAACCACTTATAATACTCAGATTTGCTGCCGGCACGATCTCGGGCGCTGATGTTGCCTTTTACTATCACCTCACTGTCGCAATGAGCGTCAGAGGGCATAAATAAGCAACTTCGCCACGGTATCTGCAATTTTTGCGCGGCCCGCTGTTCATACTCAAGCTGCCGTACTATTCCCGGTACATAATATCTCTGGTAAGTGGCATGGAGCACGCGGATTGCCATTTATTACTCCTCTCATAAGTCTCTTGGCACTGCGCAGAAGAAGATGCACCCTCCCAGAGAAGCTATGATAAATATATCGAACAGTCATTGTGCCTGAAGAAGGTGCACGATCGTCTTTGCCGCATCGCCCTTACCATAGAGGCTGCCAGTTAGACCAACACTGCGCATTTGCATACACTCGGAGATAGTTCTAGACGATGCCCCCGCCAGCACATTCCACCCGCTCTCCACCAGTTCCACCCACTCCGTCTCGTCGCGCAGGGTGACGCAGGGTTTGGCGAAGAAATAGGCCTCTTTCTGCACCCCGCCCGAGTCGGTCGCCACGACACGGCAATTGGCCTCAAGCCAGACCATCTCCAGATACCCGACCGGGTCGGTGATACGCACGTTCGGACCGGGGGCGATGGCGCAGTCCCGAAGCCTGCCCCTTGTCCGGGGGTGCAGCGGCAGGATGACGGGCAGGCCACAGCCGGCCAGGCCCTGCATGATCCCCGACAGTCGCGCCGGATCGTCGGTATTCTCGGCGCGGTGAACGGTGGCGAGGACGAATTCGCCCGGTTCGATGCCAAGACCGGGGAACCACTCGGGCATCCGCGCCCGCTCGCGGTAGAAGAGCGAGGCGTCATACATGACATCGCCGACCAGATGGCAGCGACCGGGCGCGATCCCCTCGGCCGCGAGGTTGCGCATGGCGGTCTCGGTCGGGGCGAAGAGCATGTCGGCGGCGTGGTCGGTCAGCACACGGTTGATTTCTTCGGGCATGCGACGGTTGAAACTGCGCAACCCGGCCTCGACATGGGCGACGGGGATATGCAGCTTGACCGCGGCAAGGGCACCCGCCAGCGTCGAATTCGTGTCGCCGTAGACCAGCACCATGTCGGGTCGCTCGTCGAGGAGCACCCGCTCGATCGCCTCGAGCTGACGGCCGGTCATCGCCCCGTGCGTGCCTCCCCCGATGCCGAGGTGGTGGTCGGGGCGGGGGATGGCGAGTTCCTCGAAGAAGATGTCCGACATGTTGGCATCGTAGTGCTGACCGGTGTGGACGATGGTCTCGTGCAGGTCGCCGCGCAAGGCAACCGCCCGCGACACCGCCGCCGCCTTGATGAACTGCGGCCGCGCGCCGATGATGGTGAGGAGGTGAAGGGTCACTCAGGGCTCTCCGGATTGGGGGGGCGGCAATCCCGTTCTTCACACAGTCGCAGATCAGAATACGAGGGCAAGAATTCCTCCGACAGCGATCCAGGGAAGGATGTAAAGTGCGGGTCCGATCAGTTCACGCCACCAGCCGCGCCGCGCAAGGATGCCCGAGGCCCGCAGAACGACCCAAGTGTAGATGGCATAGAAGATCGCGGCACTGACGGCCAGACCGATGACATATCCGTTCGCGACGAACAGCGGGACCGTCAAGGTGAACCCGATCCGCAGGATCAGGCCGCCCACCTGCAACAGGGCCGCCCATGATTGCCGGCCGGTGACGTGGAGCGCCATTGATATCGGCGACGCGAGGAACTGAAGCGCCATCCAGGGCACGAGCCATGAGACGATCTCGCCCGCGCGGGTCCATCCGGTGCCGAAGACGAGCGGGAACAGGATCGGCGCAAGGATGCCTGCAAGGATCAGCGGGCCGATGCCGATCTGGATCAGGCGGCGCAGGATCGAGAGGGTGAACGGCGCAAGACGGCCGTCGCGCAATGCCTCGGGCGCGCGCGAGACATAGACCTGCGAGATGGACGATCCGAGCAGCGACATCGGCGCGGCCATGACCTGTTGGGCCAGAAGGAGAAAGCCGGCCTCGGTCCCGGCGTAGGCCGCGACGATCATGATCGGGATCTGGATGCCGGCCAGATTGGCCAAGGCCTCGGGCGCGGAATAGAGCGGAAAGCGGTGATAGGCGCGAAAGGCCGCGCGCAGTCCGGGCCAGGTCACCAGCCGCAGCGCCGCGCGGTCGCGGCGGATCGCCTCGGTCCCGAGGCGCAGGCTTCCGGCGCTTGAATTCAGCAGGTTGCCAAGCAGAAGGCCGAAGGGCGCGATCCCCGCCCAGCCAAGCGCAAGCATGGTCGACACCCCGACCGCCGCCTGCGAGATGCGGGTTCGCGCGATGCTGCCGAAGCGGCGGGCGCGGGTGGCCCAGAATTGCAGGGCGGCATAGCCACCGGACAGGAGGATTCCAAAGGGCACCAGCCACAGCCATGGTGCCAGCGACGGCTGGCCGAGAAGGGCGGCGATCCGCAGGGGGGCAACAAGAACGGCGATCAGGCTTGCCGTGGCCATGGTCCCGGCGATCACGAGGGCCAACACGAGCAGATGGATCGCGTCGCCATCGTCCTGCGCCACGGGGATCGCCACATCGAAGCGCAGGCAGGCGATGGCCCCGATCAGGCTGACCGTCGCCAGATAGACCGCCAGAAGGGCAAAATCCTGCGGCGAATAGAGGCGCGTCACCAGCGGCATGGCGGCCAGCGCGATCAGGCGCCCGCCGACCGTCCCGGTCATGAGGCGCAGGATGTCGCTCCGGCCCAGTCCTGAGAGACGCGCGCGCAGGCTCATCCCGGCGCGGCCCCGAGCGCGGCAACCACGCGCGCCACCGTCTCCGCATCCAGATACGGATGCATCGGCAGGCTCAGCACCTCTTCGGCGGCGCGGTCGCCTTCGGGGAGATGGGCCTGGGGATCGGCGCTTGCCGGCTGGCGGTTCAGCGGCAGGGGGTAATGCACCGCCGTGGGGATGCCGGCCGCCGTCAGCGCCGCCTGCACGCGGGGGCGGTCCTGCACGCGGATCGTGTATTGCGCCCAGGCGCTGATGTTGTGCCGGGCCACCTGCGGGGGGGTGATGCCGATCGCGCGCAGCCGGGCTGCATATTCGTCGGCCACCCGGTTGCGCGCCGCGATCTCGTCGTCGAGCACGGCGAGTTTCGGCAGCAGGATCGCCGCCTGCAAGGTGTCGAGGCGGGAATTCATGCCCAGCCGCACATGGTGGTAGCGCGCCTCCTGCCCGTGGCGGGCGATCTGGCGGATGCTGCGCGCGAGGTCCGGGTCGGCGGTGAACAGCGCACCGCCGTCGCCATAGCAGCCGAGCGGCTTGGACGGAAAGAAGCTCGTGCAGGCGATGGTCGAGAGCGCGCCGGACTTGCGGCCCCTGGAACTGGCGCCAAAGCTCTGGGCTGCATCCTCGATCACCGGGATGCCGTGGCGGGAGGCAATCTCGGTGATCCGGTCGAAATCGGCGCATTGACCATAAAGCGACACCGGGATGATCGCGCGGGTGCGCGGCGTGATCGCCGCCTCGACGAGCGCGGGATCGAGGTTGTAGCTGACCGGGTCGATGTCGACATAGACGACCCGGGCCCCCAGGACCAGCGCCGCCTCGGCGGTGGCGATGTAGGAGAAACCGGGGGTGATCACCTCGTCCCCAGGGCCGATGCCAAGGGCCATCAGCGCGATCTGGAGGGCGTCGGTACCGTTGGCGCAGGTGATGCAGTGGGGGGTGCCCGTGTAGGCGGCAAGGCGTTCTTCAAGCTCGGCCACTTCGGGACCGAGGATGTATTGCCCATGCGCGAGCACCCGCGCGATGCCGGCCTCGATCTCGGGGCGCAGGCGGTCCTGCTGGGTGGCGAGGTCGACGAAGGGGATCATGATTCGGCCTCATGGCGTGTGACCCGCCCATCCTTCAACAGATAGCGGTCGCCGGTATGGGGACATGTCGTCTTGGCGTTGCCGGTCAGGGGAAGGGCGAGCCTTTCGCCAAAAGCGCTCATCCAGCCTGCCTGCCGTGCCGGGACGCCCAGCATCAGCGCGAAATCGGGAACATCCCGCGCAATCACCGCTCCGGCGCCGACAAAGGCAAATTGTCCGACTGTCACCCCGCAGACAATGGTGCAATTGGCGCCGAGCGTGGCCCCCCGACGAATGATCGTGTCGCGGTATTCGTTCTTGCGTTCGATCAGGGCACGAGGGTTGTGGACATTGGTGAACACCATCGAAGGGCCGCAGAACACGCCCTCTTCCAGCGTCACATTATCATAGACCGAAACATTGTTCTGGATCTTGCAGCGATCGCCGATGACAACGCGGTTCCCGACAAAGACATTCTGGCCCAGCGAACATTCGCGCCCGATCCGCGCTCCGCCGCAGACATGGGCAAAATGCCAGACACGGCTGCCGTCTCCAATCCGCGCGCCGTCGTCGATGATGGCCGAGGGATGGATGGTGACTCCCATCACTCCCCCCGCAGAAACGGATGCTGCTCGCCGGTGTTCACGGGAGAGGCGTTGCGGATATGGGCCACGGTCTCGATGGCGACGCGGTTTTCCTCAAGGCCAAAGCCGCGGCCGGCCAGGATTTCCTCGTAGCTGCGGGTGTGCAGGTCGGTGAAACCGTCGGAGAACTCGATCCCTTCGCCATCGGCGGTGATGGCACGGTAGGTGCGCTTGCCCTTCGCACGCTCCTCGGCCGGCACATCCTTCACATCGACCGAGAGGAACCAGCGCACCCGGGCCCGTTCGTATTCCAGATAGCCCGAGGCCCGGGTTTCCTCGTGCAGATGCACGACATTCTCTTGCAGGGTGCCAAAGACGAAATGCAGCATGTCATAGAAATGCACACCGATATTGGTGGCGATGCCACCCGACTTGCGCTGGTCTCCCTTCCAGCTTTGCAGGTACCAGTGCCCGCGCGAGGTGATATAGGTCAGATCGACATCGGCCTTGCGATCCTTCGGCGCCGCCGCCATCCTTTCGCGCAGCGCGATGATCGCCGGATGCAGGCGCAGTTGCAGGATCGTGTTGATCCGCCGCCCGGTGTCACGCTCGATCTCCGCAAGGCCGTCGATGTTCCACGGGTTCAGCACCAGCGGCTTTTCGCAGATCGCATCCGCGCCCGAGCGCAGGGCAAAGCGCATATGGCTGTCGTGCAGGTAGTTCGGCGAGCAGATCGAGATATAATCCAGCCCCCGGCCCTGCCGCCGTCGCTTGTCCAGATGACGGTCGAACCGCTCGAATTCGGTAAAGAAGTCGGCCTCCGGGAAATAGCTGTCGATGATGCCGACGGAATCGTTCGGATCATAGGCCGCGACCAGATCGTTGCCGGTGTCGCGGATCGCCTTCATGTGGCGGGGAGCAATGTAGCCGGCCGCACCGATCAGGGCAAAGGTCTTCATGGTCTGGAAACTCCGGTCACAGGCGCAAATCCGCTGCCTCGGCTGGCAGCAGGTGTTTCAGATCATAAAGCACATGCCCCGCCGCGCCGTAGCGGCGCAGGGCGGCTGCGCCCGCTTCGGCGAATTCCCGATGCGCCACCGCGACGACGATGCCGTCGTAATCGCCTGCCTGCGGGGTGACCAGGTCGACGCCGTATTCGGCCCGTGCCTCGGCCGCGTCCGCCCAGGGGTCGTGGACATCCACCACCACCCCGTAGCCCTCGAGTTCCCGGATCACGTCGATGACGCGGGTGTTGCGCAGGTCGGGGCAGTTTTCCTTGAAGGTCAGGCCCAGCACCAGCACGCGCGCGCCGTTCACCTGGATGCGGCGCTTCAGCATCGCCTTGACCAGCTGGCCCGCGACATATTCGCCCATCCCGTCATTGATGCGCCGCCCGGCCAGGATCACCTCGGGGCGGTAGCCCAGCGATTCGGCCTTGTGGGTGAGGTAATATGGGTCGACGCCGATGCAATGCCCGCCGACAAGGCCGGGGCGGAACGGCAGGAAGTTCCACTTGGTCCCCGCCGCGCGCAGCACCGCCTCGGTGTCGATCCCCATGCGGTTGAAGATGATCGCCAGTTCGTTGACCAGCGCGATGTTCAGATCGCGCTGGGTGTTCTCGATCACCTTGGCGGCCTCGGCCACGCGGATCGATTCGGCCTTGTGGGTGCCGGCGGTGACGATGCCGGCATAAAGCGCGTCAACCTTGTCCGCCACCTCGGGGGTGGAGCCGGAGGTGACCTTGCGGATCGTCGGCAGCCGGTGCGCGCGGTCGCCGGGGTTGATCCGTTCGGGCGAGTAGCCGGCAAAGAAATCCTCGTTGAAGCGCAGGCCGGAGACCCGTTCCAGCACCGGCACGCAGTCCTCTTCGGTGGCGCCGGGATAGACGGTGGATTCGTAGATGACGATATCGCCCTTCTTCAGCACCCGGCCCACGGTTTCCGAGGCGCGGATAAGCGGCGTGAGGTCCGGCCGCTTGTGCGCGTCGATCGGGGTGGGAACGGTGACGATATAGATCGAGGCGGCGCGCAGGTCGTCGGGATCGGCGGTGAAGGTCAGGTGCAGGGCGCCGGCCAGTTCCTGGGGCGGCACCTCGAGGGTGTGGTCACGGCCCTCGCGCAGTTCGGCGATGCGCGCGGCGCGGATGTCGAACCCGATCACCGGCCGCTGCCTGCCGAATTCGACGGCCAGCGGCAGCCCGACATAGCCAAGGCCGATGACGGCGATTGTTTCGCTCATTTCCCGTAATACTCCCGAAACCATTCGACGAACCGTGCCACGCCCTCGCGCACGTCTGTCTGCGGGCGGTAGCCGGTCAGGCGGTGGAGCAATTGCGCATCCGCCCAGGTGGCGGGCACGTCGCCCTTCTGCATGTCCATGTAATTGCGCACCGCCTTGCGACCGAGGCTGTCCTCGATCGCCTCGACGAAATCCAGGAGCCGCACCTTTTCGGAATTGCCGATGTTCACCACCCGCCAGGGCGCGGCCGGCGACAGGCTGTCGCCTTCCTCCACCACGCCGCCGTCGGGCCGCACCGGCACCGCGTCGATCAGCAGGCGGATGCCGCGCACCAGATCCTCGACATAGGTGAAATCGCGATACATCTCGCCGTGGTTGTAGATGTCGATCGGGCGGCCGTCGAGGATCGCATCCACGAACTTGAACAGCGCCATGTCGGGCCGGCCCCAGGGCCCGTAGACGGTGAAGAAGCGGAACATCGTCACCGGCAGGTTCCACAGATGGGCATAGGAATGGCCCATCGCCTCGGTCGCCTTCTTGGTGGCGGCGTAGATGGTCAGCGGGGTGTCGGCCTTGTCGGTCTCGCGAAAGGGCATCTCCTCGTTCGCGCCATAGACGGACGAGGTCGAGGCCATGAGCAGGTGCCGCACCGCAAGGCGGCGGGCCGCCTCCATCACGTTGAAGGTGCCGATCACGTTGCTGTCCAGATAGGCGCGCGGGTTTTCGAGGCTGTAGCGCACCCCCGCCTGCGCGGCGAGGTGGACGATCACATCGGGCCGGAAATCGTCGGCCACGCGGTCGAAATGCGCCTGATCCTCGATCATGCCTTCGCTGGCCGAAAAATTCGCGTCCTGCAACAGCATGGCATGGCGGCGCTGCTTGAGTCGCACGTCATAGTAATCGGTCATGCCGTCATGGCCGTGAACCCGGAATCCCTCGGCCAGAAGCAGGCGCGCAAGGTGAAAACCGATGAACCCGGCGGTTCCGGTGACTAGAATGCGACTCATGTAACCCTGCGATGCGAATTTCCGTTTCAGACTCCGGATACCAGCGAATTCGCACGGGCGGGAGTCTTCCTGCAAAATTCCTTAACAGCACATTGCGGCCCCGTCCATCGCCGGGAATGCGCCGTCAGGACGTTGTCAGGTCTAGCCGGAGCAGGTGGGAGCAGGTTTGGCTTGACGGAATTGGAACGTGCCAGTAATGCTGTTGGAAGGTTCCAAAATGGCCCGCGCGGCCGATACCTGACAGGAGCAGGCGCATGAGCGAGGTTCGGGTGGCGGTGCTGGGGGCCGGGGGCTGGATGGGCCGGGTCCATACCATGGCCTTCCAGACCTTCCCGCATTTCATGGGCACGGATCACGGCACCGCGCGCATTGTCGCGCTGGTGGGGTCCAGCCCGGAACGGGCCGCGGACCTTGCCGGACGGGCGCCGGGCGCGCGGATCCTGTCGGACTGGCGCGAGGCGGTGGCCGATCCCGGGGTCGATCTCATCGACATCTGCCTGCCCGACAGCCTGCATCATCAGGTGGCCAGGGCCGCGCTTCTGGCCGGGAAACATGTCTATTGCGAAAAGCCCCTGGCCGATACCGCGGCCGAGGCGCGCGAACTGGCCGATCTGGCGCGCGAACGGGGCCTGATCACACGGGTCGCGCACGGGTTCGTGCGCAATCCGGTGCACGATCTGGCCAGGGAGATCATCGAATCGGGCGAGATCGGCGAGATCCGGCTGTTCAAGGGCTGTCAGCATATCGACGTGCTGGCCGATCCTGCCGCGCCCTTCATGTGGCGGGCGGATGCCGCGCTGGCCCCCACCGGGATCGTCGGGGATACCGGCAGCCATGTGTTCAGCTTCATGCATTTCCTGGTCGGCCGGGTCGCAAGCCTGGTGGCCGACAACATGATCGTCACCCCGCGCCGCCAGCGCGAGGGGGGCGGCGACTGGGCCGAGGTCACCAATACCGATGCCACCCATCTGATGTGCCGGTTCGAGAACGGCGCCGCCGGGATCGTCGATTTCAGCCGCGTCGCCACCGGGCGCAAGTTCCGGCAGGGCTATGAAATCTACGGCACGAAGGGCAGTCTGGTCTACGATTACGATCAGGTGAACCGGCTGCGGCACTATTCCGGCGACGACCGGCCCGGCCGCCGCGGGTTCCGCGAGATCGACGTGGGGCCGGAACACCCGACCTATCGCGCCTTCCTGCCGCTGCCGAACCTTGCGCTCGGCTATAACGAGACCAAGATCATCGAGGCGGCCGAAGTGATCCGTTCCATCACGACCGGCCGGCCGATGTGGCCGGATTTCGAGGTGGGCCACCATATCTGCCAGATCGTCGATGCCTGCATGGACAGCGCGCGCCGGCGGTCCTGGGTGGACATCGACCTGCACTGACCGGAGCAAGCCATGCCGATCCCCGTGCCGCAGGCGATCCTTGACGCGCTCACCGATGTGGAGATGCCGCGCCTGCCGCCCGAACCGGCGGCCGCGGGCGCGGTCATGGCCGCGGGGATGCGGATCCCGGTCTGGCGCGCGGGATGCGTGGTCATCGGCTCGGGCGCGGCGGGGTTGCGGGCGGCGGTGGAACTTGCCCGGCGCGGCATCCGCGTCGCGGTGCTGAGCCAGAGCGCCTGGGGCGGCACCTCGGCCTGTTCGGGTTCGGACAAGCAGACGCTGCACACCGCCAACACCGCCGGACATGGCGACGATTTCGACGCCATGGCGGCGGCGATCGGCGCGGGCGGGGCCATGGACGGCGACCTTGCCATGATCGAGGCGGTGGGATCGGTGCGGGCCATGGCATCGCTGCAATATCTGGGCCTGCCGCTGCCGCAGGACCGGCTGGGCGGTACGCTGCGCTATCGGACCGATCATGACGAGGTGGGCCGCGCCACCTCGTGCGGGCCGCGCACGTCGCGGCTGATGGTCAGGGTATTGGCCGACGAGGCGCTGCGCCTGGGCGTGCCGGTCTTCAACCACACCACCGCCCTGCGCCTGATGCTGCGCGGCGACCGGGCCGGCGGCGTGATCGCCATGCGCGCCCATGACCGGGACGGGGACAACCCGCTCGGCCTTGCGCTGTTCAGCGCGCCCACGATCATCCTGGCCGGCGGCGGCCCCGGAGAGCTTTACCGCGACAGCGTCTATCCCAACGGCTGTTTCGGGGTGCTGGGCCTTGCGATCGAGGCCGGGCTCGACCTTGTGAACCTGACCGAGAGCCAGTTCGGCATCGGCACAAGGCGCGAGGGATTTCCCTGGAACCTCTCGGGCACCTATGTGCAGGCGCTGCCGCATGTCCATTCGGTCGATGCCGAAGGGCGGGAACACCATTTCCTTGCCGAATACTACCGCAGCACGCAGGAGATGGCCTCGAACATCTTCCGCAAGGGCTATCAATGGCCGTTCCACGCCACGCGGATGCTGGATTTCGGCTCCAGCCTTGTCGATCTGGCCATCGCGCGCGAAGGGGCGCGCGGGCGGCGGGTGTTCATGGATTTCAACCGCAATCCGCAGGCGGTGCCGGGGGATCTGCCGTTCGACCTGACCCGGCTTGACGACGACGTGCGCGCCTATCTGGGCGCGGCCGGCGCGGTGCAGGACCGGCCCATCGACCGGCTGCGGCAGATGAACCCGCTCTCGATCGAACTCTACCGGCGCTCCAAGATCGACATCGCGGCCGGGCCCCTCGAATTCGCGGTGAACAACCAGCACATGAACGGCGGGATCGCGGTCGGCATCTGGGGGCAGACCTCGCATCCGGCGGTGTTCGCCGTGGGCGAGGCCGCGGGCACCCATGGCGTGACCCGGCCGGGGGGGGCCGCGCTGAATGCCGGGCAGGTGTTCGGCACGCGGGCGGCCGAACATGTGGCCGCGCGCGGGGCGGTGCCGGGCGACGATCCCGATCCGGCCGATCTCGAGGCGGCGCTGGCCGCGCTGCTGTCGGTGCTGCGCGCCGACAGTCCGCTGACCCTGCCCCGGGTCCGCGACGAGGTGCAGGCCCGGATGAGCGATGCCGCCGGCATCCTGTGCGACGGTGCCGGCGTGCGGGCGGCGCTCGAGGGCGCGCGCGCGCTCAACGCCTCGATCCGGGCCAGCGGCATCGCCCCGGCACGGCCCGGCGAATCGGCCCGCGCGCTGCAATGGCAGCAGATGGCGCTGGTGTCCGAGGCGGTGCTGACCGCGCTTGACCACTACATCACCCGGGGCGGCGGCAGTCGCGGCGCCCGCGCGATCCTTGATGCGGCGGGGGCGGGCCTGCCCATGACCGCGAACGGCCCGCTCGAGGATCTGCGGTTCCGCCTTGAGCGCCCCGAGGACCGCGCGCGCCAGATCGTCGTTGCCGCGCAGGGCGACGGGTTCAGGGTATCCGAACGTCCGGTCCGGCAGGGGGATGCCGGTGCCCGCCCGTTCTTCGAACGCGACTGGCCGGCCTGGCTGACCGGGGCGATCCATGACCGGCAGGAGGGTTCGCCATGAAGCCGATCCCCGGCCACCGGCTGCGCGCCATCGGCGAGGCGATGGTCGAACTCGCTCCGGTGCAGGGCGGGTTGTATGCACGGGCCTTTGCCGGGGATGTGTTCAACACCGCCTGGCACATGGCGCGCTGGCTGGGCGGCGCGGCCGAAGTGGGGATGATCACCCGGCTGGGACAGGATTCGATCTCGGACGCCTTCGCGCGCGAGATGGAGGAGGACGGGCTGACCCTGGCCGGGGTCGCGCGCGATCCGCTGCGGCGGATGGGTCTTTACATGATCGAACTCGACGGGGTCGAGCGCAGCTTTCACTACTGGCGCGAGACTTCGGCCGCGCGGCATCTGGCCGACGACGGCGATGCGCTGATGGCCGCGCTCGAGGGGGTGGGCCTCGTGCATCTGTCGGGGATCACGCTGGCCATCCTGGCCCCGGCCGCGCGCGGGAACCTGTTCACCGCGCTTGGCGCGTTCCGGGCGCGGGGCGGGGTGGTGTCGTTCGATCCGAACATCCGGCCGCGGCTGTGGGCTTCGCCAGAGGAGTTGCGCACGACAATCACGCGGATGCTGTCGTTCACCGACATCGCCCTGCCCAGCCTTGACGACGAGGCCGCGCATTTCGCCGACCGCAGCCCCGCCGACACCATCGCCCGCATGGCGGCGCAGGGCGTGGCCGAGGTGGTGGTCAAGGACGGCGCCGGTCCGGTCCATGTGGCCGCTGCCGGACAGCGCCACGAGATCGCCACACCCCCCGCAGCCTTCATCCGCGACACCACCGGCGCGGGCGATTCCTTCAACGCGGGCTATCTGGCCGCGCGCATCGCCGGACATGAGGCCCCCGCCGCCGTGCGCGCGGGTCAGACCCTGGCCGCCGTGGTTCTGGGCCATGCCGGGGCGCGCGCCCCCCGGGCGGCGGTCGCCGCCCTGCCCCCGCTGCGGAGCCTGTGACTGCGCGGCGCTTGACAGATGATGGATCGTTCCACTAGTCATTTGGAACGATCCGATTGACCAGGAACCGAGTCGCACGCGCGACCGGCACAAAGGACCGGGGCGGGTGCCGATCCCGGGCAGGGGGGACAGATGGGCAAGGTGGTGACGACCAGGGATGCGGCCGCGCGCATTGCCGACGGCGCGGTTGTGACGGTGTCGTCGTCCTCGGCGCTTGGCTGTCCCGATGCGATGCTGGCCGCCATCGGCGCGCGGTTCCGCGACGAAGGGCATCCGCGCGGCCTGACCACGCTGCATCCGATCGGCGCGGGCGACATGTATGGCGTGAAGGGCATGGACCATATCGCGCAGGACGGGCTTCTGGCGCGGGTGATCGCGGGGTCGTTCCCCTCGGGATCGTCGAACCTGCCCATGCCCGAGATCTGGAAGATGATCGTCGAGGACCGGATCCCCGCCTACAACGTCCCCTCGGGCATCATGTTCGACATGCACCGCGAGGCGGCGGCCCGCCGTCCCGGCGTGCTGACCCGGATCGGGCTTCAGACCTTTGTCGATCCGGTCCGCGAAGGCTGTGCCATGAACGCCAGGGCCGCCGCCGAACCCATCGTCGCGCGGGTCGAGTTCGCCGGCGAGACCTGGCTGCATTTCCCCAACATCGTCCCCGATGTCTGCATCCTGCGCGCGACCACCGCCGACGAACACGGCAACCTCACCTATGAACACGAGGGCGCCTATCTGGGCGGTCTCGAACAGGCGATCTGCGTCAAGAACCACGGCGGCCTTGTCATCGCGCAGGTGTCGCGCGTCACCGCCTACGGCAGCCTGCGGCCGCATGACGTGCGGGTGCCGGGCCATCTGATCGACCTGATCGTGGTCGATCCCGACCAGAAGCAGACCTGCGAAACCCCCTATGATCCGGCGATCTCGGGGCAGATCATCCGGCCCTGGTCCGGCTTTACCCTGGCCGAACACGGGATCGAGAAGGTGATCGCGCGGCGCGCGGCGATGGAACTGCGCGGCGGCATGACCGCGAACCTCGGCTTCGGCATCTCGGCGCTGGTGCCGCGCATCCTGCTCGAGGAGGGCCACCCCGAGGCCGTGACCTGGGTGATCGAACAGGGCGCGGTCGGCGGGATGCCGCTGCGCGGCTTCGCCTTCGGCTGCGCCTCGAACGCGGACGGCTATGTTCCGTCGCCGCAGCAGTTCATCTACTTCCAGGGCGCGGGCTTTGACATGGCGTTCCTGTCCTTCCTCGAGGTCGATGTCGAGGGCAACGTGAATGTCTCGAAACTGGGCAAGAAGCCCTATCTGACCGCGGGTTGCGGCGGATTCGTCGACATCACCTCGCAGGCGCGCAAGATCGTCTTTTCCGGCTGGTTCGAGGCCGGAGCGAAAATCGCGCTGAGCGAGGACGGCATCCGCGTGGAAGAGCCCGGCAGGTTCACCAAGATGGTCGAGGCCGTCGAACATGTGACCTTCTCGGGGGCGCGGGCGCGCGAACTGGGGCAGGACGTGATGTATGTCACCGAACGCTGCGTGATCCGGCTGACCGGGCGCGGCCTGCTGGCGACCGAGATCATGCCGGGGATCGAACCCGCGCGCGATATCGTCGCGGCCAGCGGCGGCAGGGTGCAGGTGGCGGAGAACGCCACCCTCATGCCCCGGTCCCTGTTCGGCACCGCGCCGATGGGCTGGCAGCCATGAGCAGGGTCCATCTGGAGATCCGCGGCCCGATCGCGGAACTGCGCCTCGACAATCCCGCCCGGCTGAACGCCTTCAGCGTGGCGATGCTGGACGAACTGGCCGGGCATCTGGAAACGGTCGAACGGAATCCGGCGATCGCCTGCGTCCTTGTGACCGCGGTCGAGGCAAAGGCCTTCTGTTCCGGCGCCGACATCAACGGCTGGGGAGACCTGGGCCCGGCCGAATTCGCGCGCCACTGGGTGCGCGGCGGGCATCGCCTCTTTGACCGGCTGGCGCGGCTGGCGCGGCCGACCATCGCGGTGCTGGGGGCCCATGCCTTTGGTGGCGGGCTTGAGCTTGCCGCGGCCTGCGACATCCGCGTGATGGCGCCCCGCGCCACCATCGCCCTGCCCGAGGCCCAGGTCGGCATCGTGCCCGGCTGGTCCGGCTCTCAGCGCCTTGCCCGCCTCCTGCCCGAGGCGGTGGTGAAGGAAATGGCGCTGTTCGGCCGCCGCATCGGCGCCGAGCGCGCGCTGGCCTTGGGGTTCGCCGCCGAAGTGGCCGAGGATCCGCGCGCCGCCGCCGAGGCGATCGCGGCGCGGGTCTGCGAACTGTCGCCGCGCGCGGTCGAGATCGCCAAGGCGATGATCCACGCCGGCCGGGGCGAGGACAGCGCCGCCCTGATCGAGGCGCTGGGAAGTGCCGCCATTGCCGCCAGCGCCGACCGCATCGAGGGCGTCGCCGCCTTCCGTGACAAGCGCAAGGCCCAGTTTCCGGGAACATGACCATGACCGAGATGACGCTCATCGCCGCCAGCGGCACCGCGCTTCCGCCCGTGCGGGTGAACCGCCACCTGATCGGCGGCGCATGGCGCGACAGCGCGGAACAGTCCGAACGCGTCTCGCCCTCGCATGGGGTGGTGGTCAGCCGGTCCGCCCTTGGCACCGAGGTGGAGGCCCGCGCCGCCATCGCCGCCGCGCGCGCGGCCTTTGACGACGGGCGCTGGTCGGGCCTGCCCGCGCGCGCGCGCGCTGCCGTCCTTCTGAAGGTGGCCGACCTGATCGAGGCCAATGTCGAACCCTTCGCCCTGATCGAGACGCTCGAATCCGGCAAGCCGATCACCCAGTCGCGCGGCGAGGTGGGCGGGGCCGCCGACCTGTGGCGCCATGCCGCCGCCCTTGCCCGCACCATCGAGGGCGACAGTTTCAACGGCCTTGGCGCCGACATCCTGGCCACCGTGCTGAAGGAACCGGTGGGCGTGGTCTCGATCATCACGCCCTGGAACTTTCCCTTCTGGATCCTGAGCCAGAAACTGCCCTTCGCCCTGGCCGCCGGCTGCACCTGCGTGGTGAAGCCGTCCGAGATGACCCCCTCGACCACCGCCATGCTGGGCGCGCTCCTGGCCGAGGCGGGGATGCCGGCGGGCGTGGTGAACATCGTGCTGGGCTATGGCGATCCGGTCGGCAACGTGATGACGGCCGATCCCGGCGTCGACATGGTGTCCTTCACCGGCTCGACCGCGGTCGGCCGGCTGATCGGCCGCGGCGCCAGCGACACGCTCAAGAAGGTCGCGCTCGAACTGGGGGGCAAGAACCCGCAGGTGATCTTTCCCGATGCCGATCTGGACTCGGCGGCCGATGCGGTGGTGTTCGGCGTCTATTTCAACGTCGGCCAGTGCTGCAATTCCGGCAGCCGCATCATCCTGCACGAGGACATCGCCGCCGATTTCATCGCCCGCATCACCGATCTGTCGCGGCATGTGACCTTTGGCGATCCCCTGGACCCGCAGACGCAGGTGGGCGCCATCGTCACGCCCGAACACGGGGCCAGGATCGACGGCTATGTGCAGGCGGCGGCGGCGGCCGGGGCGCAGGTGGTGCTGGGCGGCGGGCCGCTCGTGGTGCCGGGGCTGGGGGCGCAGTTCTACCGGCCGACCATCGTCACCGGGGTGACACCCGACATGGCCATCGCCCGCGAAGAGGTGTTCGGCCCGGTCCTGACCGTGCTCACCTTCCGCACCCTCGACGAGGCGCTCGCGCTGTGCAACGATTCCGACTACGGCCTTTCCGCCGGGGTCTGGAGCGAGAATGTCCACACCTGCCTTGCCTTTGCGCGCGGGGTGCAGGCCGGCACGGTCTGGACCAACACCTGGATGGACGGTTTCCCCGAAGTCACCTTCGGCGGCATGAAACAGTCCGGTCAGGGGCGCGAGGTCGGGCGCTACGGGCTTGAGGAATTTCTCGAGATCAAGTCGGTCGTGATGCGCATCGGGCGCACGCGGGCGAATTGGGTGAAGACCCGCTGACGCGCGGGAACAACAGACGCAACCGGGAGGAAAACCATGCGTATCGGACTGAGGACGAAACTGACCGCGGCGGCGGTTCTGGCGATGACCACCACCCTCGCCCAGGCCGAGGATGTGGAGGTGCTGCACTGGTGGACCTCCGGCGGCGAGGCCGCGGCCCTCAACGTGCTGAAGGAGAACCTTGCCGCGCAGGGCATCGGCTGGATCGACATGCCGGTGGCCGGCGGCGGCGGCGAAGCGGCGATGACCGCGCTGCGCGCGCGCGTCACCGCGGGCGACCCGCCCACCGCCGTGCAGATGCTGGGCTTCGACATCCAGGACTGGGCCGCCGAAGGCGCGCTTGGCAACCTTGACGCCGTGGCCGAGGCCGAGGGCTGGGACGCGGTGGTGCCCGCCGCGCTCCAGGCGTTCGCGCGCTATGACGGCCACTGGATTTCGGCGCCGGTGAACGTGCATTCGACCAACTGGGTCTGGGCCAACAAGGGCATCCTCGATCAGCTTGGCCTGGCGCAGCCCACCACCTGGGACGAATTCGTGGCCGCGCTCCAGGCGGCCGAGGACGCGGGCTTTGTCGGTCTGGCCCATGACGGGCAGGCCTGGCAGGACGCGACCATCTTCGACGGTGTCGTGCTCTCGACCGGCGGGCCGGAGTTCTATTCGCAGGCCTTCATCGACCTCGACCCGGCCGCGCTTGGCTCCGAGACCATGGTCGAGGCGTTCCGCCGCATGGAAGTGCTGCGCGGCTTTGTCGATGACAACTTCTCGGGCCGTGACTGGAACCTTGCCAGCGCCATGGTGATCAACGGCGAGGCCGCCTTCCAGATCATGGGCGACTGGGCCAAGGGCGAGTTCCTGAACGCGGGCCAGGAGCCGGGGACCGATTTCCTCTGCTTCCGCGTGCCCGGGTCCGAAGGCAGCGTGACCTTCAACTCGGACCAGTTCGCCATGTTCAACGTGCAAAGCGACGAGGCCCGCGCCGCGCAGGCGGCCATGGCCTCGGCGATCATGTCGCCCGAGTTCCAGATCGCCTTCAACGTGGTCAAGGGCTCGGTTCCGGCGCGCACCGATGTCTCGGACGAGGCCTTCGACGCCTGCGGCCGGCAGGGCATGGCCGAACTGGCCGCCGCCGCCGAAGCGGGCACGCTGCTGGGGTCGATGGCGCATGGCCACGCCAACCGCGCCGCGGTGAAGAACGCGATCTATGACGTGGTGACCGCGCATTTCAACGGCGAATACGCCAGCGCCGAGGACGCGGCCGCGGCCCTCGTCGAGGCGGTCGCCGCGGCCCAGTGACCGCATGACCCCCGGAAAGGCGGCCCCGTGCCGCCTTTCCTTCCCTTCCGGCCCCGGCCGGCATCTTGCAGAACGCCCGCCAAAAGGGCGCACAACAGGGAGAACCGGCGATGGCTGCGCCTGCAACGGCCGATTTGCGCATGCGACTACAGGACTGGCTGCCGAAGATCGTCCTGGCCCCCTCCTTCGCGGTCACGATCCTGTTCGTCTACGGCTTCATCGGCTTTACCGTGATCCTGTCCTTCACCGGGTCCAAGATGCTGCCGCGCTACGACTGGGTCGGGCTGGCCAACTACCAGACGCTGTTCGGCCTGCCGGCCTGGCATGTCGCGCTGACCAACATCGCGGTCTTCGCCACGCTCTACATCGTCATCTGCACCGTCATCGGCCTGATGCTGGCGATCTTCCTTGACCAGAAGATCCGGGGCGAAGGCATGTTGCGGCCGATCTACCTTTATCCGATGGCGCTGTCGTTCATCGTCACCGGCACCGCCTGGAAATGGTTCCTCGATCCGGGCATCGGCCTTCAGGAGGTGATGCACCAGTGGGGGTGGGAGAGTTTCACCTTCACCTGGATCAAGGACGGCAAGATGGCGCTTTATACCATCGTCATCGCCGCGGTCTGGCAGACCTCGGGCTTTGTCATGGCGATGTTCCTCGCGGGCTTGCGCGGGATCGACAACGAGATCCTCAAGGCCGCGCAGATCGACGGCGCCTCGAACTGGCAGCTTTACCGCCGCATCGTCATCCCGCTGTTGCGCCCGGCGTTCCTGTCGGCCTTCGTGATCCTGAGCCATCTCGCGATCAAGTCCTATGACCTGGTGATCGCGCTGACCGGCGGCGGGCCGGGGCGGGCGACGGAACTGCCCGCGACCTTCATGTATTCCTACACCTTCACCCGCAACCAGATGGGGGTCGGCGCCTCGAGCGCGGTGATCATGCTCATGACCATCGCCGCGATCATGGTGCCCTACCTCTATGCCGAGCTGAAGGAGAAGAAGTGATGTCCGCCGCCGTCACGCAGGATACCGCTGTCTCGACCGGCCGCGCCACGCGCGCGCTGATCTATCTGGTGCTCGTGCTCTTCGCGCTGTTCTACCTGCTGCCGCTCTATGTGATGGGCGTCAATTCGGTGAAACCGCTGTCCGAGATCACCGGCGGCAACATGATGGCGCTGCCGCAGGTCTGGACCCTGGATCCGTGGCGTTCGGCCTGGTCCACGGCGCAGATCGGGGTCGAGCCGACGGGCTTGCGGCCCTATTTCATCAATTCGATCCTGATGGTGGTGCCCGCCGTGGCGATTTCCACCATCCTCGGCGCGCTCAACGGCTATGTCCTGACGAAATGGCGCTTTCGCGGCGACACCTGGGTGTTCGGGCTGATGCTGTTCTCCTGCTTCATCCCGTTCCAGATCGTGCTGATCCCGATGGCGGTGGTGCTGGGCAAGCTGGGCCTGGCCGGATCGGTGCCGGGGCTGATCCTGGTGCATGTGGTCTACGGCATCGGATTCACCACGCTCTATTTCCGCAACTACTATGCCGCCTTCCCGACCGAACTGGTGCGGGCGGCGCAGATCGACGGGGCCGGGTTCTTCCAGATCTTCTGGCGCATCCTGCTGCCGGTGTCGGGGCCGATCGCCGTGGTTTCGGTCATCTGGCAGTTCACCAACATCTGGAACGATTTCCTGTTCGGCGTCTCGTTCGGCGGCACGTCGCAGCCGATGACGGTGGCGCTGAACAACCTCGTGCAATCCTCCACCGGGGTGAAGGAATACAACGTCCATTTCGCGGGCGCGATCCTTGCCGCCCTTCCCACCCTCATCGTCTATATCGTCGCGGGCCGCTATTTCGTGCGCGGGCTGATGGCGGGATCCGTGAAAGGCTGAACCGATGGGCTTCCTCGACATCCGCAACGCCTCCAAGACCTACGGCCCGGTGAAGGTGCTCCATGGCGTCGATATCGCCGTGCAGGAGGGCGAGTTCCTGGTCCTTGTCGGCCCCTCGGGCTGTGGCAAGTCCACGCTGCTGAACATGATCGCCGGGCTCGAGGCGATCACCGACGGCGAAATCGCGATCAAGGGCCGCGTCGTGAACGGGGTGCACCCGTCGAAACGCAACATCGCCATGGTGTTCCAGTCCTACGCGCTCTACCCCAACATGACGGTCGGGCAGAACATGACCTTCGGCCTTGAAATGCACGGCGTGCCCCGGCCGGAACGGGACCGCGCCCTTGCCGAGGTGTCGAAGCTGCTCCAGATCGACCACCTTCTCGACCGCAAGCCGGGTCAGTTGTCCGGCGGGCAGCGGCAGCGCGTGGCGATGGGGCGCGCGCTGGTCAGAAAGCCGGACGTGTTCCTGTTCGACGAACCGCTGTCGAACCTCGACGCCAAGCTGCGCGTGGACATGCGCACCGAGATCAAGAAGCTGCACCAGAAACTGGGCACCACCATCGTCTATGTCACCCATGACCAGATCGAGGCGATGACCCTCTCGACCCGGATCGCGGTGATGAACAAGGGCCATGTGCAGCAACTGGGCACCCCGCGCGAGATCTACGACACGCCCGCGAACCTGTTCGTCGCCACCTTCATGGGCAGCCCGGCCATGAACATCATCCCCGCCCGCGTGGTGATGCAGGACGGCACCCCCCATGCCGCGCTGGCCGATGCCGACGGGGCGGAACGGCGCCTGCGCTTCTCGCAGCGGGGGTTCGCGCAATGGGAAGGGCGCGAGATCCTGCTGGGCATCCGCCCCGAGGCGATCACCGATCCCGAAGGCGCCGACCGCAAGTCCGGCAACATCCAGGGGCTGGCCAACCGCGTCACCGTCACCGAGCCTTCGGGGGCGGACACCTTTGTGACCATGACGCTGGGCGGGCGGGACGCGATCGCACGGATGCGGGCGGATGCCACGGTCGCCGCCGGCCAGATGCACGATTTCGCGGTGAACATGGACAAGGCGGTGGCCTTCGACCCCAAGACCGAGATGCGGATCGAGCCGTGATGGATGCCGATGTCCTCATCATCGGTTCGGGCATGGGGGGGGCGACGCTGGCGGCGGCGCTGGCGCCCTCCGGGCGGCGGATCCTGATCCTTGAACGGGGCGGGCACCTGCGCGACAGCCCCGAGGCGCGCGACCCCGACGCCATCTTTCGCCGCGGGCATTTCAAGCCGCCCGAGACCTGGCACGACGCGCAGGGCCGGCCCTTCAACCCCGGCAACTATGCCTTTGTCGGCGGCAATACCAAATTCTACGGCGCCGTCCTCATGCGCTACCGGGCCGAGGATTTCCGCCCGCTGCGCCACATGGGCGGCACCACCCCCGGCTGGCCCATCGGCTATGACGATCTCGAGCCCTGGTATGGCGCCGCCGAACAGCTTTACCGGGTGCGGGGCGATGCCGCGGGCGATCCGACCGAGCCGCCGCATTCCGCGCCCTATCCGTTCCCGCCGGTGCCGGACGAACCCGATATCGCCGCGCTGCGCCGGGCCTTCGCGGCGCAGGGCCTGAACCCGGTGGCGCTGCCGCTGGGCATCGACATCGACCGCTGGCTTGCGCGCGCGCCCACGACCTGGGACGCCTTTCCCGACAGCACCGGCGCGAAATCCGACGCCGAAAGCTGTGGCCTTGCGCAGGCGCTGCGCCATCCGAACGTCACGCTGCTGACCGGCACGCGCGCCACCCGCCTTGTGGCCAGCGGGCGGCGCGTCACCGGGGTCGAGGTCGAGGGGCCGGACGGCCCGCGCACCCTGTCCGCGCCGCTGGTCTGTCTGTGTGCCGGGGCGGTGATGTCGGCGGCGCTGCTGCTTGCCTCGGCCGATGACGATCATCCGGCGGGCCTTGCGAACCGGTCGGATCAGGTCGGGCGCAATTTCATGAACCACAACCTGACCGCGATGATCGCCCTGAACCCGCTGCGGCGCAACCGCACGGTCTATGAAAAGACCATCCAGTTCAACGACTGGTATCTGACCGGCGGGCCGGGCGGCGAACCCCTGGGCAATGTGCAGATGCTTGGCCGAGTGACGGGGCCGATCCTTGCCGGAGAGAGCGGGCTGCCGCTGTGGCTGGCGCATCTGATCGCGGAACGTTCCGTCCATGTTCTGGCCATGTCCGAGGATCTGCCCGATCCCGACAGCCGCGTGATGTGGCGCCGGGGCGGTGTCGTCCTCGACTGGCGCAAGACCAATGTCGCGGCGCATGACCTGCTGGTTCGCCGCCTTGGCCGCGCGATGCGGCGCGCGGGCTGGCCGGTCGTGCTGTCCAGGGCCTTTCCGAAATCGAAGCCCAGCCACCAGTGCGGCACACTGCGCATGGGTGACGATCCCGCCGCTTCGGTGGTCGATCGCAACCTGCGCGCGCATGACATCGACAACCTCTATGTCGCCGATGCCTCGGTCCTGCCGACCTCGGCCGCGGTGAACCCCTCGCTGACCGTTGCCGCGCTTGCGCTGCGGCTGGGGCGGCATCTGTCCGCCGCCGCCTGAAGGAGAGACTGCCATGGCATGGGATTATGTGATCGTCGGCGGCGGATCGGCCGGATCGGTCCTGGCCGCGCGCCTGAGCGAAGACCCGGATATCCGCGTCCTCCTCCTCGAGGCGGGGCCGCGCGACTGGCATCCGTTCTACACCATCCCCGCCGGTTTCGCGAAGATGACCAAGGGGATCGGTTCCTGGGGCTGGTCCACCGTGCCGCAACGGCACATGCGCGGGATGCAGATCCGCTTTACCCAGGCGCGCGTGCTGGGCGGCGGATCGACGGTGAATGCGCAGATCTACACGCGCGGCCATCCCCTCGATTACGACGAATGGCGGCAGGCGGGCTGCACCGGCTGGGGCTACGAGGACATCCTGCCCTATTACCGCAAGGCCGAGGACAACGACACCTGGAACAACCGCTGGCACGGTCAGGGCGGCCCCCTTGGCGTGAGCAGGCCGGCCGCGCCCCTGCCGATCTGCGAGGCCTATTTCGCCGCCGCGGGCCAGATCGGCATTCCCACCAACCCCGACCTCACCAGCGAAACGCCCGAGGGCGTGGGCTACTACCAGTTGACGCAGCGCAATGTCCGCCGCTCCTCGGTGTCGCGGGCCTATCTGGCCCCGGCGCGCGGGCGGCCGAACCTGAGCGTGGTCACCGGGGCGCAGGTGCTGCGCATCGTCCTTGACAAGGGGCGCGCCGTCGGGGTCGAGACCGCGGGCCAGGGCGTGATCCGCGCCGCGCGCGAGGTGATCCTGTCCGCGGGCGCGATCGGGTCGCCGCGGCTTCTGCAACTGTCGGGGATCGGTCCGGCCGATCACCTGCGCGACCTCGGCATCCCGGTTCTGGTCGATCAGCCGCAGGTCGGCGCCAATTTCCACGACCACCTCGACCTGTTCGTGATCGCGGAATGCACCGGGCCGCATACCTATGACCGCTATGCGAAACCGCACTGGTCGGCGATCGCGGGGCTGCAATACCTGCTGACCCGTTCCGGCCCCGTCGCCTCGAGCCTGTTCGAGACCGGCGGCTTCTGGTGGGCGGACCCGGCGGCGCGTTCGCCCGACATCCAGTTCCACCTCGGCCTCGGTTCGGGGATCGAGGCGGGGGTGGCGGCGATGCCGCAGGGGGGGGTCACGCTCAACTCCGCCTTCCTGCGCCCGCGTTCGCGCGGCACGGTGCGGCTGGCAAGCGCCGATCCGCTGGCCGCGCCGCTGATCGACCCGAACTACTGGCAGGATCCCTACGACCGCGAAATGTCGATCCGCGGCCTGAAACTCGCGCAGGAGATCATGCGCCAGGACGCGCTGAAGCCGTTTGTCCTGGCCGAACGCCTGCCCGGCCCCGATGTGCGCACCGACGAGGATTACATCGCCTATGCCTGCGCCCATGCCAAGACCGACCACCACCCGGCCGGCACCTGCCGCATGGGGACCGATCCCGGCGCCGTGGTCGATCCGCGGCTGCGCTTCAACGGGGTGGATGGCCTGCGCGTGGTCGATGCCTCGATCATGCCGCAGGTCGTGTCCTCGAACACCAATGCCGCGACCATCATGATCGCGGAAAAGGCCGCTGACCTGATCCGGAGTGCCGCATGATCCGCCATATCGTCCTGATCCGTTTCCGCCCCGACCTTCCGGAGGACCGGATCGCCGCGCTTCTTGCGCCGATCGGGCCGCTGTCGCGCCGGCTGGGGTTCACCGCCGCCTGGGGCCGCAGCGAAAGCCCCGAGCAGATCGAACGGGGCTATCTGCACGGATTCGTGGCGGAATTCGCCGACTGGCAGGCCCTTGCCCGCTATCAGGAGGACGCGGACCACAAGGCCTTTGGCGCGGGCCTTGTCGCCCATGCGCAGGGCGGGCTGGACGGGCTTCTGGTGTTCGACCTGGCCACGCCCTCCGGCCCTTCCCCCTGAGAACCGGCACAGGAGGCGGGGCATGGCCAGACCGACCATCATCGACGTGGCAAGGGCGGCGGGCGTGTCCAAGTCCACGGTCAGCCTGGTCCTGCAACACAGCCCCTCGGTCAGCGCCCGCACGCGCGAGGACGTGCGCCGGGCGATGGCCGATCTCGGTTATGTCTACAACCGCGCCGCGGCCAACCTGCGCTCGGCGCAGATCGGGCTGGTGGGCCTGGTCATCAACGATCTGAGGAACCCGTTCTTCGCCGAATTCGCCACCGCCGCGCAGATGGCGATTTCGGACGCGGGCTATGTCACGGTGCTGGCCAATACCGACGAAAACCCCGCGGTGCAGGCGCGCACCGTCGCGGCGATGATCGAACACGGGGTCTCGGGCTTCATCATCTCGCCGGCCTATGGCGACGAGGAGGCCACCTTCGGCGCCCTCGAACGCGCGGGACTGCCGGCGGTGCAGGTGCTGCGCAAGGCCAGTGCGCGCACCGACCTGTTCCCCTTTGCCGCCCCGGATTACGCCGGGGGCGGGCGCCTTGCCGCGCGGCATCTGATCGCCGCCGGCGCGCGGCGCATCGCCTTTGCCGGCGGGCTCGAGAACCGGGCGGTGACGCTGGAGCGGCTGTCCGGCTATCACGCCGAGGTGCAGGCCCTCGGGATGGAGCCGCTGGTCCTGCACGGCCGCCCCACGCGCGCCTTCGGCCGCGAATGCGCCGACAGGTTCATCGACCGGCACGAATGCGATGCGGCGGTCTGTTTCAACGATCTGGTCGCGCTCGGGGTGATCTCGGGCTTTGCCCGGCGCGGGCGGCAGGTCGGGCGGGATTTCCGGCTGGTCGGCTTTGACGACATCGAGGAAGCGGCCCAGAGCTTTCCGCCGCTGTCCTCGGTGCATTGCGGGATCGCGCGGTTCGGGCAGGACATGGCGGGCCTCCTGATGGGCTGGCTGACCACCGGCACCAGACCCGCGCCCGAAATCCGCACGCCAGTGGAACTGGTCCTGCGCGGATCGTCCCAGCCCGGGGCGTGATGCCGGCCGTCAGGCCAGGGTCTCGGGTCCGGGGCCTCGGGTCGGGGTCTCGGGTCGGGGGCAGGCCGGTGGACGCAGGCGGGGCCGGTTGTTATCCAGAGCGCCGGAGCCGTTCATGTTCTGGCAGAAGGAAACGCGGATGGAGACCGGCCGCACCGACAACGGCGACAACGGCGACGGCAGCGACGAGGGCGATCTGGCCGCCGCGCTGAAGGAATACCTGCGGGCGGCGCATGACCCGCGGCCGCTGTATCGCAAGGTCGCGGACGGGATCGAAGCGGTGATGGCCGAACGGAACCTTGCGCTCTCGACTCATCTGCCGGGCGAACGCATCCTTGCCGAACGCCTGGGCATCGCGCGGGCGACGTTGCGGCGGGCGCTGGCGGAACTGGCCGGGGCGGGGCTTCTGGTGCAGCGCCACGGCGCGCGCTCGACCCTTGCGCCGCGGATGGAAAAGGCGCTGGCGACGCTGACCGGCTTTTCCGCCGAACTGCGCGCCCGCGGCCTCCGCCCCGGCACGCGCTGGATCGCGCGCGCCATCGTCACCCCCAGCGCCGAGGAGATCCGCGCGCTTTCGCTTGCACCGGGCGCGGCGGTGCTGCGCCTTGAGCGGGTGCGCCTTGCCGACGGGGCGCCGATCGCCCTTGAACGCGCGGTGGTCCCGGCGGCGGTGCTGCCGTCGGGCGATGCGGTGGGCGCCTCGCTTTATGATGCGCTGGCCGCCCATGGCGCGGCCCCGGTGCAGGGCGAACAGCGCATCCGCGCCGGCGTCATGTCGCGCGCCGAGGCGCAGCTTCTGGACTGTCGCGCCGGGGATCCGATTCTCATCGTCGAGCGGCGCTGCACCGGCGCGGACGGACGCCCGGTCGAGTTCACCGAGACCCGCTATCGCGGCGACAGCTATGATTTCGTGACCGGATTGCGCGCAAGCCCGGTGCCGGAATAACGATTGCCAACTGGTATGCATCTGGTCTAACCTCTGGGCAAACGGGGGGGACGAGGTCCGGAATGCTGAATGGCCTGAAAGGGCGGCTGATCGTGTCGTGCCAGCCGGTGCCGGGCGGCGCGCTCGACCGGCCCGAGATCGTGGCCGCCTTCGCGCGGGCGGCGCTTGACGGCGGGGCGGCGGGGCTGCGGATCGAGGGGCTGGCCAATCTGGCCGCGGTGCGGGCCGTCACCGAAGTGCCGATCATCGGCCTGATCAAGACCGACCGCGACGATACCCCGGTGCGCATCACCCCGCTGCTCGACCAGGTCGAGGGCCTGGTGGCGCAGGGTGCCGATATCGTCGCCGTCGATGCGACCGACCGGCAACGCCCGGTGCCGCTGGCCGATCTTCTGGCGGCGATCCATCGCGGCGGCGCGCTGGCCATGGCCGATTGCGCGACCGAGGCCGAGGGAAGGGCGGCGCAGGCCATGGGTTTCGACATCCTCGGAAGCACCATGGCCGGCTATACCGGCGGTCCGGTGCCCGAGGGGCCGGACCTCGACCTCGTGCGGGCGCTTGCCGGCATGGGCGCCTTCACCATCGCCGAGGGGCGCTATCAGACCCCGGCCCAGGCGGCGGCGGCGATAAGGGCCGGGGCCGATGCGGTGGTGGCGGGATCGGCCATCACCCGGCCGGAACATGTCACCGACTGGTTCGCGCAGGCGATCGCCGGCGCCGGGCGGGATCCGCGCTGATGGCCGCGCGCCCGGTCCTTGCCGTCGATCTGGGCGGGACCAAGATCCTGGCCGCGCTGGTCACTGGCGCCACCATCCTGCAAAGCCGGGAAACCGCGACCGACCGCAGCGGCGGGCCCGAGGCCTGGCTGCGTCAGATCGGCGCGCTGGTCGGCGACTGGGCCGGGGAATGGGGCGCGGCCGGGATCACCGTGACCGGCCTGATCCATGGCGACGAATGGTCGGCGCTCAATCCCGGCACGCTGGACCTGCCCGCGCGCTATCCGCTGGCCGAACGGGCGCGCGCGCTTCTGGGGGGGCCGGTCGCGCTGGCCAATGACGCGCAGGCCGCCGCCTGGGGCGAGTTCCGGCACGGCGCCGGCACCGGCACGCGCGACATGGTGTTTCTCACGGTCTCGACCGGGATCGGCGGCGGCATCGTCGCCGGGGGGCGGCTGCTGGCGGGGCGCTCGGGGCTTGCGGGGCATGCGGGCCTGCTGCATCCGCTGCCCGACGGCGGCGCGGACCTGTTCGAGGATCACGCCTCGGGGCGGTGGATCGGGCGGGCCGCCGGGCAGGCGGACGCGCGCGCGGCCTTTGCCGCCCTGCCCGATCCGCTGGCCGAAGAGGCCATCGCCACATCGGCAATGCGTGTGGCCGCGCTGTGCCGGAACCTGCAACTGCTGGTGGACCCGGAGCTGATCGTGATCGGCGGCGGTGTCGGCCTTGCGCCCGGATACCTGCCCCGCGTCGCGGCGGCGCTGTCGCCGCTTGCCCCCCTTTACCGTCCGTCCCTTGCCCGTGCCGCCCTTGGCACCGGGGCCGGGGTCATCGGTATCGCCGACCTTGCCGGCAAGGCCCGGCAGGGAAACACTCACATGGAGGAGAGTGAATCATGAATTGCCGCCATCTTCTGCGGGGGGCCGCAGCCCTCGCGCTTCTGGCCGGTGCGGCGCAGGCCGAGGTGACCGTCCTTGGCTGGCCCGGTGGCCCCGAGGAAACCGCGCTGCGCGCCGT
>JADYZU010000030.1 GCA_020852925.1 Rubellimicrobium sp. | reverse complement strand
CTTCTGCCCGATGGCGACATAGACGCAGTAGAGCTTCTTCGATTCGTCGGAACCGGCGGCCTCGTTGTAGACCTTCTGGTTCAGGATCGTGTCGAGCGCGACGGCGGTCTTGCCGGTCTGGCGGTCGCCGATGATGAGTTCGCGCTGGCCGCGCCCGATCGGGGTCATCGCGTCCACCGACTTGAGGCCGGTCGCCATCGGCTCATGCACCGACTTGCGGGGAATGATGCCGGGCGCCTTCACGTCGGCGATGCGCCGTTCGGCCGCGGCGATCGGGCCCTTGCCGTCGATCGGATTGCCCAGCGCGTCCACCACGCGGCCCAGAAGCGCGTCACCGGCCGGCACTTCCACGATGGCGCGCGTGCGCTTCACCGTGTCGCCTTCCTTGATGTCGCGGTCCGAGCCGAAGATCACGCAGCCGACGTTGTCGGCCTCGAGGTTCAGCGCCATGCCGCGGATCCCGCCGGGGAATTCCACCATCTCGCCGGTCTGGATGTTGTCGAGCCCGTAGACCCGCGCGATCCCGTCGCCGACCGAAAGCACGCGACCGATCTCGGCGACCTCGGCATCCTGGCCGAAATTCTTGATCTGGTCCTTCAGGATCGCCGAAATCTCGGCAGCTTGGATCGCCATTATCCGACCTCTTTCATGGTGTTCTGGAGTTGAGCGAGCTTCGAGCGGATCGAACTGTCGATCATCTTCGAGCCCACCCTGACCACGAGTCCGCCGATGAGCCCCTCATCGACACTCGCGTTGATCTTCACGTTGCGGCCGAAGTTGGCCGACAGCTTCTTCGCGAGCCGGTCGGCCTGCGCCCTGGTCAGCGCCTTGGCCGAGACGACTTCGGCGGCGATCTCGCCCTTCTCCTCGGCGATGCGCGCCGCGAGCGCCGCCAGAAGCTGCGGCAGGACAAAGAGACGGCGGTTGCGCGCCATGAGCGCGAGCGTGTTCTGCATGGTCCGCGTCAGCGCCATGCGCGCGCCGATGGCAGCGATCGCGCGGCCCTGCTCGTCGCGCGTCACCACCGGCGAGGCGATGAGCGCGCGCAGGTCGGCACTCTGCGCCAGCGCGGCCGAGAGCGCGCCCACATCGGCCTCGATGGCGGCCACCTCGCCGCCCTCGCGCGCCAGATCGAACACGGCGCTGGCATAGCGTCCCGCAATGCCGGAAGAGATCGAAACTGGTTCGGACACGTCCATCCTTCCGCTGTCTCGGGCCGTCGCACCGCCTGTCCCGCAAGGGGGCCGCAGAGGGTGCAGGCCGATTGGCCACCCCCCGCGTGAACGGGGGCTGAAATCACGGGCGCTCTAGCAGAGCGTCCCGCATCCTGCAACCTCTCAGGCGCGTGATTTGCACCCTGCCCGGCCGCCGCGCCCGGCCAGGCCGCGAGTGCCCACAAGGGAGGCCGGCAAGGGGGGCGGCGCGGCTGCCCTTCATCTTTGCCGAAATACCCTCGGGGGTGAGCCGCGCCAGCGGCGAGGGGGCTGAAGGCCCCCTGCGCGTTCAGCCGACCGACAGCACGGTCAGGTCGCGTTCCTCGCCGCCCCGCGTCGCCCAGGAAAAGCGCGCGCCGGCCGGCAGGCCGATCAGCGCCACCCCGATCGGCGTGGCGACCGAAATCCGCCCCTGGGCGATATCGGCCTCCTCGGGCCAGACCAGGGTCGCGGTCTGCTCCTTGCCGGTCGATTCGTCGCGCCAGGTCACGGCGCGGCCGATCGCCACCACATCCGCCGGCAGCTTGCCGCTGGCGACCACGCGCGCCCGCGACAGTTCGGTCAGCAGCCGGTCCGCCATCTCCGGCATCCGCGCCATGGCGCCATCGGCCAGCGCCTCGAGATGCGGCAGTTGCGCCTCGTCGATGACGATCGCGGGGCGGGGGGCAGAGCGGGGGCGCGGGTTGGTCATGGCGTCTGATCCTCGGGGGCACTCGGCCCTGGATGCGGGCACTTGGACTGGTTCGGGACTGGGATGGGAACTTGCGGGGTATCGGGATGTCCGGGAACGGACGGGCGCAGGGCAGGTCCGGACCCGGCCTCAGGGGCGGGTCGGCGTCACACCACAAGGGTGGAAGAGAGAGAGGGCCGGCGCTTGCGACATGTCCCAGAGGTAGGAAGCGCGGGCGCCGCTGTCAATCCGTTCCGTGCACGCCGCCCGAAGCCCCGCCGCCCGGTGCCGCGCCGCCCGATAATCCGCCGTCGCGCAGGAACCGGCCAAGCAGCCCGGCAAAGGCCACGATCTCGGCCTCGCTCCAGTGGCGGAACACCGCCTCGTAGTCCTGCCACTTGCGGTCGCGCACCGCGCGCAACAGCGCCCTGCCCCCGGCGGTCGCCACGAGGATGGTCTTGCGCGCATCGCCCTGGGCCGCCTCGCGGCGCAACGCGCCGCGCGCCACCAGTTGCGCGGCGAGGCGGCTGGCGCGCGACGGGTCAAGGCCCAGTTCCCCCGCCAGCGCCCCCACCGTCGCCGCCTCGGGCGCGGCGCGGCCAAGGCCGTGGGTGATCCGCGCCACCGCGGCCAGCGCCCGGAATTCGGCCAGTTCCAGATCCGACCCCAGCCCCGCCAGGATCCCGGCAAGGGCCTCGCCCCGCGCCAGCGCGCCGTGAAAGGCAAAGAGCGCGCGGTCCAGGTCCAGCAGCGCGGCGATGGCGCCGGGCGCATGCCCCCCGGCGGCCAGCCGTTCGGCCACCCCCTCCTGAAGCACATCGCCCTGTCCGCGCATCTCCTGCATGTCCTTCCCCTGCCGCAGACCTGTGCGCCTGTCAACCAGTTGCCACCGTCATGCATATGCCCTAGTCATGGACATTCCGGCCCCGCACCCCGCGAATCCCGGCCGCAACCCCTGGTGTTCCATGTCGTCCCCCCCTTCCGCCCCGGCCGCAGCCCGACCGCAGCCGCAGCCCCCCGCGCATGACCTGCGCCTCGTCATCGGTTCGATCGCGGTGCTGCTGCTGCTGGCCTCGCTCGACCAGACCATCGTCTCGACCGCGCTGCCCACCATCGTGGCCGATCTGGGCGGGCTCGAGCATCTGTCCTGGGTGGTGACGGCCTATATCCTGACCGCGACCATCGTCGCCCCGCTCTATGGCAAGCTGGGCGATCTCTATGGCCGGCGCAACATGGTGTTCCTGTCGGTCGGGCTGTTCCTGGGGGGATCGGCGCTGTGCGGGCTGTCGATGAACATGGCCTTCCTCATCGCCGCGCGCGCGCTCCAGGGGCTGGGCGGCGGCGGGCTGTTCGTGCTGGCGCTGTCGGTCATCGGCGACGTGATCAGCCCGCGCGACCGGGCCAAGTTCCAGGGCGTCTTCGCGGCGGTGTTCTCGCTGTCGTCGGTGCTCGGGCCGCTGATCGGCGGCTGGTTCGTCGACGTGGCAAGCTGGCACTGGATCTTCTATGTGAACATCCCGGTGGGCGCGCTGGCGGTGGCCGGATTCGCCATCGGCTTTGCCCCGCGCGGCACCCGCGTGGCGCATCGCGTCGACTGGGCGGGGGCGGCGGCGCTCTCGGTCGCGCTGGCCTCGCTCATCCTGGTGACCAGCCTTGGCGGCACCGCCTTCGCCTTTGCCTCGTGGCCCGCGGCCGGGCTGTTCGCGCTGTCCGTCGCCGCCGGCGCGGCCTTCGTGCGGATCGAGGCGCGCGCGGCCGAACCGATCCTGCCGCTGCCGCTCTTTGCCGACAACGTGTTCCGCAACACCTCGATCATCAGCTTCATCGTCGGCGCGGCCATGCTGGGCACGGTCACCTTCCTGCCGCTCTACCTCCAGATCGCCAAGGGCCTGAGCCCGACCGAATCCGGCCTCATGCTCATCCCGATGACGGCGGGGACGGTGATCTCCTCGAACCTTGCCGGGCAATACATGGCGCGCATGGGCCGCTATCGCCTGCTGCCGGTGATCGGCCTCGGGGCGCTGGCCCTCGGGGCGCTGCTGCTGGCGGGGATCGACGCGCAGACCGGGTTCGTCACCTTCGGCGCCATGATCCTGCTGGTCGGGCTGGGCATGGGCAGCATCTTTCCGGTGCTGACGACGGCGGTGCAGAACGCGGTTCCCTACACGCTCATGGGCACGGCCACGGCGGCGGGGGTGATGTTCCGGCAGATCGGCGGCTCGCTCGGGGTGGCGGTGTTCGGCACCATCTTTGCCGCGCGCCTGGCCGCGACGCTGGGCGAAGGTGCCGCGGCCATCTCTCCCATGGCCGAGACCGCTGGCACCGGGGCCGCCCTCGATCCGGCGGCGCGCGCGGTGCTGGGCGATGCCATCGCGCATGCGCTCTCGCCGATCTACTGGATCACCGCGGCAATCGCCCTTGCGGGCATCCTCTTTGCCCGGCTTCTGGCCGAGGTGCCGCTGCGCGGCCGCCCCGGCGCGGCTTCGGGCGCCGGGAGGGACTGAAGAAGGGGCGGGCCCGGACAGGGGTCCGGACCGGGGGGGCGAAAACCCGGGCCCGGAGCGGGAGAAATCCGTTGTGGGCGGCGCGGGAACTCCCTAGTCTCGCTGCACCTGCAAACACCCGCCGAAGGATCGCCCATGGCCGACTTCCAGAAGATCCTCGTTGCCAACCGCGGCGAGATCGCCATCCGCGTCATGCGCGCGGCCAACGAGATGGGCAAGAAGACGGTCGCCGTCTACGCCGAGGAAGACAAGCTGTCGCTGCACCGCTTCAAGTCGGACGAGGCCTATCAGATCGGCGCGGGCCTGTCGCCGGTCGGCGCCTATCTGGCCATCGACGAGATCATCCGCGTGGCGCGGGCCTCGGGGGCGGACGCGATCCATCCGGGATACGGCCTTCTGTCCGAGAACCCGGATTTCGTCGATGCCTGCGACGCCGCCGGGATCACCTTCATCGGGCCGCGCGCGCGCACCATGCGCGAACTGGGCGACAAGGCCAGCGCGCGGCAGGTGGCGATCGCGGCCGGCGTGCCGGTCATCCCCGCCACCGGGGTTCTGGGCGACGATTTCGACGCGATCCGCGCCGAGGCCGCGCAGATCGGCTATCCGCTCATGCTGAAGGCAAGCTGGGGCGGCGGCGGGCGCGGCATGCGCCCGGTCGAGAACGAGGCCGAGCTCGAGGCGCGCGTGCGCGAGGGCCGGCGCGAGGCGCAGGCCGCCTTCGGCAACGGCGAGGGCTATCTCGAAAAGATGATCCTGCGCGCGCGCCATGTCGAGGTGCAGATCCTCGGCGACCGGCAGGGCAACATCTATCACCTGTGGGAACGCGACTGTTCCGTGCAGCGGCGCAACCAGAAGGTGGTCGAACGCGCACCCGCCCCCTATCTTTCGGCCGCGCAGCGCGAAAGGCTGTGCAACCTTGCCAAGCGCATCTGCGCCCATGTCGGCTATGAATGCGCGGGCACGGTCGAATTCCTCATGGACATGGATTCGGGCGAATTCT
This sequence comes from Rubellimicrobium sp., assembly GCA_020852925.1. Lineage (GTDB taxonomy): Bacteria > Pseudomonadota > Alphaproteobacteria > Rhodobacterales > Rhodobacteraceae > JADYZU01. The sequence goes on along the minus strand of JADYZU010000030.1, from coordinate 2,580 downwards.
ACTTCATCGAGGTGAACCCCCGCGTCCAGGTCGAGCATACCGTGACCGAAGAGGTCACCGGCATCGACATCGTGCGCGCCCAGATCATGATCGCCGAGGGCAAGAGCATCGTCGAGTCGACCGGCTGCGCCAGCCAGTATGACGTGAAGCTCGACGGCCACGCCCTCCAGTGCCGGGTGACGACCGAGGATCCGCTCAACAACTTCATCCCCGACTACGGCCGCATCCAGATGTATCGCTCGGCCACCGGGCCGGGGATCCGGCTGGACGGCGGCACCGCCTATTCCGGCGCGGTCATCACGCGCTATTACGATTCGCTGCTCACCAAGGTGACGGCGCGCGCGCCGACGCCGGAAATGGCCATCGCCCGCATGGACCGCGCCCTGCGCGAGTTCCGCATCCGCGGCGTCTCGACCAACATCGAATTCGTGGTGAACCTGCTCAAGCATCCGGTGTTCGTGAACAACGAATACACCACCAAGTTCATCGACACGACGCCCGAACTGTTCCAGTTCCCCAAGCGGCGTGACCGCGCCACGCGCATCCTCACCTATATCGCCGACATCACCGTGAACGGTCACCCCGAGGTGGCCGGCCGCCCGCGCCCGCCCGCCGACGCCCGCCCGCCGCGCGCCCCGGTGGTGCCGCTTGCGGACGGCTGGCAGCCCGGCACGCGCCAGATCCTCGAGGAGCGCGGCGCGCAGGGCCTGGCCGACTGGATCAAGGGGCAGGAGCGGCTGCTGCTGACCGACACCACCATGCGCGACGGGCACCAGTCGCTGCTGGCCACGCGCATGCGCTCGATCGACATGATCGCGGCGGCGCCGGCCTACGGGGCCTGGCTCGGGGGGCTGTTCTCGGTCGAATGCTGGGGCGGGGCGACCTTTGACGTGGCCTACCGCTTTCTTCAGGAATGCCCGTGGCAGCGGCTGCGCGACATCCGCGCGCGGCTGCCCAATGTCCTGACCCAGATGCTGCTGCGCGCCTCGAACGGGGTGGGCTACACCAACTATCCCGACAATGTCGTGGCGTCCTTCGTGCGGCAGGCGGCGCGATCCGGGGTCGATGTGTTCCGCATCTTCGACAGCCTCAACTGGGCCGGGAACATGCGTGTCGCCATGGATGCGGTGATCGACTCGGGCAAGGTCTGCGAGGCGGCGATCTGCTACACCGGCGACATCCTCGATCCGGCGCGGGCCAAATACGACCTGAAATACTATGTCGCCATGGCGCGCGAACTCGAATCGGCGGGGGCGCATGTCCTTGGCCTCAAGGACATGGCGGGGCTGCTCAAGGCACCGGCCGCGCGCGCGCTGGTTGCGGCGCTGAAGGACGAGGTGGGCCTGCCGATCCACTTCCACACCCATGACACTTCGGGCGCGGCCATCGCCACCGTCCTTGCCGCGGCCGAGGCGGGCGTCGATATCGTCGATGCCGCCATGGACAGCCTGGCCGGCAACACCAGCCAGCCCGCGCTGGGGTCGGTGGTCGAGGCCATGCGCCACACCCCGCGCGAGACCGGCCTCGACATGGCGGCGGTGCGCAGCCTCTCGAACTACTGGGAATCGGTGCGCACCCAGTATCGCGCCTTCGAATCGGGGCTTCAGTCCCCCTCCTCCGAAGTCTACCTGCACGAGATGCCGGGCGGCCAGTTCACCAACCTCAAGGCCCAGGCGCGCAGCCTTGGCCTCGAGGAGCGCTGGCACGAGGTCGCCCAGGCCTATGCCGATGCGAACATGATGTTCGGCGACATCGTGAAGGTCACGCCCTCGTCCAAGGTGGTGGGCGACATGGCGCTGATGATGGTGGCGCAGGGCCTGAGCCGCGCCGAGGTCGAGGATCCCGCCGTCGAGGTGGACTTTCCCGATTCGGTGATCGACATGATGCGCGGCAACCTTGGCCAGCCGCCGGGGGGCTGGCCGGCCGCCTTGCAGAAGAAGGTGCTCAAGGGCGAGGCCCCGCTGACCGGCCGGCCCGGCGCGGCGATGGCGCCCGTCGATCCCGAGGCGGCGCGGGCGCGCCTGTCCGCCGAACTGGGCGGGCTTGCCGTCGATGACGAGGATCTGAACGGCTATCTCATGTATCCCAAGGTCTTTGTCGACTACATGGCACGCCATCAGACCTACGGGCCGGTGCGCACCCTGCCGACGCGGACCTTCTTCTACGGCATGGAACAGGGGCAGGAGATCACGGCCGAGATCGACCCCGGCAAGACGCTCGAGATCCGGCTGCTCACGGTCTCGGATCCCGATGACGCGGGCGAGGTGCGGGTGTTCTTCGAACTGAACGGCCAGCCGCGCATGATCCGCGTGCCGAATCGCAAGCTGGCGGCGCAGACCCACCGCCGCCCCAAGGCCGAGGCCGGCAATCCCGCCCATGTCGGCGCGCCGATGCCGGGCGTGGTGGCCACGGTCGCGGCGCAGGCGGGGCGCAAGGTGGTGGCGGGCGAACTGCTGCTGACGATCGAGGCGATGAAGATGGAGACCGGCATCCACGCCGACCGCCCCGGCACGATCCGCGCGGTCCATGTGCAGCCGGGCGCCCAGATCGACGCCAAGGATCTGCTGCTCGAGATCGACG
>JADYZU010000029.1 GCA_020852925.1 Rubellimicrobium sp. | reverse complement strand
TTGATGCATGGCATTATCTGTACTCTTCGGCCCATCGAAGCTCATTGGCACCCTCTCCTGAAAGCTCGTGCCGACTATCTCAGGTGCGTCGAGCTCACCCGCAAGATGACCCGCTCGTGACGCTCACGGGCATTCGAGGTCCGCCATGGCCCGTTCGAAGCTTGCTGCACTCGCGCAGGCCGCGGGCAAGGTGGTTGACGCGATAGCCCAGCCCCTGCGCTGCGATCATGACCTTGAGGCGGGTGGCCTCGGCCACGCTGGCGCCGTCGGCAAAGGCGTGCATCACCGCCGACCGAGAGACGCCCGCCCGTTCGGCGGCCATCCTTGCGCTGACGGAGGAAGGGGCCTTGTGGCCGTTCGTCGGGCCTTCGCTCCCCGGATCGGGCCATGCCGTCGGGCGGACCGCTGTTGCGCCGGGCGTTGGCCGCCCGAGTCTCATTGATCGCCGGCCCGCCATCAAGGCACGAGCAATCGCTGCTTCGACCACCCGAAGGCCGGGGTTCCCGCGTTGCGGTCCGGCCGGGCGACAACGAGAGCGGACGCTGCCATCGCCGGGTCCAAGGCGCGTGTCCGCCAGATCGGATCGCCCCCGGGGAGCGGGGGCGGGGCGGTCGGGTGATCACCCGGCGGCGGGGGTCAGTGGCCGAGGATCTGGCTGAGGAACAGTTTCGTGCGTTCGGACCGCGGGTTCGAGAAGAATTCGCGCGGGGCGTTCTCCTCGACGATCTGGCCCTGGTCCATGAAGATCACCCGGTCGGCCACGGCCTGCGCAAAACCCATCTCGTGCGTGACGCAGAGCATGGTCATCCCCTCTTCGGCCAGGGCGATCATGGTATCCAGCACCTCCTTGATCATCTCGGGATCAAGCGCCGATGTGGGTTCGTCAAAGAGCATGATGCGCGGCTTCATGCACAGTGCCCGGGCGATGGCCACGCGCTGTTGCTGCCCGCCGGACAACTGGCCGGGGTATTTCTGCGCCTGTTCGGGGATGCGCACCTTTTCGAGGAAATGCATCGCCGTCTCCTCGGCCTCGCGCCGGGGGGTGCCGCGCACCCAGATCGGGGCGAGGGTGCAGTTTTCCAGGATCGTCAGATGCGGGAACAGGTTGAAGTGCTGGAACACCATCCCGACTTCGGAGCGGATGCGGTCGATGTTCTTGAGGTCCGAGGTCAGTTCGGTGCCGTCCACGACGATCCGGCCCGACTGGTGTTCCTCGAGCCGGTTGATGCAGCGGATCAGCGTCGACTTGCCCGATCCCGACGGGCCGCAGATGACGATGCGTTCGCCGCGCCGGACCGTGAGGTTGATGTCGCGCAGCACATGGAAGGCGCCGTACCACTTGTTCATGCCCGCGATCTCGATCGCGATTTCCCCGTGCAGGCCGCGCGGGGCGGCGGTCATTTGGGTGGCGGTGGCTGTGTCGATCATGGTTCCTCCCTACCGGCGGTCACGCGCCAACCGGCGTTCCAGATACATTGAATAGCGGGACATGCCGAAACAGACGACAAAGAACAGAGCCCCGATGAAGATGAAGAGTTCCCAGTAGATGCCGTTCCAGGACTGGTCGGCGCGGATCGAATTGGCAAGGCCAAGCGGATCGAGCAGCCCGATGAACATGACAAGGGTCGTGTCCTTGAACATCGTGATGAAGGTGTTGACGATGCCGGGGATCGAGATCTTGAGGGCCTGCGGCAGGATGATCAGGCGCATCTCCCGCCAGTAGTCGAGGCCAAGGGCATCGGCCGCCTCGTACTGGCCCCTGGGCAGCGCGGCCAGCCCGCCGCGGATCACCTCGGCCAGATAGGCGGCGGCAAAGATCGTCACCATGATGACGACACGCAGCATCAGGTCGAAATTCGTCCCCGGCGGCAGGAAGTAATTGAGCAGCAGCGATGCCGTGAACAGCCAGACGATGAGCGGCACGCCGCGGATGATCTCGATGAAGCTGACCGAGATGGCGCGCACCACCAGCAGATGTGACTGCCGCCCGAGCGCCAGCAGGATCCCTGCCGGCAGCGACAGCGCGATGCCGGCCACGCCGATGATGAACGAAAGCTGGAAGCCCCCGAATTCGCGGGTGATGACCGCGCGGATCGACAGCGGCAACGCCCGCTCGAGCGCGCCGGCCATCGCCTCGGTCAGGGGGAACAGGCCCCCGGGCAGGGCGGGCAGCAGGCTGCCGACCGGCAGGAACGCCAGCGCAAGGGTGGCGAAGCCCGCCAGCCAGCCCGCGAACCCGCCCCAGGCGCGACCCGCGGCCCCATAGGCGCCAAGGGTGGCCGCGATCCCGGCCATGACCAGAAGCGGCGGCCAGGCCGATCCCCCCCAGAGCAGCCAGTAGATCAGGAACGGCGCGACCGGCACCAGCCACAGCATCCGGCGCGGCAGCGCGGGCACCAGGATCGGCGCCACTGCCACCACGAAGATGGCAAAGGCCAGGATCGGCCGCCAGTAAAGCGCGCGCGGGTAGAACCCGAACAGGAGCTGGTGCCAGCGTTCCACGATCACCGCCCAGCAGGCCACCTCGCGGCCCGGCCCGTAGAGGGCGTCGCGGATCTCCCGGCACTGCGTCAGCGAGGACGCATCGCGGATCCCGTCCACCGCCCAGGGCACCGCCCCCGACAGGATCGCCCAGATCACCCAGAGCGACACCAGCGTGAGCGCGGCATTGAGCCAGGACGAGAACAGGTTTTCCCGCATCCAGTGCAGCGGACCGCCGGCATTGGCCGGGGGCGCCTGCGGGGGCAGCATCCGGTCGCGGACGAAGGGGGCCGGGGCGGGAACCATCTCAGCGCTCCTTCAGGCGGATGCTGCGGTTGTAGAGGTTCATCACCGCCGAGATCGCCAGGCTGATGACGAGGTAGAACAGCCCCAGAAGCAGCATCCCCTCGAGTTCGCGCCCGGTCTGGTTGATGGTGATGCCCCCCAGGGTCGAGCGCAGGTCCATGTAGCCCACGGCCAGCCCGAGGGACGAGTTCTTGATGATGTTCAGGTATTGCGAGATCAGCGGCGGGATGATGACCCGCAGCGCCTGCGGCAGGATCACGAGGCTCATCGTGCGGGCGGGGCGCAGACCCAGGGCATGGGCCGCCTCGGTCTGGCCGCGCGGAACGGCAAGGATGCCGCCGCGCACGTTCTCGGCGATCTGTGCCGCCGAATAGAGCGACAGCGCCAGCCACAGCGCAAGGAGCGAGCCGCGCAACTGCAACCCGCCGACAAAGCGCGGAATACCCGAATCGGGCATGGCGGGCATGTCCAGGACCAGAGGCGCCCCGGCCACGGCCCAGATCGCCAGCCAGAGCGCCAGCACCGGCAGCACGATCATCGCCAGCGCCGGCCACAGCACCGGCACCATCCGGCCGGTGGAATAGAGGATGCGCCGCACCCGTATCCGCCACAGGATCGCCGCCAGCACCGAAAGGGCGAACAGCCAGATCAGCCAGGTCGCCCCCGGCCCCATGACGGGCGCGGGCACCCAGATGCCCCGGTTGGAAATCGCGACGGCGCCGCCCAGGATGAAACTCGCGGTGCCCTCGCGGAACTCGCGCGGTTCGGGCGCGGCGCTGATCAGGATGGCGCCGACCAGCAGGATCCACAGCAGCAGCGGCACGTTGCGGAAAACCTCGATATAGACCGTCATCAGTCGCGCGACGATCCAGTTGCGCGACAGCCGCAACACCCCGACCATCACCCCGATCACGGTCGCCAGCACGATGGCAAGGACCGACACGAGCAGCGTGTTCAGCACGCCGACGATGGCGGCGCGGCCGTGGGTCATGGCGCTGTCATAGGGGATCAGCGCCTGGTTGATGTCATAGCCCGCCCGCGCCCCGAGGAACGAGAAGTCGATCTGCTTGCCCAGGGCCGCAAGGTTCTGCACCGTGTTGCGGCCCAGCCAGGTCAGCGCCGCGACCAGAAGGACAAGGGCGATCACCTGAATGGTGACAGAGCGGTAGCGTGTGTCGTAAATCAGGCTTCGGGGCCGAAAGGCCACCTTGGCCGGTTCGGGCATCGCGGTCATTCCTGGGGCCTCCCTGGATCACGGAATCGCCCGGTGCCGTCTGGCGGGCCCTGCCGGCGAATTCCGCGCACTCATCACGCCATGGCCGACGGGGCGCGCGCACGGGTGTGCGCGCGCGCGCCCCGCCCCCGGACATCAGCGGAAGGGCATCGCATACATGAGGCCGCCGTTGCTCCACAGCGCGTTCAGGCCGCGTTCGAGGCCGATTTCGGTATCGACACCGATGTAGCGCTCAAAGATCTCGCCATAGTTGCCCGTGGCCGAGATGACCTTCACCACCCAGTCGTTCGGCAGCCCGAGCATGGCACCGAAATCGCCGTCCATGCCCAGCATCCGGTTGATTTCCGGGTTGTCGTTCGGCGCCGCGGCCATTTCGGCCACATTGGCCTGGGTGATGCCCAGTTCCTCGGCGTCGAGCAGCGCGAACAGCGTCCAGCGCACGATGTCGCCCCAGGTATCGTCCCCCTGCCGCACGACCGGGCCCAGCGGTTCCTTCGAGATGATCTCGGGCAGGATGATGTGATCGGCCGGGGTCTCGAAGGTGGCGCGGGTCGCGGCAAGGCCCGAGGCATCGGTGGTGTAGGTATCGCAGGCGCCGGCCAGATACTGCTGGCGGCCCTCGATGTTGTTCTCGACCGGCACCGGGTTGTAGCTCATGCCGTTGGTGCGGAAATAGTCGGTCAGGTTCAGTTCGGTGGTGGTGCCGGTCTGGATGCAGACGGTCGCGCCATCAAGTTCGAGCGCCGAGGTGACACCCAGCGCCACCGGCACGATGAAGCCCTGGCCATCGTAATAGTTCACGCCCGCGAAATCGAGCCCGAGATCCGCGTCGCGGGTATAGGTCCAGGTCGAGTTGCGCGAGAGCATGTCGACCTCGCCCGAGGCGAGCGTGGTGAACCGCGTGGCGGTGGTGGTCGGCACGAATTCCACCGCCTCGGGATCGTCAAGGACCGCGGCCGCGACGGCGCGGCAGACGGCAACGTCAAAGCCCTCCCAACGCCCGTCGGCATCGGGGAAGGCGAACCCGGCAAGCCCGGTGTTCACGCCGCACTTGAGGATGCCGCGCGCGCGCACGTCCTCGAGCGTCCCAGCCGATGCCGCAGCGGCGGCGATGAGTCCGGTCGTGGCAACGGCCCCCATGAACAGGGTTTTACGCATGTGATGACCTCTTCCTGTTGTGGCCGGCCTCGGGACCGGCTCTTGTTGCAGGGCTGGCGCCCCTGGATGGACCGAAAGTCCTTCGGCTCCTGCGGGAATGATGGGCGGGATTCGTCCCGTGGGTCAAGGCAGAGTTTCCCGCACCGCCCGCAACGGGGCGAAACCGCCTGCGCCCGCGCCTGATGGCCGGATGCGATCAGGGCAACATGCGGATTTCACGACAGTCTGCGCGGGGCGCAGTTTGCCGGTGTCGCCTGCCGCCCGCCTGTCCTAGGATGGGCGGGCGGGGCCGTGTGCAGGGGGCGGGCATGACGATCGAGGCGAAATTCCGCAGGCTCGGGACCGAAAACGCCCCGGGTCAGGAGGTGCGGCAGGACATGGACGGGATCGGGCCGCTGTTGCGCGGCGATCCGCTGCCGGGGCGGGCGGTCGATTACTCGCATGGCGATGTCGATGCCCATCCGCCCGCGCCGGGCGCGTTCGACCTGTTCGCCGCCGGGGTCGCCGCCGGGGGGGCGCAGGCCTATACCGAATATCGTGGCGATGCCGCGATCCGCGCGCTGCTGGCGCCGCGCCTTGCCGCCTTTACCGGGGCGCCGGTCGATGCGGCCGAGGGGCTGATCCTCACGCCGGGCACGCAGGGGGCGCTTTTCCTGGCCGTTGCCGCCACGCTCGCGCGGGGGGACCGGGTGGCGATCGTCCAGCCCGACTATTTCGCCAACCGCAAGCTGGCCGGGTTCCTCGAGGCCGAGGTTTTTCCCGTCCGGCTGGACCACCATGGCGCACAGGCGGGCCAGGCAGGCATCGACCTGGATCAACTGGAAAAGGCGTTCCGCTCCGGCGTGCGGGTGTTCCTGTTCTCGAACCCCAACAACCCCGCCGGCGTGGTCTTTTCCCCCGCTGAAACCGGCGCCATCGCGGCGCTGGCGCTGCGGTACGGAGTCACCGTCATCGTGGACGAACTCTATGCAAGGCTCCGCTACGGCGGAGTGGATTACACCCATCTGCGCGCGCTGATGCCCCCGGAGGCGCCGGTCATCACCATCATCGGCCCGTCCAAGACGGAATCGCTCTCGGGTTACCGGCTGGGTGCGGCCTTTGGCCAGCCCGCGCTGATCGCGCGGATGGAGCGGTTGCAGGCGATCGTCAGCCTGCGCGCCCCCGGCTATGGCCAGGCGGTGCTGCGCGGCTGGTTCGACGAACCCGCGGGCTGGATGGAGGCCCGCATCCGCGCGCATCAGGTGATCCGCGACGATCTCCTGCGTGTGCTGCGCGGCGCCGGGGACATCGCCGTGCGCACACCGCAGGCAGGAAGCTATCTGTTCCCGCGCCTGCCGCCGCTTGCCGTCGATCCGGGCGATTTCGTGCGCATCCTGCGCCATCAGGCCGGGGTGACGGTGACGCCGGGGACCGAATTCAGCCCCGATGCCGGCGACAGCGTGCGCCTGAACTTCAGCCAGGACCACGAGGCCGCGGTGGCTGCGGTCGAACGGATGGTCGCGCTCGTCGCGCGCTATCGCGCCTGACCGGGGCATCCTGCCCCCGGGCCCGGCAAAGCGACCGCCGGGCCAGGGCGGGCTGTCCCGGGTCCACGCAGGCGCCGCGGCGCAGGGATCCCCGGGCGGGAAGATGTCATGACATTTCGGGGGGATGTGGTGCCCAGGAGAGGACTCGAACCTCCACGGCCGTTAAGCCACTGGTACCTGAAACCAGCGCGTCTACCAATTCCGCCACCTGGGCACAGGTGGTGGGCGTCGTCTAAGGTCTGGCGCGGGGACTGTCAACGCGGATTCGGCGCAAAATCCGTCTTCGGGGGGGTGCGGCCGCCTGTCCCGGGGCAGGACGGGGTTTTGCGGGAATTGCGCCTTGTCTGGCCCGGTGGGGGCGGGTAAATCGGCCATGATCGCGTGCAGGCACAGGGAACCGGACCATGGCGCAGCTTGTCACCATCTTCGGCGGATCGGGTTTTCTCGGGCGGCATGTCGCGCGGCGCATGGCGCGCGCGGGCTGGCGGGTACGCGTGGTGACGCGCGACCCGAACAACGCGGGCTTCGTGCGCACCTATGGCGTCGTCGGTCAGGTCGAGCCGGTGTTCGGCAACATCCGCGACGACCGGACCGTGGCCGCGGCGATCCATGGCGCCGATGCGGTGGTGAACTGCGTCGGCACCTTCGATGCCGGGGGCGCGAACAGTTTCGAGGCGGTCCAGCACGAGGGCGCCGGGCGCATCGCCCGCCTTGCCGCCGCGGCCGGGGTGGGGCGCCTTGTCCATCTTTCTGCCATCGGCGCCGATGCCGACGGCGACAGCGCCTATGCCCGCAGCAAGGCCGCGGGCGAATCCGCGGTGGCCGCGCATTTCCCCGCGGCGGTGATCCTGCGCCCTTCGGTCATGTTCGGGACCGAGGACCGGTTCTTCAACCGTTTTGCCGCGATGCCCGGCCTCATCCTGCCGATCGTGGGCGGCAATGCCCGCTTTCAGCCGGTCTGGGTCGATGATGTCGCCGCCGCGGTCGAGGCGGCGCTGACCGGCGATGTCGCCCCCGGCGTCATCGAACTGGGCGGGCCGGAAACGGCGACTCTGCGCGCGCTGATGCGCGGGATGCTGCACGAAATCCGCCGCCGCCGCCTGATCGTGAACCTGCCCTTCGCCCTTGCCCGGCCGCTGGCGGGGGTGATCGAGATGGCGCATGTGCTGTCCCTTGGCATCGTGCCGCGGGCGCTGACGCGGGATCAGGTGGCGCAACTGCGCTCCGACAATGTGGTGGCCGAAGGCGCGCGCGGCTTTGCCGGTCTCGGGATCGAGCCGGTCGCCATGGGCGCGATCCTGCCGGACTACCTGTGGCGCTTCCGGCCCTCGGGACAGTATCTTGCCATCAAGGAATCGGCCCGCGGCCTGCGCGGCTGACGGGCGGGGCAGGGCGAAGTGACCGGCGCGGACATGCTGACGGCTGGCGCGCTGGGCGTGCTCGAGGGGTTGACCGAGTTCATCCCGGTCTCCTCGACGGGGCATCTGCTTCTGGCCGGGCATTTTCTGGGATTCGACAGCCCCGGCAACACCTTCGAGGTGGTGATCCAGCTTGGCGCGATCCTTGCGCTGCTTGTCGTGTTCGCGGGGCGGCTGACCGGGCTGTTCCTGCGCGCGCCGCAGGATCCGGCCGCACGGCGGCTGATCTTCGGGGTGGCGCTGGCCTTTCTGCCGGCAGTGGTGGTCGGTGTGGCCGCGCATGATGTCATCAAGCGCGTGCTGTTCGAGACCCCGGTCCTGATCGCCGGCATGCTGGTGGCGGGCGGGGTCGTGCTGTTGCTGGTGGACCGCCTGCCGCAGCGCCCGCGCTTTACCCGGGCCGAAGACCTGCCCCTGCGCACCGCCTTCGCGATCGGGCTGTGCCAGTGCCTGGCGATGGTGCCGGGGGTTTCGCGTTCGGGGGCGACGATCGTCGGCGGGCTTCTTCTGGGCGCGGACAAGCGCACGGCGGCCGAATTTTCCTTCTTCCTGTCGATGCCGACCATGGCCGGAGCCGTGGCCTACGACCTGTGGAAAAGCCGCGACATCCTCGATTTTTCCGCCATGGCGGATATCGCCGTCGGTTTCGCCGCGGCCTTTGTCGCTGCGGCGCTGGTGGCGCGCTGGCTTCTCGAATTCGTGGGGCGGCGCGGCTATGTCCTGTTCGGCTGGTGGCGGATCGTCGTCGGACTGGCGGCGATCCTGGCCCTGACCCTTGGCGCCGCCGGGTGAGCGGCCCCGCGCGATCATTTTTGCGGGAGAGGCGGGTTGCACCCTCGACAGCGGGGCGGGCCTGCGGTGATCTGGCGGCGGAACGCCCGCACGGATCCGGGCGCAGCCGGTCCGCACGCCGATCCCTTGCCCGCCGCCCTGACAGGAGCCGATCATGACCCGACGCATCTTGCGCCCTGCCGCCCTTCTGCCGCTTGACTGCGCCGCGCTGGCCCTTGCCTTGCTGGCCCCGATGGGGGCCGCGGCGCAACAGTCCCAGGCGCGCACCTTCGCGGTTCCCGCAGGCTGCACCGCCTATCTGACGGTCCAGAGCCGCGCCTGTTCGGTCAGCCACCATTTCACCTGCGAGGGCGATCCCGAGGGTTGGCAGCGCCGGGTCGACATGGACGAAAGCGGCGTGGTCTATTTCGGCGCCATCGACGGGGAAACCCAGTGGATGGAAAGCTATCACATGCTCTCGGGCCATGCCGAGCGCCTCGAGCCAAGCCCGGCCGACCCGGCCTCGTTCAGCGATCTTCAGGCAAGATCGGTCGATACCTGGGATTTCCGCACCAATTCGGACGAGGTGGGCCAGACCCGCTATGTCGGACAGGACCGCCTGACCGGCGCGACCGAGGTGATCGACGGCATCGTTCTCGAGGCGACCGAATTCGCGATCACCGCCTATGGCGAGGACGGAACCGAATTGTGGCGCTCGACCGGGAACGAATACATCAGCCGCGACTGGGGAATGTTCATCTCCGGCACCTCGAGCGTGACCGCCGACGGCGAGACCTGGGACACGGACAACCGGCCGGTGGAGTTCATCCTGCCCGGAGAGCCGGGTTTCCTGTCGGCGATGCCGCGCTATGGCTGTGGCGTGGTGATGTCGCAATCCGTGATCGCGCCGCTGGCGGATCAGGCCGGTCCGCAGCCTTCGTGAGCAGGGCGCGCGCCCCGAAACCGGGCACGGGCAAGGGCGGCACGGGCACACCGGCGGGCCGGCGCCGGTCCGAAGGCAGCGGCCGTGAACGGGTCCGCAGGGGCGGAAGCGGGGGCGCGATCCGCCGCCTGCGGCGCTGGTTCTGGCGGGCCCTTGGCGCCGCCGTGGCGGCATTCGGCCTTGTGGTGCTGCTTTTTGCCGCGGTCGATCCGCCGACCACGCCCTACATGTTCGCCGAGGGGCGCAGGCTGGGCGGGGTGGCACAGGAATGGGTGCCGCTGGAACGGATCGCGCCGGTGATGGCACGGTCCGTGGTCGCGGCCGAGGATGCCAATTTCTGCACGCATTGGGGGTTCGACCTGGGCGCGATCCGGGCCACGCTCGATTCCGGCGGGGCGGGCGGGGCCTCGACCATCAGCCAGCAGGTGGTGAAGAACGTGTTCCTGTGGCAGGGGCGAAGCTGGCTGCGCAAGGTGATCGAGGCCGGGCTGACCCCGGTGATCGAGGCGGTCTGGAGCAAGCGGCGCATCCTCGAGATCTATCTGAACGTGGCCGAATTCGGCGAGGGCGTGTTCGGGGTCGAGGCGGCGGCGCGGCACTGGTTCGGCATTGCCGCCGCTGACCTGAACGCCACGCAGGCCGCGCGGCTGGCCGCGATCCTGCCCGATCCGAAGCACCGCTCGCCCACCGATCCGACCGCGGCCGGACGCCGCCGCGCCGCGCGGATCGCGGACGGGGCGGCCACCATCGCGGCCGATGGCCGCGCCGCCTGCTTCGAGCAGCATTCTTGAGCCGGGCCCCGGTTGCGGCTAGAACCGGCGCATGCAGCCCGACCGCCCCACGAACCGCCTGTATCACTATCCGCTCTCGCCCTTCAGCCGAAAGGTGCGGCTGACCCTTGCCGAGAAGCGCATCGAAGTCGAACTGGTCGAGGAGCGCTACTGGGAACAGGACGGCGAATTCCTGCGGCGCAACCCGGCCGGAAAGGTGCCGGTACTGAAGCTTGGCAACCGGCTTCTGTCCGAATCGCAGGCGATCTGCGAATATCTCGACGAAGTGTATCCCGAACCGCCGCTGATGCCGCGCGATGCGGAGGGCCGCCACGAGGTGCGCCGGCTGGTGGCCTGGTTCGACGACAAGTTCAACGCCGAGGTGACGGTCAAGCTGATCGGCGAGCGGGTGTTCCGCAAGGTCAAGAACCTGGGCTATCCCGACAGCGCCAATGTGATGGCCGGGGCGCGGGCGATCAAGTTCCACCTCGACTACATGCAGGGCCTGCTCGAGTCCCGCCGCTGGCTGGCCGGCAAGGAGATGACGCTGGCCGATTTCGCCGCCGCGGCGCATCTGTCCTGCCTCGACTACATTTCCGATGTGGACTGGCACCGCTCCGACGTGGTGCGCGACTGGTATGCCAAGATCAAGTCGCGCCCGGCCTTCCGGTCGATCCTGGCCGACCAGGTTCCCGGGTTCCGCCCGCCGCCGCATTATGCCGATCTGGATTTCTGACCGCAGGCGCCGGGCAGGTGGGGGGGCGCTGCCCCCCCGAGGCCCTTGGCCTCTCCCCCCCGGGGTATTTGGACAAAGATGATGGAGGCAGGGGATCTGCGGGCCCGCCTTGGGGCACGGGCGCGGGCCGAGGGCTTCGTGGCCATGGGCATCTGCCGGCCCGATGCGATCGCCGGCGCGGCGGCGCGGCTGGGCGAGTATCTGCGCGACGGGCGGCACGGGCAGATGGCCTGGATGGAAGAGCGCGTGGAATGGCGCGGGAGCCCGGCCGCGCTCTGGCCCGAGGCGCGTTCGGTCATCATGCTGGCCGAAAGCTATACGCCGCAGGAGAACCCGCTGGCCCTTCTGGACAGGCGGGGGCATGGCGTGATCTCGGCCTATGCGCGCGGGCGCGACTATCACGACGTTCTGAAGAAGAAGCTCAAGGTGCTGGGGCGCTGGCTGATCGAGCAGGTGCCGGGGACGCAGATCAAGGTCTTTACCGATACCGCGCCGGTGATGGAAAAGCCCCTGGCCGAGGCGGCGGGCCTGGGCTGGCAGGGCAAGCATACGGTGGTCCTGTCGCGCGATTTCGGAAACTGGGTGTTCCTGGGGGCGATCTTCACCACGCTGGACCTGCCGGCGGACGCGCCGGGGACCGGGCATTGCGGCAGTTGCACCGCCTGCCTCGACATCTGTCCGACGCGGGCCTTTGTCGGACCGTGGCAACTGGATGCGCGGCGCTGCATTTCCTATCTGACGATCGAGCATCGCGGCCCGGTCGACGAGGAGCTCCGGCCGCTCATGGGCAACCGGGTGTTCGGCTGCGACGATTGCCTTGCCGTCTGCCCCTGGAACAAGTTCGCAGCCCTCGCGCGCGAAACGCGCTATCTTGCGGGCGAGGGGGCGGTGCCGCTGGCGGACCTGGCCCTGCTTGACGATGCGGGATTCAGGGCGCGCTTTGCCGGGACACCGGTCAAGCGCACGGGGCGGGACAGGTTCGTGCGCAATGTCCTCTATGCGATCGGCAACAGCGGGGATCCGGCGCTGCGTCCGGCGGCGGTGGCGCTGGTGGATGATCCCGACCCGGCGGTGGCCGATGCCGCGCGCTGGGCCATCGGGCGGCTGGGGGGCTGAATGCGGATCGTGCGCACCTTGGCACGGATCGAATCGCGCCTGCCACGACGCAGGCGCGCCGGGGAACAGCCGCTGATCCAGCCGTTCCCGGGCTATGCCACGCCCGAGCATGTGATCGCCTGGGGCCGGGTCCTGGGGCGGGCGGTGGATCACCGGCGGGTGATCTCGTCCTTTCGCACGCGCGAACTGCCCGGGGTGGCGGTTGCCGGCGGGCCGGAGGGGGTTCTGACCGATGACGAGGGCTACTTCACCCTGCGCCTGCCGCGGGGGGCGGGCGAGGGCTGGATCGGGGTGCCGGTGGCGGCGGGCGGGGCCTGCGCCGTGCTGCCGGTGCTGCTGCCGCGGGCGGATGCGCGGATCGGGGTGATTTCGGACATCGACGACACGGTGATGCTGACCCGGGCCTGGTCGCTGCCGCGCAACCTGTGGACATCGCTGCGCGGGCGGCCCGATACGCGGCTGGTGTTCGCCGATGCGGTGGCGCTGCTGCGCCGGCTGGGCGAGGGCGGACGCAATCCGGTGTTCTACGTGAGCACCGGGCCCTGGAACCTGCTGCCGTTCCTCGAGGAGGTCTTTCGCCTGAACGGACTGCCGCGCGGGCCGATGTTCCTGCGCGACTGGGGCGTGAGCGAGGACCATGTGGTGGCGGTTCCGGCCGAGACCCACAAGGCGCGGGCGATCGACACCGTGCTGGCGGCCAATCCGGGCCTGCGCTTTGTCCTGCTGGGGGATACCGGGCAGAAGGACGCGGCGATCTACCTGGCGGCGGCCAGGCGGCATCCGGGGCGGATCGCGGGCGTGTTCCTGCGCCGCGCGGGGCCGCGGGCGGCGCCGTCCCTGGAGGAGTTCGCGGCGCTGGGCATTCCGGCGGCGGTGGTCGAGGATTTCTCGCAGGTGCCCGATCCGGTCTGACGGCGGGTTTTGCTTGCCCGCGGGCAGGGCGGTGCTAGGCTGGATCCGAGGAGAAGGAGGACCGCCATGGGACGTGACCTTCGGCAGGACGACGCGGCGCGCGGCACCGGGGCCGGGCCGTTGCCCGGGCAGGCGCGGACCGGGCAGGCGCAGGCCGGGCAGGTGCAGACCGGGCCGGATGAATCGGCGCTGCGGGCCATGGCCTTTCTGCGGATCGAGCGGGCGAACCTGCCTTCGGCCGCCGCGCGCAGCCTGCAACGGCGCAGTCGCGGCGAAAGGACGGATGCGGTGGCGCAGGCGATGCGCATCCTGCGGGGCCATACCGTCTGATCCCCCGTTCCCCCTGCCGGCGCCATCGCTATGGTGGCGGCGACAGCGGCGGGGAATGCCATGAGGCCCATGCGCGGCATCGCGCTCAAGATGTTGTCGATCGTGGTGTTCTTTGCCATGGCGACACTGGTCAAGCTGACGGCGCCCCTGATCCCGCCGGGCGAGGCGGTGTTCTTCCGGTCGGCCTTTTCGCTGCCGGTGATCGTGGTCTGGCTGGCCTGGCGCGGCGAGATGCCCCGCGCCCTGTCCACCACGATCCCGATGGGGCATGTCTGGCGCGGGCTGATCGGGACCACGTCGATGGCGCTGAGCTTTTGGGCGCTGGGCCTGCTGTCGCTGCCCGAGGCGACCGTGATCGGCTATGCCGCGCCGATCCTGACCGTGATCTTCGCGGCGATGTTCCTGGGCGAGGAGGTGCGCGCCTTCCGCATCACCGCGGTGGCGCTGGGGATGGCGGGGGTCGTCATCGTCATGGCGCCGCGACTCACGCTCGGGCCGGGGGATCTGACCCCGCGCGAGACGCTGGGCGCGGTCGTGGCGTTGGGTGCGGCGGTGTTCGCGGCGCTGGCGCAGGTGCAGGTGCGGCGGCTGGTGCTGACCGAACATGTCGGGGCGATCGTGTTCTGGTTCCTGAGCACGGCGGCGGTGCTGTCGCTGCTCACGCTGCCCTGGGGCTGGGTCGTGCCGGGGCCGGGCACGTTCGCGCTTCTGGTCCTGACCGGGATCCTGGGCGGCATCGGGCAGATCCTGCTGACGGCCTGCTACCGTCATGCCGATGCCGGGGTGGTCGCGCCCTTCGACTATACGTCGATCATCCTCGCGCTTTCGATCGGCTATCTGGTGTTCGACGAGGTGCCGACGCTGACCATGCTGGCGGGGGCGGCGATCATCATCGCCTCGGGCGTGGTGATCATCTGGCGCGAACGCCGGCTTGGCCTGCGGCGCTCGGGGCGGGATTCGGGGTTGGGCGGCTGGGGGCCGGGCGGGGCGGATCCATGAGGGCCAGCGCCTCTTTCACGTCCGAACCGTCAAGCATCGGGTCCAGTCGCGCCACCCGGCACAGGCGCTCCATGTCGGTGATCGTCACCCGCGCGCCGTCGATCATCACCCCGTCGGCCTGAAGCAGGCGGATGGTGCGCGACAGGCTTTCGGCGGTGATGCCAAGGAAGGACGCCAGAAGCCGCTTCTCGACCGGCAGGACAAAGCCGGGCACCCCGCCGGCCAGGGCGGATTGCCGCAGGATCCAGGCGGCCAGGCGTTCGCGGGCGTTGCGCAGCTTCAGGTTCTTGGCGTGGCGCACCATGATGCGATAGCTCACCGCCAGTTCGGACATCGCCGCCATGGCGAAATCGGGGTCGTGGCGCATGGCGTCGCGCAGGATCGGCGCGGGCAGCAGCACGATGCGCGACCGTTCCAGCGTGCGCGCCGACATCAGGTAGCGCGAGTCGCGCACGCAGGCGGCAAGGATGAAGGCCGAGACCGGCTGCACCACGGCCATCACCGTTTCGTGGCCGTTCCAGTCGGCATGAAGCTCGACCATGCCCTCGACGATGATATGCAGGAAATCGGCGCGGTCGCCCTGTCCGAACAGGTCGAGTTGCGGCGGAAAGTTCTGCGCGTAAGAGACCTGCATGAGGCTGTCGAAGGTCTCTTGCGACATCTCGCGAAAGAGCGGCAGGCGCCGGATTCCGGGTTTTTCCTCGTCGCGCACGAATCGGACCCTCGCTGATCTTGTGTTGACTAATATCAAGCGTGATCAGGTCATTTGTCAATGACGCAGAGGGAACAGGTCAGGGCATCGTTTGAGATTGGCCAACCGCGCTGCGGTGCGGAATCAAACCCGGTCGCTTTCCTGCGGCGGATCGGCATGAATTGATCCACGTCAACAACAGGTCGGGTGCATTGACGCCCGTGGGCGCGAACCCATGTGCCGCGCGTGGCACATGCAGCGCATCGGAGCCTATGATGACGGGTCACTCACCCCCGACCAACGCCCAGCAACAGCAGGCGCTCTGGTTGTCGACCTTCGCCTTCACGCTGTGCTTCGCTGTCTGGACCATCTTCTCGATCATCGGTGTCTCGGTGAAGGAAGAGCTGGGTCTCAGCGAATCGCAGTTCGGACTTCTGATCGCGACGCCGGTCCTGACCGGGTCGCTCGTGCGGCTGATCCTCGGCGTCTGGACCGAGCGTTTCGGCGGCCGTCTTGTCTTTGCCATCCAGATGATCCTGGCCGGCGCCGCCACCTGGACGCTGACCTGGGCCAACAGCTACGCGACCTTCCTTCTGGCCGCGCTGGGCGTCGGCCTGGCGGGCGGGTCGTTCATCATCGGCGTCGCCTATGTGTCGAAATGGTTCCCCTCCGAAAAGCAGGGCATCGCCCTGGGCTTCTTCGGGATGGGCAATGTCGGCGCGGCCGTGACCAAGTTCCTCGCGCCCATGATCCTTCTGGCCTGGGGCTGGGAAGCGGTGGCGCAGATCTGGTCGCTGGCGCTGATCGCCATGGGCATCCTGTTCTACCTGGTCGCGCGCGACGATCCCGATTTCGCCGACCGCCGCGCGCGCGGGATCAGGGCGCCCACCCTGGCCGAGCAGTTCGCGCCGCTCAAGAAGCTCCAGGTCTGGCGCTTCTCGCTCTACTATTTCTTCGTGTTCGGCGGCTTCATGGCGCTGGCGCTGTGGCTGCCGCACTATCTGGTGCAGGTCTACGAGGTCGATCTGCGCGTCGCCGGCATGGCGGCAGCGGCCTTCTCGCTGTCGGCGAGCGTGTTCCGCGCCTATGGCGGTGCACTCTCGGACAGGTTCGGGGCGCGCACGGTCATGTACTGGACCTTCGGCTTTTCGGCCGTGTTCCTGTTCATGCTGTCCTATCCGCCGACCGACTATGTCGTGCACGGCAAGAACGGGCCGATCTCCTTCTCGACCGAGATGGGGCTCTGGCCGTTCGTCGCCACGATCTTTGCCCTCGGCTTCTTCATGAGCCTCGGCAAGGCGGCGGTGTTCAAGCATATCCCGGTCTATTACCCCCGCCATGTGGGCGCGGTGGGTGGCCTCGTGGGCATGATCGGCGGGCTTGGCGGCTTTGTCCTGCCGATCGCCTTCGGCGCGCTGCTGGACCTGACCGGCGTCTGGACCACGTCCTTTGTCCTGCTGCTGGCCATTGTCGTGGCCTCGATGGGCTGGATGCATTTCTCGATCCGCGCGATGGAGCGGCGGGCCGAGGGTGGCGCCCTCGACCGGCTGCCGAGTTTCCCGGAACTGGCCGAAGTCCACGATCCCGAACGCACGGTGATGCCGCGCACGATCACCGACTGGCGCCCCGAGGATCCGGCCTTCTGGGAACAGAAGGGCCGCCGCATCGCGCGGCGCAACCTGTGGATCTCGATCCCGGCGCTGCTGCTGGCGTTCTCGGTGTGGATGGTCTGGTCGATGGTGGTGGCCAAGCTGCCGGCGATCGGCTTTGCCTTCGGCGAGGATCAGCTTTTCTGGCTGGCGGCGCTGCCGGCGCTGTCGGGGGCGACCCTGCGCATCTTCTACGGCTTTGTCGTGCCGGTGTTCGGCGGGCGGCTCTGGACCACGATCTCGACCGCTTCGCTGCTCGTGCCGGCCATGGGGATCGGCTATGCGGTGCAGAACCCCGACACGCCCTATCTGATGTTCCTTGTCCTCGCCCTCCTGTGCGGGCTGGTGGGGGGCAACTTTGCCTCGTCGATGGCGAATATCGGCTACTTCTTTCCCAAGGCGGAAAAGGGCAACGCGCTCGCGCTCAATGCCGGGCTGGGGAACCTGGGCGTCTCGGTGATGCAGTTCCTGGTTCCCATCGTCATCACCATGGGCGTGTTCGGCGCCATGGGTGGCGAACCGGCGGCCCTGTCGGACGGCGGCCAGCTCTGGCTTCAGAACGCGGGCTTTGTCTGGGTGCCGTTCATCCTGGCCTCGACGGTTGCGGCCTGGCTGGGCATGGATGACATCGCCGATGCGCGGGCCTCGTTCTCGCAGCAGGCGATCATCTTCGCGCGCAAGCACAACTGGCTGATGTGCGTGCTCTATATCGGCACCTTCGGCAGCTTCATCGGCTATTCCGCGGGCTTTCCGCTTCTGTCGCGCCTCGCCTTTCCCGAGGTGAACGCCCTGCAATATGTCTTCCTCGGACCGCTGGTCGGCGCGCTGAGCCGGGCGGGCACGGGCTGGATCTCGGACCGCTGGGGCGGCGGGCGCGTCACCTTCTGGGTGTTCGTGGGCATGATCGTCTCGGTGCTTGCGGTCATCCTCTCGCTTCAGGCGGGCAGCTTCACCGGGTTCTTTGCCGGGTTCATGGCGCTGTTCTTCTTCACCGGTGTCGGCAATGCCTCGACCTTCCAGATGATCCCGGTGATCATGGCGCAGGAGGTGCCCCGTCTCATGCCGCAACTGACCGGCAACGACCGGATGCGGCAGATCGCCATGGAATCGGGTGGCATCGTCGCCTTCACCAGCGCCATCGGTGCCTATGGCGGGTTCTTCATCCCCAAGGCCTATGGCTCTTCCATCGCCATGACTGGCGGGGCAGGGGCGGCGCTGTGGGTGTTCCTTGCCTTCTACGTCATCTGTCTTGCCTTGACCTGGGCCTTCTACACCCGGCGTGGCGGACTTCTCCACGACATCGAACGCGGCCGGACCCCGGCCGCGGTTCCCGCAGCCTGACCGACGGAGCACGCCATGAGTCATCTTCTCGACCGCCTGAATTTCCTGAAATCGCTGCGAAAGGACACCTTCGCCGACGGTCACGGCCAGACGACCATCGAGAACCGCGACTGGGAGGACACCTACCGCTCGCGCTGGCGCCACGACAAGATCGTGCGCTCGACCCATGGCGTGAACTGCACCGGGTCATGTTCCTGGAAGATCTACGTGAAGTCGGGGATCGTCACCTGGGAAACCCAGCAGACCGACTATCCCCGCACCCGCCCCGACCTGCCCAACCACGAACCGCGCGGTTGCGCGCGCGGGGCCAGCTATTCGTGGTATCTCTACTCGGCGAACCGGGTGAAGACGCCGCTGATGCGCGGCCGCCTCATGAAACTCTGGCGCGAGAAGCGGCGCACGCTGTCGCCCGTCGCCGCCTGGGAGGCGATCCAGAACGACGCCGCCGCGCGCGAAAGCTATACCCGCATCCGCGGCAAGGGCGGCTTCGTGCGCGCAAGCTGGGACGAGGTGGGCGAGATGATCGCCGCCGCCAATGCCCATACCGCGCGCAAATACGGCCCCGACCGGGTGTTCGGCTTCTCGCCCATTCCGGCGATGTCGATGGTCTCGTATGCGGCGGGGTCGCGGTATCTGTCGCTGCTGGGCGGCACCTGCATGTCGTTCTACGACTGGTATTGCGACCTGCCGCCCGCCTCGCCCCAGACCTGGGGCGAACAGACCGACGTGCCGGAATCGGCCGACTGGTATAACGCCGGCTATCTGATCCTCTGGGGCTCGAACGTGCCGCAGACGCGTACGCCGGACGCACATTTCTATACCGAGGCGCGTTACAAGGGCACGAAATCCGCGGTGGTCAGCCCGGACTATTCCGAGGCCGCCAAGTTCGCCGACATCTGGCTCAATGCCAAGCAGGGCACCGATGCCGACCTTGGCATGGCGTTCGGGCATGTGATCCTGCGCGAATTCCACCTTGACCGGCAGGCCGAGTATTTCGAGGACTACTGCCGCAAGTATACCGACATGCCGATGCTCGTGCGCCTTGACCGCAAGGGCGACCGGCTGGTGCCGGGCCGGCAGCTGCGCGCGGCCGATTTCGACGGCGCGCTGAACCAGGCCAACAACCCCGAGTGGAAGACCGTCGCCCTTGACGAGATTTCGGGCAAGGTGGTGGTGCCGAACGGCTCGGTCGGCTTCCGCTGGGGCGAGGAGGGGCGCTGGAACCTCGAGGAGCGCGCCGGCGATGCCGGGACGCGCCTGAAGATGAGCATGATCCTCGAGCAGGACCGCGACGAGGTGGTGGCCGTCGATTTCCCCTGGTTCGGCGGCGATGCCACCAACGGTTTCGTCAACGATCCGCGTGGCGAGGTGCTGACCCGCAACGTGCCGGTGCGGCGCATGACCCTTGCCGATGGCGAAGAGGCCTTCGTCACCACGGTTTTCGACCTGTTCTGCGCCAACTACAGCCTTGATCGCGGCCTTGGCGGCGACAACGTGGCGCGCGACTATGACGCCGACGTGCCCTTCACCCCCGCCTGGGCCGAACGCATCACCGGCGTGCGGCGCGACCAGATCATCCAGGTGGCGCGCGAATTCGCCACCAATGCCGAAAAGACCAATGGCCGCTCCATGGTCATCATCGGCGCGGGGATGAACCACTGGTTCAACATGGACATGAACTATCGCGCGGTCATCAACATGCTGGTGATGTGCGGCTGTGTCGGTCAGTCGGGCGGGGGCTGGTCGCACTATGTGGGACAGGAAAAGCTGCGGCCGCAGACCGGCTGGACGGCGCTGGCCTTCGCCCTCGACTGGAACCGGCCGCCGCGGCAGATGAACTCGACCTCGGCCTGGTATGTGCATACCGACCAGTGGCGCTACGAGACCGTCTCCTCGCGCGAGATCCTCGCCGCGACCGCCCCCGAGGGCGACTGGGACCGGCTCAGCCTCATCGACTACAACATCCGCGCCGAACGCATGGGCTGGCTGCCCTCGGCGCCGCAACTGCGGCAGAACCCGCTCGAGGTGGGCCGTGCGGCGCGCGCCGCCGGCGTGCCGGTGAAGGACTATGTGGCCGGGCGCCTGAAATCGGGCGAATTGCAGATGTCCTGCGAAGACCCGGACGCGCCCGAGAACTGGCCGCGCAACCTGTTCGTCTGGCGCTCGAACCTGCTGGGGTCGTCGGGCAAGGGGCACGAATACTTCCTGCGCCACCTGCTTGGCACCGATCACGGGGTGCAGGGCAAGGATCTGGGCGAACAGGGCGGGCAGATGCCGGTCGAGGCGGTCTGGCACGACGAGGCCCCGGAAGGAAAGCTCGACCTGCTGGTGACCCTCGACTTCCGCATGTCCACGACCGCGGTCTATTCCGACATCGTGCTGCCGACGGCAAGCTGGTACGAAAAGGACGATCTCAACACGTCGGACATGCACCCGTTCATCCACCCGCTTCAGGCGGCGGTGGATCCGGCCTATGAATCGAAGACCGACTGGGAAATCTTCAAGTTCATCGCGCAGAAGTTCTCGGAAGTCGCGCCCGAGGTTCTGGGCGTCGAGACCGACGTGGTGCAGTTCCCGCTTCAGCATGACAGTCAGGGCGAGATCGCACAGGACCACGTTCTCGACTGGAAGCGTGGCGAATGCGACCTGATCCCGGGGCGCACCGCCCCCGCCTATATCGAGGTAGAGCGGGATTATCCAAATCTTTACAAGCGTTTCACCTCGATCGGGCCCTTGATGGAGAAGATCGGCAACGGCGGCAAGGGGATCGGCTGGGACACGAAGCACGAGGTTGCGCATCTGCGCGCGCTGAACGGCACCGTGCACGAGGACGGGGTGAGTCAGGGCATGGCCCGTCTCGATACCGCCATCGACGCGGCCGAGATGATCCTCATGCTCGCGCCCGAGACCAACGGCGAGGTGGCGGTGAAGGCATGGGAGGCGCTGTCCCGGATCACCGGCCGCGACCATCGGCACCTCGCGCTGCCCAAGGAAGACGAGAAGATCCGCTTCCGCGACATCGCCGTGCAGCCGCGCAAGATCATCTCCTCGCCGACATGGTCGGGCATCGAGAGCGAGTCGGTCTGCTACAACGCCGGCTACACCAACGTGCACGAACTGATCCCGTGGCGCACGGTCACCGGCCGCCAGCAGCTTTATCAGGATCACGAATGGATGCGCGCCTTCGGTGAATTCTTTGTCACCTGGCGCCCGCCGGTCGATCTCAAGACCACGGGCCACGCGGCCACGCGGTCGCTCAAGGCAGGCGAGAAGCATGCGGTGCTGAACTTCATCACCCCGCACCAGAAATGGGGCATCCACTCGACCTATTCGGACAACCTGCTCATGCTCACGCTGAACCGCGGCGGGCCGGTGGTGTGGATTTCCGAGAATGACGCCGCCAAGGCCGGCCTGGTCGACAACGACTGGGTCGAGGTGTTCAACTCGAACGGGGTCATCACCGCGCGCGCGGTGGTCAGCCAGCGCATGAAGGACGGCACGCTCTTCATGTATCACGCCCAGGAAAAGATCGTGAACACGCCGGGCAGCCAGATCACCAACCTGCGCGGCGGCATCCACAATTCGGTCACCCGCACGGTGGTGAAGCCCACCCACATGATCGGCGGCTACGCGCAACTGGCCTACGGGTTCAACTACTATGGCACCGTCGGCTCGAACCGGGACGAATTCGTGATCGTCCGCAAGATGGACAAGGTCGACTGGCTCGACCGGCCCGCAACCCAGACCACGGAGGCCGCGGAATGAAGGTTCGCGCTCAGATCGGCATGGTGCTCAACCTCGACAAGTGCATCGGCTGCCACACCTGTTCTGTCACCTGCAAGAACGTCTGGACCTCGC
>JADYZU010000028.1 GCA_020852925.1 Rubellimicrobium sp. | reverse complement strand
GTCATCGGGGTCTCCGTAAGGTCTGTGGTTGAAGCGTCGAAACTCCACCTCGACCATACACCTCGATGGCCACCCGGGATCACACCGGACGAGCCGATGAAATTACACCATGTCCTCGGACACTAACTAGTCAGGCGCACCGGGACGAAGACCGCGAAGGTGACAACCGGACCGGGTCCGGCACCGAGGAGACGTAACAGAACGGGTGCCCGTTCACGCCACAACCGGCCCCATTCACCGACGACCAGACCCGGTCCGACCATCCAGACGACGCGTTGCAGCCGGGGTTTTCCATTACACATCAATCAGGAGACCGTCATGTCAGATCTGTTCAAGAACCGAGCCGCCGAGAAGGCCCGCGCCCGCGAAAGGGACGAAGAGCGCCTTCGTCGGGGCGAAATCACCCCGTCCCAGCTCCAGCAGGAAAATTTGGTGTTCCGGGGCTTCAAGAAGGGAGAGCTCGGCCTGAAGCCGAAATACGCGCGGAAGATCAAGCGGCAGACCGATGGTAAGGACGACACACCACCATCGAATGGTGACGAATAAACAGGACCGGCGAAGGTCAGGCATCAAACGCGGAAGATATTCCGCACGACCCTGCAAATTTCAAAGGCCCACCTTGTGCGCAACAAGGTGGGCCTTTTCATTTCAATGGGTTAGACCACCGTGGAAGAAAAGGATGGGTAAGGTGGAACCATTTTTGCCCGGAATGGAAAAAAATTCCGGGATTTCTCAGGGTGACGACCCCGCCCCCCTCAGCCGCAGCGCGAATGGCCGCAGGCAGAGCAGGTGAGGCACCCCTCGATCATGCGCAGGTCATGACTGCCGCAAGCGGGGCAGGCCTTGCCCCGGCGCGGCGAGAGGGTGACGATTTCCGCTGAAGGATCGGATTTCAGCCCGGTCCCCGGCGCGGTCATGAAGCCGATGGCAAGCAGGTGTCGTTCGATCACGCCGCCGATCGCGGCAAGGATCGAGGGAATATAGCGCCCCTCCATCCACGCCCCGCCGCGCGGATCGAACACGGCCTTCAGTTCCTCGACCACGAAACTGACATCGCCACCGCGGCGGAACACCGCCGAGATCATCCGTGTGAGCGCGACGGTCCAGGCGAAATGCTCCATGTTCTTGGAGTTGATGAAGATTTCGAACGGGCGGCGCTGCCCGTCCTGAAGGATGTCGTTGATGGTGATGTAGATCGCGTGTTCGCTGTCGGGCCACTTCAGCTTGTAGGTCGCTCCCTCGAGCGAGGGCGGCCGGTCGAGGGGCACGCTCAGCGCGGGCAGCGCGGCGGCGCTGTCCGCCTCCGGCCCGGGCGCGTGTCCGGGCGCGGCCCCGGGTCCGGGCACCGGCACGCCGTCGGCGACCGCCCCCGGCGCCGGAGTCGCTGTCAGGACTGACCCCGTGACCGCATTGGGGCGATAGGTGGTGCAGCCCTTGCAGCCCAGATCCCAGGCGGCCATGTAGACCTCGCGGAAATCCTCGAACGAGATGTCCTCGGGGCAGTTGATGGTCTTGGAAATCGAGGAATCGACCCATTCCTGCGCCGCCGCCTGCATCTTCACATGATCGAGCGGGGCCAGCGTCTGGGCATCGGTGAAATGCGCGGGCAGCGGCGCGTCGCCCATGCGGTCGCGCCACATCTGCACGGCGTAATCGACCACTTCCTCCTCGATCCGGCTGCCATCGGGGCGCAGCACCTTGCGGCTGTAGCTGTAGGCAAAGACCGGCTCGATCCCGCTCGAGACATTGCCGGCAAAGAGCGAGATCGTCCCCGTCGGCGCGATCGAGGTCAGGAGGGCGTTGCGGATCCCGTGTCTGGCGATCGCCTTGCGCACATCCGCGTCCATGGTGGCCAGCGTGCCGGACGCCAGATAGGCGTCGCGGTCAAAGAGCGCAAAGGCCCCCTTTTCGCGCGCGAGGCCGACACTGGCCAGATAGGCGGCGCGGGCGATACGGTGCAGCCAGTCGCGCGTGGCGGCCGCCGCCTCGTCCGAGCCGTAGCGCAGACCGACCATGAGCAACGCATCGGCAAGCCCGGTGACGCCGAGACCGATGCGCCGCTTGGCCTGCGCCTCGGCCGCCTGCTGCGGCAGCGGAAAGTTCGACACGTCGATGGTGTTGTCCATCATGCGCACCGCGACGGCCACGAGTTCGTCGAGCGCCGCAACATCGAGTGCGGCCTGCGGCCCGAAGGGATCGCTCACCAGCCGCGCGAGGTTGACCGAGCCGAGCAGGCAGGCGCCGTAGGGCGGCAGGGGCTGTTCGCCGCAGGGATTGGTGGCGGCGATGGTCTCGGCATAGGAGAGGTTGTTCAGGCGGTTGATGCGGTCGATGAAGATGACTCCCGGTTCCGCATAATCGTAGGTGGCGCGCATGATCCGGTCCCAGAGGTCGCGGGCGCGCAGGGTGCGCAGGACGTGACCGTCGAACAGCAGATCCCAGTCCTCGTCGGCCTTGACGGCGGCCATGAACGGATCGGTGACAAGAACCGACATGTTGAACATGCGCAGGCGGGCCGGATCGGCCTTGGCGGCGATGAAATCCTCGATATCGGGATGATCGCAGCGCATGGTGGCCATCATCGCCCCGCGCCGCGATCCTGCCGACATGATGGTGCGGCACATCGCATCCCAGACATCCATGAACGAGAGCGGTCCCGAGGCATCGGCCCCGACCCCGCGCACCGGCGCGCCGCGCGGGCGGATGGTCGAGAAGTCATACCCGATCCCGCCACCCTGCTGCATGGTCAGCGCCGCCTCCTTCAGCGCGTCAAAGATGCCGCCCATGCTGTCGGGGACCGTGCCCATGACAAAGCAGTTGAACAGCGTCACCTGCCGCGCCGTACCCGCACCGGCCATGATCCGCCCGGCCGGAAGAAAACGGAAATCCTCGAGCGCGCGATAGAACCGCTCGTCCCAGTGCGAGGGGTCGGATTCCACAGCGGCCAGGGCACGGGCGACGCGTCTCCAACTGTCCTCGAGGGTCAGGTCGATCGGAGCGCCGTCGGCGGCACGAAAGCGGTATTTCATGTCCCAGATCTGTTCGGCGATGGGCGCGGCAAAGCGGGACATGGGCACCTCGGCGTCGGGGGTTCTGGCAGAATCGCGTCAGGAAGCCTAGGCTATCACAACATCTGGGGGTGAATCGAGAACCTAACGCAATGACCGGCCTTCTGCACCTGATCAAGCTTTCCGTCGGGACCGAGGATGTCGCCGATCTGGCCGACTGGCAGCAACAGCGGCAGGCGCAGACCGCGGACGGGCTGCCGCGCCATGTCACGCGGATGTGGCCGCGCCGCGAGGCCGAGGTTCTTGGCGGAGGGTCGATCTACTGGGTGATCAAGGGGATGGTGCTCTGCCGGCAGAAGGTGCTGCGCCTCGATCCGGTGACGGGCGAGGACGGAATCGCCCGTTGTGCCATCGTCCTCGACCCTGCGCTTGTACGGGTGGCACCGGTGCCGCGCCAGCCGTTCCAGGGCTGGCGCTATCTGAAGCCCGGGGATGCGCCGCCCGATCTGGGCGCGGGCAAGGCGGGCGACGACGCACTGCCCCCCGCCCTGTCGCGGGCGCTGGCGGAGATCGGCCTGCTCTGACGCCGCCGCCGGGCGGGGACGAAAATTCGCGAATTTTCTGTCCCGCCCTGGCCGGGATCCACCACGCACCGACCGGCCGTCGCGGTGCGTTTCGCGAAACGCACCGTGCCCTTTGCCTTTTGCGGCGGCGCTGGCATAAGGCAGGGATGAATGCTCCTGCCGCCCGCCCTTCTGCGTCCGCCGATCCCGATCTCGGTCCCGATCCACGTCGCGTCGCCGCTGTCTTTGCGCACGAATCCGCGCGTTTTGCGCAATCGCGCCCCGAGACCCGTGCCGCTCTCGATGCCGGGGC
This sequence comes from Rubellimicrobium sp., assembly GCA_020852925.1. Taxonomy (GTDB): domain Bacteria; phylum Pseudomonadota; class Alphaproteobacteria; order Rhodobacterales; family Rhodobacteraceae; genus JADYZU01. The sequence continues at coordinate 146,389 of JADYZU010000028.1, read as the reverse complement.
GCAGGCCTGGCTTTCGGGTGTGCCGATGCACTGGATGCGCGACTGGCCGATGCCGTTTCCCCTCGTGATCGAACGGGCCGCCGCTGCGGTGATCCGGGATGTGGACGGTAACGAGATCGACGATTTCTGCCTGGGCGACACCGGCTCGATGTTCGGCCATTCACCGCCCGCCGTGGCCCGTGCCATCCGGGCGCAGGCGGGGCGGGGGCTGACCTACATGTTGCCGTCGCGCGCCGCACTGCGCGCGGGGGCGCTGCTCGACCGGCAGTTCGGCCTGTTCCGCTGGCAGGCGGCCGCCACCGCGACCGATGCGAACCGCTATGCGATCAAGGTCGCCCGCGCGGTGACGGGGCGCAACCGCATCCTTGTCTTCGACGGATCCTATCACGGCACCGTCGACGACCTGATGGTGACCGTCGAGGATGGCCGCACCGTGGCGCGTCCGGGCCTGATCGGCGTGGTCCATGATCCGGCCGCCGGTGCGGTTGCCGTCGGATTCAACGATCTCGCCGCGGTCGAGGAGGCGCTGGCCGCGGGCGATATCGCCGCCGTCCTGACCGAGCCGGTGATGACCAATTCCTGCATGGTCCTGCCTGCGCCCGGCTTTCTCGAGGGGATCCGGGATCTGACCCGTCGCTACGGCGCGCTGCTCATCATCGACGAGACCCATACCCAGAGTTCCGGTCCCGGCGGCTATGCCCGCATGCACGGGATCGAGGCCGACATGATCGTGGTCGGCAAATGCATCGCGGGCGGGATGCCGATGGCGGTCTGGGGTCTGCGCGAGGATGTGGCGGCACGGTTTGCCGCCTGGGACGCCACGCGGCCGGCGGGGCATTCGGGCATGGGCACCACGCTCTCGGCCAATCCGATGCAGTTCGCCTGCCTTGTCGCCACGCTCGAGGAAGTGGCGACCCCGGCCGCCTATGCGCGGATGGAGCGGGGGGCGGCGCGGCTTGAGCGCGGGCTGGCGGCGGCGATCGCGCGGCACGGCCTGCTGTGGCATGTGGTGCGGGTGGGCGCGCGGGTCGAGTTCATCTGCGCCGCCGGCCCCCTGACCACCAGCGCCGATGCCGCCGCCGCCCACCGCCCCGACATCGAGCGCACGGTGCATCTGTGCCTTCTGAACCGCGGCTGCCTGATTGCGCCGTTCCACAACATGATGCTGGTCAGTCCCGTGACCCGGCGCGCGCAGATCGACCGGCTCATCGCCGCCTTCGACGAGACGCTGGCCGAACTGACCGCACCCGAATGAGGATCGCGACATGACCACCCATCACAGCCCCTCGGGCGCGGACTGGAGCGAGGCGCAGGATTTCCTGGCTGCCAACCCGGATATCGAGGCCATCGACATCGTCCTGCACGACGCCAACGGCATCGGCCGCGGCAAGATCATCCGCCGCCACGAACTCGAGGCGTTCTACAAGGGCGGGCGGCATCTGCCGATCTCGATCCTCGGCCTCGACATCCTGGGCGAGGATGTGCACGAGACCGGCCTCATCTGGGACCAGGGCGACGGCGACCTGATCGCCTGGCCGATTCCCGGCACGCTGAAGCGGCTGCACGGCACCAGGCCGGCGCGGGCCGAGGTGTTCATGTCGATGCACGAACTCGACGGGCGGCCGATGGGATCGGATCCGCGCCATGCGCTGGCGCGGCAGGTCGGGGCGCTGGCGCAGGAGGGGCTTCATCCGACCGGGGCGTTCGAACTCGAATTCTTCCTCTTCGAGCGCGAGCGCGGCCCCGACGGCCATCTGCGCCCGGCGCGCGACCTGATCGACGGGCGGATTTCGCCCGCGACCGAGGTCTATTCCGTGGACATGCTGCACGGGATGCTGCCGCTTCTGTCCGATGTCTATGCGGGCGCGGCGCTGGCCGGGATCACGGCCGAGACGGCGATCTCCGAATATGCGCCGGGGCAATACGAACTGACCCTGCGCTATCGCACCGATGTGATGCAGGCGGCGGACGATCTGGTGCGGCTCAAGCGGATCGTGCGCGCGGCGGCACGGGCGCATGGGGTGGTGGCCTGTTTCATGGCGAAACCCGATGCCGATTATGCCGGGTCGGGGATGCATTTCCATGTGGGCCTGCGCGACGGCGCCGGGCGCAACCTGTTCGTCGAGGAGACTCCCGGCACCTGGCATCCGCGCCTGCTCGATGCGCTGGGCGGGCTCAGGGCGACGATGGGGGAAAGCATGCTGGTCTTTGCGCCGCATGCCAATTCCTGGCGCCGCTTTGCCAGCCAGAGCTATGCGCCCGTGTCGCCTTCGTGGGGTGTGAACAACCGTTCGGTCGCGCTGCGCATCCCCGCCGGTGCCATCGAGGGGCGGCGGATCGAACATCGTCCCGCCGGCGTGGACGCGAATCCCTATCTTGTCGCCGCGACCGTGCTGGCCGGGATCCGCCACGGGCTGAAACACCGCATCGACCCCGGCCCCGAAGCCACCGGCAATGCCTATGAGGGCGCCGATGCCGGCGATATCCCGGCCGACTGGCGCAGCGCGATCCGGGCGGCGCAGGGGTCGGCCTTTCTGCAAGAGGCGCTGGGCCACGAGATGCACCGCACCTTCACCGCGATCAAGGCGGCCGAACATGCCCGAGTGGCCCGCATCGTCACCGAGGTCGAATACGACCTTTACCTGCACCGCGTCTGAGGGGCGGTCGCCGGGTCAGAGGATGACCCGGTGTTCGGCCTGACCCACTGCATCGACACGGGCGGCGAAGGTGCGCCCGCTTTCGGGATGATCGACAAGGTGACGCTGGCTCTTGCCGGCGGCGGCCGAGGTGCAGAACAGCGTGCGCATCCGCTCGCCGCCAAAGGCGGGGCAACTGGTCTGTTCGGCCGGGAACGGGATCGCCGCCATCTCGCGCCCGGCAGCGTCATAGGCGGCGACGCGGAAGGATCCCCATTGTGCGTTCCACAGGACGCCCGCGCTGTCCACCACGGCACCATCGGGGAAATGCCCGGTTCCGCGCAGGTCGATATGGATCGCGCTCTCGCCCACGGGCCAGCCCTGATCGTCCAGGGTCACGCGCCGGATCACCTGTTGCGGCGTGTCCGCGAAATAGGCGGTGCGCCCGTCGGGGGCAAAGCAGATCGCGTTCGGGATGGTGATCGGCGCGAACAGCCGGCGCAATTCACCGCGATACCAGCGCCAGATCGCGCCCGCGTCCTGTTCGGCATCAAGGCCCATCGTGCCGATCCAGAACCCGCCCTGCGGATCGGCCCGCCCGTCGTTCGAGCGGTTGCCCGGCACATCCGCCTCGAGCGGGCAGAGTTCCGCATCCTTTCCGGTAGAGAGGGTGAACACCGACAGCGCGCGGTCCGAGGCGATCAGCAGCCGGTCTTCGTCGATCCAGCCCGCCGCGGTCACGATCCGGTCGAACCGCCAGTGTTGCCCGCGGCGGTGCAGGGTGCGGCCCAGGATGTCGAACCAGAAGAGTTCGCCGCGCAGCGGATGCCACATCGGCCCCTCGCCCAGAAGGCAGATCGTGTCGTCGTGGATCGCGGAGGGGCTCATGCGGTGATCTCTCCGGTGGCGGCGCGGTCATAGGCGGCGACGATGGCGCGCGCGCGGTCGCCGATTTCGGCCGCGCGCATCCCGGGCCGGTAAAGGGCCGATCCGATCCCGAACCCGTCCGCCGAGGCGGCGATCCATCGGTCGAAATTCTCGGGCCCGGCCCCGCCCACGGCAAAGACCCGCGTGCCCCTGGGCAGCACCACGCGGATGGCCCGAAGCCCGTCAGGCCCCAGCAGCGAGCCGGGAAACAGCTTGAGCCCGGTCGCCCCCGCGCGCAGGGCGGCGAAGCATTCGGTCGGGGTCATGACGCCGGGCCAGCTTTCCATTCCGGCGGCGCGGGTGGCGGCGATCACCTCGGGGTTGCAGTCGGGCGACACCACAAGGCGGCCGCCCGCGTCGCGCAGCTCCTGCACGTCATGCACCGACAGCACCGTGCCCGCCCCGATGAGCGCGCGACTGCCGCAATGGCGCACCATGGCGGCGATCGAGGTCATCGGATGCGGCGAATTCAGCGGCACTTCGATCATGGTGATGCCGGCGGCAATCAGCGCCTCGGCCGCGGGAACGGCCTCGTCCGGGGTGATGCCGCGCAGGATGGCGATGAGCGGGCGGGTCATGGCGTGGCTCCTTCATGCGCGGCGATCAGGCCGGCAAGGGTGACGGAATCGTTGTCGGCCATGGCGGGGGTCAGGCCCTGCCGCAGCAGCGCGGCCGCATAGCGCCGGGCAAGGGCGCCCGCGCCGATCACCGCCACTCGCGCCCCAAGCCAGTAGGGCCGCGCCCCGGCCAGTTCCAGCCCGATCAGCAGGCCCGACAGGCGCCCGCGCGCCTGCGCCGCGGTCAGGCCGTGCAACAACCCCTCGGCCCGGATCGAGAACAGCCGCGCCCCGAGGCGCGCGGGATGCGCCATCGCGTCATCGACGGCAGCGGCGAACGTGTCCTCGTCGGTGCCCTCGCCGTTCAGAGAGTGGCGCAGCACGGTCTGGCTGCCCAGCGCGGCGAACATCTCGCCGGTCATGAAGGTCTGGAACGAAACGATTTCGCCCGCGCTCACCTGCACCCATTTCGTATGGCTGCCCGGCAGGCAGAGCGTGCCGTCCCAGCCGGGGTTCAGCCGCAGGAAACCGGCGATCTGGGTTTCCTCGCCGCGCATCACGTCGGCGGGCGCGGACTGGGCCACGCCGGGGATGATGCGCACCCGCAGGCCGGGCGTGCGGGCCGGCGCCGTGATCAGGCCGCGGGGCAGGGCCGGGCAGGGGGTCATGGCATAGGGTGCCTCGATCCAGCCCTGACGCGCGCCGACCATGCCGCAGGCGATCACGTCGCCCTGTCCCGCCCATCCGCCGATCAGGTCGAGAAGCGCGCCCTCGAACCCGTCGCGGTCAAGCCGACCCATGCCGCGGTCCGAGGATGCCTGTGCCATCGGGCTGCCGCCCCGCATGGCCCAGGCCCGGACGTTCGACGTGCCCCAGTCTACGGCGATCCAGTCTGTCATTGCGTCCTCTTGCGCGGCCCGCATTTCTGGTCCGCGTTCGCAGCCCGCGTCCGGTCAGGATGCGCCTTCGAACCAGCGGCGGATGGCGATGCGTTCCTCGGGTTCCATGTAGCTTGCGTTCGCGGGGGGCATGGCATGGGTCAGTCCGGCCTGCATCCAGATTTCCCGCGCATGTGCCGCAATCTGCCCCGGAGAATCAAGCCGCACGCCGCGCGGCGGGGCGATGATCCCGTTCCAGCCCGGTTCGGCGCTGTGGCACATCGAACAACGGACAAGAACGATGTCCTGCACCTCCTCGAAGCCGGGCGCGGTGGCGAAATGCGTGGCCGCCGGGGTCAGCGCGGCCTCTTCCTCGGGCGGCAGGGGCGGCGGCCAGGACAGCCAGACGATCGTCGCGAAGATTGCCGCCGTCAGCCCCCAGGTCCACCACGGCCGGCCCTTCCGCGCATGCATGGAGTTGAAGAAATGCCGGATCGACACCCCCATGAGAAACACGAGCGCGGCAATCAGCCAGGCATTCTCGCCGCCGAAGGCCAGCGGATAGTGGGTGGACAGCATGAGAAAGATGACCGGCAGCGTCAGATAGTTGTTGTGGGTCGACCGCTGCTTGGCGATCTTGCCGAATTTCGGATCGGGTTTCTGCCCTGCCTTGAGGTCGGCAACCACGATCTTCTGGTTGGGGATGATGACGAAGAACACGTTGCCGGTCATGATCGAGGCGGTGAAGGCCCCCAGATGCAAGAGCGCCGCGCGCCCGCTGAAGACGCTGGTGTAGAACAGCGCCATGGCGAGGATGACGACGAACAGCACCGCCATCAGCACCATCATGTCGTATTTCAGCAGCGCCTTGCACAGCAGGTCATAGACGATCCAGCCGAAGGCCAGCGACGCGGCCGAGATCGCCACCGCCTGCCAGACCGACAGTTCCATCACCGCCGGGTCGATCAGGAACAGTTCCGCCCCGTGCCAGTAGACCAGCGTGAGCAGCAGGAACCCCGAGATCCAGGTCCAGTAACTCTCCCATTTGAACCAGGTCAGGTGCTCGGGCAGGCTGGCGGGGGCCACAAGGTATTTCTGGATGTGGTAGAATCCGCCGCCATGGACCTGCCATTCCTCGCCGTCGGCGCCCGACCCGAGTGCGCGGTCCCGCCGCAGGCCCAGATCGAGGGCGATGAAATAGAACGAAGAGCCGATCCAGGCGATCGCCGTGATGACATGCAGCCAGCGCACGGCAAACTCGGCCCAGACCGCAATGAGTGTCGCGTCCATTCCATCCCCGTCTTTTCGTTTTCACGACCGTTCACCAGCCCCGGTGCGGCGTCAAGGGCGCTCAGCTTCCGCGGTAGGTCGAATAGCCATAGGCCGAAAGCAGCAGCGGCACATGGTAATGCGCCTCCTCGGCCAGGCCGAAACGGATCGGGATTTCGTCCAGGAACAGCGGCTCCGGCCCGGCCTGCCCGCTGTCGCGCAGATAATCGCCGGCGTGGAACACCAGTTCATATTGCCCGGGCGCGAATCCCTCGCGTGGCAGGATCGGCGTATCGGTGCGCCCGTCCCCGTTGGTCCGCACCTGCGCCAGAACCACCCGCCCCTCCGGCGCGAGGCGAAAGAGCGTGATGCGCATCCCCGCCGCCGGGCAGCCCCGCGCGGTGTCCAGAACATGCGTCGTCAGATACCCTGCGGCCATCCTCCGGCCCTCCCCGTGCTGCCCCCGTGCCGGCCAGCCTAAGGCCCCGCTTGCGTCTTGCAAGGGGGCGCGGCCGGGGCCTATCCATGGTGCCATGAACCCCGACCGGACCCCCCCCCGCTATCCCCGCGATTTCGCCGGCCACGGCCCCACTCCGCCCGATGCGCGCTGGCCGGGCGGCGCCCGCGTCGCCATCAGCCTTGTTCTCAACTACGAGGAGGGGGGCGAGAATTCGATCCTGCACGGCGATGCCGCGTCTGAGGCGTTCCTGTCGGACATCGCCGGCGCGGCGATGTGGCCCGGCCAGCGTCACTGGAACATGGAATCGATCTACGACTACGGCGCGCGCGCCGGGTTCTGGCGGCTTCACCGGCTGTTCACCGGAATGGACCTGCCCGTGACGATCTACGGCGTCGCCACCGCGCTGGCGCGCGCGCCGCTCCAGGTGGCGGCGATGAAACAGGCCGGCTGGGAAATCGCGAGTCACGGGCTCAAGTGGATCGAACACCGCGACATGCCCGAGGACGAGGAACGCGCCGCCATCCGCGAGGCGATCCGCCTGCACACCGAGGTCGTGGGCACGGCCCCGCGCGGATGGTATACCGGGCGGTGCAGCGTCAACACCCTGCGCCTGACCGCCGAGACCGGCGCCTTCGACTGGGTCTCGGACACCTATGACGACGACCTGCCCTACTGGCGCCGCTACGGCGATCGCGACCAGTTGGTGATCCCCTACACGCTCGAGGCCAACGACATGCGGTTCGCCACCGCGCCCGGCTATGTCACCGGGGCGCAGTTCGGCGACTATCTGTGCGACACCTACAACGAATTGCATGCCGAAGGCGGGCGCATGTTCTCGGTCGGGCTGCATTGCCGGCTGGCGGGTCGTCCCGGCAAGACCGCGGGCCTGCGCCGCTTTCTCGACCACGCGCGGCAAAAGGGCGGCGCCTGGTTCGCCACCCGCGGCGAGATCGCGGCGCATTGGGCCGCGGTGAACCCTCCGGCCGTGCGCCTGTGCCCCTCTCGGATGGGGCGCGACGAATTTCTTGCCCGGTTCGGCGGCATCTACGAACACAGCCCCTGGGTGGCCGAACGCGCCTTCGCGCTGGAACTCGGCCCGGCGCATGACACCGCGACCGGGCTTGCCAATGCCATGGCGCGGGCCTTTCGCGGGGGCGATGACGCCCTGCGCATGGGCGTGCTGCGCGCCCACCCCGACCTTGCGGGCAAGCTGGCCGCGGCGCGCAGGCTCACCCCCGAATCGACCGCCGAACAGGCAAGCGCCGGGCTCGACGCCCTCACCGACGACGAACGCGCCGCCTTCGGCGCGCTGAACACGGCCTATGTTGCACGCCACGGATTCCCGTTCATCATCGCCGTGCGCGACCATTCGAAGGACGGCATCCTTGCCGCCATGCGCGCAAGGATCGACCACGACAGCGCCACCGAATTCGCCACCGCCTGCGCACAGGTGGAACGCATTGCCGAACTGAGACTGAAAGCGATCCTGCCATGACCAGAACCTACGCCTTCCCGCCCGGCGGCCTTCCCGCCCAGACCGAGGAGCCCGCCCAGTCCGGCGCGATCTTCACCGAGGCCTACGCCTTCATCCCGGCGGCGGTGCAATGTTCGATCGTCACCTCGCTGTTCCCGGGCTGGGAGGGGGCACATGGCTGGATCCTGGCCCGTCCGCTGTCCGGCTTTGCCGAAACCTTCGCCCAATACGCGATGGAAGTGACCCCCGGCGGCGGATCCACCGCGCCCGATCCCGATCCCGGGAGCGAGGCCGCGCTCCTGATCGTTGCGGGCGAGGCCACGATCACCATCGCCGGCGAGGTCCATGTCCTCACCCGTGGCGGCTATGCCTATGTCCCGCCCCGCAGCGGCTGGACCCTGCGCAACGCCGGCACTACCCCGCTGCGCTTTCACTGGATCCGCAAGCGCTGGCAGCCGGCGCCGGGCCTGACCCCGCCCGATCCGGTCATCGCCTCGGACGCGGGAAATCCGGTGCACTGGATGGAAAACACCGATCTCTGGGGCACGACCCGGTTTCACGACCCGGCCGACCTGCGCCACGACATGCATGTGAACATCGTCACCTTCCGCCCCGGCGGCCGCATCCCCCTGGCCGAGACCCATGTGATGGAACACGGGCTCTATGTGCTGCAAGGAACCGCGCGCTATCTGCTGAACCGCGACTGGGTGACGGTCGGCCCGGGCGATTTCATGTGGCTGCGTGCCTTCTGCCCGCAGGCCTGTTTCGCCACGGGAAGCGAGGACTTTCGCTATCTCCTTTACAAGGATGTGAACCGCCACCCGTCGCTGTCCATCGGCTGAGGAAGGAATTTCGCGAAATTCCTTCCCGCCGCCCGGTTCGGCCGATGCGCGCCAGAGAGGATGCATGATCCGCACGGAACCCCTTACCCCCGAAACCTTCGCCCCCTTCGGCGATGTCCTCGACTGCGCCGGGGAACCCGACCGCCTCATCAATGCCGGCCGCTGCGGCCGCTGGCATGACCGCGCCCGGCTCGACTTCGGGCCCGAGGGGCAGGCCGGCATCAGCATGTTCCGCTCGATGGCGCGGGAGTTGCCGCTCGATCTCGACCTGCTCGAACGCCACCCGCTCGGGTCGCAGGCCTTCATCCCGATGTCGCCCGATCCGTTCCTCGTGGTGGTCGCCCATGACCGCGACGGCCGGCCCGACGGCATCCGCGCCTTCCTGACCGCGCCCGGCCAGGGGGTGAACCTGCTGCGCAATGTCTGGCATGGCGTGCTCACGCCGCTGTCGCCGCCGGGACTGTTCGCGGTGATCGACCGGATCGGGTCCGGCAACAATCTCGAGGAATATCCGCTAGACCCGCCCCGGCGCATCCAGCGCTAGGAGGCAGCCCCGTCGCGGCAGGCGGCGACGACCCGCGCCTGCCAGTCCCCGCCGGTCGGCCAGCCGGCGGTTTCGGCCGCAAGGATCAGCCCCCCGGCCAGGGCCGAGGCCGCCGGTTCCACCGGTTCGCTCTGCAACAACTCGGCCAGCGACCGGCGCATGATGCGGCTGCGAAACACCGAACCGGCCGGTGCCCAGGCAAAGGGCCCCGCCAGTCCTGCCTGACCTGCGGCCGACCGGCCCAGATGCGCCAGTTCGCGCGCCGCGCCGTCCAGGATGTCGCGCGCCGGGGCCAGGCCGGTCTCGGCCAGCGTGTCGATCATGAGCGCAAGGCTGGCGATGCCGGCGCGCGGGTGGCTCTGGCCCAGGGCCCAGCCCAGCAGGGCAAAGCGCCCCCCGCCCGTCAGACCAAGCCGCGTCTCGAGCGCGAGGGCCAGGCCGCGATCCTCGGCCCTTCCGTCGCGTTCGTGGCTGGCGCGGGCCAGGGCCTCGCGGCCGATCCAGTAGGCGGAACCCTCGTCGGAAAAGAGATCGCCCCAGCCCCCGGTGCGCACCGTGCCGTCGGGTCCGGTCGCCACCGCCATCGACCCCGTGCCCGACAGGATGAGGACGCCACCCCCCTTGGGAAAGGCCGACCGTGCCGCCAGCGCCACGTCGTTCAGCAGCGTCACGTCCGGCCCGAGCATGTCGAGCGTCTTGCGCGCAAGGGCCGCGTCGATCGACGGCACCTCGCCATAGCCTGCCAGCGCCAGCACCGCATGCTCCGCCCCGGCCAGCGGCCCGTAGACGGTATCGAGGACCTCGGACCAGTCGGGGTTGTCCTGCGGGTTGGAGCCGGCGCGGCGGGGTGCGAGCCGGACACTCCCGTCGCGGAAGGCAACAGCGGCGGCGGTCTTGGACCCGCCGCTGTCGACAACTGCAACAAAAGGCTCAGCCATGGTCCGCCGTCATGTCAGGGGCCGGCCATCGGCGCCGAAGCGATGGAGCCGGCCCTCCATCGGCCTGAGGGTGACGGTCTCGCCCAGGGCCACCCGTTCGTCGCCGCCCAGACGGACGATCATGGGTTCGTCGGCGCCGACATCGACGAACAGGTAGTTGTCGGAGCCGAGGTTCTCGGCATGGACGACGCGGCCGGACCAGGGGCCCTGGCCCGCCGCTACCAGTTCCAGGTGTTCGGACCGCACGCCCACGGTATGCGCGCCATGGGCGGCGGCAAGGCTGCCCTCGAGCAGGTTCATCTTGGGGCTGCCGATGAACCCGGCGACGAAGGTGGAATTGGGCCGTTCATAGAGTTCGGCCGGTGTGCCCACCTGCATCACCTGCCCGTCGCGCAACACGCAGATGCGGTCCGCAAGGGTCATGGCCTCGACCTGATCGTGGGTGACGTAGATCATGGTCACATCCTGCATGTCGTGATGCAGCTTTGCAATCTCGAGACGCATCGCCACCCGCAGCGCCGCGTCGAGGTTCGAGAGCGGTTCGTCGAACAGGAACACGCGCGGGTCGCGGGTGATGGCGCGGCCGATGGCCACGCGCTGCCGCTGCCCGCCCGAGAGCTGTTTCGGCAACCGGTCGAGCAGATGCCCGATCTGAAGCAGTTGCGCCGCCTTCTGCACCCGCGCCTCGATCTCGGCGCGCGAGGAACCGGCCAGTTTCATGCCGAATTCCATGTTCTGCTTCACCGTCATGTGCGGATAAAGCGCGTAGGACTGGAACACCATGGCGATGCCGCGCTTCGAGGGCAGAACATCGTTCACGCGCTGCCCGTCGAACAGCATCTCGCCCGAGGTGATGGTCTCAAGCCCCGAGACAAGGCGCAGGAGCGTGGATTTGCCGCAGCCCGAGGGGCCGACGAACACCATGAACTCGCCCTTCTCGATGGTCAGGTCCACGCCCTTGATGACGTTGACGGCGCCGTAGGTCTTGGTGACGTTCTTCAGTTCGATCTTGGCCATGGGCTCAGCCTTTCACGCCGCCGGCGGTCAGGCCCGCCACGATCTTGCGCTGGAAAATGAGGACGAGGGCGATGAGGGGCACGGTCACGACGACACTTGCCGCCATGATCGGGCCCCAGGGAATTTCCTGCACGCTGGCCCCGGTGAACAGCGCGATGGCAACGGGCACGGTGCGCTGGCCCTCCGAGATGGTGAAGGTCAGCGCGAAAAGGAATTCGTTCCACGCCCCGATGAAGGCCAGAAGCCCGGTCGTCACCAGCGCCGGCCACAAGAGCGGCATGAACACGCGGGTGATGATGATCCAGGGATTGGCGCCGTCGACGATGGCGGCCTCCTCGATCTCGTTCGGCAGGTCGCGCATGAAGGTGGTCAGCACCCAGACCGTGAACGGCAGGGTGAAGATCGTGTAGGACAGGATCAGTGCCCAGGGCGTGTTGTAGAGGCCCAGCCAGTTGATCAGTTCGTAAAGCCCCGACAGCACCGCGATCTGCGGGAACATCGACACCGCGAGGATGGTCATGAGCAGCAGTCCGCGCCCCCGGAACCGCACCCGCGCCAGCGCGTAAGAGGCGGTGACCGCCAGCAACAGCGCCGCCGCCACCGTGAGCGAGGCGATGAACACCGAGTTCCAGATCGACTGCACGAAACTCGCCGTGGAAAAGACGGTGCGGTAGTTCGACAGGTTGAATGCCTCGGGCAGGTAGTTCACCCGAAACAGCGCGGTCCCGGATTCGAGGCTCGAGAGGATCGCGTAGTAGAACGGGAACACCGCGGCGAGGACGATCAACACGACGATGAGCCAGAACACCCCCCGCCGCAGGATGCCGCTCGGCCCGGTGCTGGTGTCGCCTTCCGTGCTTGCCAGAACGGCATAGTAGAAGGGCAGGAGCACGGCGACGGTGATCCCGAGGAAGGCCGCGAATTTCACCAGCGCCAGAAGCGCGGCCGTGACAAGGGCGATCATCGGCTGCGCTCCCCGCTCAGGTCGACCTTGCCCAGCCAGATGTAGAGCGCGACGAAGACCGCGATGATGGCGAACAGGATCGAGGATTGCGCCGATCCCTCGGCGTATTTGCCGAACTCGCGGATGTTCTGGAACGAGATCACCGACATGGTGATCGTCCCTTCGGATCGCGGGGTCAGCACATAGATCAGGTCGAAGATGCGCAGCGCATCGAGCAGGCGGAAGATCACCGCCACCATGATCGCCGGCCGGATCAGCGGCAGCGTGACGCGCCAGAACACCCGCATCGGATGGATGCCGTCCAGGCGCGCGGCCTCGTACATGTCGCGCGGCACCATCTGAAGCCCGGCCAGGATCAGCAGCGCCATGAAGGGTGTGGTCTTCCACACATCGACGATCAGGACGGCGATCATCGCCGTGTCGGGCCGTGCCGTCCAGGCGATGGGCGAGGCGATGAACCCGAGGTTCATGAGCATGTCGTTGATGATGCCGTACTGGTCATTGAGCATCCAGCCCCACATCTTGGCCGAGACGATGGTCGGGATTGCCCAGGGGACAAGGACGGCGGCCCGGACGATGGCGCGGCCGCGGAATTCGGCGTTGAGCACCAGCGCGACCAGAAGGCCCAGCAGCGTCTCGAGCGTGACCGACATGACCGAGAAGCGCACGGTGTTCCATACCGCATTCCACCATTTCGGATCGACAAGGACGCCGCGCCAGCGCACTTCGCCGCTCGAGCGGACCCGGGCCTCGACATAGTTCTGAAAGCCGACCCATTCCCAGTTGCCGTTGAAGATCGTGTCGGCGCTGGCGTCGGTGAACGACAGCATGATCGAGCGGAACAACGGCCATGCGGCGACGAAGGCCAGCATCACCAGCATCGGCGCGAGGAACCAGAAGGCGGCGCGCGCGCGCTGCTGTTGCAGGCTTCTGCCGGCGGATCCGGGTGCCGGCGCGGGGTAGGTGGTCATGTCAGCCGGCTCCCCTCGGATTGTCTGGATGGTGCCCTGCCCGCCACGCAACACGGCCGATCGTGACCGGACGGGGCCGGCGGCCCCGATGCAGGCAGGGCGGGGCGGCCCTTGCGGGACCGCCCCTCACTCCTGGCTCAGTTGCCCAGAAGGTCGTCGAGGTCGTCCTGAAGATCGGCCAGCGCGTCAGCGGCCTCGGACTGGCCCGAGATCACGCTGTGCACCGCGGTGAAGAACAGGGTCGACACTTCGTTGTAGTCGGAACCGACCGGCGCCGAGGGACGCGGCACCGCGTTCAGGAACACGTCCTGCCAGCGGGCCATGTAGGGGTTGGCGGCCAGCACATCCGCATCCTCGTAGAGCGAGACGATCGTCGGCAGGTTGCCTTCGTTGATCGCACGCTGCTTTTGCGCCTCGGCCGATCCGAGGTAGAGCGCAAGGCTGATCGCTGCTTCCTGCTGGTCGCCGTAGCGCGACACGGCGATGTTCCAGCCGCCCAGCGTCGCCGCCGAAGAGCCGTTCGGACCCGCCGGAAGCGGCGCCACGTCAAAGAGGCCCTTCACCGCCGAATCGTCGCCATTACCCAGAAGATAGGCATAGGGCCAGTTGCGCATGAACACGGCATTGCCGGTCTGCCAGACGCCGCGCGCCTCTTCTTCCTGATAGGCAAGCACGCCTTCGGGGCTGATGGTGCCGACCCAGCCACGCGCCATCTCGAGGGCGGCGGCCGCGTTGTCGTTGTTGATGGACACGGTGCCGTCGGCCTCGACGATCTGGCCGCCGCCAAAGGACTTGACCCATTCGAGCGCATCGCAGGTCAGGCCCTCATAGGCATTGCCCTGCCAGACGAAGCCCCAGATTTCGGCGTTGCCCGCAGCACGTTCGCCGTCCTGGATCATCTGCGCGGTCGCGGTCAGTTCTTCCCAGGTGGTGGGGACCGAGGCGTTGTATTTCTCGAGCAGGTCGGTGCGGAAATAGAGCGCCGGCGCGTCGGTGAAGAGCGGCAGCGCCACCAGCTTGCCATCGACGGTCTGCGATTCGATGATCGAGGGGAAGTTGGCGTCGATCAGCCCGGCCGCGGCCGCGGCTTCGGTCAGGTCGACAAAGTGTTCGGCCAGTTGCGGCGCCCAGATCACGTCGGTCTGGTAAAGGTCGATGTCGCCGTTCTGGGCAGCAAGCCACAGGCGATACTGACCGAACTGGTCGGTGGTCGAGGCGGGCATCGGCACGAGCACGGCGGTATTGCCGGTGGCCTCTTCCCAGGGGGCGACCAGCGCCTCGAAATTGGCGACGGCATTGCCGACCGCGCCAGAGACGATCGTGACCTCGACGCCCTCGGCGAATGCGGATCCGGCGACCAGCACAAGCGACAGAGCCGCCGTCGACCGCAGCGCGGCCGACTTCTTGAATGCAGACATGTTGTCCTCCCGGTAATCACGGCGGTTCACCGCCGGGTTCTGTAGTTCCCGCCCGTTGACCGGGCATCCGAAACGTTTTGGAATGATAGCGCTACCAGTCCCCATCCGTCAACTGAGTCTTTGTCCCGCCATGGTGGCGCATGCGCGGATACGGTCAACCCATGATTTCGGCGATCGACCCCCTCTCGATCACCTCGACCGGGCCCCAGATCTGAAGCCCGTCCACCGGCTGGCCGTCCATGTGCCCAAGCAGGATTTCCGCCAGCGGTTGCCATGACATTTCAAGTGGAGAGCGCGTCACCGTCACCGCCGGGTCAAAGCCCGCCGCCCGCAGCCCCGGCAGCGCATCGTCATGTGCCACGACCGAGACATCGCGCGGCACCTCAAGGCCAAGCGCGCCAAGGGTCTGGATCAGACCCTTCAATATCAATGTATTGCCACAAATGACCGCCGTAGGCGGCGCTCCCGAAGTCATGAGTCGCAGCCCCCCGATCATGCCGAAACCTTCGGTCATCTCATCCGCCAGATGCAGGTCGGGATCGGCGGCGATCCCCGATTCGGCCAGCGCGCGCAGATAGCCGTCGCGCCGCCATTCGACAAAGGTGTGCCGCCGCGGCCCGTTGAGAAAGGCGATCCGGCGATGCCCGCGCTCGATCAGAAGCCGGGTCAGGGTGTGACCCACGGTCTCGTTGTCGATGTCGAAGAACGGATAGTCCGGCGCGGGCACGGTGCGGCCGTGGATGACGAAGGGCACCTTGCGCTGGCGCAGATAGGCCACGCGCGAATCGTCCACCATCGGCGACAGCAGGATGAAACCGTCAAGGCCGCCGCCGTCGATCAGGCGTCGGTAGGCATCGACGATGTCGCCGCTTCCATCGGCGATATGCAGGACGAACTGCCGTTCGCGGCGCGAGAAATAGGCCGAAAGACCGGCGACCATCTGCACGAAGAAACTGTCTCCGGGGCTGACCGGCTTGCCCGGCAGGACCAGGCCGACCATGCCCGACCTTCCGGTGAC
This sequence comes from Rubellimicrobium sp., assembly GCA_020852925.1. Taxonomy (GTDB): domain Bacteria; phylum Pseudomonadota; class Alphaproteobacteria; order Rhodobacterales; family Rhodobacteraceae; genus JADYZU01. Next base: position 130,476 of record JADYZU010000028.1, on the reverse strand, counting down.
AAGCTTGCGCGCCGAAAGATTCGGATGATATTTCAGATCTTTGGCGGCCTGAAGCACGCGCGCGCGGGTTTCCTCGCTGACGTCGCTGTGGCCGTTCAGTGCGCGGCTGACCTGCGTGACCGACAGGCCCAGATGGCGCGACAGATCGCGCAGCGTGATCATGGTCCTTCCCCTCGGCAGTCGGGCCGTGCGCGGCCGCTTTCCCGGTCATCTTGCATTCCGAAACGCTTCGGACAAGCGGCGATGCGCGCCCGTAACGTTTCGGATGTTGCCGGGCATGAAGGCCGCGCATGGCTGCCATGCGGCGGCCGGGCTTGCCCGATGCGGGCGAAGGGCCCATGTGCAGGATGCCTTTGAAGGCAGGCCACCAACGGCCCGAACAGCAAGAGTCTTATCATGATCGCCCTGACACGCAGCCTGACACAGCTCGGGCGCGCACTGGGCGTGGTGGGGGCCGCCATCGCATCGGCGGCCGCAATTCGCATTCCCCATCAGCCCGATGTGCGCAAGACCGCACTGGTTGACTAGGGACCACGCACGCTGAACGCCGGACGGATGTCCGGGCGGGGCCTGTCGGAAACGGCGGGCCCCTTGCGTTGCGCTCAGGGGGCCAGCAGCCGGGTAAAGAGCGTGCGCAGATAGTCGGCGGCATCGTCGTAGGGGTCGCTTCCCTGACCCAGAACGCCGGAAACCTGCGCCTCGAAATCGGCATAGTGCTGCGTGAGGGCCCAGATCGAGAAGATCAGGTGCACCGGATGCAGCCGGGCGATTCGCCCTTCGTCCATCCAGCGGGTCAGGACCACGGCCTTTTCCGCCACCAGATCGCGCAACTCGCCCTCGATCGCGGTGCGCAGACGGGGGGCGCCGCGCAGGATTTCCCCGGCGAACAGGCGGCTTTCACGCGGGAAATCGCGCGACATGGCCAGCTTGCGGCGCACATAGGTCAGCACTTCGTCAACGGGTTCGCCCGCCTCGTCGAGTTCGCGCAGCGGATCAAGCCAGGCATCGAGCAGTTGCGACAGCAGCGCCTCGTGGATCGCGTCCTTGGACGGAAAATAATAAAGCAGGTTCGGCTTCGACAGCCCCGCGCCCTCGGCGATCTGGTCCAGGGTGGCGCCGCGGAAGCCGTGCTGCGAGAATACCTCGAGCGCGGCGTCAAGGATGCTTTCGCGGTTGCGGGCCTGGATGCGGGTGCGGGGCGGCGAGTCGTCCATCGGTCCTTCTCCTGTCGGTGCAGGATCACCGCGCGGTGGGCCTGCGTCCAGTGGCAATGTCGGCAGGCCCGGCGTATCGGGCCCGGTGCAGGCCGTGCTTGACTGGCAATAGGCCTCTGCTAGCCTGCGTTTTACCGATTGGTCAAAACGGGTTCGGCCGGAAATCCGGCCGTGGGAGAGTGCCCGTGCGCCCCCCGGGGGCAGGGCCGATGCGGCGACAGGCGGGGACGCCGGACAGCGGAGGGACAGGATGGGCGTGCCGGGGGCAAATCTGCGGATCGACGGCCAGCGGCTGTGGGACAGCCTGATGGAGATGGCCCTGATCGGCCCCGGCGTGGCCGGTGGCTGCAATCGCCAGACCCTGACGGATGCGGACAACGAGGGGCGGCACCGGTTCAAGGCCTGGTGCGAGGCGGCGGGCCTGACCATGGGGGTGGACCGCATGGGCAACATGTTCGCCCGCCGCGAGGGGGCCGAGCCCGGGCTTGATCCGGTCTATATCGGCAGCCACCTCGATACCCAGCCCACCGGGGGCAAGTTCGACGGGGTGCTGGGCGTTCTCGGCGGGCTCGAGGTGATCCGCACGCTCAACGACATGAACATCCGCACCCGCCGGCCCATCGTGCTGGTGAACTGGACGAACGAGGAAGGCGCGCGCTTTGCCCCGGCGATGCTGGCTTCGGGCGTGTTCGCGGGGCTGCACAGCATCGACTATGCCTATGGCCGCAAGGATTCCGAGGGCAAGAGTTTCGGCGACGAACTGCGGCGCATCGGCTGGGTCGGCGAGGAGGAGGTGGGCAAGCGTCCGATCCACGCCATGTTCGAACTGCATATCGAACAGGGCCCGATCCTCGAGGCCGAGGGCCGCGACATCGGCGTGGTCACGCACGGGCAGGGGCTCTGGTGGCTGGAAATCACGCTGACGGGCAAGGATGCGCATACCGGCTCCACGCCCATGCACATGCGGGTGAATGCGGGGCTGGGCGCGGCGCGGATCACCGAACGGGTGCATCAGATCGCCATGGCGCATCAGCCCGCCGCCGTGGGTGCGGTCGGGCAGTTGTTCCACTTTCCCAACAGCCGCAACGTGATCCCCGGAAAGACGGTCTTTACCGTCGACATCCGCAGCCCCGATCAGGCGAAGCTCGACACCATGCGCGCCGAGGTCGAACGCGCCGCCCATGCCGTGGCGCGCGAACTGGGCCTTGGGTGCAGCATCGAGGCGGTGGGCCATTTCGATCCCGTCACCTTCCACCCCGATCTGGTCCGCCGCGTGCGCGGCGCGGCCGAGAGGCTGGGCTACAGCCACATGGACATCGTCTCGGGCGCGGGACATGACGCCTGCTGGATCAACCGGGTGGCGCCCACGGTCATGGTGATGTGCCCCTGCGTCGATGGCCTTTCGCACAACGAGGCCGAGGACATCACCCTTGAGTGGGCCAAGGCGGGGGCGGATGTGCTGTTCCATGCCGTTCTGGAAACTGCCGAGGTGGTGGCGTGACCGCGGCGCAGGGCGGCACAGGCGATTTCGCTGTTTCCGTTCGCCCCTGTGGCGCGCTAGGCTCGTCGAGAGTCCCTGCCATCGGAGTGTGCCCGTGAAGCGCCTGTTGCCTCTTGTCCTTCTGCCTTTCCTTGCCGCCTGCGCCGAGGATTTCGTCCTGCCGCCCGAACTTGGCGGACCCGCAGCCGCTCCGGCGCCCGAAGGCCCGCAGCCGGTCCCGCCCGAGGTCGCGCCCTATCTGCCGCCGGGGGTGCCCGGATCGCTGGTCATGATCGACGTGAACGGCTGCTACGTCTTTTCGGTCGAACAGACCGATCCGCCCAGCGGATTTCCGGTGCGCGACCACAACGGCAACCAGATCTGCCCGGCCCCGCAGGGGGCGGGGGCCTGAGAAACAGGGGCAGGGGGCCACGAACGGCCCCCGCCGCCGTCAACCCGGCACAATGAAAACCGGCCGGAACGGCCGGACCGACAGGGGAAGAAAGATGAGCACAGTCATCAAGGGCGGCACCGTTGTCACCCATGACCTCACCCATGCCGCCGATGTCCGGATCGAGGGCGGGCGGATCGTGGAAATCGGCCGGGATCTGAAGGGCGACACCATTCTGGACGCAGCCGGCTGCTATGTCATGCCGGGCGGGATCGACCCGCACACCCATCTCGAGATGCCGTTCATGGGCACCTATTCGGCCGACGACTTCGGCTCGGGCACCAGCGCGGCCATTGCCGGCGGCACCACGATGGTGGTGGACTTCGCCCTGCCCGACCCGGGACAGTCGCTTCTGGATGCGCTGAAGATCTGGCACAACAAGACCGCCCGCGCCCATTGCGACTATTCCTTTCACATGGCGGTGACATGGTGGGGCGAGCAGGTCTTTGAGGAAATGCCGAAGGTGATCGCCGAGGGGATCACCACCTTCAAGCATTTCATGGCCTACAAGGGCGCGCTCATGGTCAATGACGATGAGCTTTACGCCTCGTTCCAGCGGCTGGCCGAACTGGGGGGCATCGCCCTTGTCCATGCCGAGAACGGCGATGTGGTGGCCGAGCTTTCGGCCCGCCTCATGCGCGAGGGCAACACCGGCCCCGAGGCCCATGCCTATTCCCGCCCCGCCCAGGTCGAGGGCGAGGCGACGAACCGCGCCATCATGATCGCCGACATGGCGGGGGTGCCGCTTTATGTGGTGCACACCTCCTGCGAGGACAGCCACGAGGCCATCCGCCGCGCCCGCGCCGCCGGCAAGCGCGTGTGGGGAGAGCCGCTGATCCAGCATCTGACCCTGGACGAGAGCGAGTATTTCAACCCCGACTGGGATCACGCCGCCCGGCGCGTCATGTCGCCCCCGTTCCGCAACAAGCGCCATCAGGACAGCCTGTGGGCCGGGCTTCAGTCCGGGTCGCTGTCCTGCGTGGCGACCGACCATTGCGCCTTCACCACCGCGCAGAAGCGCACCGGCATCGGCGACTTCCGCAAGATCCCGAACGGGACCGGCGGGCTTGAGGACCGGATGCCGATGCTCTGGACACATGGGGTGAATACCGGACGGCTCACCCCGAACGAATTCGTGGCCGTCACCTCGACCAACATCGCCAAGATCCTGAACTGCTATCCAAGGAAGGGCGCGATCATCGTCGGCGCGGATGCCGATATCGTGGTCTGGGATCCGAAGAAGTCCAAGGTGATCTCGGCCAGCACGCAGCAGTCGGTCATCGACTACAACGTGTTCGAGGGACAGGAGGTGACGGGCCTGCCGCGCTTTACTCTGTCGCGCGGCAAGGTGGTGTTCGAGGACGGGCGCGTCACCGGCGGCGAGGGCCACGGCGAATTCGTCCGGCGCGAGGCCAACACCCCGGTGAACCGGGCGCTCTCGGCCTGGAAGGAACTGACCAACCCCCGCCCGGTCGCGCGCAGCGGTATTCCGGCCAGCGGGGTATAGGCGGTGCTCCGGATCAGAACCTTTCCCGGCACAGGGATCGTGCCATGCCGATGACCCACCGCGGACACGACGATGCGTGACATGGCCCCCCGGTTGTCCGAACCCGTCATCACCGCCGAGAACCTCAACCTGGTGTTCCAGACCGGCGACGGTCCGGTGCAGGCGCTGCGCGATGTGAACCTGGCGATCGGCAAGGGCGAATTCGTCAGCTTCATCGGCCCTTCGGGCTGTGGCAAGACCACGCTCCTGCGTTGCATCGCCGGGCTTGAGGAACCCACGGGGGGCGGCCTGCATGTGAACGGCATGACCCCGGATCAGGCCCGCCGCAGTCGCGCCTACGGCTATGTCTTTCAGGCGGCCGGCCTCTATCCCTGGCGCACCATCGGCGGCAACATCCGCCTGCCGCTCGAGATCATGGGGTTCCCCAAGGCCGAGCGGATGGAGCGGATGCAGCGGGTTCTCGAACTTGTGGAACTTGCCGGGTTCGAGAAGAAGTTCCCCTGGCAACTGTCGGGCGGCATGCAGCAGCGCGCCAGCATCGCGCGCGCGCTGGCCTTTGACGCCGATATCCTGCTCATGGACGAACCCTTTGGCGCGCTTGATGAGATCGTGCGCGACCGCCTGAACGAGGAACTGTTGCGCCTGTGGGACCGGACCGGCAAGACCATCGGTTTCGTCACCCATTCGATCCCCGAGGCGGTCTATCTGTCCACCAAGATCGTGGTCATGTCACCGCGCCCCGGCCGCATCACCGACGTGATCGAGAGCACGCTGCCCCGGGTGCGGCCGCTCGACATCCGCGATTCGGCCGAATTCATCGCCATTTCCCACCGCGTGCGCGAGGGGCTGCGGGCGGGGCATGTCGATGATTGACCGTCGCAGCAAGGCAACCGGCATCGGCGCCGCGGTGGCGGCGGCGCTGCTGCTCTGGACGCTGCTGTGGCGCGATGCGCCGCTGCGGCCAGTCGAGGCGGCGGCAGGCTGGCTCATGCTGGCGGGGATCGCGGCCTGGGCGGTTCATGCCTGGCGGAGGCGCGGATGAAGGGTGCGCTCGGACCCGTCCTTGCCGTCATCGTCGCGCTGGTCGCGCTGTGGTATCTGGCCTGCGTGCCGATGAACGTGCGCGACACGCTGACCGCCGCCGAACGCGCGGGCGCCGTCATCACCCCCGAAGGCGCGCGCGCGCGGCAGGAGGCGGGCACCTGGTCGCTGGTGCTGAACAACCTGGGCGCCCTGGGCGGAAGCTGGAGCGTGGAGCGCCCGGCGCTGCCCTCGCCCCAGCAGATCGCGGCGGAGTTCTACGAATCGACCATCGCCGAAGAACTGTTCTCGCGCCGCGGCATCGTCGAATCCGGGCATTGGTCCAACCGGTCGCTGGTCTATCATACGGGTGTCACGCTTGCCGCCACGGTGGCCGGTTTCCTGATCGGCGCGGGCCTTGGCATCGCGCTGGCCATCGGCATCGTCTACAACCGGGCCATGGACCTGTCGGTGATGCCCTGGGCGGTCATCAGCCAGACGGTGCCGATCGTGGCGCTTGCGCCCATGATCATCGTCGTCGCCAATTCCATGGGCGTGCAGGGACTCATGCCCAAGGCGATCATCAGCGCCTATCTGTCGTTCTTTCCGGTGGTCGTCGGCATGGTCAAGGGGCTGCGCGCCCCCGATTCCATGCAGCTTGACCAGATGCGCACCTGGAATGCCTCGGGGCCGCAACAGTTCTGGAACCTGCGCCTGCCCGCCTCGGTGCCCTATCTGTTCGCCTCGCTCAAGGTCGGGATCGCGGCCAGCCTGGTGGGCACTATCGTCGGCGAACTGCCGGTGCAGCGCGGCGGCCTTGGGGCGCAGATCTTCTCGGCCAGTTACTATGGTCAGACTGCCAAGATCTGGGCCGCGCTTCTGGTTGCGGCGGTGATCGCGGCGCTTCTGGTCGCGCTCATCGGCTGGATCGAGCGGCGCCTCGGCCGGATCATGGGGGCCCCGGCATGAGCACGATGCAGGCGCTTCTTCCGGTCCTGGTGGTGTGGCTCGCGCTCTGGGCGCTCAATGTGCAACTGACGGCAGGGAGCGGGCACCGCCAGGCGTGGGTGCGTCTGGCGGTGCCGCTGATCTTCGGGGCGGGCGTCCTGATCGTCTGGCAGATGGTGGTGCGCACCCTTGACGTGCCGCGGGTGATCCTGCCCGCGCCCACCGACATCGCCGCGGCCTTCTTCGGCAACCTGCCGATGATGTGGGCCGATTTTGTCCAGACCATCGTGAAGGGCGCCTTCAGCGGTCTGCTGATCGGCACGGCCGCGGCCCTTGTCACCGCGATCCTCGTGGACCGCTTTCCCGGCCTGGGCCGCGGCCTGCTGCCGGTGGCCAGCTTCATGGCGGCGCTGCCCATCGTCGGCACGGCGCCGATCTTTGTCATGTGGTATGGATTCGGCTGGGAATCCAAGGCGGCGGTGGTCGTCGTCATGGTGTTCTTCCCGATGCTGGTGAACATCGTCGCCGGCCTCAAGGACACCACGCAGATGCAGCGCGACCAGATGCGCACCTGGGCGGCGGGTTACTGGCAGACGCTGCTCAGGCTGCGCCTGCCGGCGGCGCTGCCCTTCTTCTTCAACGGGCTCAAGATCGCCTCGACGCTGGCGATGATCGGCGCCATCGTTGCCGAATTCTTCGGCTCTCCGACCGAGGGCGTGGGGTTCCGCATCTCGGCCTCGAACGGGCGGCTGCAACTCGACATGGTGTGGTCGGCCATCCTGGTCGGCGCACTGGCGGGAAGCGTCACCTACGGGCTGATCGTGTGGATCGAAAGACGGCTGACATTCTGGCATCCGTCACAAAGGGGCTAGGGCCGGAACAAGGCCCGGCATTTCGCAACTGGGAGAACTGACATGAAGAAACACCTTCTTGCCGCTACCGCGCTGGCCGGGCTGGCGGCCCCGGCATTCGCCGGCGACAGCGTGACGCTGCAACTCAAGTGGGTCACGCAGGCGCAGTTCGCGGGCTACTACGTCGCGCTCGACCAGGGCTTCTACGAGGCCGAGGGCCTCGATGTCACGATCCTGCCGGGCGGCCCGGACATCGCCCCGCCGCAGGTCATGGCCGGCGGTGCCGCCGATGTCATGGTCGACTGGATGCCCTCGGCGCTTGCCGCGCGCGAACAGGGCGTGCCCCTGGTGAACATCGCCCAGATCTATGACCGGTCGGGCCTGATGATGACCTGCTGGAAGGATGCCGGGATCGAGAAGCCCGAGGATTTCCGCGGCCATGTCCTTGGGTCGTGGTTCTTCGGCAACGAATATCCGCTGCTCAACTGGCTTGCCCAGCTTGGCATCCCGACCGACGGTTCGGCCGAGGGGGTGACGGTGCAGAAGATCGGCTTCAACGTCGATCCGCTGATCCAGCGTCAGGCCGACTGCATCACCACGATGACCTACAACGAATACTGGCAGCTCATCGAGGCGGGCGTGCCGGCCGAGGAACTCGTGACCTTCCACTATGCCGACTACGGGGTCGATACCCTTGAGGACGGGCTTTATGTCCTTGAGGAGAACCTGAACGATCCGGCCTTCGTCGACCGCATGGCCCGCTTCGTGCGTGCCACGATGCAGGGCTGGCGCTGGGCCGAGGAGCACCCCGAGGAAGCGGCGCAGATCGTGCTCGACAACGACGAGACCGGCGCCCAGACCGAAGAGCACCAGCGGCGCATGATGTCCGAGGTCGCCCTGCTGACCCAGGGTTCGGACGGCGTTCTGGACGAGGCGGCCTATCAGCGCACGGTTGACACGCTTCTGAACAACACGTCCGAGGCGCCGGTCATCAGCGGCCCGCCGACCGGGGCCTTCACCCATGCGGTGACGGATCTGGCGCTCGGCGGCTGAACCGGGTCAGGTGACAAAGGGGGGGCGCGGTTCCGGCAGGGCCCGCGCCCCTTGCCGTGAAGGAGGCGGGACATGGCGATACTTCTGGGGATCGACACCGGCGGCACCTATACCGATGCGGTGCTTCTTGATCAGGACGCGAACCGGGTCATCGCCAGCGCGAAATCGCTGACCACCCGCCCCGATCTGGCCCTTGGCGTCGGGGCAGCCATGGATGCGGTGCTGTCGGATGCGGCGCTCGATCCGGCGGGGGTCGGGATGGTCGCGCTGTCCACCACGCTGGCCACCAATGCCCTGGTCGAGGGGCAGGGCGGGCGTGTGGCGCTGGTGTTCATCGGCTTTGACGAGGGCGAACTGGCCCGCGACGGCCTGCCCGAGGCGCTGGCCGGCGATCCGGTCATCTGCATCGCCGGCGGGCATGATCACCTCGGGGCCGAGATCGCGCCCCTTGACGTGGGCGCGCTTGGCGCCCGGCTGGCGGCGCTGCCGCCGGGCCTTGGCGGTGTGGCGGTTGCCGCCCGCTTTGCCACGCGCAATCCTGCGCATGAAATCGCCGTGCGCGATCTGGTGCGCAGCCTCACCGGCCTGCCGGTCACCTGTTCGCACGAATTGTCGGCCGCGCTGGGCGGGCCGCGGCGCGCGCTGACCGCGGTGCTGAATGCCCGCCTCATCGGCATGATCGACCGGCTCATCGCCGCCTGCGAGGCGCATATGCAGGCGCGCGGCATCGGTGGCCGCCTCATGGTGGTGCGGGGCGACGGCGCCCTGATCAGCGCAGCCGTCGCGCGCGAGAAGCCGATCGAGACCATCCTTTCCGGCCCTGCGGCCAGTATCGCCGGGGCGGGCTGGCTGACAGGCGAGGGCGATGCCCTGGTCAGCGACATCGGCGGCACGACCACCGACATCTGTCTGCTGCGCGGCGGGCGGCCCGCCATCGACCCCAGGGGCGCGCGCGTCGGGCGCTGGCGCACCATGGTCGAGGCGGTGGCGATGCGGACATCCGGCCTTGGCGGTGACAGCGAGGTGCATCAGCGCGAGGGGATCGGCGGGGGGGTGATCCTCGGGCCGCGGCGGCTCATGCCGGTGGCGCTGGTGGCGCGCGATCACGGCACGGCGGTGCATCGTGCGCTTGACCGGCAACTGGCGCAGGACCGCCTGCCCGAGGGTGCGGGCCGGTTTGTCGTGCCGCTGGTGACCGGGCTGCCGCCGGGCCTTGATGCGCGCGAAATCGCGGTGGCCGAACGGGTGCTGGCCGGCCCCCTGCCGCAACCCGAGGCCGTGCGCAGCCGCATGGAGGCGGGCGCGCTCATGCGGCTGGTGGCGCGCGGGCATGTCATCATCGCGGGGGTGACGCCGACCGATGCCAGCCATGTCCTTGGCCTGGTCGATGCCTGGGACAGGGAGGCGGCCGAAAAGGCGCTTGTGCTCATGGCGCGGCGCCGCGGCGGCAATGGTGAAATGCTGGCCCCCGATGCCGCGACCCTGGCCCGGATCATCGTGGCGCAACTGACGGCCCAGACCGCCGATTGCCTGATCGAGGCGGCCCTGGCCGAGGATCCGCGCTTTGACGGTCTGGATCACGCCGAACTGGCGCGCCATCCCCTGATCACGGCCGCGCTTGAAGGGCACCGGGGCGCCGCCATGCCGGGATTCGCGCTGGGCGTGCCGGTGATCGGCCTGGGGGCGCCGGCCCATGCCTATTACGGCGCGGTGGCCGAACGCCTTGGGGCGCGGATGATCCTGCCCCAACATGCCGGGGTTGCCAATGCGATCGGCGCGGTGGTGGGGCAGGTGTCGATGGCGGTCGAAGGGCAGGTGACGACCGGGGGCGCCGGCGTCTTTGTCGCGCATCTGCCCGACGGGCCGGTGCGGTTCGCCGATCGCGACAGCGCCCTTGCCGCCCTGCGCGATGCCCTGAGCCTCGAGGCCACCACCCGCGCCCGCGCCGCCGGGGTGGGCGATCTGCACTTGTCCGAAACCTGTTCGATGAACGAGGTCGCGGTCGAGGGCAGCCCGATGTTCATCGAGGCACGCCTGCGCATCACCGCATCGGGCCGCCCGCGTATCGCCGCCTGAGCGCCGGTTGAAACGGCCCCGTGCCCGCGCTACCACCCGGCGCGGGTCGCGACAGAGGGAGAGAGCCATGCGTATTCTGGTCACGGGCGGCGCCGGCTATATCGGCAGCCACACCCTTGTCGAACTCATGGCGCGGGGACACGAGGTCTCGGTGGTGGACAACCATGTCAATTCCTCGCCCGTGGTTCTTGAGCGAGTGCGTGAACTGGCCGGACGCCCGTTCGAGAGCCATGTCGCGGACGTGCGCGATACCGGGGGCCTGGCCGCCATCGCCCGGGCCTTTGCGCCCGATGCCGTGATCCATTTCGCCGGTCTCAAGGCGGTCGGCGAAAGCGGGGAACGTCCCGTCGATTACTACGACGTGAACGTGGGCGGCACGCTCTCGCTTCTGCGGGCGATGGAAGGGGCGGGATGCGGGCGGATCATCTTTTCCTCATCCGCCACCGTCTACGGAGAGCCGGTCTACCTGCCCTATGACGAGGACCACCCCCTCGCCCCGGTGTCGGTCTATGGCCGGACCAAACTCATGGCCGAGCAGGTGCTTGCCGATTGGGCGCGGGCCGCGCCGGGGACGGCGGCGATCGTGCTGCGCTATTTCAACCCGGTCGGGGCCCATGCCTCGGGGCGGATCGGCGAGGATCCGGACGGGGTGCCGCAGAATCTCATGCCCTATCTTGCGCAGGTGGCCAGCGGGCGGCGTGCGGCGCTGCGCATCCTGGGCGACGATTACCCGACGCCGGACGGCACCGGGGTGCGCGACTACATCCATGTGGTCGACCTTGCCCGGGCCCATGTCGCCGCGCTGGACCGTGCCGCCGTGACCGCGGGGGCGGAGGTCTACAACATCGGCACCGGGCAGGGCTATTCGGTGAAGGAAATGCACGCGGCCTTCTGCCGCGCGGTCGGCCGCGACCTGCCGTTCGAGATCGCCCCGCGCCGCGCCGGCGACATCGCCGAGATGCGCGCCGACTGCACCCGCGCGGCGCGCGTCCTTGGCTGGCAGGCGCGGCATGGCCTGTCCGACATGGCGCAAAGCCTGTGGAACTGGCAGTCGCGGAACCCGGCGGGCTATCGCGACCGGGCCGAAGACCCGGCCTGAGGCCCGGCCTCAGTAGGCGAAGGCCCGCGAACCCAGCGGCACGCGGCTGTACAGGTCGATCACATGGCTGTTGTACATGCGGAAACAGCCGTTCGACGCCGAACTGCCGATCGAGCGCGGGCTGTTCGTGCCATGCACGCGGATCGTGGTGTCATGGTCGCCCTGATAGAAATAGAGCGCCCGCGCCCCGAGCGGATTGCCCGGCCCGCCCGGCATTCCGTTGGCATATTGCGCATAGGCGCCGGGATTGCGGGCGATCATGTCGTCGGTCGGGCGCCACGAGGGCCACTCAACCTTGCGACCGATGGTGGCCGCGCCGGTCCAGAACAGCCCTTCCTGCCCCACCGCGATCCCGTAGCGGATCGCCCGGTCGCCAGGCAGGATGAAATAGAGGTGATAGTTCTGCCGCACGAGGTGGATGTCGTTCGGGGTCAGCCCCGGGCGCACCGGCACGATGCGGGCGCGATAGGCCTCGGGGATGGGATAGTCGCCCTCCATGTCCGGAGGCAGCACGATGTCACCCGATGCCACGACGGTGTCCGGGGTGACGGTCAGGGCCAGCGGATCCTCGATCGCCGCATGGACGGCGGGCGCCAGCGCGCCAAGGGCTGCGACAGAGGCCGAGGCCCGGATGAAATGGCGGCGGGTCAGCATGGGGGCTTCCCTTCTTGTGGACTGCGTGACGGGGCCGTGCGTCCGGCACACCCCCCTGACCAAAGGGATAGAGGCGCCCGGCCGCGCAATCAACATTCCGCGTGCACAATCGCGCGAGCGGCGGCCTATCCCCGGTCCCGGCGCGCGGCGATCAGGTGGCGCAGGGCGTGGACCTTGTCCACCATCAGGCGGCGCTGCTTGCGCCAGCCATACAGCGGATGGCGCTCCTGCGCATCACGCCAGATCACCCCTTCGGGCAGATCCAGAGGATGGGGCGAGAATACCGTGATGCTGTCGCCCTGCCCGAGAAATGACCTCAGGCTTGCCAGTTCGATCGGGCCCAGTGCCCCGCCGCACCAGAAGGACGCAAGCTCGGTCATGCCCGTTCCCGCCTACATGACGCCCCCGGCGAACCGGGGGCGTCGTTACTGTCCGTGCCGGCGATCAGGCCTTTTCCTCGGCCTTCTCGTCGCGGGCGATCTCCTGGCCGGTGCTCTGGTCGACCACCTTCATCGACAGCCGCACCTTGCCGCGGTCGTCAAAGCCCAGAAGCTTCACCCACACCTCCTGCCCTTCCTTCAGCGCGTCGGAGGGGTGGTTGAGGCGCTTGTTCTCGATCTGGCTGACATGCACCAGACCGTCCCGCTTGCCGAAGAAGTTCACGAAGGCGCCGAAATCGACGATCTTCACCACGGTGCCCTTGTAGACGCCGCCGATCTCGGGCTCGGCCACGATCGACCAGATCATGTCATGGGCCTTCTTGATCGCATCGCCGTTCGAGGAGGCGATCTTGATCGTGCCGTCGTCGTTGATGTCGACCTTGGCGCCCGAGACCTCGACGATCTCGCGGATCACCTTGCCGCCCGAACCGATCACTTCGCGGATCTTGTCGGTCGGGATCTGCATCGTCTCGATCCGCGGCGCGTGGACCGAGAAGGCATTGACCGAGGAAAGCGCCTTGGCCATCTCGCCCAGGATGTGCATCCGCCCGTCACGGGCCTGCGCCAGCGCCTGCTTCATGATCGCGGGGGTGATCCCCGCCACCTTGATGTCCATCTGGAGCGAGGTGATCCCCGCCTCGGTGCCGGCCACCTTGAAGTCCATGTCGCCAAGGTGATCCTCGTCGCCAAGAATGTCGGTGAGCACCGCCCAGGATCCGTCCTCCTCGAGGACGAGGCCCATCGCCACACCCGCGACCGGCGCCTTGAGCGGCACGCCCGCATCCATCATCGACAGCGAACCGCCACAGACCGAAGCCATGGAGGAAGAGCCGTTCGATTCGGTGATCTCGGAGACCAGACGCACGGTGTAGGGGAAATCGGTCGGCGCCGGCAGCACCGCCTGAAGCGCGCGCCAGGCCAGCTTGCCATGCCCGATCTCGCGGCGGCCGGGGCTGCCCACGCGGCCGACCTCGCCCACCGAATACGGGGGGAAGTTGTAGTGCAGCAGGAAGTTCTGGCGGAAGTTGCCGTTCAGCGCGTCGATGATCTGTTCATCGTCGCCGGTGCCCAGCGTGGTGACGACCAGGGCCTGCGTCTCGCCCCGGGTAAAGAGGGCAGAGCCGTGGGTGCGCGGCAGGACGCCGGTTTCGGCGACGATCGGGCGCACCTTGTCGAGGGGGCGGCCGTCGATGCGGCGGGCGAACTTCACCACGTCCGACCGCATCACCTCGGATTCCAGGTCCTTGAGCGCGGGGCCAAGGTTCGCGTCGGCGCGGTCCTCTTCGGTCAGGCCGGCGCGGATCCCGTCCTTGACGCCGGCGACGGCGGCAACGCGGGCCTGCTTGTCGTTGATCGCGTAGGCCGCGCGCATCTTCTCGAGGCCGGCATCGCGGATGCGGGCATAGAGCGCGGAATAGTCGGGCGCGGCAAAGGCGAAGGGTTCCTTCGCGGCATCCTCGGCAAGGTCGATGATCAGGTCGATCACCGGCTGCATCTGTTCGTGCGCGAACACGACCGCGCCGAGCATCTCGTCCTCGGAAAGCTCGTAGGCCTCGGACTCGACCATCATCACCGCGTCCTTGGTCCCGGCAACGACGAGGTCGAGGCGCTGCTCGGGGTTCGCGCGCAGCATGTGCATGTCATCCATGGTCGGATTGAGCACATACTGCCCGTTCGCAAAGCCCACGCGCGCCGCGCCGATCGGACCGCGGAACGGCACGCCCGAAATGGTCAGCGCCGCCGAGGCGGCGATCATCGCCACGATGTCGGGGTCATTGACGAGGTCGCACGACAGCACCGTCGCCATGACGAGGACTTCGTTGCGGAACCCCTCGACAAAGAGCGGCCGGCAGGGCCGGTCGATCAGCCGCGAGGTCAGCGTCTCGCGCTCGGTCGGGCGTGCCTCGCGCTTGAAGAAGCCGCCGGGGATCTTGCCCGCGGCATAGTATTTTTCCTGATAGTGGACGGTGAGCGGGAAGAAGTCCTGCCCCGGCTTCGCCTCCTTGGCGAAGGTCACGTTCGCCATCACGCTGGTCTCGCCCAGCGTGGCGATCACGCTGCCGTCGGCCTGACGCGCGACACGCCCGGTCTCGAGGGTCAGCGTCTCCTGCCCCCAGCGGATCGACTTCTTGACTTGGTTGAACATGCGATATCCTCACGGGCGTTCCCGGCCCTCCGGGTGCCCTGTCATATGGCGGCCCCATTGCCGCCGACCCCTATCCTTCGCGTCCGCCGGGGTCAGGGCGTCACGTCGCAGATGGGCCGGGGCTATACAGGAAGGCAGGCCGCGCGAAAAGGGGGGGCGGATCGCCGGTTTCAACCGGCAGGAGTCCACTGGACATCTGCCACGCGCGGCGCCCCGGTGGCCAGCATCACCAGACGGTCGAACCCCAGCGCGATCCCCGCCGTGGGCGGCATGAGCGGCAGCGCCGCCAGAAGTTCTTCGTCCAGCGGATAGCGTTCGCCGTAGACCCGCGCCTTTTCGTCCATCTCGGCGGCAAAGCGCGCGCGCTGTTCCACCGGGTCGGTCAACTCTCCGAACCCGTTGGCAAGTTCCACCCCGCAGGCATAGATCTCGAACCGTTCCGAGAACCGCGCATCGTCCGGGCAGCGCCGCGCCAGCGCCGCCTCGGCCGCGGGATAGCGGTCAAGGACGGTCAGGCGCCCATGGCCCAGATGCGCCTCGATCCGGGCGACAAGGACATGGCTGAACATGTCGGACCAGGTGTCATCCGCGCCCGGACGCAGGCCCGCGCCCTCCATCGCCCGGCGCAGGCGGGCGGCGTCGGGCGTGCCGTCGGGGGACAGCGTTGCCGGCAGGTCGATCCCGGCGAACCGGGCAAAGGCATCGGCCACGGCAAGACGTTCGAACGGCGCGAACGGGTCGCAGGTGGCGGCGCCGTGGCGCAGCACCATGGCCCCGGCCGCGCGCGCGGCCATCGCGGCCATCGCGGCCGCGTCCGCCATGAGGCGGGTCTAGTCGTCGCCGCAGCGATACCATTCAAGCATGGTGAACTCGGCCGCGTGGCGCGGCCCGCCCTCGCGGTTGCGCCAGACATGGGTAAAGGCGGCGATGCGCCGCTCGCCCGCGGCGATCAGCTTCTTCATCGCGAATTCGGGCGAGGTATGCAGATAGCGCGTGACCCCCTTGCCATCGCCATCGCCGCGCAGAAGCGTGGTGGCAAAGGCGTGCAGATGCGCCTCATTCCCGGGACTGACGGCAAGGGCGGCCGGATCCACCTCGGTGAAGCCCTCGGCCATCAGCCAGGAACGGATGTCCGACTGGATGCGGTTGCGCGTCAGCAGCAGCGGCCGGCGGTCGGCGTGGCGGTCGGGATTCCACCATCTGGAGTCGGTCAAGGATCACCTCGGGGCTGGTGTGGGCGGCGCAAATGCGCTAGGGGCTGCCCGTCGCGCGGGCGACCCATGCCCGCTGTCCATTCGCAAGGGATCGTCCCGTGGTCAAGGTCATTGCCTCTTCGCTCCGCAAGGGGAACGTCGTCGATATGGACGGCCGGCTGTACGTCGTGCTGTCCGCCACCAACTTCCACCCCGGCAAGGGCACGCCGACGACCAGCGTCGACATGCGCCGCATCTCGGACGGGACCAAGGTCTCGGAACGCTGGAAGACCACCGATCAGGTGGAAAAGGCCACGGTGGACGAACGCGCCTACGATTTCCTCTACGAGGACGGCGAAGGCTTCCACTTCATGGAGCCCGAAACCTACGAGCAACTGGTCGTCACCCCCGACATCATGGGCGACAACAAGGTGTATCTCCAGGAAGGGATGCGCTGCTGGCTCAAGACCTTCGAGGGCGCACCCATCGCCATCGAGGTGCCGCAGAAGATCACCGTCGAGATCACCGAGACCGAACCCGTGGTGAAGGGCCAGACCGCGTCCTCGTCCTACAAGCCGGCGATGACCTCGAACGGGCTGCGCGTCATGGTGCCGCCGCATATCGGGCCGGGCACCCGCATCGTCATCAACACCGACGACGATTCCTACGTCGAGCGCGCCAAGGACTGAGCGCCGCCCCGGCGCGACTATCGCCCGTCAGGCCCGCGGCCGGACAGCAGAAGGTCGCGGCCGCGCGCGATCCGTGCATCGCGGGTCGCGCTTTGCCGGGCCGCGCCGATATGGAACATCCATGACCGCCGCCGCCCCGGCGTGAGCGCATCAAAGGCCCCGGCCAGATCGGGATCGGCGGCCAGCGCCTCGTTCAGTTCGTCGGGCATGGGGATGTCGCCCTCCGTGACGGGCGCGATGCGCCGCCCCTCCTGCGTCAGGGCGATGGCGCGGCGGATATGGTCGCGGATCACCGGCGCCATCGCCTCGATCTCGGAGAGAGAGCGCAGGCGGATCTGGCGCAGCGACCTGTGGGTGCCGGGCCGGGTCAGAACCCCCGCCGGATCGTCAAGCAGCGCCCCCCGCACGAAGGCCAGCGCGCAATAGTCCTTCATCCGCTGGATGAGCGCGACATTGCCGCCCGTGGTGACATAGCAGGGCGCCCCCCATTTGATCGTGCCCGCAAGGCCCTCGTCCTCGAGCAGCGCACAAAGCGCGGCCGCCTCCTCGCGCCAGCGGGTGATCCCGGCCAGAAATTCGTCCACGCTTGCGCCGCCACGGTCCATGATCAGCCCCCATTCCTGCGGTTTCCGCCCGAAGCATCGCGCCTTCGGCCCGCCAGCGGCAAGGGCGCGGCCCCGCGCCCCTGCCGGCCGGCCCTCACCCCACGTCGAAACTCAGGGCGGTCACCTGATGGAACCTGCCGGTGGCGCGCAGACGCGCCAGCACCGCGTCGGGCACGGGATCGTCGATGTGGAGAATGGCGATCGCCTCGCCGCCGCGGGCAGAACGGCCAAGGGTGAAGTTGGCGATGTTCACCCCGTTCTCGCCCATGGTCTGACCCAGCGCGCCGATGACGCCGGGCGAATCGTCGTTGGTGGTATAGATCATGTGGGCGCCCACCTCGGCATCGACATTGATCCCCTTGATCTGGATGAACCGCGGCTTGCCGTCCGAGAACACGGTCCCCGCCACCGAGCGTTCGCGCTGGTTCGTCACCACCGTGACCTTGATGAACCCCTCGAACATGCCGGATTGTTCCTGCCGCGTGACGGAAATCTGCATCCCGCGTTCGCGGGCGATCACCGGCGCCGAAACAAGGTTCACGTCCGGATTCGCGCGGCGCATGATCCCCGCCACCACCGCGCATTCAAGGGCGCGCAGGTTCATCGTGCTCACCACCCCGTCAAACAGGACATTGACCGCGCTGATCGGCTCATCCGTCATCTGTCCGACGAAATTGCCCAGATGCCCCGCCAGCCGGATCCACGGCCCCATCACCCGCGCCTCGTCCGCCGTGACCGAAGGCATGTTGAGCGCATTCGTCACCGCCCCGCTCAGCAGATAGTCCGACATCTGCTCGGCCACCTGCAGGGCCACATTCTCCTGCGCTTCGGTGGTGGCCGCGCCCAGATGCGGGGTGCAGACCACGTCGGGCAGGCCGAACAGGACGTTTTCCCTTGCCGGCTCGACCGCGAACACATCAAGCGCGGCCCCGGCGACATGGCCCGATTTCAGCAGGTCGGCCAGCGCCGCCTCGTCGATCAGGCCGCCACGGGCGCAGTTGACGATGCGCACGCCCGGCTTGGTCTGCGACAGGCGCTCGCGGCTGAGGATGTTGCGGGTGGCCTCGGTCAGCGGCACATGCAGGGTGATGAAATCGGCGCGGGCCAGCAGATCGTCAAGGTCCACCTTCTCGACCTTCAGATCGTCCGCCCGCTCCTGCCCGAGGAAGGGATCATAGGCGATCACCTTCATCCGCAGCCCGTGCCCGCGGTCGATGACGATCGAGCCGATATTGCCCGCGCCGATCACGCCCAGGGTCTTGCCGGTCAGTTCCACGCCCATGAAGCGCGATTTTTCCCATTTGCCGGCCTGGGTCGAGGCGTTCGCCTCGGGGATCTGGCGGGCCACCGCCATCATCATCGCGATCGCATGTTCGGCGGTGGTGATCGAATTGCCGAAGGGCGTGTTCATCACGATGATGCCCTTCTTCGACGCGGCCGGGATGTCGACATTGTCGACCCCGATCCCCGCGCGACCGATCACGCGCAGCCTGCCGGCGGCGGCGATCACCTTCTCGCTCACCTTCGTGGCCGAGCGGATGGCGAGGCCGTCATAGCGGCCGATCACCTCGAGAAGGGCCTCCTTGTCCTTGCCGAGAGCGGGCTGGAAATCGACTTCGATGCCGCGGTCGCGAAAGATCTGCACGGCGGCGTCCGACAATTCGTCCGAGATGAGAACCCTGGGGGCCATCTGTCTGTCCTTCGATGGGATGCGGTGGGGGCGCCCCTGCCGCGGGGCGCCGGCAAGTCAGGAGGTCAGGCCCGGAGCGCCGCGATTTCCGTGGCAAAGGCCCAGTCGATCCACGGCATGAGGGCGGCGACATCCGCGGTCTCGACGGTCGAGCCGCACCAGATGCGCAGCCCCGGCGGCGCGTCGCGGTAGGCGCCGATGTCAAGGGCCACGCCCTCGGCCTCGAGCCGCCTGGCCACCGCTTTGGCAAAGGCCGCCCCGTCGCCGATCCGTGGATCGGCAAAGCGCAGGCAGACCGAAGTGCAGGAGGCGGTGGCCGGATCCGCGGCCAGATTCGCGATCCAGTCGCGCGCGGCGACGAAATCGGCGATGACCTTCGCATTCGCCTCGCTGCGCGCGATCAGCGCGGGCAGGCCGCCGATCCCCTGCGCCCATTTCAGCGCGACGAGGTAATCCTCGACACAGAGCATCGAGGGCGTGTTGATCGTCTCGCCCTCGAAGATTCCCTCGATCAGCTTGCCCCCCTTGGTCAGGCGGAAGATCTTGGGCAGGGGCCAGGCGGGCCGGTAACTCTCGAGGCGCCGAACGGCACGGGGCGAGAGGATGATGACGCCATGCGCCCCCTCGCCGCCCAGCGCCTTCTGCCAGGAGAAGGTCGTGACATCGAGCCGGTCCCAGGGCAGGTCCATCGCAAAGGCGGCCGAGGTGGCATCGCAGATGGTCAGCCCCTCGCGATCGGCGGCGATCCAGTCGCCGTCGGGCACCCGCACGCCCGAGGTGGTGCCGTTCCAGGTGAAGACCACGTCATTGCCGAAATCGACCGCGGCCAGATCGGGCAGATGCCCGTATTCGGCGCGACGGACGAGCGGATCGAGGCCAAGCTGCTTCACCACATCCGTGATCCAGCCTTCGCCGAAACTCTCCCACGCGAGCATCTCGACCCCGCGCGCGCCCAGAAGCGACCAGAGCGCCATCTCGACCGCGCCGGTGTCCGAGGCGGGAACGATGCCGATGCGCCATTCGGGCGGCACACGCAGCACGTCGCGGGTCAGGTCGATGGCCTCGCGCAGCCTGCCTTTGCCCAGGGCTGAACGATGCGACCGGCCAAGGGGCGCACCGGCAAGCATGTCGAGGGTGAATCCGGGGATCTTGGCACAGGGGCCGGACGAGAAGCGCGGGTTGTCCGGCCGCGCGGCCGGTCTTGGGGTCGTGGTCATGCTACCCTTCCAGATAATCGCGCCCCGTTGGGGGGGCGTGTCCCGCCGTCAGTGCTAAGGCAGCGCCGGATGCTGCACAAGCGGCAAATCGTCCCGCCCCGGAATCGGCCGGTCGCTTCGTGCTTTTCGCGAAAAGCACGGGAATCGCGTTTTTCGAGAAAAACGCATTCTGTCATGCGGTGACACCGGAACGCCTTGTCCCCGGGGGGCAACTGGCGCATGCCTCGCCCGAAGCCCTGGCCCGGAGTTCACCATGTTCATCGCCTCGCTTGTCAGCCCCGGGGCCCTTGACCCGACCACGCTCGAGGGCCTGCGCGCGCATTGGCAAGGCGGCGACGCGCGCTGGCTCTCGCCCAGAGAGGCGGCGGAATTCGACCTGCCGGTCCTTCCCGGCGATGCCGGTCAACGCTGGCAGGAACTTCAGGATCAGGGCATCGACCTGATCGTGCAACCTGCCGCCGGCCGCCGGAAAAGGTTGCTCATCGCCGACATGGATTCGACCATGATCGCGCAGGAGTGCATCGACGAACTGGCCGACGAGGCCGGCGTGGGTGCCCATGTGGCGGCGATCACCGCCCGGGCGATGAACGGCGAGATCGGCTTCGAGGGCGCGCTTCGCGAACGGGTGGCGCTGTTGCGCGGACTTGAGGCCGGGGTCATCGACAGGGTTCTTGCGACCCGTATCACGCTCATGCCCGGCGGGCGCGAACTTGTGGCGACGATGAAGGCGAACGGGGCGCATTGTGCCCTGGTCTCGGGCGGGTTCACCGCCTTTGCCGGCCCGATCGGCGCCAGACTCGGCTTTCACGAGACGCGGGCCAACGTCCTGCTTGCCGAGGGCGGGCGCCTGACCGGCGAAGTGGCCGAGCCGATCCTCGGGCGCGAAGCGAAGCGCGACGCGTTGGCCGAGATCGCCGCCCGCGAGGGCATCGCCCTTGCCGAGGCGCTGGCCGTCGGTGACGGGATGAACGACCTGCCGATGCTGCTGGCCGCCGGCACAGGGGTTGCGCTTCATGGCAAGCCCGCCTTGCAGGAACGGGTGCGCGTGCGGGTCAACCATGCCGATCTGTCGGCGCTGCTCTTCCTTCAGGGCTACGCCCGGGCGGATTTCATTTCCTGACGGGCCGGAGGCGGGCATGGCGTTCGAGGTGGCGATCGAGATCCTGGCCCTTCTGGTGATCGCGGCCTTTGTGGCGGGCTTTGTCGATTCCATCGCCGGGGGGGGCGGGCTCATCACCGTGCCGGTGCTGCTGCTGGCGGGGGCCAATCCCGTCACGGCGCTGGCCACGAACAAGCTTCAGGGCCTGTTCGGCGCCGGGGCGGCTGCCGCCAGCTATGCCCGCGCCGGGCATGTGGATCTGCGCCGGCAATGGCGCGCGGCCCTTGTGGCCTTTTCTGCCTCGGTCGCGGGCGCGTTCCTGACCAGTGCGCTGCCGGTCGGTCTGATCCGGGCGGCGCTGCCGGTTGTCCTCATCGGCATCGCGCTCTTTTTCGCGCTGAAGCCCGGTCTTGACGATCGCGACCGGGTCGCGCGCCTTGGTCCCGGGGCTTTCACGCTGGGCGTGGTGTCTGCGGCGGGGTTCTATGACGGGCTGATCGGTCCCGGGGCGGGGTCGTTCTACATGCTGGGGTTCGTCACGCTGGCGGGTTACGGCGTCCTGCGGGCCACCGCGCATACGAAGCTTCTCAACCTGGCCTCGAATGTGGGCGGGCTCGTGGCCTTTGCCCTTGTAGCCTCGCCCTGGTGGGTGACCGGCCTTGCCATGGGGGCGGCGCAGATCGCGGGGGCCGCATTCGGGTCCCGGCTGGCGATGCGGCGAGGCGCCAGGATCATCAAGCCGCTGCTTGTCACCACATCGACGCTGCTTGCGCTGCGGCTGCTGTGGGATCTCCGGGGCTAGATGAAGGCCGGCATGTTGTTGGTGATCAGCCGCTCGAGGGCATAGATCCCGATGAGCACGACGATGGGTGACAGGTCGATGCCGCCCATGTCCGGCAGGATGCGGCGGATCGGGCCATAGAGCGGCTCGAGCACCCGGTTCAGGCCCTGCCAGACCTGCGCCACCACAGGCTGGCGCAGGTTCAGCACCTGAAATCCGATCAGCCACGACATGATGAAATGCGCAAGCACCAGGAATTGCGCGATGGACAGCACCATCAGGAGGGTCTGGAGGATCGTCAGCATGTCGTGCATCCTTGCCGCATCGCGCCCTCACCTAGTGGTCCGGGGGCCGAAGGACAATCCCCCGGCGACCCGGCGTCACGGGTTGAACCGGGGCGCGGGCCGGGGCAATGGCTTGCGCAGGTCAACGAACCCCGGCGGTGCCTTTCATGTATCCGTTCCTTCGTCTGGGCTGGCAACTCTGGCGCCATCGCAACGATGCGCCGCTGGCCGTCACCGATACGCACGAAAGCCGGCATCTGTGCTGGCCGGTCGATATCGACATGTGGCGCGAACTGAACAACGGCCGCACGCTCACGCTCTATGATCTGGGGCGGTTGCCGATGGCGCGGCGCATGGGGCTCATGAAGGTGCTGCGCGCGAATGGCTGGGCGATGGTGATTGCCGGGGCCTCGGTGCGCTGGCGCCGCCGGGTGCATGTGTTCGAGAGGCTGACCATGCGCAGCCGCGGCCTGTGCTGGGACGGGCGCTTTCTCTATTCGGACCAGTCGCTGTGGAAGGTCGATGGCGAATGCGCGGGGCATGCGCTGTTGCGGGCGGCGATCACCGGGCCTGACGGAGTCTTGCCGCCCGCCCGCGTGCTCGCGGCGATGGGACAGGATCCCGCCTCGCCGCCGATGCCGGACTGGGTTGCCGCCTGGGTCGCGGCCGATGCCACCCGGCCCTGGCCGCCGATGCGGGACGCGGACTGAACGCTTGCCTCCCCGGCGCTTTTCGGCATTGCTGCGGGGCAGGCCCATGGGGGCAGGCCCAAGGGGGACAGGGCATGATCAGCGAACGGCGCCGCATCTGGGGCTGGATGTTCTTCGACTGGGCGCAGCAACCCTATTTCACCCTCGGGCTGACCTTCGTGTTCGGTCCCTATTTCGCCGCGGTCGCGTCCGGGCATTTCATGCAAGGCGGGATGGCGCCTGATCTGGCCGACGCCCGGGCCCAGAGCCTGTGGACCCTGGGCCAGACCGTCACGGGCCTTGTCATCGCCGTCACCGCGCCCTTCATCGGCGCCTGGGCCGATGCCTCGGGGCGCAAGATCCCGTGGATCGCCGCCTTCGGCGCCATCTACATCCTTGCCGCCTGGTCGATGTGGTTCCTGCTGCCGGACGGGACCGGGCTTTATCTTGTGCTGGTCCTCTTTTCGGTCGGGTTCTTCGCGGCCGAGGGGGGGATCAATGTCTCGAACGCGATCCTGCCCTCGCTTGGCGACGAGCGCACGGTCGGGCGCATCTCGGGGTCGGGGGCGGCGTTCGGCTATTGGGGGGGCGTCGTCGCGCTGGCGCTGATGCTGCTGCTTCTGGCCGAGAACAGCGCGGGGGTGACGCTTCTGGGGCAGGCACCGGCCTTTGGCCTCGACCCGGCGCTGCGCGAGGGAACGCGCGCGGTGGGGCCCTTTACCGCGATCTGGTGTGCGGTGTTCATGATCCCCTTCTTCCTCTGGGTGCGCGAACCGGCCGCCCGCGCGGACGTTCCGCCGACCATCGGGCGCGTGGTGCACGAGTTGTGGGCCACCATCGCCTCGCTGCGGCAGCGCCGGTCGCTCGGGGCGTTCCTCGTGTCGTCGATGCTCTACCGCGATGCGCTGAACGGCATCTATGCCATCGGCGGGGTCTATGCCGCGCTTGTGCTGGGCTGGTCGATCATCCAGATCGGCATCTTCGGGATCGTCGGCGCCATCACGGCGGCGGTCGTGACCTGGATCGGCGGCCTTCATGACGCGAAATTCGGGCCAAAGCCGGTGATCGTGGCCTCGGTCTGGGCGCTGATCGTGGTGAGTGCGGTGGTCGTCGGCATGTCACGCGACCAGATCTTCGGCCTGCCGCTGGCCGAGGGATCGGTCATTCCCGATCTCGTCTTCTACCTGTGCGGCGCGGCCATCGGCGGGGCCGGCGGTTCGGTCTATGCCGCCAGCCGGACCATGATGATCCGCCACGCCGATCCCGCCCGCCCGGCCGAGGCCTTCGGCCTCTTTGCCTTGACCGGCAAGGCCACGGCCTTTCTTGCGCCGGCGCTGGTGACGCTGGCCACGGCGGCGACCGGATCGGTGCGACTGGGAGTGGCGCCGGTGATCGTGCTTTTCCTTCTGGGGCTTTTGCTGCTACGCTTCGTCGACCGCGACGGAGAGAGACCCGCATGATCCGCCCCATCGCCGCGCTTGCGCTTGTCCTTCTGCTTGGCTCCTGCGGGGGGGGCGGGGGCGCGCCTGCGGCCGCGCCGCGCGCTGCGGATGCGCGCGAAAGCCCGGATCAGGTGCTGGCGCGGCTGTCGGCGCAGAACGCGGGCGATACACGCGTCGCCCGCAACCTGTTCGGGGCGGTGCCCGGACCTTCGGCGCAGGAGTCGCGGGCCATCGGCTTCTATTCGCGCGGCTGCCTGGCCGGGGCGGTCGAGATGCCCGAGACCGGCGCCACCTGGCAGGCGATGCGGCTGTCGCGCAACCGCAACTGGGGGACGCCGGAACTGATCGGTTTCCTTCAGGATCTGTCGCGTTTTGCCGCCACGCAGCCCGGCTGGCAGGGGCTTTATATCGGCGATCTGGGCCAGCCGCGCGGCGGTCCTGCCCTCACCGGCCACGCAAGCCATCAGGTCGGGCTTGATGCCGATATCTGGATGCTGCCGCCCGCGCGCCTGAACCTCAGCCGTGACGAGCGCGAGAGCATCTCCTCGATTGCCATGGACCGGCAGGGCGGCGCCTTCACCAACGCGAACTGGACCCCGCAGCACGAGGCGATCCTGCGTCAGGCCGCGATGGATCCCCGAGTCGAGCGGATCTTCGTCTTTGCGGGCGCCAAGGTGGCGATGTGCGCGAATGCGACCGGCGACCGGTCGTGGCTGAGCAAGATCCGGCCGCTCTCGGGGCACAACACCCATTTCCACGTCCGCCTTGCCTGTCCGGCCGGCGATCCCACCTGCGTGGCGCAGGATCCGGTGCCCGCGGGCGATGGGTGCGCCGAGGCGCAGGAGTGGGTGAACAACATCCTCAACCCGCCGCCGCCCGATCCCGACGCGCCCCCGCCGCCGCCGCCGCGCGCGCCCCTGACCATGGGCGAACTGCCGGCACAGTGCCGGGCCGTGCTCGACAGCAACTGAGCGATGCGTCCTCCCGTTCTCTCTGCCGCCCTCGCGGCCGGCCTGGCCCTTGTTGCCGCCCTGGTGCAGGCCGGCGATGCGGTGCTGCTGGGCAGTTTCACCTGGACCGCCGGCCGGGGTGACATCGCCGGGCTGTCGGGTCTCGAGATCGGGGATGACGGCGTGTCGGCCCTGTTCCTGTCGGACCGGGCGTTGCTGGTGCAGGGGCTGATCCTGCGCGATGCGGCCGGGCTGGTCACGGGGATCGAGGTGACGGACCGGGCGGCGATCACCGACCGGAACGGGCGGCCGATGTCGCGGTCGCAGGGCGACAGCGAGGGACTGGCCCTTGGCCCGGACGGGACCATCTACATCAGTTTCGAGGGGGATGCCCGGGTGCGCCGGCAGGACGGGCTGCACGGCACGCCGTCGCTGTTGCCCCGCCACCCGGATTTCGCGCAGATGCAGCCCAATGCCGCGCTTGAATCGCTGGCCATCGGGCGGGATGGCGCGATCTACACCCTGCCCGAACGGTCCGGTCGCGCCGACCGCCCCTTTCCGGTCTACCGTTTCCGCGACGGCGCCTGGGACATCGCCTTCACGATCCCGCGACGCGGGGCGTTTCTGGCGGTGGGCGCCGACATCGGCCCCGACGGGCGGCTTTACCTGCTTGAACGCGACTTTGCCGGCATCGGCTTTCGCAGCCGGGTGCGCAGCTTCGACCTGAACGGCGGGGACGAACGCGAACACCTCCAGACCACGGTCGGCGTGCACGACAATCTCGAGGGGATCGCGGTCTGGAGCGACGGGCAGGGCATCCGCCTCACACTGGTGGCGGACGACAACCAGAACTGGTTCCAGCGCACCGAGATCGTCGAATACCGCATCCCGGATTGACCCGGGCCGCGGCAGGGCGTAAGCGGGCGCGCCCCCCTTGGCCTTTTCGGCCATGGTCGGGCCAAGTTGCCGCAACCTTGCCAAAACGGACCTGAACCATGCGCCTTCTGCCCGGCATCCTTGCCATGACCGTGATCGTCGTGGCGTCGAACGTCCTCGTGCAGTTCCTGCTGCTTGACGGGCTGCTGACCTGGGGGGCCTTCACCTATCCCTTCGCCTTTCTCGTGACCGAGATCGTGAACCGCCTGCACGGCACCGCGGCCGCGCGGCGCGTGGTGCTGGCCGGCTTTGCCACCGGGATCGCCTGTTCGCTGATCGGCACGCAGGTGATGCTCGAATCCGGCCCGGCGGTCAGCCTGCGCATCGCCGTGGGATCGGCGGCGGCCTTCCTTGCGGCGCAAAGCTTTGACATCCTCGTGTTCAACCGGCTGCGGGGGCGGTCGTGGTGGATCGCGCCGCTTGTCGCCTCGGCGGCAAGTTCGGTGGTGGACACGGCGGTGTTCTTCTCGACCGCGTTCTCGGCCACGCTCGCCCCGCTGTTTCCCCTTGCCGCGCGCGAGGCGGTGGTCTGGGCCCAAGAGGGGGCCCCGCTGCTGGCATTCGGGCCGCAGGCGCCGATGTGGGTGTCGCTCGGGCTGGCGGATCTGGGGGTGAAACTCGGGATCGCGCTGGTGGCACTGGTGCCGTTCCGCCTCATGGTGGCGCGCGCGTTCCGGATGCGGGCGGCCGGCGGGAAATTCATTTGACTTTAACCCCGGGCATGCCACGGTGGCCGCATCTGCAACCCATCGAAAGGAGGTGATCCAGTGTCGAGAAAGTCATTGGAGAAAGGTGTCGGGACAGCCGGGAGGTCGCGCACCTGAGGCAGCCCTCGGGTTCCCAACCTCCGGGTGGACACGTCTAACCGATTCCACCTCCTGAGCTTTCGAAGGGTCGCATCGCAAGGTGCGGCCCTTTTCGTCCCTCAGCGGACACCGGTCAGCGCGGCGATGAATTCGGCCTCGGTCGCGTCGATGGCAGACAGGATCTCGGCCTCGAAATCGGCGCGCGACACCGCTTCGTCGAGGCGCAGCAGAAGATAGTCGGTGCCGATCCAGGCGCCGATGAACCCGATCGCCCCGCCGACGAAGGCGCCCACCGCAGTGCCCGCGCCGGGAATGACGCTGCCGGCGCCGCCCCCGGCAAGGGCCCCGGTCCCGGCCCCGGCCAGCGCCGCCGCCAGCCGCCCCCCGGCCAGCTTCACCAGCGCCGATGCCGCGGTCTTGAACAGCGGCGCCAGCACCAGCTTGGCCCCGACGCTGCCGATGACCGCCCCGCCGATCCCGCCCGCGATCCCGGCGAATCCGGCGGTGGCAAGACGGCGCTCGAACGCCGCGCCTTCGGGCGGGAGGGGCAGGCCCGGCGCGGTGGCGGGCAGGACCAGCGTGATCACGGCTTCGCCGTCGTCGCGCGGCAGCACGCTGTCGCATCCGGCCAGGCGCGCGCGCTCCTCCTCCTGCATCGCCAGCAGGGTGGCCCGCGTGGTCTCCAGCCCGGTCAGCGCCTCCTGAAGGGCGCCAAAGGCGGCGGCACTGTCCAGATGCTCGGCAAGAATCCCCTGAAGATGCCCCTCGGCATTGCCGGTCAACAGGTTCAGAGTGCGCAGGTATTCGGCCGTCAGGCTGTAATAGGCATCAAGAAACCCGGGCACCCCGGCGCGCATCCGGTCGAATCCGGCCTGGGCGGCGGCGGTGATGTCACCTTCATGCATGGCCACAACGGCCTGCGCCCGCGCCCGCGCGGCGGCGATCCATTCGGCGGTGCCCGGCGGGCAGAGCAGGTCTCCGATCTGCTCGCGCTCGATCCGTTCGCGGATCGCGCTGGGCAACAGCGCGGGCGGCATGCCGGTTTCGGGCGCGAGATCGGGAAGTGGCGCGACAACCGCGCCCGACCCTGCACCCGGCCCCGGCACGGCAAGCGTATCCACCTGCACCCGCGCCTCGATCCGCACCCGGTCCTCGAACCGGGCGACGCCCTCGAACAGCACCAGCGCCACCGCCGCCAGCGCCGCCCCGGCCAGCGCCCAGCCGATCACGCCCACGCCGCCACCCGGCCGCAGCACCCGCGCCAGATCGCGCACCGGCACCAGCAGCAGCGCAAGGGCCGAGGCCAGGCCGAACCACAGCGATCCCTCGATCAGGAGGCCCAGGAACAGCGACCGCCAGCCCGTGCCGCGCCACAGGTCCGTCACCCCGGCCGACACTGCGTATAGATCGAACACCTGCCCCAGAAGCGCACTCGGCCCGGTATAGCGCACGGCACGGGCGACCCCTTCGGCAAGCGAGGCCGGCGGGGCATTCGGCAGCAGGAGCGAGGCCCCGAGCGCCAGCGCGCCCGCCACGGCAATGGCAAAGGGCAGCGTGACGCGCAGGCGCTGTTCGGCGATCACATGGCTGCCGAACAGCCCGCGCGACGCAAGCGCGACGCCCGGCACAAGTCCGGCGATCAGGGCCGCTCCCGCAAGGGTGCGCCACGGGTCCGCGATGATCGAGACCGCGATCCAGACCGCCGACCACAGCGCCAGCGGCAGCGCCACGATCAGGCGCCACAGGTGCCCGCTCAGGAACAGCCGCAGGACCGAGCCCCTGGTGACGATGCGCATGTTGTGCAGCGCCACCGCCGCCGAAATGACCCCCGCCACCAGCCAGATGCACAGCGCAAGGATCAGGACCGCGCAGGTGAACCCCAGCAGCGTGACCGAGTCCCCGCGCCACAGGCAGGCGGCCACGCCAGGCGCCGCCAGCGCGGGAAGGATCGCCTGACCGATACGCATGTCCCGCCCTCGCCTTTGGCCACGATCCGGTGCAGGATGGGCGCCCGCCCCGAGCCGGTCAAGGAACCATGCTGCGCATCACCGACGACATCGCCATTGCCGACTGGGAACTGGTCGAACAGTTCGTCCGCGCCCAGGGGCCGGGCGGGCAGAACGTGAACAAGGTCGCCTCCGCCGTCGAATTGCGGTTCGAGGCGGCGCGCTCGCCCGCGCTGACCGAGGCGGTGAAGGCACGGCTGCGCCGGCTGGCCGGTTCGCGCTGGACCACCGAAGGGGCGATCGTCCTGTTCGTGCAGGATACCCGCAGCCAGGCGCAGAACCGCGAGATCGCGCGCGAACGTCTGGCCGCGCTCATCCGGGCGGCGCTGGTCGTGCCAAGGCGCCGGGTGGCGACCCGGCCCACGCGCGCCTCGGTCGAGCGGCGGCTGGCCGCGAAACGCGCCCGCGCGACAATCAAGGACGGCCGGGCCGATCAGGGCGAGGAGTAGCTTCTTGACCGGGGGTCGGGCATTGGCTAGGCCCCGCCGCAGCAGCGCGAAATGGGAGTCCCGCCGTGGCAAATCCGTCCATCCTGATCCTTGCCGGCGACGGCATCGGCCCCGAGGTCATGGCCGAGGTGAAGAAGGTGATCCGCTGGCTGGGCGACCGGCGCGGCATCGCCTTTGACCTGAGCGAGGATCTGGTCGGCGGCTGTGCCTTTGACGCGCATGGCACGCCCTTGACCGATGCGACGATGGCGCGCGCGCAGGCGGTGGATGCGGTGCTGCTGGGGGCCGTGGGCGGGCCGAGATACGACAGCCTCGATTTCAGCGTGAAGCCCGAGCGCGGCCTGCTGCGCCTGCGCAAGGAGATGGACCTCTACGCCAACCTGCGCCCCGCGCAATGCTTTGACGCGCTGGCGGATTTTTCGTCGCTGAAGCGCGACGTGGTGGCCGGCCTCGACATCATGATCGTGCGCGAACTCACCTCGGGCGTCTATTTCGGCGAACCGCGCGGCATCTTCACCGAAGGCAACGAACGGGTGGGCATCAACACCCAGCGCTATACCGAAGGCGAGATCGCCCGAGTGGCGCGGTCGGCCTTCGAACTGGCGCGCAAGCGCGCGGGCAAGGTCTGCTCGATGGAGAAGGCCAATGTGATGGAGTCGGGCGTGCTGTGGCGGCAGGTGGTGCAGGAGGTGCACGACCGCGAATATCCGGATGTCGAATTGTCGCACATGTATGCCGACGCGGGCGCGATGCAGTTGACGCGCTGGCCCAAGCAGTTCGACGTGATCGTGACCGACAACCTGTTCGGCGACCTGCTGTCGGATCTGGCGGCGATGCTGACCGGAAGCCTTGGCATGCTGCCCTCGGCCAGCCTTGGCGCGCCGATGGCGAACGGCCGGCCCAAGGCGCTCTATGAACCTGTCCACGGTTCGGCCCCCGACATCGCCGGGCAGGGCAAGGCCAATCCGATCGCCTGCATCCTGAGCTTTGCCATGGCGCTGCGCTACTCCTTCGACCTTGGCGACGAGGCGGCGCGTGTCGAACGCGCGGTCGAGAAGGTGCTGGCCGACGGACTGCGCACCGCCGATCTCATGGGGCCGGACGGCGGGGTGCCGGTCTCGACCTCGGCCATGGGCGACGCGATCCTTGCGGCGATGGACGCGGACCTCTGAGGGGGCCGGTCGAGGGGGTCGGTCCGGGGCGGCCATTGACGTGGCCGTCCGATTGGCCCATTCCAACGCGAACACCGTAATTCCGCCGTTTCAGGGCGGATGCGAGGCTCTGGGCAATGGGTTCCAATGCGAAGGGCGCGCTGCTCGCCCTGGTATCGTTCGGCGTCTATGCAACGCATGACGCGGTGGTGAAATTCCTCGGCGCCGACTATTCGACCGTCCAGCTCATCTTCTTTTCGGTGCTGCTGTCGTTTCCGCTGGCCGTGCTCACCATCATGGGCGACGCGCGACCCGGCACCCTCATGCCCGCGCATCCGGGCTGGGTGGCGGTGCGTACCGCGGCGGCGGTGATCTCGGGCATTTCCGGCTTCTACGCCTTTACCACGCTGCCGATGGCGCAGGCCTATGCCATCGTCTTTGCCACGCCGCTCCTGGTCACGGTGCTGGCGATCCCGCTTCTGGGTGAACGGGTCAGGGTGCGCCGCTGGCTTGCGGTTCTGGCCGGGCTGGTGGGGGTGATCATCGTCATCCGCCCCGGCCAGGCCGCGCTGAGCGCCGGCCACTTCGCCGCGCTGCTGGCGGCGGCAAGCGGGGCCTTTTCGGCGATCGTCATGCGCAAGATCAGCCAGGACGAACGGCCGGTGGTGCTGCTGCTCTATCCGATGCTCGCGAACCTTGCGATCATGGCGGTGGCGCTGCCGTTCGTCTATGTGCCGATGCCGGTCACGCATCTGGGGCTTCTGGCGCTGATGTCGGTGCTGGGCTGGACGGGGGGCCTCATCCTCATCCGCGCCTATCGCGCGGGCGAGGCGGTGATCGTCGCGCCGATGCAGTATTCGCAGATCATCTGGGCTGCGGTCTTTGGCCTGTTCATCTTCAGCGAGACCCCCGACCGCATGACCGTGATCGGCGCCGGGGTCATCATCGCCTCGGGCCTTTACATCGTGCTGCGCGAGGGGCGGACCGATGCTTCGGCGCATCGGCCGGCGCTGCATGCCCGGGCCCGTCCCGAATCCCCCTCGGCGCCGCGCACCTCGCTTCTGCTGCGGTTCGCACAGCGCCACAGCGAAGGCGAATGAGCCGCGAATGACCCCTTGCAAATCCCCCGACGGGGCGATACCTGCCCCCCAGTCGGAGTGTAGCGCAGCCTGGTAGCGCACCTGCTTCGGGAGCAGGGGGTCGGAGGTTCGAATCCTCTCACTCCGACCAACCATCCCCCATGTCATTGCATCTGCGGCGCGATCCCGCCGGGCCGGGTTGGGCCGGGTTGCGGTGCAGGGCGGGACGGATCGGTGCCCTAGGCGCGCAGCCCGACCTGCGCCACACCCAGCAGCGCAAGAACCTTCGCCTCGATATCCGCGGCGTTCAGGCCGGCGGTGGCATACATCTGGGCCGGGCCGGCCTGGTCGATGAAGATGTCCGGCAGGACCATCGAGCGGAACTTGAGCCCGGTGTCGAACACCCCCGCTTCGGCCAGAGCCTGGGCGACATGGCTGCCGAATCCGCCGACCGCGCCTTCCTCGACGGTGATGAGGGCCTCGTGCCCGCGCGCCAGCCGCAGGATCAGATCGAGGTCGAGCGGCTTGGCAAAGCGCGCATCGGCCACGGTGGGTTTCAGCCCGCGCTGGCCAAGCGATTCGGCGGCGCGCATCACTTCGGACAGGCGGGTGCCGAACGACAGCAGGGCGACGCGCGACCCTTCCTGCATCACCCGGCCACGGCCGATCTCGAGCGGCGCGGGGTCGGCGGGGATCTCGACCCCGACCCCTTCGCCGCGCGGAAAGCGAAAGGCGATCGGCCCCTCGTCATGCGCGGCGGCGGTGGCCACCATGCGCACCAGTTCGGCCTCGTCCGCGGCGGCCATGACGGTGAATCCGGGCAGGTTGGCCAGAAAGGCGATGTCATAGGCCCCGGCATGGGTGGCGCCGTCCGCGCCCACCAGTCCGGCCCGGTCGATGGCAAAGCGCACCGGCAGGCGCTGGATCGCCACGTCATGCACGATCTGGTCATAGCCGCGCTGAAGGAAGGTCGAGTAGATCGCGCAGAAGGGCCGCATCCCCCCGGCGGCAAGGGCGGCCGAAAAGGTGACGGCGTGTTGCTCGGCGATGCCCACGTCGAAACAGCGGCTGGTGTAACGCTCCATGAACCGGGACAGGCCGGTGCCGTCGGGCATGGCGGCGGTGACGGCGCAGATGCGCGGATCGCGCGTGGCATGCGACAGCAGCGCATCGGCAAAGACATTGGTGTAGCTCGGGGCGTTCGAGGGGGCCTTGACCTGCGCGCCGGTGGCCACGTCGAACCGGTTCGTGGCATGGCCACGGTCGCGCGCGCCCTCGGCTGGGGCATAGCCCTTGCCCTTTGTCGTGATCGCATGGATGAGGACCGGCCCGGTGGCCCGCGTCCGCACCTCGCGCAGCACGCCAAGCAGCGTCGGCAGGTCGTGCCCGTCGATCGGCCCCACATAGGAGAACCCCAGTTCCTCGAACAGGGTGCCGCCCACGGTCATGTGCTTGAGCATGTCCTTGGCCCGGCGCGCGCCATCGCGGAACGGTTGCGGCAGCAGGGAAACCGCGCCCTTGGCCGCGGCCTTGAGATCCTGGAACGAACCCTGCCCGTATAGCCGCGCCAGATAGGCCGACATCGCCCCGACCGGGGGCGCGATCGACATTTCGTTGTCGTTGAGGATGACGAACAGCCGACGCCCCAGATGTCCGGCGTTGTTCAGCGCCTCATAGGCCATCCCGGCGGAAATGGCGCCATCGCCGATCACCGCCACGGCGTCGCCGATTCCGCCCTCGCAGGTGCCGCCCAGATCGCGGGCGACGACAAAGCCCAGCGCGGCCGAGATCGAGGTCGAGGAATGCCCCGCGCCGAACGGGTCAAAGGGCGATTCGGCCCGCTTGGTAAAGCCCGACAGCCCGTCCTTCTGCCGCAGGGTGCGGATGCGGTCGCGCCGGCCGGTCAGGATCTTGTGCGGATAGGACTGATGGCCCACGTCCCAGATGATCTTGTCCTTCGGCGCCTCGAACACCGCATGCAGCGCGACGGTGAGTTCCACCACCCCCAGCCCTGCGCCCAGATGGCCGCCGGTTTCCGACACCGCGGAAATTGTCTCGGCCCGCACCTCCTGCGCCAGGCGCACAAGTTCGACGTCCGTCAGCGTCCTGAGGTCGGCGGGGCCATGGATCCGGTCCAGAAGCGGGGTCGCGGGGCGTTCGGTCATGGGTCAGTATTTCCTTGTCACCGCGAAACGGGCAAGCCGGGCCAGTCCTTCACCCCTTTTGCCATAGGGCGCAAGGGCCGCTGTGGCGGCATCGGCCAGTTCCTGCGCCCGCGCCCGCGCGCCCGCGACGCCCAGAAGCGAGACGAAGGTCGCCTTGCCGGCCCGGGCGTCCTTGCGCGCGGCCTTGCCCATGGTGCCCGCGTCCCCCTCGACATCGAGAAGGTCGTCGGCAATCTGGAACGCCAGCCCGAGCGCCTGCCCATAGGCCCGCAGCGGCGCCGGATCATCTCCGGCCATCACCGGCCCGGCCATCGCGGACCAGATGATGAGGGCACCGGTCTTGCCGGCCTGAAGCCGGGTGATCTGCTCGAGCGTCAGCGGCACCGGCGCGCTTTCGGCGGCGATGTCCATGGCCTGTCCGCCGACCATGCCGCGCACCCCCGCCGCCGTCGCCAGTGTGGCGACAAGCCGCAGCGCATGGGGCGTCTGCGCCCCGCACAGCAGCTCGAACGCCAGCGCCTGAAGCGCGTCCCCGGCCAGAACCGCCGTGGCCTCGTCCCATTTGCGGTGCACGGTGGGCTGGCCGCGGCGAAGGTCGTCGTCGTCCATGCAGGGCAGGTCGTCATGGATCAGGCTGTAGGCGTGGATGCATTCGATCGCAGCCGCCGCATGGACCGCGACCGCAGGCGCGATCCCGTGCAGGCGCGCGCCCTCGGTCACGAGAAAGCCGCGCAGGCACTTGCCCCCCGAGAGCGCATAGGCCATCGCCTGCGCCACCGGCAGATCGACGTCACGCAGGTGCTGCGCCACCATGTCCCCGACCGCGGCGCGCGCGGCCGTCAGCGACTCAGCCAGCGTCAAGGGGTTCGGTCCCGACCGGGCGGCCATCGGCGGAAAGGGTGATTTTCGCCACCTTCTCCTCGGCTTCGGCCAGTTTCGCCTCGCACCGCGCCCGCAGGGCGGCGCCGCGTTCATAGAGCGCGATCGATTCCTCGAGCGCGACCTCGCCGCGTTCGAGCCGGCCGACCACCGTCTCCAGTTCCTTCAGCGCCTCTTCAAAGCTCAGGCTTTCGATCGGTCTCTCGGTCATTTCCGCCCCATCAATTCCGCGACATGCGCCGCCACCGCCCGGCCCGGCGCCACAGGATCATAGCCCCCTTCGAAGGGCGGGGCGACCCGCCCGGCACCGGCCTGTGCGCCTGATCCCATAGCGCATGGCCGCTCCGGCCGAAATCCCCGGCGGGCAGGCCGGTCTAGTCCGGCGACAGCATGTATCCCTCGCCCCGGACCGTCTGAAGGTAGCGCGGCTGGCGGGGGTCGGTCTCGATCTTGCGGCGCAGGCGGGTGATCTGCACGTCGATGGCGCGTTCCTGCACCTGATCGCCGCCGCGCCCCAGTTCCTCGACCAGCGCGGCGCGGGCAAGCGCCTGACCCGGACGCGCGGCCAGCGCCCGCATGAGCTGGGCCTCGCCGGCGGTCAGGCGGACGGGCCGGGCGCCGTCCCAGAGTTCGGCGCGCTCGAGGTCATAGCGCAGCGCGCCCAGAGTCAGCATCCTGGGCGCCGCGGCCACCGGCGCCACCTGCGGCATCCGCCGCAGGATCGCGTTGATCCGCAACAGAAGTTCGCGCGGCTCGAACGGCTTGGTCAGGTAATCGTCCGCCCCCGCCTCAAGCCCGGCGATGCGGTCCGCGGCCTCGTCCCGGGCGGTCAGCAGCAGGACCAGCACCGCGCGCCCCGCGCGCAGTTCGGAACAGAAGGTCACGCCGTCCTGCCCGGGCATCATCACGTCAAGCACGATCAGGTCAAAGTCCAGCCCGGCCAGGATCCGCCGCGCATGGGCGGCATTGCGCGCCGTGGTGACAAGGAACCCGTTGCGCATGAGAAACCGCTGAAGCAGGCCGCGCAGGCGTTCGTCGTCATCGACGATCAGCAGATGGGCCCCCGGCCCGGCGGGCTGTGCCCCGTTCATGCCCGCCCCCGGCCCGCCGCGCCCGCCGCGCGATCCTGCCCTTCGCCCGGCGCGGCGAAATGGCGCCGCCCGGCGTCGTCCATCATCGCCTCGAGCACCGCACGAAACCCCGCCACCGCTGCCGTCCCGGCCCGATCAAAGGCCGCGCCGACCCGTTCGTGCTGCGCCTCGGAAAGCTCGCGTTCAAGGGCGACCCCGGTGGCGGTCAGGTGCAGGTTGCGTTCGCGCCGGTCGCCGGTGCCGACCGTGCTGCGCACCAGGCCGTCCTCGATCAGCGTGCGCAGCACCCGGTTCAGCGCCTGTTTGGTCACGCCAAGGATGTCGAGCAGCGCCGTCACCGTCACGCCGGGGTGACGGTTGATGAAATGCACCGCACGGTGATGGGCCCGCCCCAGCCCGCGGGCCGCAAGGATGCGGTCGGGGTCGGCGGTGAAGGCGCGATAGGCAAAGAACAGCGCCTCGACCCCGCGGCGCAATTCCTCGTCGCCGAACCGGTGCAGGCCCGGCCGTTCGTCGCACTCTGGGTCATCGGGCATGGGCACCTCCTGCGCCCGAGAATACGTCAGCCTTGTTGACACTCCAAGAGGCGGCTGTTACCGCAGGGGCGGTTTTGCGCAAGATTGTGTCCCCATGGCACCTTGCGGTGAACGAATCAGACCGGATGGAGGACATGATGGCCGGTGCCTATGACGATCGCGACGGATGGATCTGGCTTGACGGGCAGATGGTGGAATGGCGGTCGGCCAAGGTGCATATCCTGACGCATGCGCTTCACTATGCGTCGTCGGTATTCGAGGGCGAGCGCTGCTACAACGGCCGGATCTTCAAGAGCCAGCAGCACAACGAACGGCTGCATTTCTCGGCCCGCTCGCTCGATTTCGAGATCCCCTATTCCGTGGACGAGATCGAGGCCGCGAAATACGCCATGCTCAAGGCGAACGGCTGGACCGAGGCCTATGTCCGCCCCATCGCCTGGCGCGGTTCGGGCGAGGACATGGGCGTTTCGGCGCGGCGCAACCCGGTGCATCTGGCCATCGCCGGCTGGGAATGGGGCAACTACTACGGCGACGCCAAGTTCAAGGGTGCGAAACTCGACATCGCGCAGTGGCGCCGCCCCGATCCGGCGACGATCCCGCACAAGGCCAAGGCCGCCGGCCTCTACATGATCTGCACCATGTCCAAGCACGCCGCCGAGGCCAGGGGTTGTTCGGATGCGATGATGCTCGACTATCGCGGCTATGTGGCCGAGGCGACCGGGGCCAACATCTTCTTCGTGAAGGACGGCGAAGTGCACACGCCGCTGCCGGACTGCTTCCTCAACGGCATCACCCGGCAGACCGTGCTCGAGATGCTGAAGGAAAAGGGCATCACCGTGCACGAACGCCACATCATGCCGGAGGAACTCGAGGGGTTCGAGCAGTGCTGGCTGACCGGCACCGCGGCCGAGGTGACGCCCGTGGGCCAGATCGGCGATTTCAATTTCGAGGTGGGCGCCCTCGCGCGTGAGATCGCCACGGACTACGACCGCCGCGTGCGGGCCTGACCGGCCGGAAATCCCGCGCGCCCGGTCACACCGGGCGCGCGCGTTTCACCCCCCGAAGGCAATCTGGAGCTTCACGTCATCGGGCCGCGCGGCATCGGCGCGTTCGAACGCCTCGATGGCGCGGGCAAAGGGATAGGTGGCACTGATCAGCGGTTTCACGTCGATCCGCCCGCCGGCCATCAGCGCAATCGCGCGGTCATAGACATTGGCATAGCGGAACGAGGTGACGACGCGGATTTCCCGGACGATCAGCGCCACCAGATCCACCGGCACTTCGGCCACCGGCATGCCGATGCAGACA
Source organism: Rubellimicrobium sp. (assembly GCA_020852925.1). GTDB lineage: Bacteria > Pseudomonadota > Alphaproteobacteria > Rhodobacterales > Rhodobacteraceae > JADYZU01. The sequence continues at coordinate 92,492 of JADYZU010000028.1, read as the reverse complement.
AGTTGCCCGCCCGCGCGCAGCAGGCCCGCGACGCCCGCATAGGCCGCCGCCGCGCCCGAACATTCGAACACCAGATCCGCCCCGCGCCCGCCGGTCGCGGCCAGAACCTGCGGCGCAAGGCCGCTGTCGCCGGGTTCCAGCGCGGTGATGCCGTCATATTGCGCGGCGATCCGCGTCTTTTCCTGCGCCGGGTCAACGATCAGCACCCGCACACAGCCCGCCGCCAGCGCACAAAGCGCCGTGACGATGCCGATCGGCCCCGATCCCAGCACGACCGCGACATCGCCCGCCCTCACCCGGGCCCTGGTCACCGCCTGCATCCCCACGGCCAGCGGCTCGACCATGGCGCCTTCGGCCTGCGACACACCTTCGGGCAGCGGCCAGACCAGGGCCGCGGGGTGAATCACCTCGGGCGTCAGGCAGCCATGCTCGGGCGGGGTGGCCCAGAAGGTGAGCGAGGGGTCAAGGTTATAGAGGCCAAGGCGCGATTCGGCGCTGGAGAAATCCGGCACGCCCGGTTCGATGCAGACCCGGTCCCCGGGGCGCAGGTGGCTGACCCCCGGGCCGCATTCCACAACGGTGCCGGCGCCTTCGTGGCCCAGCACCATCGGCCGGTCCACGACAAAGGGGCCGATGCGGCCGTGGCGGTAGTAATGCACATCGCTGCCGCAGATGCCGACCACATCCATGCGGATGCGCACCATGCCCGGCCCCATCCGCCAGGGCAGGTCGATCTCGCGCAGCGACAGCACGCGCTGCCGTTCCAGGACAAGGGCCTGTGCCATTCCGCGATCCCCCCTAGATGCTGGTATAGCCGGCGTCGGCCGCGATGATGGCGCCGGTCAGCAGGCTGGATGCGTCAGAGGCGAGGAACTGCACCACCGAGGCGATTTCATGCGGCTGGCCCATCCGCCCCATCGGCGTCATGTCGAGCCAGCGCGACACCAGTCCCGGCTGATCCTTCAGCGCGATCAGCAGCGGCGTCTCGATATAGGTCGGCGCCACCGCGTTCACCCGCACCCCGCGCGTGGCCCATTCGACGGCCAGCGACTTCGTCAGGTGATGCACCCCGGCCTTGGAGGCGTTGTAATGGCATTGCGGCTGCGGCACGTTGACGATCTGCCCCGACATCGACCCGATGTTGACGACGGACCCGCGTCCCGCCGCCACCATGCGCCGCCCGAAGCCGCGGCAGGTGCGGAACACGCCCGACAGGTTCACCGCGATCACGCGGTCCCATTCGTCGTCGGTCATGTCCTCGGCCGGGGTGTTGGTGACGATGCCGGCGTTGCACACCAGCACATCCAGCGGCGGCAGTTCGGCGGCGAGCGCGTCGATGCCGGCGCTGTCGGTGACATCCAGCGCCCGGGCCTGCGCCCGCCCTCCGGCATCGCGCAGGCAGGCGGCGGTTTCCTCGGCCCGGTCGGGCAGGATGTCGGTGCAGACCACCTCGGCCCCGGTTGCGGCCAGAGCCTGCGCGATCGCCGCGCCGATCCCCTGACCCGCCCCGGTGACAAGGGCCAGTCGCCCGGTCAGATCCTGCTTTGCCCGGTAATCCATCGCCATCCCCGTCATGTCAGCGCGCAGCGCAAGGGTTCGCCCCGCAGGCCGCGCAGCGCCTCTTCCGCGGCAAGGCGTTGCAGCCGGTCGACCGAAGCCCCGGAATAGAACGCGGCATGCGGCGACAGCAGCACATCGGCGCAGCCGCGCAGCGGCGATGCGGCCGGCAGCGGTTCGGATTCGAACACATCCAGCCCCGCGCCCGAAACCTGCCCCGCCTGCAGCGCGGCGGCCAGCGCGGTTTCGTCGATCAGCCCGCCGCGCGAGCAGTTGATGACGATGGCGCCCCGCGGCAGGCGGGCGATTTCAGCCGCGCCGATCATGTGCCGTGTCTGCGGCGTCAGCGGCAGGTGCAGCGACAGGATGTTGGCGCCCGCGATCACCTGCTCCAGCGGCAGCGGCGTGATCCCGGCGGCGCTTGCGTCGGCATCGGACACATAGGGATCGTGGCCGGTGATGCGGCAGCCGAACACGGCCATGCGCGCGGCATAGGCGCGGGCGATGCGGCCCATGCCGATCAGGCCGACCGTGGTATCGCGCAGCGATCGCAGCCCGTCGACCATGGCAGTGATCTTCCACTCGCCGGCGCGGATGCCGTGATCGAACCGCAGCAGGCGGCGTGACAGCGCCAGCGAAAAGGCGGCGGCGTGGTCGGCCACTTCGTCGATGCCGTAATCGGGCACGTTGCAGACCCGCACCCCCAGATCGCGCGCGGCGGCCAGATCGACATTGTCGACCCCGACACCATAGCGCACCACCACCGCCCCCGGTGCCATCGCGGCCATCACCCGCCGGGTCATCGGAGCGAAGTTGTTCAGCACCGCATGGGCCCCGGCGACGGCGGCAAGGGTCTCGTCCTCGCCGGTGCAGTGGTGTTCGGCAAAGGTCGCGCCCGCCGCCGCCGCAACCGCCTGTTCGTGGCGGGTGTTGCCGAACGCCTGATCGGTGACAACCAGCCTGCGCGCGCTCACAAAAGCCCCCGTCCGGCCAGATTGCGCATCAGCGCGCGGGTGCCAAAGGTCCAGGGCCGTGCGGCATCGGCATGTACCACGGTGTTGGACAGCGTGCCAAGAAGCGGGGTGGAAATCTCGACCACGTCGCCCGGCTTGTGGGTGAATCCCGATCCCTTGTCGCCCCGGTCCTGCGTCGGCGCGAACATCGTGCCCAGAAACAGCATGAACCCGTCGGGGTACTGGTGCGAGGCGTTCATCGTCTGCGCCACCAGTTCCGCGGGCTTGCGGCTGATCTGCGCCATGTTGGAGCGGCCGGTCATCGTGAACCCGTCCGCCCCGGTCACCGTCATGGTCAGTTCGGCCTGTTCGATATCGGCCAGGGTAAAGCGGTCGTCGAACAGCCGGATGAACGGGCCGATGGCGCAGGAGGCGTTGTTGTCCTTGGCCTTGCCCAGAAGCAGCGCCGAACGCCCTTCGACATCGCGCAGGTTCACGTCGTTGCCCAGCGTGGCGCCGCGGATGTTGCCGGCGGAATCGACGGCCAGCACCACTTCGGGCTCGGGGTTGTTCCAGGCCGAGATGCGGTTGATGCCCACCTGCGCCCCGGTGCCCACCGCCGCCATCGGCTGCGATTTGGTGAAAACCTCGGCATCGGGGCCGATGCCCACCTCGAGATATTGCGACCAGAGCCCCTCGGCGATGAGCGCGGCCTTCACGCCGGCGGCCTTTTCGGATCCGGCCTCGATATTGGCGAGGCTGTCACCGATCAGCGCGCCGATGCGGCTGCGCAATTCGTCGGCGCGGGCCGGATTGCCCGAGGTGCGTTCGTCGATCACCCGCTCGACCATCGAGCGCGCGAAGGTCACGCCGCAGGCCTTGAGCGCCTGAAAGTCGCAAGGCGCAAGCAGGCAGGGCCGGTCCGCGTCATAGCCCATCTGCGCCGGATCAAGGATCAGGTCGCCGGGTGCGCCGATGTCCGGCCCGGTTAGCGTGTCGAACCGGCCGGCCGGATCGTTGTCCAGGAAATCGGCCATGGAGACGACCGTTTCCGTCACATCAAGCAATCGGCCGCCGCGCAGGATGACCACCGACGGCCCCTTTCCGGGCAACCAGGCCCGCCCGACCAGCCTGGCGTCTGCGATGGATGTGGGCAGCATGGCGACTCCTCTCGATGTATAGCAAAACTATATTTGCATGTTTTCGGGTGGCGAGCAAGATCCGATTGACAGACGGCGAAGCCTGGGCAATCTTGCTGAAAATCCGCATAATGCATTGTAAAACAACAGATATGCGCCAGAAGTCGAAATCAGCGGCCTTTCCGCCCCGCAAAGAAACACCTTGCGTTCAGCTAGTAGTGCTATATGATGCCCGCAATCCACGTCTGTTCGTAGCGCCCGGGGGACCAGGAATCAAATGACCGACGCCGCTCTTGCCGCATCCCTTGCCCGCCTTGACGGACAGCTTTTCATCGACGGCAGCTTTCGCCCGGGGGTCGGCATCCGCCTGCCGGTCGAAAACCCCGCCACCGGAGAGACCATCGGCCGGATCGCCGCCGCTGCACCGCAGGAAATCGACGACACCGTTGCCGCCGCGCGCCGCGGCTTTCGCCTGTGGTCGCGCGAACTGCCGCGCACGCGCGCCAATGCGCTGCACCGCCTGGGCGACCTGATCGCGGCCGATGCCGATGGCATGGCGCGGATCATGACCGCCGAACAGGGCAAGCCCGTGAACGAGGCCCGGGGCGAGATCCTGAAACTGGCCGAGGCCTGCCATTTCTACGCCGAAGAGGCGACCCGCGTGCATGGCGAGATCGTCCCGAACGACCAGCCCGGGTTCCAGAGCCTTGTCGTGCGCGAGGCGATCGGCGTCGTGGCCGCGATCACGCCCTGGAACTATCCGGCGGAACTGGTCGGCTGGAAGCTCTGCGCCAGTCTTGCCGCAGGCTGCGCGATCATCATCAAGCCGGCCGAGATCACCCCTTTCACCGCGCTGGCCATCGCCGACAAATGCGCGCAGGCCGGCATTCCGGCCGGGGTGGTGAACGTGCTGACCGGCAAGGGGTCGCAGGTCGGGCAGGCGCTGGTCGAACATTCCGGCGTGGACAAGATCGCCTTCACCGGGTCGAGTGCGGTCGGCCTGCACATCCAGCAAACCTGTCCGCAGGTGAAACGGATGACGCTGCAACTGGGCGGCAACTGTCCGATGATCGTCACGGCCAGCGCCGATATCGCCGCGGCGGTAAAGGGCGCGGCGCGGCGCAGTTTCCGCAACTGCGGCCAGATCTGCATCGCCATCAACCGCATCTATGTGGCACGCCCGATCTATGAGGAATTCCTGGCCGCGCTGGGCAAGGCCGCCGATGCGCTGACCGTGGGCAACGGCCTGACCGATCCGGCCGCCGATCTGGGCGCCATGGCCTCGGCCGAGCCGCTGGCCAAGACGCGCGACCATCTGGCCGATGCGCTGGCGCGGGGGGCGCGGCTGATCGCGGGCGGCGCGGCGCCGCAGGGCGAGGGCTATGTCGGCGGCCATTTCTTCCGTCCGACCGTGGTTGCCGACTGCACCCACGAGATGCTGGTGATGACCGAAGAAACCTTTGGTCCGCTGGTCGGCGTGGCCCCGTTCGACACGCTGGAACAGGCGATCGAGCGGGCGAATGACACGCCCTATGGCCTTGCCTCTTACGTCTATGCGCGCGACCTGACCGAGATTCAGGTGCTGTCGCAGGGCCTTGATTACGGGAATGTCGCCATCAACAACGTCGATGCCGGCATCATGAACGCCCCTTACGGTGGGCGCAAGCAAAGCGGCGTGGGCTATGAGCACGGCCGCGAGGGGTTGCTCGAATATTTCAACTTCAAGCATGTCCGCCTGCATCACGGCGTGGGGAACTAGGCCATGCAGGTGCTCCTGGGCATCGACATCGGCACATCGGGGTGCAAGGCGCTGCTGATCGGCGCGGACGGCGCGGTGATCGCCGCCGATACCGCCTCCTATCCGCTGTCGCAGCCGCATCCGGGCTGGGCCGAACAGGATCCCGATCTGTGGATCCAGGGCGCCCGCAGGGCCGTGGCCGGGGTCATGGCGGCCGCGCCCGGGGTTGAAATCCTCTGCATCGGCCTGACCGGGCAGATGCACGGGCTGGTCGCGCTCGATGCCGGGCATCGGGTGCTGCGCCCGGCGATCCTGTGGAACGATCAGCGCACCGGGGCCGAATGCGCCGCCGTGACCGAAGCGGCCGGGGGCCTGCCGGGTCTGCTGGCCGCGACCAACAACCGCATGCTGCCCGGCTATACCGGGGGCAAGATCCTGTGGATGCGCACTCGGGAACCGGAACTGTTCGCGCGCATGACGCTGGCGCTGAACCCCAAGGACTACCTGCGCCTGCGCCTGACCGGCGAAGTGGCAAGCGAGGTCTCGGATGCCTCGGGCACCGGGCTGTTCGACGTGCGCGCCCGCACCTGGGCCACCGGCCTGATCGAGACGCTGGGCATCGACCCGGCCATCCTGCCGCCGGCGCCCGAGTCGAAAGAGATCACCGGCCGCGTGTCACGCGCGGGGGCGCAACTGTTCGGCCTGCCCGAGGGCATCCCGGTGGCGGGTGGCGGCGGCGACAGCGTGATCCAGACCATCGGATCGGGCGTGATCGCGCCGGGCGAACTGCAGACCACCATCGGCACCGCCGGCATCCTTGCCGCCGCGCTGGATGCGCCGCAGGACAACCCCGACGGCCGCCTGCAGGGGTTCTGCAACGTCGCCGCCGACAAGTGGCATTGCATGGGCGTCTCGCTCAATGCCGGCGGCGCGATGGGCTGGTATCGTGACACGTTCGGCCCCGGCATCCCGTTCGACACCCTGACCGCCGAGGCCGCCGCCTCTCCCGCCGGCGCGCGCGGGCTGCTGTTCCTGCCCTATCTGAACGGCGAACGCTGCCCGCATCCCGATCCGGCGGCACGCGGCGCCTTCGTCGGCCTGACCGCACGCCATGGCCGTGGCGACATCACCCGCGCCGTGATGGAGGGCGTGGTCCACGCATTCGCCGACATGCACGCGCTCATGCTGCCGATGGGGATCGAGGGGCGGATCATCAAGGCATCGGGCGGGGGGGCGAAATCGCCGCTCTGGCGGCAGATTCAGGCGGATGTCTTTGGCTGTGACGTGGTGACGACCGAGGGCGCGGCCGAAGGCGCGGCCTTTGGCGCCGCGCTGGTGGCCGGGCTGGCCGTCGGTGTCTGGGCCGATGCCGTCGCCGCCGCGGCCACCTGCCGCGACCTGACCCGCGAACGCCCGGATCCGGCCACCGCCCCGGCCCATGCCCGCGCCACCGCCATTCACCGGGGCCTCTATCCGGTCCTGAGCGGGGCCTTTGCCGCGCTTGGCGATCCGCTTCTTGACCATTGACCCCCCCGCAGGAGCCTGCCCGATGCCAGCCTATCCGGCGCTGATCTTCGATCTTGACGGCACGCTCATCGACAGCGCGCCGGACATCGCCGCGGCGATCAACGCGGGCTTTGCGCTGAACGGTTGGCCGCAACTGTCGCCGGACTATGTCGAACGTTTCACCGGCAACGGCCCGCGCCGCCTGATCCTCGACATGCTGGCGGATCTGGGCATCGCGCATGACGAGGCCGCGCTGGGCCGGGCCTACGAGGGTTACCGCGCCGCCTACATGGAGAACCCCGCCGCGCTGACCCGGTTCTATCCGCATGTGCGCGAGGACCTGGCCGAACTGGCGCGCGCCGGGGTGCGCATGGGCATCTGCACCAACAAGAACGATGCGATCACCGCGCGCGTTCTGGCGCAACTCGGCCTTGCGCCGCTGTTCGCGGCCTATGCCGGCGCCGATGCCGTCCCCGCGCACAAGCCCGATCCCGGGCATCTTCTGGCGGTCGCGCAGCGGATGGGCCTTGGGCCTGAGGGCTGGGCCTATGTCGGGGATACCGAGGTGGACCGCCGCACCGCCGCCGCGGCCGGCGTGCCGTTCCACGTCGTGCCCTGGGGCGGCGGCCCGCGCGTCGAGGTGCCGGCCGCCGCGCGCCTGACCCGTCTGGCCGATCTGCTGCGGCCCATGCCACAGTCGGATCAGGCCGCAACCGGATGAGGACCGCATGACCGTCAGCCTTCTGCAACGAATCCTGTCCGAGCGCGAGGAAATGCATCCCGCCGAACGCCGGGTGGCGGAATACGTCGGCACCGCGCCTTCGGAAGTGATCCACATGAGCATGGCCCGCCTGTCCGAGATCTGCTCGGTCAGCGATCCGACGATCATGCGGTTCTGCCGGCGGTTCGGCTTTGACGGCTATCAGGATTTCAAGCTGAATCTGGCGCAGAGCCTGGTTCCCTCGGCGCCCTTTGCCTATGAACAGATCGTCCCGCAGGACAGCATCGCCAATGTGGTGCGCAAGACCTGCCGCAATTCGCTCAACGCGATCCAGCGGCTGGAAGAGGATCTCGACCCGGCGCAGATCGCCGCCGCCGCCGCCCTGCTGGGCGGGGCAAGCTGGACCGGGATCCATGCCACCGGCATCTCCGAGGTGAACGCGCTGGATGCCGAGCACAAGTTCCAGCGGCTGGGAATGCGGTGCCAGGCCCTCCTGGGCAAGCAGCGCCAGTGGATGCACGCCGAAGGTGCCCGGCCGGGCGAGGTCGCGCTCATCTTCTCGCAATCGGGGCATACCAAGCAGATGGTCGAGGTGGCGACGGCGGTGCGCGCGCGGGGCGCGCGAGTGGTGTCGGTCGCGGCCGATGACAGCCCGCTGGCGCGGGTGTCCGATGCGCTGATCGCGGTGCTGCCCTACGACCGGACCGAACTGATGACGCCGCTGGCGTCGCGCCTCAATCACCATCTGGTGACGAACATGCTGGTGACGGCCATCGCCATCAACAGCGGCAGCCAGTTCCCCGACCAGTTGCCCGCCCTCGATAGCTGGCAGACCGACAAGATCTGAAACCCGAGCGGCCCGCAGCCGCCCGCAAGGAGACCGACATGAGCCAGCAGGACGAAGCGAAAAAGGCCGCGGGCCGCCGCGTGATCGCCGATTTCGTGAGGGACGGGATGAAACTTGGCCTCGGGTCCGGCACGACATCGCATTTCTTCGTGCGCGAACTGGGCCAGCATGTCGCCCGCGGCCTGAAGGTGACCTGCACCACCACGTCGCGGTCCACCATCGACGTGGCGCGCGAGGTCGGGATCGAGATCACGGACCCGAACGACATCGGCGAAATCGACCTGACCGTGGACGGCCCCGACGAGATCGACCGCCGCTTCAACATGATCAAGGGCGGCGGTGCCTGCCTGTTGTGGGAAAAGATCGTCGCCCATGCGTCGCGACAGATGATCTGCATCTGCGACGAATCCAAGATCGTCGAGACGCTGGGCCGCTTTCCCCTGCCGATCGAGGTGGTGCAGTTCGGCTGGAAACAGACCGACCGCCAGATCGCCCGCGTTCTGGCCGAACACGGCATTGCCGGCGCGCGCATCGAACGGCGCCAGCGCGAGGGGCAGCCGGTCGTCACCGACAGCGGCAATTTCATCCTCGACGCCCATTGCGGCCCGGTGATCGCGGATCCCGCGCCTCTGGAAACCGAACTGAACCGCATTCCCGGCGTGGTCGAGAACGGGCTTTTCACCCGCGAGGCGATGGGAATGGTCGTGGGCTGTTTTGACGGATCGTCCTACGTCAGCCTGCGTTGACGTAGTAATACTTTGCGCACCAGATTGCCGGGTCAATCGACAATCTGGCAAAAACAGGTAGCAATACCGACGTATCGCCGGAATTTCCGGCGATACTCCCTATTTTCCCGGGCGCCTGCCGGATCATCCAGTCAAATATGTGGCGGGGTCACCGTGATCTCTCTTGACAGAATCAGGACTAGCTAGCATTACTAGCTTCACACTCTGCATCAGGGAGGACACGATGACGAGACAGACTGGGGTGAACCGGCGCCAGGTCATGGCCGGCGGCACTGCGCTCGGCCTGGGCGCGATGGTGGGGACCGGCGCGTTCGCGCAGGACCGGCTGTCGATTCCCTATTCGAACAAGAGCCTCGACTACTACTTCTTCGTGATCCAGGAAGAGGCGGTGAAGCGCGCGGTCGAGGCCGCCGGCGGCGAGTTCCAGGCGACCAACGCCAACTTCGACAACACCCGCCAGCTCGAGCAATGGCAGAGCCTGATGCTGTCGCAGCCGTCGGCCCTCATCTCCGACCCGATCGACAGCCAGGCCATCGTCTCGGCGATCCGCCGCTACAACCAGCAGGGCATCCCTGTCGGCATCATCGACACCCCGGCCGATGGCGGTGACGTGGCGATCACCGTGAGCTTTGACAATTTCGAGGGCGGCGTCATGGCCGCGAACGAGATCGTCAACCGCCTGATCGCGAAATACGGCAGCCCGAAGGGCACCGTCCTCAACTGCTATGGCGCGCTTCAGTCGGTCGCCTGGCGGCTGCGCAAGGAGGGCATGGATTCGGTCTTTGCCCAGTATCCCGACATCAACTACCTCGCCCGTCCGACCGAAGGCCAGCTCGAGCAGATGCTGTCGGTCACGCTGTCGACGCTGTCGGAATTCCCCGATCTCGACGCTGTGCACGCCCCGTCCGATTCGCCCTCGCGCGGGATCGTGACCGCCCTTCAGCAGCGCGACCGCTGGAAGAAGGTCGGCGAGGAAGGCCACGTCATCTTTGTCAACATCGACGGCGAGCCGGTGGCCCTGAACTGGATCCGTGAGGGCTACATGGATGCCTGCGTGTCGCAGGATCCGATCGCCTATGGCGAGATCGCGGTCGAACTGATCCTCAAGCACGCGCTCAACGGCGAGGCGGTTCCGCTTGGCACCTACGAGAACACCAAGTATTTCTGGGAGCGCGGCGAGATCGTCGACGGGACGACCGGACCGACCCTCATCATCCCCGCGTTCGTGATCAACGGCGAAAACGCCGCTGACGAGCGGCATTGGGGCGCGGTCGCCGAGGGGGTCTGGGGCATTCCCTACGCCTGATCCGCACCGCATGAGGCCCGACCGGAGCGGCAGCCGCCGCTCCGGCCCTTTTCGTCAAGGTCGGGAGAAGGCGCCATGACCGCACATCAACCGGCACAGGCCGCCCTTTCGCCGGACGACCCGGACACGATCCTGTCGATCGAGAACGTCACCCGCACCTTCGGTCCGGTGACGGCGCTGCGCGGCGTGTCGTTCCGCATCCGGCGCGGCACGATCCACGGCCTTCTGGGCGAGAATGGCGCGGGCAAGTCGACGCTGGTCAACATCATCTCGGGCCAGCGCGCGCCGACTTCGGGGCGCATCGTCATGGAGGGCCGCCCCCTTGTCCAGTCCGACGTGAAGTCGATGGAGGAGGCCGGGGTCTTTCTCGTGACGCAAGAGCCGATGATCATCGACAACATGACCGCGGCCGAGAACCTGATGCTGGGCATCTGGCCGTCGCGCGGCGGCTTTGTCGACTGGAAGAAGCTGCAGGCCGACGCGGCGCGGATGCTTGACGGATCGGGGATCGCGCCCGATGCCGTTGCGGGCAGGCTCGACGCGGTGGCGCGGCGCAAGCTGAACATCCTGCGGGCGATGTTTTCAGGCGGCAAGGTCATCATCCTGGACGAACCGACCGCGGCGCTGACCGTGGCCGACCGGCGGGTTCTGTTCGACTTCATGCGCCGGCTGCGGGCCGAGGGTGTGACCTTCATCTTCATCTCGCATTACAACGACGAGATTCTCGAGATCTGCGATGCCGTCACGGTGCTGCGCGACGGCAGTCTGGCCGGCAGTTCCGATGATGTGGGCGCCATCACCTCGGCCGGGCTGAGCGAGATGGTCCTGGGGCGCGGCCTCACCCTGTTCCAGCGAGAGCGGCGCGACCACGGCGGCGCGGCGCCGGCGGTGTCCTTGCGCGACATCCGGGGGCGCAACCTGTCGGTGCCCGCGTTCGACATCGCCCCGGGCGAGGTGGTGGGCTTTACCGGCCTGCCCGGCGCCGGGGCCAAGGAACTTGCCCGGGCGATCTTCGGCCTTCTGCCGGCCTCGGGCACCATCACCCTGTCGGGACGCACCGGCCCGCTGCCTGCACATCCGCGCGCGGCGCTTGACCGGGGCATCGCCTTTCTGTCCGACGACCGGCGGCGCGAGGGATCGGTCGGCCAGATGCCGATCGGCGCCAATATCGCGCTGTCGTCGCTGTCGGCGCGGGCCAGTTTCGGCTTCATCGACCGCAAGGCCGAAAGCGCGGTCGTCGCCCGCTATTTCCGCGCGATGGAGGTCAAGGCCCCCGGCCCCGAATATGCCGTCGATACGCTGAGCGGCGGCAACCAGCAGAAGGTCTGCCTGGGCCGCGTCCTTGCGACCGAACCGCGCCTTCTCATCGTGGACGAACCGACGCGGGGCATCGACGTGGGCGTGAAGCAGGATGTGCTGCGCATCATCGACGAACTGACCAGGGACGGGGTTTCGGTCATCATCGTCTCGACCGATACCGACGAACTGGTGCGCGCGGTGGACCGGGTCTGTATCTTCGACCACGGCAGCATCCGCGAAACCTTGACGGGCGAGGACATCACCCTCGAGCGGCTGCGCAGCATTGCGCAGGCGTGACCAGGACAGAAGGACAGGACACCGGCCATGACCACCGCAACCCCCGCCGCCGCGACGGAAGAACGCCGCAACGCCCTTCTGGGCTGGATCCTGCACAATGTCGTGTGGATCTGGCTGATCGCCCTCGTGGTGATCTTCGGCACGTTCAACGATTTCTTCCTCACGGTCTTCAACCTCCAGAACGTCATGGTGCAGGCGACCGTGCTGGGGATGCTGGGCATCGCGGTGGCGCTGCCGCTGCTGGTGGCGGAAATCGACCTGTCGATCCCCGCGAATGCCGGCTTTTCGGCGGCGGTGGGGGCACTGGCCTATTCCGATCTCGGCCTGCCGTGGTTCATTGCCATGCTTGTGGGGCTGGCAGTCGGAACCCTGATCGGGTTCTTCAACGGGCTCTGCATCACCCGCCTCAAGATGGTGTCGCTGATCGAGACGCTGTCGATGATGATCATCCTTCAGGGCGCGCTGCTGGCCCTGACCCAGGGCAAGACCCTGACCAATCTGGCCGATGGCTATATCTGGATCGGGCAGGCGACGATCGGCGGCTGGCCGGTCATGCCGGTGGTCTTTCTGGCCACGCTGGTGGTGATGGGCGTCGTCCTGCGCCGCACCATCCTTGGCCGGTCGATCTATGCGGTGGGCGGCAATGCGGTGGCTTCGGCCTCGGCCGGGATCCGGGTCGAGCGGGTGAAGATCGTCACCTACACGATCTCGGGCTTTCTGGCCGCGCTGGCCGGGTTCCTGCTGGCGTCCTGGCAGATGGCGATCACCTCGAACCAGGGGTCGAGCTATCTTCTCTACGCCATCGCCGCGCCGATCATCGGCGGGGTGTCGGTCTTTGGCGGGCGTGGCAATACCTGGGGCGTGCTGGGCGGCGTGCTGCTGCTGACCGTGATCCAGGTGGGACTGGCGATCATCAACGTGCCGTCCTTCTATGTGGGCATGATCGGCGGCGTCATGATCTTCATCGCCGTCGCCATCGACGCGGTGCGGGTGCGCTACTTCGGCTGACGCGCGGACCGGCGGACAGGATCGGGACAGGGGGCAGGATTCTGCCCCCTTTTTCGTTGTCCGGCGGCGGATTCTGGCGGTAATGCCACCTTTTTCCCGGTTGCCGCCCCAAACATCGTGAACGAGATGTGAAAATTCCCCGGCCACGCCGGAATCCCGCCGTGATCCGCGGTGATTGGTAAACCCGATGTCAACCAGTCCGGCACAGCCGGCAAGCGTTTCGGGTAATCAGATGTTTCTCAGTGCCATCTCGGACCAGGCCATCCCCGTTCACCTTGTCGATACGCGGGCTTCGGTTTCGGTCATCGGGCTGGGCTATGTCGGGGCGGTCTCGACAGGGTGCCTGGCCGGGTTGGGTCATCGGGTCGTGGGGGTCGATATCGACCCCGGCCGGGTCGACTCGATCGCGACGGGCCGCGCCCCCCTGCACGAGGCGGGCCTGGACGATCTGCTTCAGGACGGGGTCGCGGGCGGGCTGATCACCGCGACGACGGATACGGTGGCGGCGGTCCTTGCGACCGATGTGACCTTTGTCTCGGTTGGGACGCCCACGGCGCCGGACGGCGGCTGCGATACCCGCTACATCACCGCCGCCGCGCGCGAGATCGGCATGGCGCTGGCGATGAAGAACGACTACCATGTGGTTGTCATGCGCTGCTCGATCCCGCCGGGCACCACCCTTGGCCTCATGGTCCCCGAACTCGAGGCGGCCTCGGGCAAGAAGGCGGGCCGCGATTTCGGCGTCTGCTTCAACCCCGAATTCCTGCGTGAAGGCGTGGCGGTCGAGGATTTCCACGCCCCGGCCAAGACGGTGATCGGCGCCTCGGACGGGCGGGCGGCGGCGACGCTGGCGCGCATCCTCGAGCCGGTCGATCCCGCGATCATCCACACTTCGATCGAGGTGGCCGAGATGGTGAAATACGTCGATAACGTCTGGCACGCGACCAAGGTCGCCTTTGCCAACGAGATCGGCCGCCTGTGCAAGCCGCTCGAGGTGGACAGCCACGAGGTCATGGACATCTTCGTGCAGGACACGAAACTGAACATCTCGCCCTATTATCTCAAGCCGGGCTTTGCCTATGGCGGATCGTGCCTGCCCAAGGAGGTGCGCGCCGTCACCCATATCGCCGGCCAGTTGGGCGTGCGCCTGCCGCTCATCGAATCGCTGGCCGTCTCGAACCGCACCCAGGTCGAGGCGGCGGTCGAAATGGTGCGCGCGACCGGCGCGCGGCGGGTGGCGGTGCTTGGCCTGGCGTTCAAGCCCGGCACCGACGACCTGCGCGAAAGCCCGGCGCTCGACGTGATCGCCGCGCTGCGGGCCGAAGGGATCGAGGTCACGGCCCACGACAGCGCGATCACCCCCGACGGGCCGGTGGCACGCGGATCGCGGATCGCGGCGCTTGGGGCGACGATGGTCGCCGATGCCGAATCCGCGATCGACCGCGCCGAGGCGGTGATCGTCACTCATGCGAATGAAATCTATCGAAAGCTGGTCGCACCGCTGATGCAACCAGTGGTCGACGTGGTGCGGCTGTTCCGGCCCGGCACCCCGCAGCCGCCAACCCTGTGCGGCATCGGCTGGTGATCCTTCAGCGATGTGCAACCCCAATTGGAGTGTGTCATGAAACCTGTCGCATCCCCTCCCCGGCTGTCGCTGGCCTTCGCGCCGGGAACGAATGCGCCGGCGACCATCGGCGTTCTTGCCATAGGCCCTGACGGCACGATTGCCGCGGTCCGGTTCCTGTCCACCAACGGAAAGGCGACCGGCATCAGGTCCGGCCACGACTTCGGCCTTGACGTGCCGCCCGGCGGGCGGATCGCGTTCGTGGGGGCGCCGGGCACACTCGGGCAACTCATGCCCGCCGGTTCGCCCATGGTGCTGCAACTGCGCGCGGCAGACGGATCCGTGGCCACCGCCGACAGCGCGGGGCCGCTGACCCTGTGGAACGTCACCCCCGCCGGCGGCCTTGTGGGGCAGCCGGTCCTGAGCGGGCTGATGGTCGCGGGCCAGGACATTGCCGCCAGCGCCGCCATTTCCGCCAGCGGGGTGACGAGCCTTGGATTCGGCGGGATTTCCGTGCGCGTCACCGGCGCCATGGTGGACCGCGGCGCCGACGGCGCGGCGCAGTTCCTGCCGGCGACCGGCCCGGTCGCGGGCACCGGCACCGGGATCATCCTGATCGGAGGCAGGGGGAACGACGCGCTCAACGGCGGTGCGGGGGCCGATTGGATCACCGGCGGCGCCGGCAAGGACGATCTGTTCGGCGGCGCGGGCGATGACGTGATCTTCGGCGGCCTGGACAATGACAAACTGGTGGGCGGCACCGGCAACGACACCCTGTTCGGCCAGGCCGGCAACGACCGCCTCTATGGCGGGGAGGGGGCGGATTCACTCTTTGCCGGCGCAGGAAGCGATACCCTCGACGGCGGCAGCGGCGATGACCTGCTCGACGGCGGCGACGGCAACGATTTCCTTGACGGCGGCGCCGGCAACGATCGCCTGCACGGTGGCGACGGCGCCGACAGCCTCTATGGCGAGGAAGGCAACGACATCCTCTTTGGCGACATGGGCGATGACTGGCTCTCGGGCGGCACGGGGAACGATACCCTCGACGGCGGCACCGGCAATGACACGCTGAATGGCAATACCGGGAACGATACCCTTTACGGCCAGGACGGCGCCGACATCCTGAACGGCGATGCCGGCAACGATGTGCTGTGGGGCGGGCGTGGCAACGACCTGCTGTCGGGCGGATCGGGCGACGACCGGCTGTCGGGCGATGCCGGCAACGACACGCTTTCGGGCGGGTCGGGCAATGACCTCCTGTTCGGCGGCGATGGCGACGATCTTCTTGACGGCGGCACCGGCGACGACATCCTTTCGGGCGGTGCCGGCAATGACAAGCTGATCGGCGGCGACGGCAACGACCTCATGCATGGCGGCGGCGGGTTCGACACCCTGCTGGGCGGCAAGGGCAACGACGCCCTCGACGGTGGGGCAGGGGATGACTGGCTGGATGGCGGGGCGGACGACGACCGGCTTCTCGGCGACACCGGATCCGATGTCCTCATCGGGGGCGAGGGTTCGGACCTGCTCACCGGGGGCGAGGGCGCCGATGCCTTTGTCTGGCGCACGCAGGATGTGGGGGCCTGGGTCGATACGATCACCGATTTCGAATGCGGGATCGACAAGATCGACCTGACCGGGCTGAAACTACTCGACAAGGGCTGGACCGCGCAGGGCTTCCTCGACAGCGCGATGTGCGTGAACGGGGACGGCGCGGTGGAACTGGCCATCAACGATCTGCGGATCGTGGTGAACACCCTGCCCGATGCCGGCCTTGCCGATGTCTGGCAGTCGATCCTGTTCGCCTGATCCCCGGACAATCCCGGCACCGGCCCCTTGCCGCCCCTGTCAGAACGGGGGCGGCAAGACCCCGGCATAGATCCCCAGGACCGTGACAAAGGCCGTGACCGTGGTGACAAGCTGCAAGAACGCGACCGCGCCCCGGACCCGCTCCAGCGTTCCGCGCGCGGCCCTGGTCTTCTGGCCGCCGCGGTTGAACCAGCGTTGCCGCGCCAGGTGAAAGAGCATGTAGATCTTCACCCCCGCGTTGATGATCTGGTTGAAATACAGGATGAACGGCCAGGACAGATCCGGCACCCGTGCCTTGCGCCACAGCCAGGCCGACAGAAGCAGCCGCGTGGCCACCAGCCAGAGCAGGACATTGGTCAGATAGAGCGGGTCGATCAGCACCGCAAAGAGGGCGAGGGTCGGACTGACCATCATCGTCCACATGGCGATGCGCTGATCGACGACGCACCACCAGATGAAGGGCGGCACCACCCGCGGGCCCAGCGCGATTGCCCGGCTGCCGTTCCTGAGCATGTTCCCCGACCAGCGGCGGAAATTCTCGACCATGCGTTGCAGGCCGGATCCGTGGATGATCTCGACCGTGTAGATGCAGGTATCGGGCACATAGGTCATCTTTGCCCGCTGCGAGAGCAGGTGATACCAGGTCGATTTGTCGTCGCCCGACAGGAACCGGAACCGTCCCCACAACCAGTGATCGAGGTGATCCGCCTCGATCGTGCGGATGAAGCGGTGATCGACGATATGGCGGGCGCGAAACACGCTGAACCGCCCGGTCAGCGTCAGCACCCGGTCCGAGACCGCATGGCTCTCCATCGCCAGACGCCGCTGGGCAAAGCGCATTTGCAACCACTTCGTCACCCAGGCCGGGCCGAAGCAGACCACTTCCTCGTCGGTGGTGATCGCCTGGAGTTCGGGATCGGCGCCGAACATCGGCAGTGTCTTGCGCAGCACGTCGGGGCCATAGATCGCGTCGCCGTCCATGAAGATCACAAGATCGTCGGGATCGACGCCATGGCGCGACATGCCCCGCAGGATCAGGCCGATCGCCATGCGCTTGCCGGGCTGGTTCTGGCGCACGAAGATCACCTCGGCCAGGTCGTCGGGAATGTCCTGGGCGTAGGTCTCGATCACTTCGCGGATGTTCATCTCGTCCGTGGCGCTGCCGGTGCCGACCCAGATCGAGGTGGGCACCCTCTCGCGGCGGATCTGCGCCAGGATGGACAGAAGAACCTGCCGCGTGATCGCGCGCTCTTCGCGGTAGGTGGTCATCTGCACATGCAGCCGCCGCGGCCGCCATCCCGCGGCCCAGACCCGTTCCGCCGCCGCCCTTTTCGGCGCCCAGAGCAGTCGGCGATACACCAGCGAGCGCGCGGCATGGGTGAACCACCACCCGAACCGCCACAGCCCGATCACCCCGAGAACCACCGTCACATGAAGCACATCCGGCCCGGTGAACCGGTTCGGCAGCGTCATCGCCACCGCGACCAGCACCATCACCAGCAGCGCCAGCCCGAACAGGAATCGCGGCGGATAGCGCGCGAATCCGCGCGGCGGCGGGCCCTGAAGGGCGGCAAGACGGCGCGCGATCTCGTGTTCGAGGGCGCGGTCCCCGGTCGGCGCGGCGCCGGACATGGCGGCCTTCACTCCTGCCCGGCGGCGGCGGCGGCGGTCCCCCCGCGCAGGAAGATCACCCCGACCGGGGCGCCCGGGATTGCCGGCAGGTCGGGGGCGACGATCCGCACCTCGATCAGCGCATCGGTGCCGGCGCCGGTCAGGGCCACGGCAGCCACCGTGCCCCGGATCGTTCCCCCGCTACCACCCTCGGCGCGATAGGCGATGTCGGCCACCATGCCGGGCCAGACCGACAGCGCCGCCGTGGGCGGCAACCATGCGATCACCCCCGCGCCCGCATCCGGCGAGGCCACCTGCGCCGCCAGTGCCGGCACCTGCGTCATGCGCTTCCAGACCGTGACGCCCAGATAGCCCGCCACCAGCGCAAACACCGTGGCATAGGCCAGCAGGCTGACCACGGCGCGCGTCGAACGCGGTACCCGCCCGACGGTCGCGGCGGCGCGTTCGGCCGGCGTCTCCTCCATCGGCACCAGATCGACCGGCGTATCGAGCGCGTTGATCATGTCCGCGGTCGCGGTCATGCGCCCCGACAGCAGGTTGCGATAGAACAGCGCCAGGGTTTCGCGTTCGCGGCCGCGCAGGTTGCGGAACAGGTATTCGTCCGCCGCCTCGCCCCGTTCGAGTTCGATCGGGAAATAGACCCCGACCCCATGGAACGGAACGGTCAGCATCACCCCGTCCAGCGGCCGGTCCCCGATCTGATCCGAATAGACCGCGCGCAGCGACCAGTCCTCGATCCCGATCGTCGTGCCGTCGGCAAAGCTCACATGCAGCGGAGCCCGCACGCGGAACATGGTCTCGGGTCTGGGAGGTTCGTCGAAAACGTCCACGGACGGTCCCATTCTGACAGGTTTCACCCACCCTAGCGCGCGCCCCGCGCCCTTGCCAGCGTGACGTGCGGAAGGGCGCAGATCGCCGGAATCAGGGGCGAAGGATCGCGTTCACGAGGGGTGATGCGGGATCGGCCAGCGCGTCGATCACCGTGAAATGGTTGCGCCCCTCCTCCTCAATCAGGGCGATGTCCACCTCGAATGACGCCCACATCAGCGCCATGAGACGGGACTGCCGCAGGAACTCGGGCCGCTCGTCGGCCCCGACCCAGAGGGTGAGGGCGCGTGTCCGCGGATGCGGTGCATGCAGGGCCGCGCTTTCGCCGGCGGCGGTGGCGGCGTCCAGCCCGAGCGTCCGGCGCATCGTCGTCGCCAGCAGCGGGCGCAGGTCGTGCAGGCCGCTGATCGAGACCGCCCGCCCGATCCGCGCCAGCACCCCGTCGCCAAGGGGGCTGTCGTCGCACAGGAGCCGTGTGACCAGATGCCCGCCCGCCGAATGCCCGGCCAGATGCAGCGGCCCGGCCACCCGACCGGCAACATCGGTCACGGCGCGCGCGACCTCGTGCACCATGTCGGGCAGGTCGGCCGCCGGAGCGAGGGTGTATTGCGGCATCGCCACCGCCCAGCCGCGCGCCAGCGCCCCGGCGGCCAGATGCGACCAGTCGGCCTTGCCGAAGGCAAGCCAGTAACCCCCGTGCACGAACACGAACAGGCCGCGCGGCGGGCCTTCGGGCAGGAACAGGTCGCAGGTCTGGCGCGCGCCGGGACCATGGCGGCGCTCTTCGTGGCGCCCGGCCGGCAGGCTGGCGCGGAACGCCGCTGCGGCGCGCGCCCACTGGTCGGGCAGAAGTCCGGATCCGGGGACATGCGCGGAATTGGCGAATGCCTCGTCCCAGTCGCGCGCCATGGTCTGCCTCCGTCAGGGTAAAGCGCCACTCTGACCCGCCGCCGCGCCCGCTGCAACGGGGGCGGCGGACAGGTGGCGGATTGCGATTGACTCGGTATGAATAGGAGTCCTAATAAAGAGGCAAGACGGGGGCCGGGTGATGGATGGAATGACCGCGCAGATCGCCTCGGGGCTGGGCCGGATTGCGGCCTTTGGCCGGGCCGGGTTGTGGCAGGAAGGTCAGCGTTTCGGCCTCAGCCCGACCCAGGTCGAGATCCTGGCCCGCGTTGCGGTCCGGCCGGAGCGGACGGCGACACTGGCCGCGCATCTGGGGATCTCGCCCGCGTCGCTGTCGGAATCGGTCTCGGCGCTGGTGGCGCGGGGGCTGGTGGTGCGGGGCACGGATCCGGCGGACAGGCGCGCGCGGCCGATCGCCGCCACGACCGCCGGGCGCGAGGTCGCGGCCCGGATCCCGGCGACGCCCCCCGCCCTTCAGGCCGCGATAGCGGCCCTGCCCGCAGACCGGCGCGGCGCGTTGCTGTCGGCGCTCATCGGCATCGTCGCCGGGCTTCAGGACGCAGGCGCGATCCCGGTTCAGCGCATGTGCCTGACCTGTCGCCATTTCCGCCCGCAGGCCCATCCGGGCGCGGAGCGTCCGCATCATTGTGCCTTCACCGATGCCCCGCTGGGCGATGCCGATCTGCGCATCGACTGCGGCGAGCACGGCGAAGCCCCGGCCGAGGACCGCGCCCGCATCAGGGCGTTGGTCGAGGCCGCGGGTTGAATCGGGCGCCCCGGCGGTTGCCGCCGCCCGGGCGCCCTCTTGCCACCCCGACTGCAAAGCAAAGGAAGCCCCCCATCATGACACGAAATCGTCCCGCAATCCACGCCGCACTCGCGGCGCTGGCTCTGGCCGCCCCGCCGGCCCTGGCCGATGGCGGCGGCATCGCCGCCGCTGCCGGCAATGCCGCGCATGCCGCGTTCGACATCGTCGCCGCCCGCATCACCACCGAAGGCCGCGTGGCCACCTTCACCATGTCGGTCGCGGGCACGCCCGGCGCCCTTCTCCCCGAGGCGGCGGGCCAACTGGGCGGGGCGCCGGTGTTTTCCTACGTCTGGCCGACCACGCTGGATCCGGCGACGGTCGGGTTCGAGGCGGGGGCGGGGATCCTTGCCTTTGCGGTGACGATCCATCCCGATTTCGACGACACCCCCCTGTTTGACGAGGATGCCTCGGGCGCGACCTCGGACGATGGCGCCACCTGGCACAGCCATTGGGTGGTTCTCGGCCCGGATCCGGCCTGCGGCGAAGGGGCGCTGAAGGTCGTGGACATTCCCGAAGGCACGTCTCCGGCGCTGCCCCTGACCTGGCCGGGCCTGCCCATCCTCATCGACAGCCCGGGCTGGTCGCCGGTGTTCGCGGGCGAGGGTCTTTCGGTCCGGGTGCCCTTTGCCGACATCGGTGCCCTCGACGCGGCGCATTTCGACGGCGTGACCGCGGCGCTGCGGGTGGATGCGAATGTCCATGCGCCGCTTCTGTGCGTGACGGATGTGTTCGACGTCGCCTCGGGCGATCTGAGCCTGCCCGGCACCATCGGGCAGTAGGCGGCGCGCGGGGGCGGCATTCGTGCCGTCCCCGTCATTCCCCCGCTGCCGTCACCCCCGCGGTCAGGCCCGCGCGCGCGGCGCGGCCGGGGCGTCGTTCCCGTGACCGGCGCCGATGATGCCGCGGATCTCGGTCTCGACACTGTCGATGATGGCGTTGATCGCGCGGGCGGCCCCGTCGGGATCGCCTGCGGCAATCGCATCGGCAAGGTCGCGGTGCATCGGAAACGAGGCGAGCCCGAACGCGGCCAGCGAAAAGGGCGACTCGGCCGAGCGTTCGAACATCTCCTCGAGACGGCGCAGCGTCTGCCCGAACATCGGGTTGCCGGTGGCATCGGAAATCGCGCCGTGAAAGGCATGGTCGGCGGCGCGATAGGGTTCGCCCCGGGCGACGATGGCCAGAAGGATGTCGCACAGGCGCCCGATCTCGGCGCGCTGGGCGGGACTGGCGCGGACTGCGGCCTTGCGCGCGGTTTCGGTCTCGAGGCAGCGGCGCAGTTCCAGCAGCCGCAGGAGGGCCTCGCCCTCAAGCTGCACCATCACCGGCACGGTATCGCCCGGCGCCGGAACCCGTGCGGCCAGATAGGTGCCGTCGCCGCGCCGCCGCCGGATGAGACCCAACCCCTCCCAGCGGTTCAGCGCCTCGCGCATGGTCGAGCGTCCGACCCCGAGTTGCTGGGCCAGTTGCACCTCGGGCGGAAGGCGGTCGCCCACGGTCAGGCCGGCGCGGTCGATCATCCGGGCGAGCGCCTCGAGCACCGCCTCGCCGCGGGTGCGCGGCTCGAGCGGCTCAAGAAATCGCAGCGCTGGATCGGTCATGCCTGCCCTCCGGGGTTCAGCGTTCCTGCGCCACGCGGGGGGTCAGGTCAAGATGGCCGAAAGCGCCTCGACCAGCAGGTCCATCTGTGCCGCGGTGTTGTACCCTTGGGCCGAGACCCGGACGATGGTGTTGTCCTCCCAGTCGAAACAGGGGATCTCGATCCCGTGGCGTTCCAGAAGCATCACCTGAAGCGCGCGCGGATCGCGGCGCGGGATCCGCATCGACGCCATCTGCGGCGCGCGGAACTGCGGTGTCGAGAACGGCGCAAGCCCGGTCAGCGCCGCCACGCGCGCCTCGGTCCGGTCGATCAGGTCGCGGCAGCGGGCGCGCACCTCGTCCCAGCCATGGGCATGCGCGAAGTCGAGCGCGGCCGGCACCGTCAGGAAGGCCGCCGGATCGCGGGTGCCCTGCATTTCCAGGCTGTCGATGAAGGGCGTGTTGCCAAAGGCGCCCGCCGTGCCCGGCGCGTGCAGATCCTCGCTCCAGCCGTGGCTGATGATGAGCGGGTTCACGAGGCGCTGCATGTCGCGCCGCACATGAAGAAAGGCCGCGCCCTTGGGCGCCATCATCCACTTGTGGCAGTTCCCCGCATAGAAGTCCGCTCCCAGCGCATCGAGCGACAGCGGGATCTGCCCCGGCGCATGGGCCCCGTCGATCACCGTCCAGATGCCGCGCGCCCGTACCTCGGCCACGGCGCGCGCGATCGGGAACAGCAGCGCGGTGGCAGAGGTGACATGCGACAGGAACAGCACCCGCGTGCGCGGCCCCAGGCCGGACAGCAGGGTTTCGGTAAAGGCCGCCTCGGAGGTCAGGGGCAGCGGCACCTTGACGCGCACGATCCGCGCCCCGGTGCGGCGCGCGACATAGGCCCAGGTCTTGTCCAGCGCCGCATATTCGTGGTCGGTGGTCAGGATCTCGTCGCCTTCGCGCAGAGGCAGGGACTGCGCCACGATGTTGAGCGCCGCAGTCGCGTTCATCTGGCCGACCAGATCCGCCGGATCCGCCCCCAGTTCGGCCGCCAGCGCCTCGCGCGCGGCGCGCATCCACCTGCCATAGCCGCGCATCGGATCGAGGAACGCCACCGGCTGCCGCTCAAGCTGCAACTGCCAGTCATGATAGGCGGCAAAGACCGGCTTTGGACAGGCGCCATAGGATCCGTGGTTGAGGAAGGTCACCGCCGGGTCGAGCAGGAATTGCGCGGCGAGGTTGTCGGTCATGTCAGACCCCTTTCAAGGTCGGGTCAAGGGCATCGCGCAGCCCGTCGCCGAACAATGTCGTCGCCAGAATCGTGATCGCGAGCGCGGCCGTGGGGAACACCGCCATGTGCCAGTAGAAATACATGAAGCTGGTCCCGGTATTGATCATCTGCCCCCATGAGGGCGTGGGCGGCGGCACCCCGACGCCCAGGAAGGACAGCGACGCCTCGAGCATCATCGCCAGCGGAATGGCAAGGACAAAGCCCACGATGATCGGCGAGATGGCGTTGGGAATCAGGTGGCGCCGGATGATGTAGCCCGGCGAGGCGCCCAGCGCCTGCGCCGCGCGGACGAATTCCTTGTCCTTGAACGCCTTCACCTGCGCCCGCACCAGCAGGCAGACCTGCACCCAGCCGAACAGGCCGGCGATGATGATGATCGTGCCGAACCCGCCCCCCGACAGCGCCCCCATGAGCATCGCCGCCAGCAGCGGCGGCACGACCGAGAACACCTCGATCACCCGCATCACCACCCAGTCGATGCGCCCTTCGTAATAGCCCGCCGCGGCGCCCAGCGGGATGCCGATGACCACCGCACAGACCGCCGCGGCGAACCCGATCCCCAGCGAGACCCGCGCGCCATAGACGATCCGGGTAAAGAAGTCGCGGCCAAGGTCATCGACCCCGAACCAGAATTCGCCCGAGGGGAAGGCCAGCGACTGTGCAAGAAAGGCCTGATCGTTCGGCCCGGTCTTCGTCACCAGCGGCGCGAACAGCGCCAGCAGCGCGATCACGGCAAGGACGGCGCCCCCGACCACGGCGGCACGGTTGGCCGAGAAGCGCAGCCAGGCCTGACGGGCGGGGCCGCGCTGGCGCGGGATGGCGGCGGTCACTTGTGGCCTCCGTGGCGGATGCGTGGATTGAGCCAGCCGTAGACGAGATCGGAGATCAGGTAGGCCAGGCAGAACAGCACGGTCAGCATGAGCATGAGTGCCATCTCGAGCGGATAGTCGCGGGTGCGGATCGACGAGACGAAATACGACCCGAGGCCCGGCACGCGGAACATCGCCTCGACAAAGATCGACCCGGTCGCGGTGCCGATGAACATCGGCAGGAACACCGTCACCATGGGGATGGCCGAATTGCGCAGCACATGGACAAGGACGATGCGGGTCTCGGACAGGCCCTTGGCGCGCAGCACGGTCACGAACGGCTTGTTCAGCGTGTCGAGCATGGCCGCCCGGGTATAGCGCGCATAGGTAGCCATCGGGATGGTCGCATAGGCGGCGATCGGCAGGATCCACTTGCGCGGTTCACCCCAGCCCGAAGCCGGCAGCCAGTCGAGCCAGACCGCGAACACCAGGATGAGCAGCATCGAGGTGACAAAGACCGGCACCGTCAGCCCGAGCGCGGCAAAGGCCGAGGCAAGGTAATCGACAAGGGAATTGCGCCGGAGCGCGGCGGCGGTGCCCAGCAGGATGCCCAGCGGCGCCCCGATCACCACCCCCAGCCCGCCGAGCACCAGCGAGGGCAGCCAGGCATCGGCAAGCAGCGACAGCACGGTTTCGCCGGGGCTCTGGAAGGGAACGCCAAAGTCCAGATGCAGCACCGCCCACATGTAGCGCAGGTATTGCACGAGGATCGGCTGATCGAAACCGAACTGGGCGTTCAGTTTCTCGCGCACGTCGGGGGGCAGGGGCATCTCGCCCGCGTCGAAGGGGCCGCCGGGGATCGCATGCATCATCAGGAAGATGAGGAGCGAGACGACGAAGAAAGTGACCGCGATCGAAAGCAGGCGGCGGATGATGTAGCCGGTCATGTGACGATCACCTCTGCGCGGTGGCCGGAGGACAGGGTGGCAAGTTGCGGCAATGGCCCCGGCACGGCCGGCAGGGCCAGATCGGCGGCGGGGATGCGCGGCACCGCCGCTTCGATCTGCGTGCGCGACTGAAAGCTGCGCTGCCGGCGCTGGCGCGGATGATGCGCCGGGATCGCGTCAAGCAGCGCCTGTGTGTAGGGATGGCGGGCGGCGGCAAAGATCGCCTCGGTCGGGGCCTCCTCGACGATGCGGCCGTGCCACATCACCGCCAGCCGGTCGGTCAGGGACCGCACCACCGAAAGATCGTGGCTCACGAACAGGATGGACAGGTTCATCTCCTGTTGCAGGTCCATCAGCAGGTTGATGATCTGCGCCTTGACCGAAACATCGAGCGCGCTGGTCGGTTCATCCGCGATCAGCACCGACGGCCTGAGGATCAGCGCCCGCGCGATCGCCACGCGCTGGCGCTGCCCGCCCGAGAGTTCGTGCGGATAGCGCGCGCCATAGCCGCGCAACCCCACCCGTTCGAGCCACCCCTCGGCCGCCTCATGCCGTTCGCGCGCGGTGCCGATGCCGTGGATCATCAGCGGTTCGGCCACGCTGCGCGCCAGCGTGAACATCGGATCCAGCGCGGAATAGCTGTCCTGAAAGATCACCTGCATCCGCCGCCGGTGCGCGCGCAGGGCGGCGGGCGGCAGATGGGTGATGTCCGCCCCCTCCAGCAGGATCTGCCCCGAGGTCGGATCGGTCAGGCGCAGCGCCAGCATCGCCGTGGTGGTCTTGCCGGAACCGCTTTCGCCCACAAGGCCGAGGATGCCGCCCGAAGGCAGCACGAGATCGACGTCGCGCACCGCCTGCACCTCCTGCCGGGCGCGGCCGCGGCCAAGGACAAAGGTCTTGCCCAGCCGGCGCAGTTCGAGGGCGGGGGCAGTCATGGCAGCCTCCAGCAGGCGGCGGTCGCGTCCTGTGCATTGGCGACGGTCGGCGGGGGTTCGGCGGCACAGCGGGCATCGGCCAGCGGGCAGCGCGCATGGAAAGGGCAGCCCGCCGGCGGATGCGCGGGGTCGGGGGCGGCGCCGGGAATTTCGGTCAGGCGGGCCTTGCCGGGGGTCTTGCCCGGGATCGAGGCCAGAAGTGCGCGGGTATAGGGATGGCGCGGCGCATCGAACAGGTCCGCGACGGCCGCGGATTCCATCACCTGCCCGCCATACATCACCACGACGCGGTCCACCGTCTCGGCGATCACGCCAAGGTCGTGGGTGATCATGACGAGGGCCATGTCGAATTCGGCCTGCAATTCCTTGACCAGTTGCAGGATCTGGGCCTGCACCGTGACATCGAGTGCGGTCGTCGGTTCGTCGGCGATGAGTAGGCGCGGCCGGCACGACAGCGCCATGGCGATCATCGCCCGCTGGAGCATCCCGCCAGAAAGCTGGTGCGGGTGGCTGTCGAACACCGCTGCGGGGGTGCGGATCTCGGTCCGGGCCAGAAGGGCCTCGGCCTCGGCCCGGGCGGCGCGGCGGGTGGCGGCGCGGTGGGCGCGGATCGTCTCGACGATCTGGGCGCCGATGGTGAAGGCGGGATCGAAGGCGGTCATCGGGTCCTGGAACACCATCGCCGCCACCCGCCCGCGCATCGCGGCCAGGGTGCGCCGGTCCGCGGTCAGCATGTCGGTGCCGTCAAGGATCAGCCGCGATGCCGCCACCCGCGCCGGCGGCTCGCGCAAGAGGCGCAGTGCGGCCATGCAGGTCACGGACTTGCCCGATCCGCTCTCTCCGACGATGCCCAGGCTTTCGCCGGGGTTGACGTGAAAGGACGCGCCGCGCACCGCCTGCACCCGCGCGTCGGGCTGGTGGAAGGTCACGGTCAGGTCCGCGATCTCGAGGAGGGGCATGGTCGGGGGCACCGGATCGGTCGGGAATGGGGCCGCGCCACCCGGGGGCGGCGCGGCCTGTCGCCTACTCGGCGGTCAGATGCGAGTAGAAATACGGGTTCAGCCGGTTCAGCGGCGTCATCCCCACGTTGTTCAGCCCGACGGCATCGCCGCCAAGGCGTTCACCCACCACGAACATCTGGATCGGATGGACCAGCGGCACGATCAGGCCCTGGTCGATCATCACCTGTTCGGCCTCGGCATAGAGGCGATAGCGTTCGGCCTGATCCGGGTTGGAATCGGCCGCAGCCACCAGCGCGTCATATTCGGGGACGAAATAGTGGTGCCGTCCGCCGTTGAAGAAGATCCCGTAGAAATTGGACGGGTCGATGTAGTCGTATTCATAAGGCGCAAGGAACAGGCTGTTGCGACGGTTGAGAAGCCCGTCCATCCAGTCCTGCGTCGGCATCACGCGCAGGTTCATGGTGATGCCCAGATGCTCCTTGAACTCGGCCTGGAGGTACTGGAGCATCGGCGCCGTGATCGCGCCGTTGTAGCCGCCCTGATCGCGATACCAGATCTCGACCTCGGGGAAACCTTCGCCGCCGGGATAGCCGGCCTCGGCCAGCAGTTCCTGCGCGCGCGCCGGGTCGAACACCGCCTGCGCGGCGATCTCGGGGGTAAAGCCCGGATAGGACGGCGGCAGGATCGAACCGGCGGGGATCGCCAGGTTGCGCAGCACGGTCTGGGTCATCTCTTCGCGGTCGATGGCGTAATAGAGCGCGCGACGCACCAGCGGGTTGTCGAACGGCGCCATTTCAAGGTCGAAGGCGATGTAGGAGGTGGCAAAGATCGCGTTCTGGCGCAACTGTTCGGGGAAGCGGGCCTCGACAAAGGGGATCTGCCCGGCGTTGAGGAAGGCGAAATCGGTCTCGCCGGCCATGAAGGCAGGCAGGCCGACTTCGGGCACGCCAAGGGTGGGATCGACGACCACGCGCTCGACCGTCGCGGGCCAGGGGCCGGTATAGGTCGGGTTGCGTTCGTAGGTCATGACGTTGTTGGCCTTTTCCCAGCCCGTCAGCATGAGCGGGCCGGAGGCCACGATGGTTTCCACATTGGTGGCGTAATCGTCGCCGTATTGTTCGACCATGTGCTGCGGCACCGCATACCACAGCGACACGACCGACGGCAGGTAGGGCTTGGGCGTGGCGGTGCGCACCTCGATGGTGAGATCGTCCACCGCCCGGATGCCGAGGGTCGAGACATCGGCCTCGCCAGAGGTGACGGCGGCCCAGTTCTCGATCCCCGAGGCGAAGTCCCAGTACCAGTTGAAGTCATAGCCCGAGGTCGCCGCGCGGGTCAGCGCAAAGATGTAGTCCCCCGCCAGAAGCGGATGCCCGTCGGAATAGACCAGCCCCTCGCGCAGGTGGAAGGTCCAGGTCAGCCCGTCCTCGGACTGTTCCCAGCTTTCGGCGCCCATGCCGTGCAGTTCGTAGTTCGAATCGAAGGTGGTGAGCGGGAGCTGCACCATCTCGGGCTGGCCGGCGCGGGCGTAGACCGTCTTCATGTAGTCGAAATAGCCGCCGGACGTGTTGTCGCCCGGTGCCAGGACCACCCCCGGCTCTGCCGTCACGGCCGAGGCAAGGCCCACCGCGACAATCGCCGCACCGGCCCATCTCAGGATTGCGTTCATTCGCGTCCTCTCCTGTCCGTCTGTTCGCGCCCTCTCCCTCATGGCCGGACCCGGGCGCCTGGGCAACGGCCGTCACCGGCGCAACGCTCGGGGCGAGGGCCAATGACATATGTCTGACAAATGAGAGCGATTCCCGCAATCACTTTCGCGCGCAGCCCCGCCCCCGCGGGCGGGGTGGCGGGTGCGGGCGGTCGGGCCGGCGCGGGCGGTCTGGCCGGCACGGGCAGTCGGGCCGGCGCGGGCGGTCACACCGTCCGCGCGGTCCCGTTCATGCCCATCAGCGTGGCGATCGCGGTCGAGAGTTCGGCGGCGCTGACCGGCTTGGCGATGCAGGCGTCAAAGCCGCGGGCGATGTAATCGGCTACCTGATGCGGCATGGCGTTGGCGGTGACGGCCAGGATCGGCGCGGGGGGCAGGCCGTGTTCCTCTTCCAGGGCGCGGATCCGGGCAAGGGCGCCGGGCCCGTCCATCACCGGCATGGCGATGTCGAGAAGGATCGCGTCATAGGCCCCCGGCGCCCAGGCGGCCACGGCGGCCGCGCCGTCGCCGGTGCTGACCACCTCGGCCCCGCAGCCGGTCAGGATAAGCTGCATGACCAGAAGGTTGGTCTCGTTGTCGTCGGCCACCATGAGGCGCAACCCCCCCAGATCGGCGACCGGCGGCGGGGCGGCGGGTTCGCCGGGATCGGATCGTTCGGCGGCATCGGGCAGCGGCAGCACCACCCGCACGGTCGTGCCCTCGCCAGGGGCCGAGGTCATCGACACCTCGCCGCCCATCAGCCCGACCAGCCGGTAGACGATCGAGGTGCCAAGGCCGGTGCCGCCATAGCGTCGCGTGATCGTGCTGTCGGCCTGGGTGAATTCCTCCTTGATGCGGGACAGTTGTTCTGGCGTCATGCCGATGCCGGTGTCGCGCACCTCGATGGTCAGGGGCCGTCCCGCGCGGCCCGACAGGCGGATGGTCACCTCGCCCTCGTCGGTGAACTTGGTGGCGTTGCTCAGCAGGTTGTTGAGGATCTGCTGCACCCGCAGCGGATCGCCCAGGCGCATCCCATGCAGGCCGTTGGCGACCATCAGCTCAAGGTCGATGCCCTTTTCGGCGGCGATCGCGGCATGCAGGCCATGGGCGCGGCGCGCGACTTCGACCGCGTCGAAGGCGACCTGCTCGATCTCGAGCTTGCCGGCCTCGATCTTGGACAGGTCGAGGATGTCGTTGAGAATGGTCAGCAGAAGCTGCCCCGAACGGCGGATCGTCTGGGCCATGCGCCGCTTGTCGTCGGTGGCAAGGCTGCGTTCCAGAACCTCGGCCATGCCAAGGACGCCATTGAGCGGCGTGCGGATCTCGTGGCTCATCGAGGCGAGGAAGGCGGATTTCGCCTTGCTCGATTCCTCGGCGCGGCGCCGCGCCAGGTGGAGTTCGGTGACATCGGTCCCGACCCCGCGATAGCCGCGGAACAGGCCGTCCTCGTCGAATACCGGGCTGCCGCTGATGCGCAGCCACTGTTCGCGGCCGTGGCCTCCATCGCCACGCGGGGCGCGGAACACGAAATCCTCGAAGGGCTGGCGCGCGTTCTGGGCGTCGAACACGCTCTGCCAGTCGGCACTCTCGAGCACGTCGGGATGCGTGGCGGCCCATTCGGCATGGGTGATGCCGATCATGCCCTCGTGGAACAGGCCCGATTGCGCCGCCCCCCTTGTATGCGAGCGATAGCTGAACCGCAAATCGGCATCCTGTTCCCAGAACCACGCCCCCGAGGCGGCGGCGATGTCGTGGAACCGTTCCTCGGCCGAACGGCGGTCGGCCAACGCCTGTTCAAGCGCCGCCTTGGCGTCGATGAGCGCCTGTTCGCGGGCCTTGCGTTCGGAAATGTCGATCTCGATCCCGGCCATGAACACCGGATTGCCCGCCGCATCGCGCACGAGGATGCGGCTGCGGTCCATGACCCAAACCCATGACCCGTCGCGGTGCCGGATTCGGTATTCGGTCTCGATCACATCCATGCCGCGCCCGGCGCCGTTGTAGAAGGCGTCGTCGACCAGCACGATGTCCTCGGGATGGACCCGTTCGCGCCAATGGGCGCTGAGGAAGGGGTCGGGCAGGTCGCCCGGCTCATGCCCGATGATCGCGGCCCAGCGCGGGTTCACGCGCATCACGTCGCTGGCGATGTCGAGTTCCCAGGTGGCAAGATGCGCCGAATCGATGATGTCGGTGTGATGCGGCTCGATCATGCGCAGGGGCGTGATGTCGTGATGCGCCTCGACCCAGCCGCCCAGCGCGGTGCGCGTGGTGATCACGCGGATGGCGCGCCCGTCGTGCAGCCGCCGCTCTTGCGCGGGGGGATGATCGCCGGGCAGATGCCTTGCCGCCGAGAGCCAGTCGCCCTCCGCGCCATGGGCATCGGGAAACTGGCCGTGACGCAGGCCGTGCCCAAGGATGTCCTCATGCGGGGTTCCGGGCAGCAGCACCGGCGCAAGCAGCGGATAGAGTTCGCGATAGCGCCGGTTCGCCACCACCAGCCGGTCCTCGGCATCAAAGAGGGCGAAACCCGCCTCGACCGAGTCGATGATCTGGAACAGCGGCGCCTCTGGTTCCGGCGCCAGGGGGATGGTGCCTGCCGGGCTGGCCATGAGCGGATCGGGAAGGGTCGCGCTGTTCATCCGTCCGTCTCTCCCGGTTTGGCGCCCCCGGCCAGAAGCCCGCGGACGGTAGAGACAAAGATCTCGCCCGCGATCGGCTTGGGCAGGAGGGTTTCGAAACCCGGCCCGGTGCCGCGACAGCCCGGTGCCTGGATCGAGGCGCTGAAGCGCAGGATCGGGGTGCGCGCGTTGCGCCCCTGACCGGCGCGGATCTGGCGCACGATGCGGTCGCCCGTGATCTGCGGCAGGTTCTGGTCGATGATCATGAGATCGAACCTTTCGGTCAGCGCCGCGACAAGCGCGGTCCGGCCGTCACCGGCGATGGTCAGGTCGATCTCGCCGGTCTCGCCCAGAAGCATCTTCACAAGGCCCTGGCTGATCTCGTCATCCTCGGCCAGAAGAATGCGGTGCTGGCGTTTGTCGGTCGTCTGCATCTGTTCACTCGTTGCTACATTGACCCTTCGGGGCATGGGCTGCCGCTTCTGCGCCTGTTTCACGGACAATCGCGGCGGAAACAGGGCATTTGCGGCAAAGGTTCGTGGTCATCGCATCAGTCCTGTCCGGTGGCGCTGCCGCCCGCCAGAATGTCGCGCAGCGCCCTCAGATCGTAGGGCTTTTGCAGATAGGCGTCGAAGCCCCCGGCCTGGCTTGCCAGCGGACCTTCCGGCGGGGCGTGGCCCGTGACCGCGACGATGCGCACGCGGGGCAGGCCGTCGCGCGCCTCGACGGCGCGGATCCGTTCCATGGCGGCGGGGCCGTCCATGACCGGCATGGCGATGTCGAGCAGCACGATATCGAACGGCTCCGCCCGGGCGCGGGCGGCCTCCCAGCACGCGACGGCCTCTTGCCCGTTCGTCGCGGTTTCAAGGCTGCCGCCGATCTGCGCGATCATCCCAGACAGCACCTCGAGATTCGTGGCGTTGTCATCGGCCCCGAGGATGCGCAGCGGGCGCGTGGCGCCGGGCGCCGCCGCCTCGGGGGGAATGGTGGCGGGCATCGCAGCCCGGGTCCGGGCCGCCACCGGGGCGGGTGCTTCTCCGGCGTCCTGACAGGCGAGCGGCAGCGACACGATGACGGTGGTCCCTTCGTCCGGGGCCGCCTCCAGCGTGATCGTCCCGCCCATCATCCCGACCAGTTCGCGCACGATCGCCAGGCCCAGGCCGGTCCCGCCAAAGCGGCGGGTGGTGCCGGCGTCGGCCTGTTCGAACTTGTCGAACGCGCGCGCGGCCTGTTCGCGGGTCATGCCCGCCCCGGTGTCCGAAACCCGCAGCACGACCGGACGCCCCGGCCGGCACGACACATCAAGGGTCACGGAGCCGTCGGTGGTGAATTTCACCGCATTGTTCAGCAGGTTGTGCAGGATCTGCCGGATCCGGTGCGGATCGCCGATGCGCCGCGCCTTGCAGCCCGAGGACGAGAACACCTCGAACTCGAGGCCCTTCTCCTCGGCCTGGACGGCATAGACGGCGGCGACCGGCGCGATCACCTCCTCGATGGCAAAGGGAACGCTGTCGAGTTCGAGTTTGCCCGCCTCGATCTTGGACATGTCGAGGATCGAGTTGAGCACGGTCAGCAGCGTGGCCCCCGACTGGCGGATCGAGGCGACCATGCGCTTGTGCGCCGGATCGACAAGCTGCATGTCGAGAACCTCGGCCAGGCCGAGAACGCCGTTCAGCGGCGTGCGGATCTCGTGGCTCATGTTGGCGAGGAACACCGATTTGGCGCGGTTCATCTCTTCGGCGCTGGCCAGCGCCTGTTCGAGCGATTCGGTCGCCCGAAGCTGATCGGTGATGTCCTGGAACGACAGGACCACGTTGCGCCGCCCGCCGCCCGCGTCGATGGCGACCGAGTTGCAGGTCAGGATCCGGCGCGTCCCGTCAGGCCAGCGCACGGCATAGCGGATGTCGCGCACCGGCCCGCTGGCGGCGCGGGCGCGCACATAGGGCGTGTCCTCGTGAGGCAGCGGCCCGCCGTCGACTGCCTCGAGCGCCCAGGGCGCGTCTCCGTCGGGATTGCCGCAGCGCATTCCCGGCACCATGTGCAGGATGCGCGCGGCCTCGGCATTGTGGAACACCAGCCGGCCCTCATCGTCATAAAGCACGATGGCCGCGACGCTGTTTTCCATCGCCGTGCGCAGTTGCGCCTGCCCGGCGTCCACCTCTTCCTGAAGGCGCTTGCGTTCGGAGATGTCGAGATGGACACCGACGATCCGCAGGGGGCGGCCGTCGTCGTCGCGCTGCATGACCTGCCCGCGCGAAAGCACCCAGGCCCAGTGCCCGGCGCGGTGGCGCAGGCGCATCTCGAATTCAAAGCCGCGTGCGCCATAGTCGGGATCGTAGGCCGGGTGATAGCGCAGCACGTCGCGGTCCTGGGCATGCACCATCTCTTCAAGCCGGGCGAGCGGGAAACTGCGCGGCAGTTCGTGCCCGTAGCCCAGGATTTCCGCCCAGTGGTCGCCGATGGTGACCGTCTCGGTCCTCGCATCGAGTTCCCATGTCCCGACTTCGGCCGCGGCCATCGTCGCCACCAGGCGACGGCGGGCCTCGTCGCGCTCTCTCAGCACGGTGACGAGTTCGTCGTTCATCGCGTCGAGCGCGGCGATATGGCGCTGGCGCGCGGTGATGTCGATGGCGATGCAGATCAGGCCCCCGTCTGACGTGCGGCTGTGCACCCGACGAAACCAGCGCCCGTCCGCCATGCGGATCTCGTCGGTGTGGTAGTCCCGGCGAAAGGCCGGAAGCGCCTGTTCAATCCACTCCTCGCCCGAAAGGCTTGTGTCGGGCGGAAGGTATCTGCCGCCTGCGAGCACGCGGCGAAACAGTTCCTCAAGCTTCATCCCCGGTCGGGCGACCTCGGCGAATTCGGGGAAATGGCGGTGGAAGGCCGGGTTGCAGGTGACGAAACGCTCATCGGCGTCATAAAGCACCGCCGAATCCGGCAGCGCGTTCAGGGCGCTTTCCATCTGCCTGCGCACCTGCTGCGATTCGCGCACAAGGATGTCCTCGCGCAGCGACAGAGCCGCGACCATCGTGCCGACCATGTCCGCCAGATACCCGAGGCGCACAGGGTCGATGTCCGCGTTCTCGATGCAGAGCACCCCGTCCAGGGCGCCGTTCTCGACCACGGGCAGGAGAAGGCAGCGCCCGAGGCCGTTGTCCGCCATGACCGAGAGCGCGCCCTGCACGCGGGGCGTGGCGCCGTCCCCGGCCATCGCCGCGCTGTCGGCCAGCACGTTCTCGCCGCGCCGCAGGGGTTCGAGCCAGGGCGCGATCAGATGATTCGCCCGCCCGCGAAAGACCGCGCCCGGACGGCTGCCGTCACCGCCACCATAGACCCCGGCCACGCCCGGCGGGCCGAAATGCATCAACCAGACCCGCCCGCCGCCGACATGCGGCACGATCCGGTCAAGCATCCGCCCGACCCCCTGCGCCACCCGCGCGCCGTGGGAAACCGGTTGACCCTGCGGGGCCCTGGCGGTGACGGGATCGTGGAGCACGGGGTCTCTCTCTTGTCTGCATGCGGCGGGAACCTGCCGCAGGGATACTCGGGAACATCAACAACGCACGCGGTCGGTGCCGGTCCGGAGGCGGGCCCCGGAGGTGGGCGGATCAGTCGGCCATGGCGGAAATCAGCCGTTCGAGCACCGGGCCGGCCAGACGCCAGGCCTCGGTGGTGGTCAGGTCGCGGTTCTGCAGCGCGGTGGCGATCAGGTCGATGTCATGGGCAAGGCGGCCCATGTCGGCATGGCCAAGCGTCGCCGCAACGCCCGCAATCCTGTGCGCGATCCCGCCGATGGCCTGGATCGCCTCGCGCGGGTCGGCGCCAGCCGCGACCCGGTCGCGCAACCCGGCAAGTTCGCCGGCGCGGACGCGGTTCTGCGCGGCAAAGCGCTGCCGCAGGCTGTCCATCGTCGGGAAAGGCGCAGCGACGGTCATCAGGCGATCCTGCTGCTGCGCGGCGGGCGGGCCAGCCCCCCGGTCCAGGTCGAGGCAATCGCCCGCTCGAGCAGTTCTGAGGCCCTGAAGCGCGAGAACAGGTTGCGCCGCACCTCGGCCCCGACCAGGACGGTCGGCAGCGGCACGCGGTCGACCAGATAGATCCCCTCGAACCCGGCAAGGCCCATGTTGATCTCGTCCTGGATCGTCGCGGTATCGACCTCGCCATGGGTGCCGTTGGGCACGACGACGAAATTGCCGTTGCCGGCGTAGGAGACCAGCGCCGGCGTGGCGCGCAGGGCCTCGTCGATGCAGGAGGCGACATCGGCCAGCAGGTTCATGAAGGCGACCGGCGTTGCCGCGTCGAAGATCAGCGCGGCATTGGTGATCGAGATGGCGAAGGCGGAGACGCCGTAGCTTTCCTTGCGGCCGAGGCTGAGAAGGTAGTTCTCGAGCGCGAGATATTCGATCACCCGGTCATAGCCCAGGATGGTCACCGGGGTGGACAGGGCAAAGGCCAGGTCGCCCCGGTCCTCGACCGCGGCGGCGCGGTATTCAAGAAGCGTGGAGCGCATCTGTTCGAACACCAGCCGCTCCATGACCCCCATCCGCGCCTTCAGTTCGACCGGGTCGAGCGGCTTGGTCAGGTAGTCGGTGGCGCCGGCGGCAAAGGCCGCGTCGATATGGCCGCGTTCGGCCATCGAGGTGACCATCATGATCGGCGCCCGCCGGTAGCGCGTGATGGCCCGGATCGCGCGGCACAATGCGATCCCGTCCATCCCCGGCATCCTGATGTCGAGGAGGATGCAGTCGAAAGGTTCCTTGCCCTGCTCCAGTTCGCGCAGCGCCGCTTGCGCGGAATAGGCCGGAGTGAATTCGGAGTGACCGATTTCCGCCAGGGCGATCTCGAGGATTTCGAGAAAGAGCGGTTCGTCGTCGACGGCAAGGATCTTCATGAGGTTTCTCCCCCTTGAGGCGGTTCTGACGGCGGGGTGCCTCACCGTCGGCAGCAGGACATATCCTTGATCGTTGCATTTCAAATCTGGTGAAAATTTGTCATTCATGCGGCGTGAAGTCGTTCCCGCGCGGCGCGGATGCGGCGGGTGGACGCAGGGATGGGCGCAGGGGGGGGCGCTGCCCCCCCGGCCCTCGCGGGCCTCCCCCCCGGGGTATTTGGGGCAAAGATGAAGGAGGCGGTCGAAGGGAAGGGGATCAGCCCGTGGCACCGGGAAAGCAGGCGGCGATGGCGCCGGCGGTGGCGGCGATGAGCGGATCGGCGGCGCGGCGTTCCTCATGGGCAAGCACGAGGCGCTGGACCGGCAGCGGATCGGCAAGCGGGCGCAGGACGGCGCCGCCCGCCGCGGCGGGGCCGGGCGGCGTGTAGAGCAGCGAGACGCCAAGGCCCGCGGCCACCATCTGCCGGGCCATGTCGATCGAGGCGGTGCGCAGCCTGATGCGGGGCGAAAGCCCGCGTTGCCAGAACGGCACCATCAGGAATTCGCGGCTGATCGGCAGGTCGATGAGGATGAAGTCGCAAGTGGCCAGCGCCGCCAGATCCACCCGGGCGCGGGTGGCCAGCGGATGATCCGGCGGGACCAGCGCCTGGGCGGCGACCTCGGCCAGCACCCGGCGCGGGGTGCCCGGCGGCAGGCCGATGTCATAGCTGATCGCGCAGTCGATGACGCCCGAGGCCAGGTCGCGCGCGATCCGGTCGAGATCGCATTCGTGCAGGCCCAGGTCGAGCGCGGGCAGCGCCGTGGCCAGGTGGCGGGCGATGGCCGGGATCCAGGTGGGCCCCAGGGTTGCGAAATAGCCAAGCTGGAGCCGCTGGCGTGGCGGGGCGTCCGGCGTTTCGGCCAGCGCCTCGACGCGGGAGAGAATGTCGTGGGCCGCGCGCGCCTTTTCGGCCCCGAACGGCGTGAGGGTCAGGCCCTGCGCCGGGCGGCGCAGGAACAGCGGCTGGCCGAGGGTTTCCTCGAGGTCGCGCACCGCGGCCGAGACCGAGGGCTGCGAGACATTGAGCAAGGCTGCCGCGCGTGTGGCGCTGCCGGTGCGGGCGACGGCGGCGAAATAGCGAAGCTGACGCAGGCTGGTTTTCATCGGAAATTTCTATGATCATCGCTTGAAATCGGTTCTTACTTCTATACGGGGGCCTTGTCATCCTGTCGCCGGGTAATCTGGGGCGGAGGATGGCGATGATGGCACCCTGTCTGGACGGGATTCGCGTGCTTGACCTCACGCGGGTGCTGGCGGGGCCGTTCTGCACCGCGCTGCTGGCCGATCTGGGGGCCGAGGTGGTGAAGATCGAGACGCCGCAGGGCGACGACTATCGCCATGTGCCGCCCCTGCGCGACGGGACCGGGGGGCTGTTTCGCCTGCTCAATCGCGGCAAGAAGAGCCTGGCGCTTGACCTGCGCAGCGCCGAAGGGCGGGGCATCCTGCGGGCGCTGGCGCGCGAGAGCGACATTCTGGTCGAGAATTTCCGCCCCGGGGTGATGGACCGCATGGGCCTGGGGTTCGATCTGCTGGCTGCGGACAATCCGCGTCTCATCCAGGTGTCGATCTCGGGCTTTGGCAGGAACAGCCCGATGGGCGACCTGCCGGCCTATGATCTTGTGATCCAGGCCGTGACCGGATTCATGACCCTGACCGGAGAGCCGGACGGCCCGCCGACCATGACCGGCGAGTCGATCGCGGATCTTGCCTCGGGGTTGTTCGCGTCCTGGGCGGCGCTGGCGGCGCTGATCGCGCGCGGCACGACCGGGCGGGGGCAGCATGTCGATGTGGCGATGCATGACTGCCTGTTCAGCTTCATGCCCGCGGCGCTGGCCCAGCTTGTGCATGGCCGCGCACCACCGGGCCGGGTCGGCAACCGGCATCCGCTGGGGGCGCCCTTCGGGGTGTTCGCGGCACGCGACGGGCATTTCACCATTGCGGTGCTGAACCCGCGGCAGTTCGCGAAACTCGCCGCCGCGATGGGGCGGCCGGAACTGGCTGATGACGCGCGGTTTTCCTCGAACGGGGTGCGCAACGACAATCACGCCGCGCTTCGGGCCGAGATCGAGAGCTGGAGCGCGCTGCGCGGGGTCGGAGAGGTGCTGGCCGCGCTGGGCGCGCATGACGTGCCGGCAGCGCCGATCCTGACCCTGCCCGAGGCGGTGGCGGGGCCGCAGGTCGGGGCGCGGGGCCTGCTGCCGCGGGTGCCGGGGCCGCGCGGGGACGAACGGGTGATGGCGCAGCCGGTGCGGTTTTCCGCGATGTGGGCGGCGCCGGACCGGGCGGCGCCGGAACTGGGCGGGGACGGACCGGGAATCCTGTCCGGCCGCCTTGGCCTTGGGCCGCAGGAGATCGCCCGTCTGGTGGCGGATGGCATCCTTCACCTTCCCGGACAATCGGCACAGGGGGGCCGGACATGCACGACATCCTCTTGAGCGAAGACCAGCGGATGATCCGCGACAGCGCCCGCGCGTTCGCGCAGGGGCGCATTGCCCCCGGCGCCGCCGCGCGCGACCGGTCAGGGGCCTTCCCGCACGAGGAGATGCAGGCGCTGGGCGCGCAGGGGTTTCTTGGCATGCTCGTGCCCGAGGCGCTGGGCGGGGTGGGCGCCGATCACCTGAGCTATGTCATGGCGATCGAGGAGATGGCTGCCGCCGACGGCAGCATCGGGGCGATGATGGCGCTGCACAACGGCCTTGTCCTGAACCCGCTCCTGCGGCACGGCACGCCGATGCAGCAGGAGCGTTACCTGCGGCCGCTGGCCCGGGGGCGGATGATGGGGGCCTTCGGCCTGACCGAACCCGAGGCGGGATCGAACGCATTCGCCCTTGCCACGCGGGCCGAACGCGTTGCCGGAGGCTATCGGCTGAGCGGCACCAAGCAGTTCATGTCGAACGGGAAATCCGCCGATATCGCCATCGTCTTTGCCGCGGTGGACAGCGACGATCCCCGCCGCCGCATCACCGCCTTTCTGGTCGCGCCGGGGGCGCCCGGCTATTCGGTGCTGCGGATCGAGGAAAAGCTGGGCCTGTCGGCCTCGGAAACCGCGCAGGTCGGGCTGGATGGCGTGTTCGTGGCCGATGACCATGTGCTGGGCACCTTGGGCGGGGGCTATGCGCTGGCGATGGGGACGCTGGAACTGGGGCGGCTTGGCATCGCGGCGCAATCGGTGGGGCTGATGCGGGCGGCCTTCGACCTGGCGCTTGCCCATGCGCGCGAGCGGCGCACCTTCGGCAAGGCCTTGATCGAGCATCAGGCGGTCGGGTTCCGTCTGGCCGACATGCGCATGCGCCTCGAGACCGGGCGGGCCTATCTGCACCATGCGGCGCGGTTGCGCGATGCCGGACAGGACTGCCGGACCGAGGCCGCGCTGGCCAAGCTTCATGCATCGGAAAGCGCGGAATGGGTCGCGTCAGAGGCGATCCAGGTGCTGGGCGGCTATGGCTATCTGCGGGATCATGCCGCCGAGCGCCTCTTTCGCGATGCCCGGATCTGCCGCATCTACGAAGGCACGAGCGACATCCAGCGCATGATCGTCGCTGCCGAACTGGCGCGGGGGGCGGGCAGGGGCGGCTAGCCGGCCCCGATACCGTCCACGGCCCCGTTCCCGTTCCCGGCCCGGTCCAGCGCCTCGCGCATGAGGGCGATCTCGTCGCCGATGCGGTCGGGGTCGCGCAGCAGGCTGCCGCCCAGCAACAGCACGGCATCCTCGCCATACATCGCGGTCATGTCGGCCGCGCGCTCCACGCTCATGCCGCCGCCGGGGCTGGGCAGGATCGCGGGGCCGTGGCCGGCGGGATCGCGGCAGGCATCGGCGATCTGGCGGCATTCGGCGGCGCTGAAGCCGAAACGTCCGCCCACGTTCGGAAACACCGAGATATCGGCCCCCGAGAGCCGCTGGATCGTGCCGAATAGCGTGCCGTGGTCGAACCCGGTATCGGGCGCCAGGACATAGGGGCCAAGGAAGGCAGGATGCGTCATCACCGGCAGATCAAGGGCCGCGTCCTGCGCGATCCGCGCCACCGTGCCGAAACCGAACAGGCCCGGCATGACGATGATCCCGTGGGCGCCGGCCTCCTTGGCGAAATGCAGGTTGTCCGCGATCTCTTCGGGCCGGCCCGAGAGATTGGGGAAATAGAGCGCGTTGCGCCCGCTGCGGGCGTTTTCCTCGGCCACGGCGCGGGCGGTGGCGGCGACGCGGGCGCGGAACGGCGCCGCCGGCTGACCGGCAAGGCCGTGGTCCTCCTTCACGATATCGGCGCCGCCGCGCACGCAGCCGGCGGCGATGCGGGCGAAATAGTCCGGCGGCAGACCCATCGGCTTGAGCACCGGGGCGATGAGGGCGCCGCGTTCGCGCCGGGCCAGCCTGCGGATGCCGGCGATGCCGTGACGCGGGCGCGGCAGGCGGTCGGCCATGGTCTCGCCGGGGTCGATGGCGGTGACGCGGATGCCCTGCTGGATCGAGGAATTGCCGAACACCACGTTGAGGAACTGGGTCACCTCATCCCCGGCGCTGTCGGGCGAATAGGAGATGACCGCCTCCCACACGCTGGCGGCGATCTGGCCCACATCCTCGATCCGGCCCAGGATTTCGTCGCGGACATAGCCGCGCGGGATCACGTCGCGCGGGATCTCGACCGTCTGTTCGCGGGCGATGCCTTCGGCGCGGTTGCGCGCCTCGGGGCCGTCGGCGGCAAGAAGGCGGTAGGTGACGCGAAACCGCATCAGAGCGCCTCTGCCTTCACCGCGGAATGCACCGCCTCGACGCGCGCCTCGGCCAGCGCATCCTCGTCGATGCCGGTCGCTTCGCCGGTCAGCCGCTCGACCGCCCGCACCAGCGACAGCGCGTCCATCCCGTAGAATTTCATGAGATAGGGGCGCGAGCCGCCATGCGCATAGGTGTCCTGAAGGCCAAGCCTGATCAGGCGGCGGGCAAGGCCGGCTTCGGCCAGCGCCTCGGCCACCATGGAGCCGATACCCCCCGCGACAAGGTGGTTTTCCAGCGTGACGACCCCGTGGCGCACCGATTGCGCATGGGCGACGATCTGCGCCGCGTCAAAGGGCTTGAGCGTGTTCAGATGCAGATGCCGGACCGAGACCCCGGCCCGGTCAAGGGCACCGCGCGCGCGGATCGCCTCTTCGGTGGTGATGCCGGCGGTGACGACAAGGACATCGGTCCCTTCGGACAGCACCCGCATCTGTCCGATGCGCAGCGGCGTGTCGAACAGGCGCGGCACCGATCCGCGCAGGATGCGCACATAGACCGGGCCATCGACGGTGTCGGCCTCGGCCACGACCGATTCCACCTCGGTGGCGTCGCCGGTTTCCAGAACGGTCATGTTCGGGATCGTGCGCATCACGGCGATGTCCTCGATCGCCTGATGGGTCATGCCGCCGGGCGTGGTGACGCCGGGCAGGAACCCCATGAGCCGCACCTGCCGCCGCGGATAGGCGATCGAGGCCATGAGCTGATCATAGGGCCGGCGGTAGAGGAACACGCCGAAGCTGTGCAGGAACGGCCGGAACCCGGCAAGGCCGAGGCCGCCGGCAAAGCTCAGCATGTTCTGTTCCGCCATGCCGAGCGAGAGGAACTGATCCGGGTGACGATCACGGAAACCGTCGATCTCGCAGCTCGAGGTGAGGTCGGCCGACAGGCAGAGCACTTCGGGATGCTGCACCGCGTAGGATTCGAAGGCGCGCGCGTAGGGGCGATTGACCATTTCCACCATGTCAGTGCCCTCCGCCCAGATCGACAGGTTCGATGCCCAGTTCCGCGGCGATGGCGATGTTCATCTCGGCGCGCTCCTCCTCGGTCTTGAAGCGGACGTAATGCAGCCGCGGAAAGCGGCGCATGAGGAAATCCATGCCCTGGGTCGGGCTCGAATGCGCCAGGATGATGAGGGGGCGCCCCTCGTGCGGGGTGGCCCTGGCCTCGCGCAGGGCGGGGATGTCATGGGCGTCCACCTCGGCCACGACGGCACCGAAGTTGCGCAGCTTGGTGGCGATGTCTCCCACGGTCATCACGCTGTCCATGGCGCCGTCGCATTGCTGGCGGTTCACGTCCATGATCGCCCAGAGATTGTCGACCCCGTGATGGGCGGCGGCCTGCACCGCCTCCCAGGTCTGGCCCTCCTGCACCTCGCCGTCGGACATGAAGACGCAGACCTCGCCGGTGTCACCCTTGCGCTTGCGCCCCCAGGCCAGGCCCGCGCCGGTCGACAGCCCGATGCCGAGGGTGCCGTTGTGCACCTCCATCCCCGGCGAATGTTCGGCGCCGATCATCTCGACCGAGGAGCCGTCCTTGTTGAACATCTCGAGGCCCTCGGGCGCCATGCGGCCCACTTCGATGAGGCAGGCATAGGCGACAAGCGCGTAATGCGCGGGGGCGATGAACAGCCGGTCGTGCACCGCGTCGAACGGGCCGTTGTAGCCCGCGCCGGTGCGGTAGTCGTGGTTCGAGGCCGAAGGCACGCCGGCAAAGGGCGGCGGCACCATCGGCATGGTCGAGGGGCCAAGGTTCAGCGCCTCGTTGTAGAGAAAGGCGAGCTGTTCCGCCGCCGAGGCGGCCTGGCTCAGATAGCCGCCGTTGTTGCGGATCGTGTGTTCGAAGACGCGCGCACGGATGCCGTGGGCGATTTCCTCGGTGGTTCGTTCGTTGCGCAACGGTTTCTCCTCTTCGGCGACGGCAGCAGGCAGACAGATGGCCACGGGCCGGAATGACCGGCCCGTGACAGCAGACGGGGCCGACCGCCCGGCAGGGCGGCCGGCAGCGGGATCAGCGCGCCGGCAGCGGCATCCACTCGGGGACGACGACATCGGCATGGGCGAAGGCCGGAAGCTTGGCCCCCAGTTCCTCCATGTTGCTGATGTCGAGTTCGTTCAGCATCGCCTGGGTGATCAGGGTGGGCGGCACGATGACGTTGTGGCCCGGATCCTCTCCGGCCAGCATCATGGCCAGCGCGCGCACCGACACCTCGCCCACCACGGCGGGGTTGGTGGCGGCGGTGGCCTTCCAGCTCGACCCCGGCTCGCGCATGAGCGCGATGTCGGCGGTCGAGATGTCGGCCGCATAGATCGACACCTGACCGGACATGCCGGCCTCGTCCACGGCGATCTTCACGCCCTTGGCGAATTCGTCATAGGGCGCGAACACGACGGTGATGTTCGGGTTGGCCGACAGCACCGCGCGCGCCTGGTTGGCGACCGAGTTCGCGATCGGGTTGTCGAGGGTGCCGAACATCGCCACTTCGTTGATGCCGGGGTTGGCGGCCTTCACTTCGCGCCAGGTCTCGTCGCGGCGGTCGAGCGGGGCGATGCCGGGGACATAGACGTAACCCGCGACGAATTCGTTGCCGTTGTCGGCCAGCGCCGCCTCGAGCGCGAGGCGCGCAAGGTCGCGGTCCGATTGCTCGATCTGGGGAATGGCGTCGTTCTCGACGTTCACGTCGAAGGCGACGACCTTGATCCCGGCATCGACCGCGCGCTGGGCGGCCTCCTTCATGGATTCGGTCAGGCCGTGCTGGATGATGATGCCCTGCACCCCGAGCGCGATCGCCTGATCGACCATGTCGGCCTGCAGCGCGGCATCCTGCCGGCTGTCGAACACCTGGAGATTGACGCCAAGCGCGGCCGCCTGCTTTTCCACGCCCGAGAGATAGGCCTGGAAGAAGTCGCCGGTGGACAGGTAGCGCACGAGGGCGATGGTCACCTGCCCGGGATTGTCGAGCGGCGCCGGCGGCGTCGCCTGCGCGCGCGC
Source organism: Rubellimicrobium sp. (assembly GCA_020852925.1). Lineage (GTDB taxonomy): Bacteria > Pseudomonadota > Alphaproteobacteria > Rhodobacterales > Rhodobacteraceae > JADYZU01. Next base: position 48,323 of record JADYZU010000028.1, on the reverse strand, counting down.
CACGGCCGGGATCAGCGCGACGCTGCCCAGAAGCATGCCGAAGGTCCGTCTGGAGATCATGGTATCCTCCCTTTCTCCGATGAGTCGTTTCGTGATCCGGGCCGGCCTCAGCCGCGCCCCCTGCGCGCCGACAGCGCGAAAGTGAAGACGAGCGCGACGACAAGAACCGCGCCCTTGATGAAGTCCTGCGTGTAATAGGGCGCGTTCAGCATGGTCAGCCCCTGAAGCAGGATGCCGACAAAGAGCGCGCCGATGGCGGTGCCGAAGGCGTTGGGCTTGGCCGCGCCGAGGACGGCAAAGCCGATGAGCGCCGCCGCCACCGAATCGAGCAGCAGGTTGTTGCCCGAGGCCACGTCGCCCCGCCCCAGCCGCGCCGCCAGAAGGACGCCCCCGAACGAGGCCATGACCCCGGAAATCACATAGGCAAGGATGCGGTAACCCGAGACGTTGATTCCCGCCAGCGCCGCCGCCTGCGCGTTCGAGCCGATCGCATACATCACCCGCCCGTGCCGCGTGCGTTCGAAGAACACCCAGATCAGCACGGCGATGACCAGAAGGAAGACCACCGACAGCGGCACCAGATCCGGCAGGATGAAGTCGATCCGGTGCCGGCCGAGCATGAGAAACGCCTCGGAGAAGGTGCCGGTCGCCGTGGTTCCGTCCTTGAGAACCATGCCCGTCGAGATGGAATTGCCCTCGGTCGGGATGCGCTGAAGCCCGACCAGCAGGAACATCATGCCCAGCGTGGCCAGCAGATCGGGCACCTTCATCTTGACGATGAGCAACCCGTTGACCAGCCCGACAACCGCCCCCATCGCAAGGCAGAGCACCACCGCCTCGACCGCGCCAAGGCCCCAGATCACCTGCACATAGGCCGACAGCATGAGCGCCGACGTGGCGACCGAGCCGATCGACAGGTCGAACCCGTCCACCACCAGCGTCGCGGTGACGCCCAGCGCAAGGATGCCGGTGATCGCCACCGACTGAAGGATGAAGACCCCGCTTTGCGGCGACATGAAGGCGGGCTTGGCGATCGAGAACACCACGATCAGCCCTGCCATCAGGACAAGGAAACCGTAGCGGATCGCCAGATCGGTCAGGGAGTTTGCAGGCTTCATGCCGTTCTTTCCAGTGTCAGGGCGGTTCCGGCGACCTCGGCCATGAGGCGGCCAAGGTCGATGCCGTCATTGCGGTGTTCGCCGACGATGGTGTGCTCGCTCATCACGAGGATGCGGTCCGCGACCTCGAGCGCCTCGTCGATCTCGGCGCAGAGCACCAGCGTGGCACGGGTGCCGGCACTGTCGCGGATGCGCCGGCCGATGTCGCGGCGGGCCTGGATGTCCACGCCCTGAAACGGTTCGTCAAGGATCAGCAGGCGCGAGGCCTCGGCCATCCAGCGGCCGACGACCACCTTTTGCTGGTTGCCGCCCGACAGCGTCATGATGCCGTCGCGCGGCCCCTGGCAGACCACGCCCATCTCGCGGATGCTGCGGTCGGCCGTCACCCGTTCCGATGCCCGCCGCAACAGCGACAGGAACCCCGAATGCCGCGCGGTGAAGGGCAGGGTCAGGTTCTTCTGGATGTCGAAATCGGGGATCACGGCATTGCTGCGCCGGTCCTTCGAGGCAAGGAACACGCCTGCCGCCACCGCCGCGCCGGGGTTGACCGGCGCATGGGGCCGCCCGTCCAGCGTGATCTCGCCGGCTTCGGGCCGGGCAAGCCCGTAAAGGACGCCGGCCAGCGCCGACTTGCCCGAACCGACCAGCCCGGTGATCGCCACCACTTCGTTCTCATGAAGCGTCAGGTCGAAGGGCCGCGATTCCGGGCGCAGGCGCAGTCCCCGCGCGCGCAGCACCGGGCGCCCCTGTTCGGGGATGGCGATATCGACCTCGGTGATCTCGTGCCCGAGCATCGCCCGCACCGCCCCCGCGTAATCGAGGGGCGCGCTCTCGAACAGGTCGGCGATCTGGCCGTCGCGCATCGACACGATGCGGTCGGCAAGGCGGCGGATGTCCGACATGCGGTGCGAGATGTAGAGGATCGCCACACCATCGGCGCGCAGCCGGTCAATGAGGGCGAACAGGCGTTCGGCCTCGGCCATCGAGAGCGAGGAAGTGGGTTCGTCCAGAATCAGGAGCTTGGGGCGCTGCGCCATGGCGCGGGCGATGGCGACAAGCTGACGGTCGGCAAGGGCAAGTCCCGACACCTGCCGCGTCACGTCAAGGTCGAGGCCCACCGCCGCGGCGATTTGCCGGGCCTCGGCCCGCATGCGGCGGGTGTTGAGAAAGGTGCCCCCGCCCCCCGCCAGCGAATCGAGCAGCAGGTTCGACGCCACGTCGAGATCGGGCACGACCCCGTCGTTGATGTTCTGGTGCACGGTGACGATGCCCGCGCGCAGCGCCGCGGCCGGATCCGCGGGGGCAAAGGGTTCGCCCGTCAGCCGCACCTCGCCCGAATCGGCGCGGTGGACCCCGCAAAGCACCTTGACCAGCGTCGATTTCCCGGCGCCGTTCGCGCCCATGAGGACCGTCACCTGACCGGGGGGCAGGTCAAGATCGACCCCGCGAAGCACGGTGTTGCGGCCAAAGGCCTTGGTCAGGCCGCGGATGGTGACTGCTGCTGACGGCACGCGGGCTCTCCCTTTCCCGATGCCACGCTACCCGCCTGTCGTCATTTGTCAATAACATTTGACATATGCCGCTTTTGCGGAAATCCTGCCCGAAACAGCCCTGCCGGGGAGGAGTGGATGACCGCACAGGACTATGTTGCGCTGACGCCGGACACGCTGGCGCAGCGCCTCGGGACGTTGCCGCAACTGGCCGAACGCGTCGGGCCGGCCGAGGGCTGGAAGGTGCGCGAGGTCGGGGATGGCAACCTCAACCTTGTCTTCATCGTCGAGGGCGCGAACGGCGCCGCGGTGGTGAAGCAGGCGCTGCCCTATGTGCGGCTGGTGGGCGAAAGCTGGCCCCTGCCGCTCAGGCGGTCGTTCTTCGAATACAACGCCCTCATCCGTCAGGAGGCGCGCGATCCGGGCTCTGTCCCCGAAGTGTTCCATTTTGACGAGGCGCAGGCGATCGTGGTGATGGAGTTCCTCCAGCCGCATGTGATCCTGCGTCAGGCTCTGATCGAGGGGCGGCGGGTGGCCGATCTGGGCGAACGCCTTGGCCTGTTCTGCGCGCGCACGCTGTTCCGGGGATCCGACCTGTCGCTGCCCGCGCCGGCAAAGAAGGCGGATACCGCGCTGTTCGCCGGCAATGTCGAGTTGTGCGACATCACCGAGAACCTGATCTTTTCCGACCCCTATTTCGACGCGCCGATGAACCGCCACACGCCCGGCCTTGACGGGATCGTGGCGCGGTTGCGGGGGGATCTGTCGCTCAAGGTGGCGGCGCAGCATCTGAAGATGGCCTTCACCAGCCGGGCCGAGACCCTGCTGCACGGCGACCTGCACACCGGGTCCGTCATGGTGACCGGCACCGAGACGCGGGTGATCGACCCGGAATTCGCCACCTACGGGCCGATCGGCTTCGATGTGGGCATGCTCATCGGCAACTTCCTCATGGCCTATTTCAGCCAGCCCGGCCACGAGGGCCATGCCGGGGAACGTGCCGGGCATCAGGACTGGCTGCTCGGGACCGCCGCCACCATCTGGGAGGTGTTCGCCGCCGAATTCGCGCATCTGTGGCGCAGCGAGCGGCGCGGCATCCTGCATCAGGCCAGCCTCTACGAGGATCAGGGCCATGCCCTTGCCTCGGAACAGGCGCTGTCGGACGTGCTGGGGCAGGTGTGGCGCGACACGCTGGGCTTTTGCGGGATCGAGATGCACCGCCGCATCCTCAGCCTGGCGCATAATGCCGATTTCGAGAAGATCGCCGACGAGGGGCGCCGTGCCGAATGCGAGGCGCGCACGCTGGCGATGGGACGGCAGCTCATGCTGGGGGCGGGGGCGATCCATGGCATGGATGCGGTGATCGCCATGGCGCGGCGGATGGACAAGGAGAACCACCTGTGAAGATCGACGGCACACCCTATCGCACCATCTGGCGTGACGGTTCAGGCACCGTGCAGGTGATCGACCAGCGTTGGCTGCCGCATGAACTGCGCATCGTTCCGCTGCGCGACCGCGCCGAATTCGCCACCGCGATCCGCGACATGTGGGTGCGCGGCGCCCCCCTGATCGGGGCCACCGCCGCCTGGGGCGTGGCGGTGCAGATGGAGGCCGATCCGTCCGACGCCTCGCTGGCCGAGACCTGGGAGGTGCTGCACGAGACGCGCCCGACCGCGATCAACCTGCGCTGGGCGCTGGACGAGATGCACCGCACCCTCGCCCCGCTGCCCCCCGCGATGCGCGCGGCGGCTGCGGCACAACGGGCGGCGGAAATCTGCGACGAGGATGTGGAGATCAACCGCCAGATCGGGCTTCATGGCCTGAAGATCATCCGCGAGATCGCGGCCCGCAAGGGCGGCCGCCCGGTGAACATCCTGACGCATTGCAACGCGGGCTGGCTGGCCACCGTCGACTGGGGCACCGCCACCTCTCCGATCTATCATGCGCACGAGGCGGGCATCCCCGTCCATGTCTTTGTCGACGAGACCCGCCCGCGCAATCAGGGCGCGCAACTCACGGCATGGGAGATGAACTCGCACGGGATTCCGCATGACCTGATCGTGGACAATGCCGGCGGCCATCTGATGCAGCACGGCGAAGTGGACATGGTGATCGTCGGCACCGACCGCACCACCGCGCGCGGCGATGTCTGCAACAAGATCGGCACCTATCTCAAGGCGCTGGCGGCACGGGCGAACGGCGTCCCCTTCTATGTCGGCCTGCCCTCGCCCACCATCGACTGGCGCGTGCATGACGGCGTGAAGGAAATCCCGATCGAGGAACGCAGCGGCACCGAAGTGACCCAGGTGCAGGGCCGCGCCAGCGACGGCACGATCCGGAACGTGCAGATTTCCCCCGACGGCACGCCCGCCCGCAACCCGGCCTTCGACGTGACGCCGGCGGAACTCGTCACCGGGCTTCTGACCGAACGCGGCCTGTGCCCGGCGACCGAATCGGGGATGTCGGCGATGTTCGCCGATCTCAAGGCCGCCGCGGCGGCCTGATCCTCAGGGCGTGGCCAGCAGGGCCTCGGCCACGCCCGTTCCCGTCACCAGATGCGTGACATAGCCGCCCCGGATCGCGGCCCGGGTCGCCTCCAGCTTGTCAAGGCCGGGGGTGACGAGGATCCCCATCTCGAGTCCGACCAGCCGCGCCAGGGGAATGCCGATCATCCGCTCTTCCATCGGGCCGGGAAGCGGGCGGCCTTCGGCGTCGATGAACCGGCCGCAGATGACGCCGACCGCGCCATGCGCGACATACCATTCCAGGTCTTCCTGCGTCGCCAGTCCGCTCAGCACGATATGGCTGTCCTGCGTCGCCGTCCCGACCGAGAACAGCAGCTTGTTCACCGTCTCGAGCTGATCGAGCTGGGCCTTGAGGATCGGCTCCTCGCGCAGGGCCTCGGCCAGGGCGGTGCGGCTGAGGATCGCCGGGGCGTGCAGGTTCAGGCAACGCGCGTTCAGCCGCTGCGCCAGCAGCGTCGAACAGGCTTCGGCGGTGAAACCATAGGGCGTCGCCATGCAGCCGACCAGTTGCAGCACCGTCATGTCCGGCACCGGCCGCGTCTCGAGCGCCTCGGCCAGGTCATGCACCGTGCGCCCCCAGGCCACGCCCAGCCGGTCGCCGGGTGACAGAAGCTCCGGCAGCCACAGCGCCGCGCCGCGCACCACACGCACGAACGCCGCTTCGAGGTCGACCCCCTCGTCGGGGACGACATAGGCTGCGGTCAGGCCGAAGCGTTCGGTCAGTTCGATCGCAAGGCGATGCGTGGTGAAGGCGGGCGAGGCAAGGGTGATGCGGATCAGGCCCTGTTCGCGGGCCTCCTGAAGGTAGTTCACCACCGTGGCGCGGGAAATGCCCAGCGTCTGGGCGATCTCCTGCTGGTTGCGGCCGTCCTGATAATACATCCAGGCGACCTGGATGACCGCATTCTCTCCGCTTGTCTGCGCCCGATTGCGGCGCCGCGCAGTTCCGTTCATCCCGGTTCCCGTTCTGGACGTTTGACAGACATAGGTGACAAAAGTAGAAAAGTCGAGCGGAAGAATGCCCTGCGACCCCGCACCGCGCAACCGAGGAGTCGACGATGATCGCAAATCTCTGGACCGAGGCCGAGGCCCTTGCCATGCAGCAGGCGGCCGGCGGCGATCCGCGCGCGCGGGAACTGGCGCTGCGAGTGCTGACCTCGCGCCTCATCGGGCGCGACCCCGATCTGGTGATGCACGGGGGGGGCAATACCTCGCTCAAGTCCACCGCCACGGATGTGTTCGGCGAGGAGGTGGAGGTGCTCCACATCAAGGGCTCGGGCTGGGATCTCGAGGTGATCGAGGCCGCGGGCCTGCCGGCGGTGCGGCTGGCGCCGCTGATGCGGCTGCGGGCGCTGCCGGCGCTGTCGGACGAGGCGATGGTGAACGTGCAGCGGCTGAACCTGCTCGACCCGTCGGCGCCCAACCCTTCGGTCGAGACGCTGCTGCACGCCTGGATCCCGCATCGCTATGTCGATCATACCCATGCGACCGCCTTTCTGGTGCTGGCCAACCTGCCCGAAGTCGCGGACGCCACGCGCGAACTCTTTGGCGACCGGCTGACGCTGGTGCCCTATGTCATGCCGGGTTTCGCCCTGGCCAAGGCCGCGGCCGACGCGTTCGAGTGCAATCCCGAGGCCGAGGGGCTGTTGCTGGTCAACCACGGGCATTTCGCCTGGGGGCCGGATGCGAAGGCGTCCTATGACCGGATCATCGACCACACCAACCTGGTCGAATCCTGGCTGGCCGACCGCCGCCCCGCGCCCTTGCGTCCGGCGGCGGCGCTGCCGGCGGCAGAGAGCGCGCCGGTATTGGCCGGGCTGCGCGGCGCGCTTGCCTCGGTCCTGCCCGAGGGGGCGGCGTTGCCGGTTCTCGACCTGCGCGCGGGCGCGGGCGAGCGCGCCTTTGTCGCGCGGCCGGATCTCGAGGATCTGGCGACCCGCGGCGTGGCCACGCCCGATCACGTCATCCGCACCAAGGGCTGGCCGCTCGTGCTGCGCGCGGGGGCGCAGACGCCCGAGGGGATGCGCGCCGCCGTCGCGGCCTTTGCCGCGGACTACCGGCGCTATTTCGACAGCCACGCCCCGCTTGCCGCGGGGCCGCGGACCATGCTTTCGCCGATGCCGGGGCTTGTCTGGCTCGAGGGGGCGGGGATCGTCGGCGTGGGCGCCACTGCCGCCGCCGCGCGGATCGCGGCCGATATCGGCGGCCAGTCCGCCCGCGTGCGCGCCGATGGCGAAGCAGTGGGCGGGTTCCACCCCATCGGGCCGGCCGATCTCTTCGACATGGAATACTGGTCGCTGGAACAGGCCAAGCTGGGCAAGGGCAAGCCGCCCGCGCTTCAGGGCCGCGTGGTGCTGGTGACGGGCGGCGCCGGGGCGATCGGGCTGGCGACGGCGCGCGCCTTTGCGGCGCAGGGGGCGACGCTGTTCCTGGTGGACCGGCCCGGAGAGGCACTTGATGCCGCGCTGGCGGCGCTGGGGCGCGACCACGGCGGCCATGGCTGCGACATCACCGGGCCGGGGGCGGCGGCCGCGGCGGTGGCGGCCTGCGTGGCGCGGTTCGGGGGGCTCGACATCCTGGTGTCGAACGCGGGCGCGGCGATGACCGGCGATGTGGCGACCCTGCCCGAACAGGTGCTGCGTGACAGCTTCGAATTGAACTTCTTTGCCCATTTCGCCTTTGCCCAGGCGGCGGCGGCCACGTTCCGCACCCAGAGCGGCGCGCGTGGTGTCCGCGGGGCCGAACCTGGGCAGATCCTGTTCAACGTGTCGAAACAGGCGGTGAACCCCGGCAAGGGCTTTGCCGCCTATGGCCTGCCCAAGGCGACCACCTTCTTCCTCCTGCGGCAACTTGCCCTTGAACTCGGGGGCGAAGGGGTGCGGGTGAACGGGATCAACGCCGATCGCATCCGGTCGGGCCTGCTCACGCCCGGCATGATCGCGGCGCGGTCCTCGGCGCGCGGTGTGGACGAGGGCACCTACATGGCCGGCAACCTGCTGCACGCCGAGGTCGAGGCCCGCCATGTCGCCGATGCCTTTGTCATGCTGGCGCGCGCCGAACGCACCACCGGCCATGTGATGACGGTGGACGGCGGGAATATCGAGGCGGCGCTGCGCTGAAGCGCGCGCCCGGCCTGCCCGGACAGGGGCCGCATCCGGGTGATGCGGCACTTTTCATGCGTCCTGTCCGGATGGAATCCGGAAAATTCTAACCTCAACCGTTCCTTAGCGTCTGTCGTGTCTCCTGCCTCGCGGGAACGGTGGGTCTGATCCGGCATGGTGCCGGTCTCTCACCGGTGTGTGGGAGACCGGAATGTTCAAGACCGTATCGCGCGGCCGCGTGGCCGTGCGCCGGGTCGGGCTTGCCCTTGTGGCGGGCCTGACCCTGACCGTGGCCGCGCTGCCGGCGCTGGGGCAGGTGGCGGGGGTTCTCATCGTCGGGGACGACCGCGGCGGCATGGTCGGCGCCCGCGCCTCCGAGATCGAGGGCCTGCGCCAGGCCCGGATCCGGGTCGAGATCCGCGGCAGCATCTGCCTGTCCGCCTGCACCAGGTATCTGGGCGTGGGCGATGTCTGCGTCAGCCCGCGCACCACCTTCGGCATTCACGGGCCGACACGGGACGGCCGTCCGCTGGGCGGCGCCGATTTCGAGCGCTGGACGGCGGTGATGGCCCGCCATTATGCGCCGCCGCTGCGCAACTGGTTCATGGAAGGCCCGCGTTACCGCAGCGGATCGGACTATTCCCGGCTGAGCGGCGCCGAACTCATCCGGATGGGCTATCCCTCCTGCTGAGCATGGCCGGTTCATGCACCCGGTTCGGGCGCGGCAACGGCGGCACGGACATGGTCCATGCTGGCCCGCAGCGCCGCGCGCGGATCGGCCAGGGCCTGAACTTCGGCGGCGAAGGGTTCATAGCTGAAGGGCCCGGCATAGCCACCGGCGATCAGGCGGCGGATCTGGGCGATATTGTTCAGCCGGTCGTCCGCGTCGACCAGCCCCCGATGCGCATCGAGCAGGTCCGCGACCGCCACGGAGGGGTCAGAGACGCCCGAGACATGCACCAGCCCGGTGCGCCGCGGATAGCATTCCGCCTCGCCGCCAAGATGGTGGTGGAACGTGTCATGCACCAGCCGGTAGACATCCCAGGCGCCGGCCTCCTCGATCGCGGCAATGGCCTCGCTCTTGGTGCGCATCGACGATCTGGCAAAGCCCAGCGGCTCGACCATGCCCAGAAGGCCACGCTCGCGCAGGATCGGCGCCAGCGACTCGAGCGCGGCGACCACCCGCGAATGGCCGACGGAGATGCCTTCGTTCAACGGGCACATGACCAGCGCCTTCGCTCCGCAGTCCGCGGCGTAATCGGCCAGACGCGCGGCCCGGTCGGACAGATCGGCCGACCACTGGTTGAACGGATAAAGCGCGTTGATCGCCAGGATCACCACCCCGGCCGATTCCGCCGCGTGGCGGACGGTGGCGGGCGGAGTGCCGTCATCGACCGGCGCCCCCCTGAGGTCGTTGCGGATCTCCACCTCGCTGCACCCCAGATCGCGGGCCATGGCAAAGAATTCGCCCAGGGGCATCTGCGGGGCGATGATATGGTTGAGGGCAAAGCGCATGATCATGTCCTCGGCTGGGGCAGGGGGCGACGTGGGACCGATCCTATCAGGTTTCCGCCGCTGCGGGCAGATGGCATGAACCCGCACAATGGCCCCATTCCCATCCAGACGGGCAGAGGATGGCAATTGCCGCAATGTGATGCCAGAAGATGGGCCAAGTGCTTGACCTGATGGCCGGGCAACCGCTAACCGCAGCGTGATGCGAGGGGAAAGACCGGCAATGCAGACCAGGACCGACGACCGCCGTCCCGTGGGGGAAAATCCCGAAGGCGACCGTGACGAGATCGACCTGCTGGCACTGGCCCGCACATTGTGGCGCGGCAAGATCGTCATTGCGCTGTGTGCAATCGTCGCAGGCGGATACGGCTGGTATCACGCGACGAATCTGGTCGATCCGCAATTTCGCGCCACCGCCTCGCTGGCCGTCAATCTTCAGAATTCGCCGGCCATTGATCTGGGCGCGGTCTTTTCGGGGGTTTCGGGCGACCAGACTTCGCTCAATACCGAGATGGAGGTGATCCGGTCGCGCGCCCTGATCGGGCAGCTTGTCGACCGGCTGAACCTGACGGCGAATCCGGGTTTCAACCGCTGGATCGCCCCGCCCCGGACCCGCTTCGACATCGCCGGAACTGCGGCGGAGCTGATTCGGCGCGTCACCGGGGCCGAGGCCCCCGTGCCCGAACCCGTCCCGGACGCCGCGCAGCAGCGCGAAGAGACGATCACCGCCGTGCAGGAGGCGATCACCACTTCGGCCACCCGGCAATCCTACCTGTTCAGCATCTCGGCCACGGTCGGCACGCCCGAGGATGCGGTCATGATCGCCAACACGCTGGCGCAGGTCTATCGCGACGACCAGATCGCGCAGAAGTCCGAAGCGACCGAGACCGCAGCGGTCTGGCTGTCCGAACGGACGGCCGAGCTTGGCCGCGATCTTGACGCGGGGCAGGCCGAAATCAATGCGCTGCAGTCGCAAAGCGCGCTGACCACCGCGGCGGGGGTTGCCGCCCTCACCACGCAGGCGACCGCGGCCGAGGCCCGCAAGTTCGAGGCCGACACCGCCCTTGCCGGGGCCGAGGCCGCGGTGGCGCGGATCGAGGCCGCCGCCGACGCCAGCCGTTCGGCGCGCGCCGAGGCGGCGAACGATGCGCAGTTGCGGGCGCTGGTCGAGGCGGCCGACGGCGGCGATCAGGCCGCCGTGCTGCGTTTCGACCGCCGGTTCGAACAGGTGCGCGCGCAGGCCCAGATCGACCGGACCCGCCTTGCCGAGGCGGCGACCACCGTCGCGGGCGAAGTGGCGGCCCTGTCGGCGCAGGTCGCGACGCAGAATGCCGCGCTGGCCGAGATCACCCAGCGCGAAGAGGATCTTGCGGCGACGCGGCTGCTTTACGACACCTTCCTGACCCGGCTGAAGGAAACCTCGCTCCAGATCGGCGGGCATCAGGCCGATGCCCGCATCCTCAACGAGGCGGTCGAGGCCGATCAGGTCGCGCCGCGCAAGGCGATGATCCTGGCCATCTCGCTGTTGCTCGGGCTCATGACGGGGGCGGCCATCGTCCTTGTCCGCGAGATGTTGCAGAACACGTTCCGCACCGCCGACGATCTGGAACAGCGCACCGGCATCACCGTCCTGGGGCAGGTGCCGCGCATTCCCGCGCGCACCCGGCGCGACACCATCGCCTATCTGTCGGACAAGCCCACCTCCGCCGCCGCCGAGGCGATCCGCAACCTGCGCACCTCGATCCTGCTGTCGAACGTGGACCAGCCGCCACGGGTGATCCTGTCCACCTCCTCGATCCCCGGCGAGGGCAAGACCACGCAGGCGATCGCGCTGGCGCAGAATCTGGCCGGGCTGGACAAGAAGGTGATCCTGGTCGAGGGCGACATCCGCCGCCGCACCTTCACCGACTATTTCCCCGAAGCCTCGAAACACCCTGGCGTGTTGTCGGTGATCTCGCACAAGACCCCGCTCTCCGAGGCGGTCTGGCGCCACCCGGTGCTGAAGGTCGACGTTCTCATGGGCGAAAAGTCGTCGATCAACGCCGCCGACGTGTTTTCGTCCGAAAGTTTCCGCGAGTTGATGACGCGGCTGCGCGAGGAATACGATTATGTGATCCTCGATACGCCGCCGGTCCTGGTCGTGCCCGATGCGCGGGTGATCGCGCCGCTGGCGGATGCGGTGATCTATACCGTCAACTGGGACCGCACCACGCGCGCGCAGGTGGCCGAGGGATTGAAGCAGTTGCGCACGGTGAACGTGAATGTCACCGGCCTTGTGCTGTCGCAGATCGACCCCAAAGGGATGCGTCGCTATGGCTATGGCGGGCATTACGGCGCCTATTCGCGCTATGCCCGCGGCTATTACGAGGCCTGAGGCCCAGGCACCCCGGCAACCGCCGGTTCAGCGCCAGAACCGCGCCCAGCCATCGGCGATCGCGCCGCCATGGGTGGGACGCAGCACCTCGTAGAGGCGCCCGTCCACATCAAGGCGCGCGCCGCCGTCACGCTGCACCGGATGGATCACAAGGGTGCGCGCATCGCGCGTCGCCTGTCCGCCGATCCAGCCTATCGGCATGGTGATGCGGATGCCCTTGTCGAAGGATCCTTCGCCAAAGTCGCCGAAGGGCACATCGGTGAGCGTGGCAAAGGCCCCCACGCTCCAGCCATTGTCGAACCGCCGGTCAAGCGACAGTGTCGCGCCCCAGTCGCCGGCAAGATAGCGGCCAAGGTCGAGTTGGGCCTGATAGCCGCCACCGATGTCCCAATATCCCGACAGGTGGCCGGTCGTGACCTCGTAATCAAGCAGGCCGAACCCCTGATCGTAGTCGCGCTGCACGACATGGGCGATCTCGGCCCCCAGCGCGATCCGGCTGTCGATCGGATACCACAGCACTTCGGCCGAGACGCCGGCGAACATGGGTTCCAGAAGGCCGGCGGTGACGCGGCCGAACAGATCCCCGCCGGGACGGAAATACCAGGCACCCGTGAGGCGCGACAGTTGCGTGTCGGCCTTGTCATAAAGCCATCCGTCCGAACGGACATGCGGCAGCACCGAAGTCGATTCGCGGGTCGATTCGTCAAGGTTGCCCAGGATCGGCTGCCGCAGGATCCCCGAGAACACGAGACCCGGCCGCACTTCCCACGCGGCCGAGACATCAATCCCCAGATCGGCGCGCAGCGGTGCGTCCGGGTCAAAGAGCGCGGGCGCGAGATAGGGGTCGATCCCCCAGGAAAAGCGCGGGAACAGGCCGGGCAGCGGATCGGTGCCGGATCCGGGATCGCCGACGCTGCTGCGCGCCTGCATCTGCCAGGCGCCGTCAAAGGCGAATTCCAGTTCCTCGAGATCGCCGCGCGACAGCACGGCCTCGGCCGCGGGCATCCCCGATTCGACGATGACGATCCGGAACGTCCCGACCTGCGCGGGCAGGATGCCGCTCAGTGCGCGGGCGGCGCGGCCGATGGCCTGCGCGGCGGCGGGATAGCTGTCGTTCTCGATCTCGATCCGGGCCTCGTCGCCGGTGACGGCCAGCCCGTGCAGCGTCAGCCCCTGCGCGGTCAGGGCCGCCCGCGCCTGTGCGGCAAGGCGTGCGGTCGCGTCGGGCGTGGCATCCCGGCTTGCCGCAGCCCCCGGGTCGCGGGCCTGCACGAGGGGCGGCATCGGCTCGAGCCCGGAAGGGTGCGGCGGGCGATCCGGGTTCATCGCCCATGTCACCTGCACGCCGAGTTCCGAGCCATGAAGATATTGCGCCCCGAGCGTCCAGTGATCGCCCAGCCGGTAACGCAGGCCCAGGTTCAGGGGCGAGCGGCGCTCGAACACGGCGGGGCTTTCGTAGGGGTAGGCGTCCGACGAGTATTCCGCGATCAGGGTCCAGTTGTCGTCGGGGCGCCATTCGACCCCGCCAAACAGGGCGGCCGGCCCGTGGAACCAGGCCTGCGACTCGAGAAGGCCGCCCATGTTCGTCCCGGACTGGCGCGGAATCCGCGTCTCCCATTCCTCGCCGAAGAACGAGAGCGGATTGTCGAAACTTCCCACCCCCGCCAGCCGGCCCCAGCCGATCCCGGCCGACAGACGCAGCCGGTCGCCAAGGCTGCGCGTCGCCACCAGGTATTCCGAGGCATAGATTCCGGTGCCGAGAAAATCGTTCAACCCGATCGCCAGCGCCGGGAAATGCCGCGACTCGGGCGCGATCAGGAACTGGAGCGAAAAGCTGCGGTCAAAGATGTAGGGGTAGATCACCCCGTTTTCATAGCGGTCGATCCCGTAAAGCAGCGAATAGCGGAAGGCCCCGGTCAGGCGCGGGCTGATCTGGAAGGACAGGGTGTTGCGGGTCTGGTTGACGAAATGGCTGGTGGTGAAGGCAAGGTCGCCGTCGCCGGCCGGCATGGCCTGCGGCATGTCGACCAGCCCCGGAATGCCATAGCTGTTCATGCCCCAGGCCGCAGGTTCGGCGGCGGCGGTGGTGGCAGCGGCAACGGTGGCAAGGGCCGCAGGAAGGCAGAGCGCGATGAGGCGGGACATGCGCCCAGTCAACCGCAAACGCGCTGTGGGGTCCAGTTCCTGCCGGGCGGTTTTGCGGGAATTGTTGCGCCAGGGTTGGCGCGGGCACAGCGCCTCAGCCAAGATGGCGCGCGGCGAGGCGGATCAGGGTGCGGCGCAGCCGGTGGTAAGGCGCAAAGACCAGTGGCAGCGGCGAGAAGCGGTTCTCGATCACCGCACGCTCGTGGCTGAAGGTGCGGAACCCGTGCACGCCATGCGCCGCCCCGGTCCCCGAGGCCCCGACCCCGCCGAAGGGCAGGCGGGAATGGGTGAAATGCGCCACGGTCAGGTTCACCGCCGCCCCGCCCGACGTGGTTGCGGCCAGGATGCGCGCCGTCCGGGCGCGGTCGCGGCCAAAGACATAAAGCGCAAGCGGCGCCGGCCCGTCATTGATGCGGGCGATCACGTCGCCGATGTCGCTGTAGGGGATGACCGGCAGGAGCGGGCCGAAGATCTCTTCGCGGGCAAGGGTGCTGCCCTCGGGCATCCCGGACAGGAGCGCGGGGCCGACCGATCGCCCCGCCTGCACGCCCCCGGCAATGATCGTCGCGCCCTGCGCCTCGGCCCCGGCGCGCATCGCGGCAAGGCGGTCGGCGTGCCGGTCGCTCACGATGCGGGCAAGATGCGGGCCCGCGCCATCGGGGCCGCTGATCGCGCCGATCCGCCTCTTCAGCGCCGCGATCAGCGCATCATGCACCGATTCGTGGACGAACAGGTGATCCGGGGCGATGCAGGTCTGGCCCGCGTTCGCGAACTTGCCGAAGGCGATCCAGGCGGCGGTGCGGGCGATGTCGGCATCCGGCCCGACGATCACCGGCGACTTGCCTCCAAGCTCGAGCGTGACCGAGGTCGGGTGGCGCGCGGCCATGGCCATCACCTCGCGCCCGACGGCGGCGCTGCCGGTGAAGAACACATGGTCGAACGGATGCGCCATGAGTGCCCTGACCGTATCCGCCCCGCCCTCGACCACGGTGACAAGATCGGGCGCGAAGGTGCGCGCGACCAGCCCCGCAATCAGCGCTGAAGTGGCCGGGGTGAGTTCGGATGGCTTGATCACCGCGCTGTTGCCGGCGGCAAGGCAGGATACCAGCGGCCCGAGGCACAGGTTCAGCGGATAATTCCACGGTGCGATGATGAGGCAGACGCCGCGCGGCTGCGGCACGATGCGGGCGCTTGTGCCGATGGTGGCCAGCGTCGGCCGCACCCGTCGCGGCCGCATCCAGCGGCGCAGGTGGCGCAGGGCGTGGCGGATCTCGTGCTGGACGGGAAGGATCTCGGTCAGCAGGGTCTCGGCCTCGGGCTTGCCGAAATCGGCGGCAAGGGCGGCGATGATCGCGCGTTCCTCGCGGCGCAGCGCCTGCGACAGCGCCCGCAGCGCGGCCCGCCGTGCGGTCAGATCGAAACCCGTGCGCCGGGCGTCGCGGGTCAGGCGCTGGGCCTCGAAGGCCGCGGCGACGGCAACCGCCGGATCCGCAGGCGGAGGGGCGGTGTCCGCGGTCATGGTCCCGGCACCTCCGGTGCCGCCGCCGCCCGCGGCCCCAGTTCGGCGACCACCCTTTCGTAGACCGCGCGCTTGAACGGCACGATGTTGGCGACCAGCTCCCCGACCGCGCACCAGCGCCAGGCGGAAAACTCGGGCTCGGGCGTGGCGATGTCGATATCCGCATCCTGCCCCAGGAACCGCATCAGCACCCAGGTCTGCGCCTGCCCGCGATAGCGCCCGCCCCAGAAGCCGGGCACCACCTCGGGCGGCAGGTCGTAGGGGATCGGTTCGGCGGTCATCGCCTCGATCCGGACAAGGGCGGGCGGAATGCCGGTTTCCTCGTGCAATTCCCGCAGCGCGGCGGCCTGTACGTCCTCGCCGGGGTCGATGCCGCCCTGCGGCATCTGCCAGGCGTCGCGGAAACGGTCGCGCCGCTGCCCGACAAAGACCTGCCCGGCGCGATTGGCCAGCATGACCCCCACGCAGGGGCGCCACGGCAGGCGCGCGATTTCCTCCGGGGTCATCGCGCGCGCGCCGGTCATTGTGCGGACACGGGGCGGATCGCGCCCAGGGTCGAGAGCCCGCGCAGGATGTCGATCGCATAGGCCAGCTGATAGTCCTCGGCGCGCAGGGCGGCGGCGGCCTCGGCACGGGCGCGCTCCTCCTCGAGCTGGCGGGCCTCGTCCTCGGTCAGGGTGGTGTTGCCGAAGGCGCCGCGCAGGTCGGCCTCGTGAAAGCCCTCCTCGACCACTCCGGCAGCGTCGGCATCGGGCAGGGGCTGTTGCACGACGATATCGGGCGAGATGCCCAGTGCCTGGATCGACCGGCCCGAGGGTGTGTAATAAAGCGCGGTCGTCAGCCGCATCGCCGCATCGCCCTGAAGCGGCATCAGCGTCTGCACCGATCCCTTGCCAAAGCTCTGGGTGCCGACCACCACCGCGCGACGATGGTCCTGAAGCGCGCCCGCGACGATTTCCGAGGCCGAGGCGGTGCCGCCATTGACCAGCACCACGATGGGCAGCCCCTGGGCCAGATCGCCCGGCGAGGCATTGAACCGGTCGCCCACCACATTGCCGCGCCCCCTGGTCGAGACGATCTCGCCCGCGTCGAGGAAGGCGTCCGACACCAGCACCGCCTGGTTGAGCAGGCCGCCGGGATTGTTGCGCAGGTCAAGGACGATGCCGTTCACGTTCTCGATCCCGCCGGCAAGTTCGATCTGCGCGGCAAGGCCCGCGGCCATCTGGTCGAAGGTCTGGTCCGAGAAGGTGGTCACGCGCAGCACCACCGTCTCACCTTCGAGGCGGGCGCGCGCCGCGGTCAGTTCGATCATGTCGCGCACCAGCGTCACGTCAAAGGGCTCGGGCGTGCCTTCGCGCGCGACGGTGATCGTCACTTCGGATCCGGCCGGCCCCTTCAGCAGCGTCACCGCCGCGTCGAGGGTCATGCCCATCAGGGTCTCTCCGTTCACGGCGGTGATGAAATCGCCGGCCATGAGTCCCGCCGCTTCGGCCGGGGTGCCGTCCATCGGCGAGATGACCTTGACCCAGCCATCCTCCTGCGTGACCTCAAGGCCAAGCCCCCCGAATTCGCCGCGCGTCTGGGTGCGCATCCGGGCCGCATCCTCGGCCGAGAGATAGCTCGAATGCGGATCGAGCGACGAGAGCATGCCGTTGATCGCCGCCTCGATCAGGTCCGAGGGCTCGACCTCTTCGACGTAATCGGCGCGGATGCGCTGAAAGATGTCGCCGAACAGGTCAAGCTGCTGATAGACGCTCTGGTTGGCCGCCGCCTCCTGCGCGATCAGCGGTCCCGCCACCTGCGTGGTGACCGCAAGTCCGAGGAGGATTCCGCCACCGGCGGCCAGCACGATTTTCTTCATAGGGGTGCCTCAGTCTAGCCTGTCACGAACCAGGTCGCGGGATCTGCGGCAGATTGCCCTTCCCTGACCTCGAGATAAAGGGTCTCTGTCTGGGCAAGGCCGCCGGCGCCCGCATCATCACCCAGAATTGCGCCCGCGTCGGGCATCGTCCCGCCCATCAGGCCGATCGGGGCGCCTTCGGGCACGATCTGGCCCACCTCGCCGAACACCTCGGCCAGGCCCGCCAGCACGAAAAGGACATCGGGCGCGGGTTCGAGGATGGCGACATTGCCCTGATCGAGAAGCGGCCCGAGATAGCGCACCGTCGCCGCGACCGGCGCGGTGACAAGGGCGCGCGGCCGCGTGGCCACGATCCAGCCGGGCCGGACCGTGCCGGCGGCATCGGCCTCGCCGGCGCGGCGCACCACGGTTCCCGCCACCGGCAGCGCCAGCGCCCCCTTGCGGTCAAGGGCGTCGGGCACGATCACCGCCAGGTCCTCGCCCACGGTGGCGTCCAGCCCCGCGGCAAAGGCCTCGAGGGTGGCGGCCGCACCGATGAGGGCGGCCATCGCCTCGGGGTCTTCGGTGAAGCGGCGCGGCAGGTCGGTGCGGTCGGCCACGGCCGCGGCCAGTTCGGCCCGTGCCCGCTGCGCCAGATCAAGCGCCTGTCCGACCTGCCGCAGGGCGCTGTCCTCGATCGTGCGCAGATCGGCCAGTTCCTCCAGTTCGCCGCGCAGGCTGTCGACCCGCGCCTGAAGCGCCGGAGTCACATCGGCAAGGATCATGCCCGAACGCGCCGTGCCCAGCGCGCCGTCGGGGTGCAGCGTCAGGACCGGCGCCGGGGTGCGGCCGATGGTCATGAGCACGGCCAGAAGTTGTGACACCTCTTCGGACCGGCCGGCCAGATCCGCCTCGAGCGCGCCCTGCCGGATCGCGGCGCGCCGCAGGCTCTGGCGCAGGGCAACGAGGCCGTCCTCGAAGGCGCGCACGGTTTCCGTCAGCGAGGCGATCCGGTCATCGCGCGTCGAGGCCGAATCCAGCAGGGCAGCCGCCGCGCCGATCCGGGCGGCGGCGGCGCGCGCGGCCGTGGCCGCGTCGTCCCCGGCGCGCAGCGCGGCGGGTGCGGGCAGAAGCGCGAGGCACAGGGCGGCGGCCAGCCTCATCGGCGGATCAGGCTCTGTCCGGTCATGTCGGGGGGCGGCGCGATTCCCATGAGATCGAGAAGCGTCGGCGCCAGATCGGCCAGCCGCCCGTTCGCAAGGGTCGCGCCCGCCGGCCCGCCGACCAGGATCACCGGCACCGGATTGGTCGTATGCGCGGTATGCGGCCCGCCGGTCACGGGATCGACCATCACCTCGCAGTTGCCGTGGTCGGCGGTGACGATCATCGCGCCGCCCGCCGCCTCCAGCGCCGCGACGACCCGGGCCAGGCCGCGGTCCACCGCCTCGCAGGCGGCGATGGCGGCGGGCAGGCTGCCGGTGTGGCCCACCATGTCGGGGTTGGCGTAGTTGCACACGATCAGGTCATAGCCCGCGCCGATCGCGGCCACGAAGGCATCGGTCACTTCGGCGGCCGACATCTCGGGCCTGAGGTCATAGGTCGCCACCCTGGGCGAGGGGGCAAGGTGGCGGTCCTCGCCGGGAAAGGGCCTCTCCTCGCCGCCGTTGAGGAAGAAGGTGACATGGGGGTATTTCTCGGTCTCGGCCACCCGGAACTGGCGCAGACCCTGCGCCGAAACCCAGGCGCCCAGCGTGTTCGCGATCTTCTTCTTGGGATACATCGCCGGCCAGAAGGCGTTCAGATCGACCGAATAATCGACCATCCCCAGACGCGCCGACAGCATCGGCGCCGGGCCGCGGTCCCACCCGGTGAAGGCGGGATCGCCCAGCGCGGTCAGGATTTCGCGCGCCCGGTCGGCGCGGAAGTTGAGGCACAGGAACCCGTCCGCCGGGGCAATGCCCGCATAATCGCCGATCACGGTGGCGGGGATGAATTCGTCGGTCGTGCCGGCGTCGTGGGCCTGCGTCACGGCGGCGATGGCCGTGGCGGCGCGGGCGCCGACGCCTGCGACCATGGCCTCGTAGGCCGGGCGGATCCGTTCCCAGCGGTGGTCGCGGTCCATGGCGTAGTAGCGCCCGGTCACCGTGCCGATGCGCGCGTCCGCGGGCAGGCCATCGACCAGCGCGGCGACGAAACCCGGCGCCGAATCGGGCGCCACGTCGCGCCCGTCGGTGACGGCATGGACGACGACCGGCACCCCCGCCGCGGTGATCGCGGCAATGGCGGCGCGCAGGTGGTCGATGTGGCCATGCACCCCCCCGTCCGAGACCACGCCCATCAGATGCGCCCGCCCGCCCGAAGCCTTCAGCCGTGCGATGAAATCGAGCAGCGCGGCATTGGAGGCGAAACTGCCGTCCTCGATCGCCAGGTCGATCTGGCCAAGGTCCATCGCCACGATCCGGCCCGCGCCGATGTTGGTGTGGCCGACCTCGGAATTGCCCATCTGGCCGGTCGGCAGGCCCACGTCGCGGCCATGGGTGACAAGTTCGGCATTCGGGCATCCGGCCATGAGCCGGTCGAAGGTCGGCACATGGGCCAGGGCGGGGGCGTTCGCCGCACGCTCGGCGCGCTTGCCCCAGCCATCGAGGATGCACAGGGCGACGGGTTTGCTTGGGGCGGTCATGGCGGTCTCCTGCGCAACGGGCCTGCGCC
This sequence comes from Rubellimicrobium sp., assembly GCA_020852925.1. GTDB lineage: Bacteria > Pseudomonadota > Alphaproteobacteria > Rhodobacterales > Rhodobacteraceae > JADYZU01. The sequence goes on along the minus strand of JADYZU010000028.1, from coordinate 27,987 downwards.
GCGCCTCTCTAGCGCGGAGCGCGGGGCAGGCGAAACCCCCTGCGGGCTCCCGGCCGGTTTCAGGCGGTCTCGTTGCAGTGGCGGCGGAAGGCGCGCTTGAGCATGTCGAGTTCGGCGCGCAGCAGATCGACCTCGGCGCGGATGTCATGCGCCAGCGCATCCCCGGCGATGAGCGCGACCGAATCGAGCGGCCGGCCGCTGTCCCGGTCAAGGATGACCACGGTCTGCACCCCGTCGGCGATGACATCGGCGGGCAGCGACAGCCGCACGACATGCGCCCCCTCGGCGGCGGTCACGCTCAGGCCGGGCAGCACCCGGTCGAGATGCCGCGCCTCGAGCGGCGGGGGCGTGCCCGTCCCGCCCGACAGCACCCCTTCCCACACTCCGGCAATCAGCCGCGCGCGCGTCAGTTTCCACTCGGCCATGCGTTCACCTCACAGTTCGGCACGCGGACAGCGCGCGAAGGTCAGATCGCGCAGCACCACCCGGTTCATCTGCGGCCCCTCGAGGATGAGGTCGAGCCAGGCCGCCTCGCTGCGCCTTTCGTTCAGCGCCGAATAGGCCATGTCGAATTCGGTCACCACCCGCCCCGAAGGGTTGGGCACCTCGCGCACCAGTTGCTCGACATTGGGGCCATGGCGGACATTGAGCCGCAGGAAGATCTCGAGCGGCCGTTCGGTTTCCACGTCCATCTCGACGCGGATCAGGTGGCGCTTCTTCAACCCGGCACTCGCCTCGGGCGGCAGGTCGAGGACAAGGCTCAGGAACGAACCGTCGAAGGCAAAGACATCCATGTGCAGGCCGAAGGGCGCAAGGTCGTCCTCGCGGTGGTTGCGCATCTGCCGCAAGGTGATCTCGCTTGACCTGCAATCATGAAACAGGGTGATCTCGTCGCCGATGCGGGTCTGGCTTTCGACCCCGGCCAGGCCGCGGATGCCAAGGGGGCCGCGCCACAGCATCGGCCGCCAGCCCCAGTCGGTGCCGGCAGGGCGCGGAAAGGCGGTCGAGCCCACGCGCGGCAGGGCCAGCCGGGTCTCGGCGGCCATCAGCAGCCGGTCGAGCGGCTGACGCAACGCCTGCGCCTGCGCCCGCTGCCGGCGCAACTCCGACAGTTCGGCCCGCCCGGCCTGTTCGGCCCGCCGCTCCCAGCGGGCCAGAGCCCTGCGCTGCATCATCCAGTCGAGCGCCTGTCGCATCCGCGATGCCGCCATCCGTTCCCGTCTCCTGCCTGAGTCCGCCCCTCCCCGCCCCTCCGCGCGCGGCGGCGGATTGCGGACCCTATCGAAACACTGGTGCCAAATCGTTTCGCATTTGAAAACGCCGATCAGGCCGGTTCGCCCGTCTCCTGCGGCAGATTGGCCGCGCGCAGGGCCTCCATCGCCTCATGCAGCAGGGCGCGGCCGGTCTCGCGCGCCATCGGCGCGCGTTCGAACCCGCGCACCGTCAGCGTCGCAAGCCGCCCCGCCACATCGAAAAAGGCCCGCCACTCGGTCCGCTCCAGCCCGCGCGCGATCGGTGGCGCGGCGTCGTGGAACCGCACGAGGACCGCGCCCGGTTCATGGTCGATGGCCTCGACAAGGATGCTCTCGGGCACGCCGCTCGACGACAGGAGCTGCGCCCCGCGCGCGGACCGCAGGAGCGTGACCAGATCCTCCTCGGCGCCGGTCACGGCCGCGCTGCCGGGCGCGCCGACCTGCACGGTGATCATCCCCTCGACCGGCGGCACCACCCCCAACCGCGACAGGAGCGCACAGCCCCCCATGACCGCGAACCCGGTTTCCGCGCGGCTGGTGCGCCGGTCAAGGCAATAGCCCTCGGGCGCCTGCGCCACGACCCCGCCGTCGGCAAGGGCCATGGCGCGCACCCCGGATTCGGGCAGGCGCAGGCCGCCGCATCCGGCCAGCGCCAGCGCCAGCGCGATCGCCGCCATCCTGCCGGCAAACAGCCGCGCCCTCGCTCCGGTTCCCGCCATCCTGCCCTCCCCAGCCGCCGGCGCATGATGGATAGGCGCGCAACCGCCACCGGGCAAGAGCGGCACGGGCCGGTTTCGCGCGACCCGGACGGTCCTTGCGCGCGCATCACATCGGACGCCCGCCCCGCACGCGATTGCATTCCGCGGCCCCGGGGCCTATCTCACATGCCTGAACCCGCCGGCGAGAGACACGCATGAACTGGATTTCGAACTACGTCCGCCCGAAGATCAACTCGCTCTTCTCGCGGCGCGAAGTTCCCGAGAACCTCTGGACCAAGTGCGACGAATGCGGCCAGATGCTCTTTCACCGCGAGTTGGCCGACAACCTGAACGTCTGCACCAATTGCGGCCATCACATGGCGATCAGCCCGCGCGCGCGCTTTGCCGCGCTGTTCGACGGCGGCGTGTTCACCGAGGTGAAGGTGCCCGAACCGGTGGCCGATCCGTTGCGCTTTCGCGACACCAAGAAATATCCCGACCGCCTGAAGGAGGCCCGCGCCGCCACCGGCGAGAAGGAGGCGATGCTGGTCGCCGAGGGCGAGATCGGCCGCACCCCCATCGTCGCCGCGGCGCAGGATTTCAGCTTCATGGCCGGGTCCATGGGCATGCATGTGGGCAATGCGATCATCGCCGCCGCCGAACGCGCGGTCCGGACCAAGCGCCCGCTTGTCCTCTTTTCCGCCGCGGGCGGGGCGCGGATGCAGGAGGGAATCCTCTCGCTCATGCAGATGCCGCGCACCACGGTGGCGGTGCAGATGCTCAAGGAGGCGGGGCTGCCCTATGTCGTGGTCCTGACCCATCCCACGACCGGCGGCGTCACCGCCTCCTATGCGATGCTGGGCGATATCCAGATCGCCGAACCCAACGCCCTCATCTGCTTTGCCGGGCCGCGGGTGATCGAACAGACCATCCGCGAGAAACTGCCCGAAGGATTCCAGCGCGCGGAATACCTGCTCGATCACGGGATGCTCGACCGGGTGACGCCACGCGGCAGGATCAGGGATGAACTGGTGACGATCCTGCGGATGCTGATGGGCCTCTCGCCCGAGATCAAGGGCGAGCTGCCCCCGCCGCCCGCGCCCGCGCCCGCCGCCCCCGCGCCATCCAAGGGGCCGGGCGCGAAGAAATGACCGCGCTTCCCGGCTCCGACCTGATCCTTCAGCGGATGATGACGCTGCATCCGAAGGTCATCGACCTTACGCTCGACCGGGTCGAACGGCTTCTGGCCGCGCTCGGCCATCCCGAGGCGCGCATCCCGCCCGCGATCCACATCGCCGGCACGAACGGCAAGGGATCGACCCTCGCCATGATCCGCGCCGGGCTCGAATCGGGCGGCGCAGGGGTCCATGCCTATACCTCGCCGCATCTGGCGCGGTTCCACGAACGTATCCGCCTTGCCGGAACCCTGATCGACGAGGGCGAGCTGAGCGCGGTCCTCGACCGCTGTCTGGCCGCAAACGGGACGGATCCGATCACCTTCTTCGAGATCACCACCTGCGCGGCCTTCCTGGCCTTCTGCGAAACCCCGGCCGACTGGACGCTGCTCGAGGTCGGGCTTGGCGGGCGACTCGATGCGACGAATGTCGTGGTTCCGCGGCTTGCGGTGATCACGCCGGTCGATCTCGACCACCAGAGTTTCCTTGGCGATACGCTGGCGCAGATCGCGGGCGAGAAGGCCGGCATCGTCAAGCGGGGCGTGCCCGTGGTCGTGGCGCCGCAACCGGAAGAAGCGATGGCGGTGATCGAGGAACGCGCCGCGCGGCTGGGTGCGCCGGTCTTCGCCCATGGCCAGCACTGGCATGTGTCGGAAGAACGCGGGCGGCTGGTGTTCCAGGACGAGAACGGGCTGCTCGATCTGCCGTTGCCGGTGCTGGCCGGGCCGCATCAGATCACGAACGCGGGCACCGCGCTTGCGGCATTGCGGTTGCTCGGGCAGGGCGATGGCGCTTGCGAGGCGGCGGTGACGCGCGCCGAATGGCCGGCCCGGATGCAGCGCCTCGACGGGAGGCTGGCCGCGCTGGCCGCTCCGGGCGAACTCTGGCTCGACGGCGGGCACAATCCGCATGCGGGGCGGGCGGTGGCGGCAACGCTGGCCCGGATGTCGCCGCGTCCGGTGCATCTGATCTGCGGAATGCTGAATACCAAGGATGTCGCCGGGTTCATGGCGCCGCTGGCGCCGGTCGTCCGGGACCTGACCGCGGTTTCGATCCCGGGCGAGGCCAACACCCTGCCGGCTTCGGAAACCGCCGCCCATGCCCGCGCCGCCGGGATTCCCGCCTCCACGGCAGCGGATGTCGAAGAGGCGGTCCGCGCCATCGCCGCGCGCGATCCCGGGGCGCGGATCCTCATCTGCGGATCGCTCTATCTTGCGGGGCATGTCCTGCGCCTGGGGGGCTGACCTGCCTCCAGGGTCGGGTGGCGCAAGGCTTTTCGCGAAAAGCCTTGCGGGGGGACCGATTTTCGAGAAAATCGGTCCCGGTCCGGATCAGGCCTGCGCCGCCTTCATCGCCGCCTCGACGATATCGAGCGCCTCGCTGAACACCGCGTCGGGAACCGTGATCGGCGCGAGGAAACGAATCACGTTGCCGAAAACCCCGCAGGTCAGCAGGATCAGCCCGCGCTTCTCGGCCTCGGCCTTCACGCGGTTGGTATAGGCGGCATCGGGGGTCTTGCCGCCCGGCACGTTGAACTCGACCGCGACCATGAAGCCGGGTCCGCGGATGTCGGCAATCTGCGGCACCGCGTCGCGCAACCCCTCGAGCCGCTGCTTCAGGCGCGCGCCCAGCATCTCGGCCCGGGCGCAGAGCCCCTCTTCCTCGATCACGTCGATCACGGCATTCGCCGCGGCGATGCCGAGCGGATTGCCGGCATAGGTGCCGCCCAGTCCCCCCGGATTGGCCGCGTCCATCAGATCGGCGCGCCCGGTCACGGCCGCCAGCGGCAGGCCGCCGCCCAGCCCCTTGGCCATGGTGGTGATATCGGCCACCACGTCATAATGCTCCATCGCGAACATCTTGCCGGTCCGGGCAAAACCGGTCTGCACCTCGTCGGCGATGAACACGATCCCGTGCTCGTCACACAGGGCGCGCAGCCCGCGCATGAGTTCCGCGGGCGCCGGATAGAACCCACCCTCGCCCTGCACCGGCTCGATGATGATGGCGGCAACGTCCTTCGGGTCGAGATCGGCCCTGAACAGCGCGCGGATCGCCTCGAGCGAGTCTTCGGCATCGCTGCCATGCAGCGAGATCGGGAAGGGGACGTGATGGACCCCCGGCATCATCGGTCCGAATCCCGCCTTGTAGGGCTGCACCTTGCCGGTCAGGGCCATGCCCAGATAGGTCCGCCCGTGGAAACCGCCGCCAAAGGCGATGACCGCGGGCCGGCCGGTGGCAAAGCGTGCAACCTTGATCGCGTTCTCGATCGCCTCGGCGCCGGTGGTGACAAAGAGCGTGCGCTTCTCGAAATCGCCGGGGACGAGTGCGTTGAGCCGTTCGCCAAGGCGGATGTAGTTCTCGTAGGGCAGCACCTGATGGCAGGTGTGGGTGAAGCTGTCGAGTTGCGCCTTCACCGCCGCCATGACCCGGGGATGGCGGTGGCCGGTGTTCACCACGGCGATGCCGGCGGCAAAGTCGATGTAGCGCTTGCCCTCGACATCCCAGACTTCGGCGTTCTCGGCCCGCTCGACATAGATCTGGGTCTGCATCCCCACGCCGCGGGCGATGGCGGTCTTGCGCCTTTCGGCGATCTCAGCATTGCGCATGTTCGTCACCTCGAAATCAGGACGGCCCGGCGGGGCCCTGACCCTGCCTGCCACAAAGGCGCTCCTGCCGCCACCCCCCCGGCGCGGCGGCGCCCTTGCGTCATGCCCGCCCGCTCAGAGTGCGAACCGCTCCTCGAGCGCGCGCATGACGCGCCGCTCTTCCTCGCCCCAGCCTGCGGTGCGGCTCTTGTAGAGGGTGGCCTGGCTCGAATGGATGAGCCCGTCCGAGAGGATCCGCAGCCCGTTCGCGCGCAGCGTGTCGCCGGTCGAGGTGATGTCGGCCACCGCCTCGGCGGTCTCGTTCTTCACCGTGCCCTCGGTCGCGCCCTGGCTGTCGACAAGCTGGTAATCGGCCACACCATGACCCTGAAGGAATTCGCGCACGAGGCGGTGGTATTTCGTGGCGATGCGCAGGCGGAATCCGTGCCGGCGCCGGAATGCCGCCGCGACCGCATCCAGATCGTCGAGTGTATCGACATCCACCCAGAACTGCGGCACCGCGATCACCAGATCGGCATTGCCGAATCCCAGTTCCGCCAGCGGGCGCAGCTTCATGTCCCACAGCGCGACATTCTCGCGCACGAGGTCCGACCCCGTGACGCCCAGGTGCAGCCGTCCCTGCGCAAGTTCGGTCGGAATCTCGGCCGCGGACAGCAGGACAAGCTCGATCCCGTCGATTCCCTCGGCGATCGCGGCATAGTCGCGTTCGGAACCGGCACGGCGCAGACGCAGCCCGCGCGCGCCAAACCATTCAAAGGTCTTTTCCATGAGCCGCCCCTTGGACGGCACGCCCAGACGCAGGCTCATCGCGCATTCCCCATGGGCGCGGCACGCAGCCGCAGCACCAGTTCCGGCCGGATCACCCCGCCCACCGCCGGCACCTCGCGTCCGCGCCCCAGCACGCGGGTCAGCGCATCATAGCGGCCCCCGGTGGCAACCGGCGGAAGATCGGGGCGGGCGGGCGCATGCAGGCCAAAGACGAAACCGTCGTAATATTCGAGGGTAGTCCTCCCGAAGCTCGCCTCGAATTCCAGGGTCTCGACATCGACCCCGCGCTCCGACATCGCGCCAAGCCGGTCCGAAAGCCGCGCCACCGCCGGGCGGATCGCCGGCAGGTCCACGGCAAGATCGCGCAGCGCCGACAGCGCATAGGGCGCGTCCTCGCGGATCGCGACCAGCGATTCGATGAGTTCCACCTCTTCGCCGGAAATCGGCGGACTCTGCGAATCCTCGCGCAGGGTCGAGATGCGCGCGCCGACATCGGCGCGGGTGCGCAGCCCGATCTCCGGTCCCGCGCCGGCAAAGGGATCCGCGGCCGTCAGCAAGGCGGCGCGATGCGCGGGCGCCGGCACGCGCCCCGAGAAACGTTCCATGAGCGCGCGAAACCGCCGGGGCCGCCAGATGTGGCGCGCCAGCGCGGCCTTGCGCGCAGCGGTGGTCTTCAGCCCCTTCACCGCGGCCATGAGGATGCCGATATCGCCCATCGCCGCCCGCAGCCCCAGCCCGGCCAGCGCCCCCGAGATGGCGGCAAAGACCTCGGCATCCGCTTCATGCGGGCGTTCGCCGCCAAAGATCTCGAACCCGACCTGAAGGAATTCCCAGGGCCGTTCGGCATCGGTCTCCTGCCGGCGGAACACCTCGCCCGCATAGGTATAGCGCGCGGGATCGGCGCCCGATTCCATGTGCATCTGCACCACGGGCACGGTGAAGTCGGGACGCAGCATCATCTCGCCGCGCAGCGGGTCGGCCGTGACATAGGCGCGGGCGCGGATGTCCTCGCCATAGAGGTCGAGCAGGGTCTCGGCCGGTTGCAGGATCGCGGCCTCGACCGGCAGGGCGCCGGCCTCGACAAAACGCGCCGAAATCCGCGCGGCCTCGGCGCGGGCATGGGCGCGCACGTCCGAGGCGATCACCGCGCCTGCCCCAGCATCGCGCGCACCCGCGCCACCAGATCGCCCCGTGCGATCTCGACCTGGGCCGGGCGGTCCTTCCATTCTTCGAGGCTTGCGCCCGCGGCCAGCGCGGCTCCGAGCACGAGATCCTTCACCTGCACCACGCCGCGCGCGGCCTCGTCGCTGCCCTGGATGATGGCAAGGGGCGCGTGCCGTCGGTCGGCGTATTTCATCTGGTTGCCGAAGTTCTTCGGATTGCCGAGATAGACCTCGGCGCGGATGCCGGCGGCGCGCAACTCGCCCGCCATCGCCATGTAGTCGTCCATCCGGTCGCGATCCATGACGGTGACGACCACGGGGCCGGCGGCGCGCTCCTGCCCGATCCGGCCCTTGGCCCGCAGCGCCGACAACAGCCGGTCCACCCCGATCGAGACCCCGGTTGCCGGCACCGTCTCGCCGGTAAAGCGCCTGACCAGATCGTCATAGCGCCCGCCGCCCGCGACCGATCCGAACTGCCGCGGGCGTCCCTTCTCGTCGAGGATCTCGAAAGTCAGCTCGGCCTCGAACACCGGCCCGGTGTAATAGCCCAGGCCGCGCACCACCGCCGGGTCGATGACGATGCGGTCCGGGCCATAGCCCTGCGCCGACAGAAGCCCGGCGATGACGGACAGTTCGTCAACCCCGGCCCGGCCGGTTTCCGACTGCGCCACGAGCGCGCGCAGGTTGGCCAGGGTGGCCGCGCCATCGGCGCCCCGCGCCGACATGAAGGCGAGGACGACATCCGCCTGCGCCGCATTCAGACCCGCCCCCCGGGTGAAATCGCCCGACTCGTCCTTGCGCCCCGCGCCCAGAAGGGCGCGCACGCCCGCTTCGCCCAGGCGGTCGATCTTGTCGATGGCGCGCAGCACGATGCCGCGCTCGGCGGCGAACCTTCCGGGATCGGCGGGGTCAAGGATGCCCGCGGTCTCCATCACCCCATTGAGCACCTTGCGGTTGTTCACACGCACCACATAGTCCCCGCGCGCGATCCCCACGACCTCGAGGCAATCGGCCAGCATGGCGCAGATTTCCGCATCCGCCGCGACGGTCGGCGTGCCCACGGTATCGGCGTCGCATTGGGTGAACTGCCGGAACCGGCCCGGCCCCGGCTTCTCGTTGCGCCAGACCGGCCCCATCTGGTAGCGGCGGTAGGGGGTGGGCAGATCGGCGCGGAACTGCGCATAGACCCGGGCCAGCGGCGCCGTCAGGTCATAGCGCAGCGCCAGCCAGTCCTCGTCCTCCTTCCAGGCAAAGACCCCCTCGTTCGGGCGGTCCACATCCGGAAGGAACTTGCCCAGCGCCTCGACCGTCTCGACCGCGCTGGTCTCGAGCGCGTCAAAGCCGTAGCGGTGATAGACCTCGGCGATCCGCGTGAGCATCTCTGCCCGGTCGGTCACCTCGGCGCCGAACCAGTCGCGAAAGCCCTTTGGCGTCTCTGCGCGCGGGCGTCGCGGTCCCTTGCTTGCGGCCATGGCGGCCCTCCTTGCGGCTTCGTGCCGCCTTTAGCGCGGCACGGCCGTCTCGGCAACCGCGGCCCCGGCCCCCGGTCTGGCGGCGGTTCCGGCCGGCTCTCTTCATCTTTGCGGCAAATACCCCCGCCGGAGGCCCCGAGGAGGAGCGGATGCGACGACGAGACAGGGACTCGCGCCGCAGGCGCTCCACTGGGTCAGCGCAGCCGCGGCGGCCTTGTCGCGCCTGAATCGGGCGCGGACGCGGGCGCGGCGCGTGGTGGCGCGGGCAGCGGCAGGGCCAGCCCCGTGCGGGCAAAGGCGGCGGCCACGGGATCGCCGGGCGCAAGGAATGTCACGTCAAGCCAGCCCTCCTCCTGCCCGGAAAACACCAGCGCCTCGCGCACCGCGGTGGCAAAGGCGTTCTCGCTGCCCGGTGCCGCCCCGGCGATGGCAAGGACATGGCCCCCGGTCCCGTCGTCATAGGCGACCGAGGCCAGCCACGCGCCCGTGGCCCGCCCCCCCGAAGCCCCGAGCCGGCTTTCAAGTGCGGCCAGCAGCGCGGCGGGCACATCGCCGGGGGGATGCAGGCTTTGCGGCCGCGCCTCGATCCGGTCGGGCGCCCCGGCCAGCGTGCCTTGCAGCGTCTCGGCCAGCCAGTCCACCCCCTCGGGCGGAACCAGCATGGCCGAGGGCAGTTCGGCATTGAGCGCGACGCCGATTCCCTCGCCCGCGATCATCGCGGCCAGACCGCGCCCGGGCAGGGCCGCATAGGGCGTGACCTTGCCGGTGAAGGCGGTCAGGCGGTCTTCGCTGTCGAAGGCCACAAGATATTGCGCGCCCTCGACATCGAACAGCGCCGGGGTGATCCGGTCGCCGTCGGAATCATCCTCCAGCAGCAGGAACAGTTCGGTATCGGCGAGCAGGCCGAAAAAGGCCAGGCGGCGGGAATCGTCCCCCGGTGCGGCCTCCATCGCGGCATGGGCAGCGTCGAGCGGGGTTGTCATGGCGTCTCCATCAGGCGCGCGACCTCGTCGCGCAGGGCGGGCAGGACTTCGGCGGCGAACCACGGATTGGCCCCAAGCCAGCCGGTATTGCGCCAGGACGGATGGGGCAAGGGGACGATGCGCGGAAACTGCGCGCGCCAGTCCCGGACCGCCCGGGTGACATTCGCGGCCCCGAGATGCCAGCGGATCGCAGCCCCGCCGACAAGGACGGTCATGCGCACCGCGGGCAGCGCCGCCATCACCTGATCGCGCCAGGTGCGCGCGCAGACCGGCGGCGGCGGCAGGTCGGCGCCCCTTTCGTCCTGCCCCGGAAAGCAGAAGGCCATCGGCACGATCGCCACCCGGCCAAGGTCATGGAACGCCTCCGGCGTCAGCCCGAGCCAGTCGCGCAACCTGTCGCCCGAGGGATCGTCGAACGGGATGCCCGAGGCATGGACCCGCCGCCCCGGCGCCTGCCCGGCGATGAGCAGCCGCGCCTGCGGGCGGAACCACACCACCGGGCGCGGCTCGTGGGCGGTGGCGGTGGCGGCAAAGCGCGCGGCGCAGATGCGGCAGGCCGCGATCCGCGCGCGCAGCGGCGCCGAGGCGTCGCCGCCCTCTGGCGCGGTTGCGTCCGGGACGGGCATGCCCTAGCTCTTGTCCCGGCCGCCCGGGCGCGGGCCTCTGGGCAGGACCACGATGCATCGAATCTGGAATTTCGTCACCACCTACTCGCTCCTGCTTCTCGGAGGCGCGCTCCTGGCCCTGGTCTGGGCGAATCTCGCCCCCGAGCAGTATCGCGCCCTTGTCGATTACATCATCGCCGAGGGACTGCCCATCGGTGCCGCGCATGACTCAGCGGGCGGCGGGACGGGCGACGGGACGGGCGGGCGCACGCTCACGCTGCATTTCCTCGTGAACGATATCCTCATGGCCTTCTTCTTCGCCATCGCCGCCAAGGAGGTGTGGGAGGCGGTGATCCTGAAGGACGGGCCGTTGCGCGGGCGCAAGGCGGCGACGCCGCTCATCGCCACGCTGGGCGGCATGGCGGGGCCGGTGGCGGTCTACCTCGGGCTGGCGGCGCTGCTGGGTTCGGCCACCTGGGAGGCGGTTGCGCATGGCTGGGCGATCCCGACCGCGACCGATATCGCGTTTTCCTATCTCGTGGGCGTGGTGGTGTTCGGCGCGGCCCATCCGGCGGTGCGCTTTCTGCTGCTGCTGGCCATTGCCGACGATGCGGGCGGCCTGATCATCCTTGCCATCTTCTATCCCACCGGGGCGCTGGCGCCGGCGTGGCTTCTCCTCTCGCTTGGCGCCGCGGTGGCGGTGTTCGTCCTGGCCAACTGGCTGCCGCGCCGCCTTGACCGGCACCGGCAGGACCGCCCGCATTCCACCTGGACGCGCGAGAAACTGTCGTTCTGGCCCTATGCCCTGGCCGGGGCGGTGTCCTGGTTCGCCTTCCAGAAGGCCGGGATCCATCCGGCGCTGGGCCTTCTGCCGATCGTGCCGACGCTGCCCCATGCCGACCGCGACTTCGGCATCTTCGATCACCGCGAAGCGGCGATGCCCGACCTTCTCAACCATGTGGAACATCTGCTCAAGGCACCGGTGCAGATCGTCCTGTTCCTCTTCGGCCTGACCAATGCCGGGGTCGAATTCGCCTCGATCGGCACGCCCACCTGGCTGGTTCTGGCCGGGCTTCTGCTGGGCAAGCCTCTCGGGATCGCGCTTCTGGGCTGGATCGCGGCCTATCCGCTGCGCCTTGGCCTGCCCGAGGGGATGGGGATGCGCGATCTCTTCGTGCTGGGCTGCGTGGCGGCGATCGGCTTTACCGTGGCGCTGTTCGTGGCCTCGGTCGCCTTCGCGCCCGACACGATGCTGGGCACGATCCCGGTGCAGGAAGCGGCCAAGATGGGGGCGCTTCTGTCCTTTGCCGGATCGGTGGTGGCGGTGGCGGCGGGGCTGATCCTGCGGATCGAGAAACGTCACTGAGGCGCGGACCCGCCCGCCCGCGCCGCCCCTGCCCGGAAATGGGTGACACCGGGGCCCGCTTTCGCCACAATCGGATGCGACGAGGCGATGAAACGCGCCGTTAACGCCGATGGGGCAGAAAGGGCGGGCGGAGTCGAGAGGCGGGCCATGCTCGAGTTTCGAAATGTGAGCAAATCGTTCTGGACGGGACAGCGGCGCAAGGTGATCCTTGACGGCGCCTCGTTCCGTGTCGATCTCGGCCGGTCGCTTGGCATCCTCGCCCCGAACGGGACGGGCAAGACCACGCTCATCAACATGATGGCCGGCCTCGAGAAACCCGACGAGGGCGAGATCACGCGCGCCTGCCGCATCTCTTTCCCGCTCGGCTTCATGGGCGGGGTGGTGAGCAAGCACACCGCCAAGGAAAACAGCCGCTACATCGCGCGGCTCTACGGGCTCGACCCCGATTATGTCGAGGCGTTCTCGCGCTGGCTGTCGGGAATCGGCGAATATTTCGACATGCCGGTGGGCACCTACAGCGCCGGGATGCGGGCGCGGTTCACCTTTTCGCTCATGCTTGCGCTCGATTTCGACATCTATCTGATCGACGAGGGGATGCCGCAGACCACCGATGCCGAATTCAACCGCAAGGCCGGCGAAATCCTGCGGGAGCGGCTGGAAAAGACCACGGTCGTGATCGTCTCGCACCAGCCAGAGGTGCTCGAACGGTTCGCGACCACGGCAGCGGTGCTCAAGGACGGGCGCATCACCATGTTCGACACGCTGGAAGAGGCAAGGGAACTTTATGACTACCAGGCCTAAGGCGTTGAAATTCCGGATACGGCGCACCGCGCCCGCGGCCGCGGGGGCGGCGAACGGATCCGCGACCGGGGCGCCCCGCACCGAGGTCAGGGTGTCCGCCTTTCCGCCGGCCCATACCGGCGCCCCGGCAGGCGCCACCGCCCCCGGCGCCCCCGCCGCTTCGGGCGTGCGCGACATGATCGGCGCGCTCAGGTCCGGCGGGCAGCGTCCCGCCGCATCGCCTGCGCCCGAACGCGCGGCGAAAGGCGCGGCAGAACCTGCACCCGCTCCGGCGCCAGCCCACCCGCCCGCCGCAGCCCAGACCGGCACAGTGCAGACCGGCACCGCGCTGACCGCCAGTTCCGAACAGGAGCTTGAGGCGATCCGGCAGGAGGGGCTGACCGGGCGGCAGTTGCGCATGGCGCGGCGGGTTGCGCAGAAACACGGGCTTGAGGTCGCCTCGGACTACGACGCGGTGCGCCAGTTGCGCGCGCGGGGTGTCGATCCCTTCCAGATGAACCGGATCCTCGAACTGGTTCAGCCCGCCGCCGCACAGGGGGCCGCGGGCGCCGCGCTCGGGCGGATCCAGTTGCCGCAGACGGTCCCGGCCAAGGGGCAGCACAACCTGCCCTCGACCGAGATCATGACGCCGCAACGGGCGGCGGCGCAACGGCGCTCGGACGAAATCATGCGCATCCAGCGCGACATCGCCCGGCGCCGCCAGCGCAAGGTGGCCGCCCTCCTGACCCGGCTGACGTTCTTCATCCTGCTGCCCACGCTGCTTGTGGGGTGGTATTTCTACACCATCGCCACCCCGATGTATGCGACGCGCTCGGCCTTCGTGATCCAGCAGGCCCAGCCGGCAAGTCCGGTCGGCGGGCTGGGCGGGCTGTTCCAGGGCACGTCGATGGCCACGCAGCAGGACAGTATCGCGGTGCAGGACTACCTGTCCTCGCGCGAGGCGATGTTGCGCCTCGATGCCGAACACGGGTTCAAGGCGCATTTCAGCCAGGAAGGCATCGACCCGATCCAGCGCCTCGATCCGCAGGCCACCAACGAAGAGGCCTACCGCGCCTACCTGCGGCATGTGCGCATCTCCTACGACCCGACCGAGGGTATCATCCGCATGGAGGTGATCGCCGCCGATCCGGCGACCAGCCAGACCTTCTCCGAGGCGCTGATCCACTATGCCGAGGAGCAGGTGGACCAGCTTTCGCTGCGCCTGCGCGAGGATCAGATGGCCGGCGCCCGCCAGAGCTACGAATCAGCCGAGGCCCGCCGTGCCGAGGCGTTGCAGACATGGCTGGGGATCCAGCAGCAGGTGCAGCAGATCGACCCGGTGGGCGAAACCGCGGCGCGCACGGCGCAGATTTCGGCGCTCGAGACCGAACGGCAGCAGGCGCAGCTCCAGCTTGAGCAACGGCTGTCGGTGTCGCGGCCGAATCAGGCGCAGGTCGATGCGCTGCGCAGCCAGATCGCCAATATCGAGAACCTGATCGCCGAACTGCGCAACGAGATGACCCGCGCCGGCGAAGAGGGGTCGTCGCTGGCCGCGCGCAATACCGAACTGCGGCTGGCCGAAGAGAATTACACCTTCCAGACCCTGATGGTGCAGCAGGCGCTGACCCAGATGGAAACCGCCCGGGTCGAGGCCAACCGTCAGGTGCGCTATCTGGCAACCGGCGTGCCGCCCATCGCCCCCGACGTGGCCACCTACCCGCGCGCGTTCGAGAATACGCTGCTCGCGCTGCTGGTGCTCAGCGGTGTGTATCTGATGATCTCGCTCACCGCCTCGATCCTGCGCGAACAGGTGACAAGCTAGGGCAGCGCCCGCTCGGGCAGGATCGGCGCACCCGTGACAGGGCGGGCCGGTCGCGCTATGGGGCGCCATCCGCATGTCCGGCACCGGAGGCCCCATGACCGACGTGACCATCGGCCCGCTCAGCATCGCCAACGACCGCCCGCTCACGGTGATCGCCGGTCCCTGCCAGATCGAATCGCGCGACCACGCGCTGATGATCGCGGCCGAGATGGCCCGCATCTGCGCCGCCCATGGCGCGGGCTATGTCTTCAAGGCCAGCTACGACAAGGCCAACCGCACCTCGCTGTCCGGGCGCCGCGGCGTCGGCATGGACGAAGGGCTGCGCATCCTTGGCGATGTGCGTTCGACCATCGGCTGTCCGGTCCTGACCGATGTGCACGCGCCCGAACAATGCGCCCGGGTGGCCGAGGTGGCGGATGTGCTCCAGATCCCGGCCTTCCTCTGTCGGCAGACCGATCTTCTGCTGGCGGCGGGGGCCACGGGGGCGGCGGTGAACGTGAAGAAGGGCCAGTTCCTCGCGCCCTGGGACATGGACCATGTCGCGGCCAAGGTCGCCTCGACCGGCAATCGCCGGATCCTCCTGACAGAAAGGGGCGTGTCCTTCGGCTACAACACCCTGGTCGCGGACATGCGGTCTCTGCCGATCATGAAACGCACGGGCTGGCCCGTGGTCATGGATGCGACCCACGCGGTGCAGCAACCGGGCGGGCAGGGTGCTTCCTCGGGTGGGCAGCGGGAATTCGCGCCGGTGCTGGCGCGCGCGGCGGTCAGCATCGGCATCGCCGCCGTCTTTGTCGAAACCCACGAAGACCCCGACCGCGCCCCATCCGACGGGCCGAACATGATTCCGCTGGCGCGGATGGAGGCGCTGGTGAAGGGGCTCATGGCCTTTGACCGGCTGGCCAAGGCCGACCCCGTCGATGCATGAGACAGGCCCGAAAAAGGCGCGCGACGGGGCTTGAACCGGCCGGAACTCTTGGCTATTCACCGCCCCACTGCTGGGGAGTGGCGCAACGGTAGCGCAACGGTTTTTGGTACCGCAGGTTGTAGGTTCGAATCCTACCTCCCCAGCCAGTATTCCCGCCACAACGCGATCCGCCCGCCCGATGCCGTCCGGCCTGCGGCGGTGGCTTGTCCGGGGCGGCCCGCGGGTGTATGGGCGGGGGCATGCAGATGGTCTTCGACATGGATGATCGCGCGCGGCTGCCCTGGCGGTTCCACGGTGCTGCGCTGTCCATTCCTGCACGGCCCTGATGACCGCCGCCCGGCGCGTGCGGCGATCGCGCGCCCCCTCACCCGCCATTTTCCGAACCGGAGAGGACCAATGTCCGGCAAGACGCTCTACGACAAGATCTGGGATGCCCATGTCGCCCACGAGGCCGAGGACGGCACCTGCCTTCTGTATATCGACCGCCACCTCGTCCATGAGGTGACCTCGCCGCAGGCATTCGAGGGGCTGCGCATGGCCGGCCGCCCGGTCCGCTCGCCCGGGCGCACCATCGCCGTGCCGGACCACAACGTTCCCACCACCCCCGGCCGCGAGGCGCATATCGACAACGAGGAATCGCGCATCCAGGTCGAGACGCTGGACCGCAACGCGCGCGATTTCGGCATCCATTACTATCCGGTCAGCGACGTGCGGCAGGGCATCGTCCACATCGTCGGCCCGGAACAGGGCTGGACGCTGCCGGGCATGACCGTGGTCTGCGGCGACAGCCACACGGCGACGCATGGCGCCTTTGGCGCGCTGGCGCACGGGATCGGCACGTCGGAGGTCGAGCATGTGCTGGCGACCCAGACCCTGATCCAGAAAAAGTCGAAGAACATGAAGGTCGAGATCACCGGGCGGCTGACCCCCGGGGTGACGGCCAAGGACATCACCCTGTCCGTCATCGGCCTGACCGGCACTGCCGGCGGCACCGGCCATGTCATCGAATACATGGGCGAGGCGATCCGCGACCTGACGATGGAAGGGCGCATGACCGTCTGCAACATGGCGATCGAAGGCGGCGCGCGCGCCGGCCTCATCGCCCCCGACGACAAGACCTTCGCCTATGTGAAGGGCCGCCCGCATGCCCCGAAGGGGGCCGACTGGGACGCCGCCCTGGCCTGGTGGCAGACGCTGAAATCCGACGACGACGCGCATTGGGACAAGGTCGTGACCATCCGCGGCGAGGATATCGCCCCCGTGGTCACCTGGGGCACCTCGCCCGAGGATGTGCTGCCGATCACCGCCGTGGTCCCCGATCCCGAATCGTTCCAGGGCGGCAAGGTCGAGGCCGCGCGCCGCAGTCTGGAATACATGGGCCTTCAGCCGGGAACAAAGCTGTCGGACATCCGCATCGACACGGTGTTCATCGGCTCCTGCACCAACGGAAGGATCGAGGATCTGCGCGCCGCCGCCGCCCTGTTGCGCGGGCGCCATCTGGCGTCGGGCGTGACCGGGCTGGTGGTGCCGGGATCGGGTCTCGTGCGCCGCCAGGCCGAGGAAGAGGGCCTTGCCAAGGTCTTTACCGACGCGGGCTTTGAATGGCGGCTGGCCGGCTGTTCGATGTGCCTGGGCATGAACCCCGATCAGCTTGCCCCGGGGGAACGCTGCGCCTCGACCTCGAACCGCAATTTCGAGGGCCGGCAGGGCCGCGGCGGGCGCACCCATCTCATGAGCCCGGTCATGGCCGTGGCCGCGGGCATCACCGGGCATCTGACGGATGCGCGCGAACTGATGTAGGATCGGACGGACGGACCGACAGGACAAGGGAGAAGGGTCATGAAGGGATCGACCCATGTTGTCATCGCCGGCGCGCTTGCGCTGGTCGCGGGTATCGCCGCGCTGGCGTTCCCGCTGCCGGCGGGCCTTGCGGTCACGGTGCTGGTCGCCTGGGCGTTTCTGGTCTCGGGCGTGGTCGGCATGTGGGGCGGCTTTTCGGGATGGGGTCAGCCGCATGCCGGATGGGTATTCTTCTTCGGCCTGGTCGAGGTGATCCTCGGGGTCTGGATGATCGCCAACCCGTTCCAGGGGCTGGTGTCGCTCACCGTGTTTGCCGGCGTGCTTCTGGTCCTGTCGGGGCTGGGCCGGTTCCTTGTCGCCCGCGCTTTCGGGGGCGGGGCGTTCTGGCTTCTGGTCCTTGCCGCCATCGTCTCGATCGCGATCGGGCTTTATGCGCTGTTCGCGCCCTTCATGGCGACGCCGGTCCTGATCGGCACGCTTCTTGCCATCGAACTGATCCCGGTGGGCGTGACGCTGCTCGCGCTCGGGGTCGTCCTCAAACGGAATACGGATCTCTAGGACATGGACAAGTTCACCAACCTGTCGGGCATCGCGGCGCCCATGCCGCTGGTCAATATCGACACCGACATGATCATCCCCAAGCAATTCCTCAAGACGATCAAGAGGACGGGCCTGGGCAAGAACCTTTTCGACGAGATGCGCTACACGCCCGACGGCGCTGAGATCCCGGATTTCGTCCTGAACCGGCCGCAATACCGGCAGGCGCAGATCCTGGTCGCGGGCGACAATTTCGGCTGCGGTTCGTCACGCGAACATGCGCCCTGGGCGCTGGCCGATTTCGGCATCCGCTGCGTGATCTCCACCAGTTTTGCCGACATCTTCTACAACAACTGCTTCAAGAACGGCATCCTGCCGATCGTCCTGCCCGAGGCCGAGCGCGACCTGTGCATGAAGGATGCCGAGAAGGGCGCCAACGCGCGGATCGAGGTCGATCTCGAGAGCCAGACCGTCACGCTGTCCGACGGGACACGCATCGGCTTCGAGGTCGATCCGTTCCGCAAGCACTGCCTTGTCAACGGGCTCGACGATATCGGGCTGACGATGGAAAAGGAGAGCGCCATCACCGCCTTCGAGGGGGTCGCGGCCAAGGCGCGCCCCTGGGTCTGAGCGCGGACGCGCATCGGTAGTGGGGGGCGGGACGCGCCCCCCAAGATATGGCCGGATGCCGGCGCCCCCTGAACTATTTCACGGCATTTTCAATCGTTTGAAGTGCTCCCCTTGCGCCGGGGACGGTTGCATTCGCGCATCACCTTGCAATGCAAACGCCGGTCCGGCCGGTGGCCCGGCGATTCCGCCGTTGCCGGGCCGGAACGATCTGGGCAGAAAGATGGCATGATTGGGGCACGGCCCGCGTGAGGCGCGGGACAAACGGCCGGGACCGCAGGAACAAGGCGGACCGCCGCGAAAGGATGGGCAGACATGGTGTGGCGCCTGTCGGGCGCGCTGTTGCGCGCGTTTCTGGTGGCGTTCCTGGTAGCGCTCCCGGCACTGATCCTGCCATCCACGGCGACCGACACCACGCAGGTGGCGGCGCTTGCGGCGCTGGTCGCGGGGGGATTCACCTATCTGGAATACCGCGCGGCCTGGCCGACGGTGGTCGAATTCCGCGACGCTCCGCCTTTCAACCGCATCCGCTTTGTCACGCTGTTCGCGACCGTCGCGGCGCTGTCGCTGCTCTTGCGCGGCGAATTCATGCCCACGACCCTGACCCGCCTGTTCGCGCTGTTCGGAGGCCGGACCGCGGATGTCCTGGACTTTCCCTATTCGCCGGTCCGCCTTGTCGTCCTTGTCGTCGCCGGTGAAAGCGGGGCGCATACCGTGGAGCAGGTCCGGGTTGCGGCGAGCATTGCCTATCTTTTCACCCTCTTGATGCTTGTGGCCTTTGCCGGGCTGATGCGGCTGGGGGGCTGGCCGGTGCGGCGTGCCGGGTTCAACGTCTGGGTGAACCTGCCGGTGTTCGATCCGGTGGCCGGGGGCGATGTGGTGCGCAGGCTGGATCGGGACGCGCAGATTAACCTGATCTTAGGGTTTCTCCTGCCATTCCTGATCCCGGCGGCGATCCGGCTGGTGGCCGACGCCTTCGACTTCGCGGTGCTCGGGTCGCCGCACGGGCTTGTCTGGGCGGTGACGGCATGGGCATTTCTACCGGCGGTGCTTCTGATGCGGGGAATGGCGCTCATGCGGGTCTCGCATCTGATCGCCGCCCAACGCCGCCGCGCCCGGGGCGAGGGCGAGGTGGCCTTGCGCCACGCCTGATCGCGGCGCTGATCGGCTGGATGCTGGCGGCGCTGCTGCCCGCCGCGGCGGAAACGCTGCGGGTGGCCACCTTTGCCGCGCCCTTGTCGCGGGCCGGGCCGGGGTTGCTGTTGCGCGACATCCTGCGCGGCGGGGATGCCGGGATCGACGCGACCATCGCCCAGATCGCGGCGGTTGCCCCGGATATCCTGGTCCTGACCGCGTTCGATCATGACGCCGGGGGCGCGGCGCTGGCGGCGTTTCGCGATGCGCTTGCGCTGGCGGGGGTGGACCTGCCCCACGGGTTCAGCCTCCTGCCCAATTCCGGCATGGCGAGCGGGCTGGACCTTGATGGTGACGGGCGCCTGGGCGACGCAGGCGATGCGCAGGGCTTTGGCCGGTTCGCCGGTCAGGCCGGGCTTGCCATCCTGTCGCGCTGGCCGGTCGACGCGGGCGGGGTGCGCGATTTCTCGGCGCTGCTGTGGCGGGATCTGCCCGGCGCGACCCTGCCGCAGGGGGATGGCCGCCCCTTTCCCTCGGCCGAAGCGCAGGCGGCGCAGCGCCTGTCCAGCACGGGGCACTGGATCGTGCCGGTGCTTGCGCCGGGCGGGCCGGTCGACCTCATGGTGTGGTCGGCCACGCCGCCGGTCTTTGACGGACCGGAGGACCGGAACGGTCTGCGCGCCCGCGACGAGTTGCGCCTGTGGCAGGTGGTGCTTGACGGTGCGCTGGGCCCGCCGCCGGGGCGGTTCTTTGTTCTGGCCGGGAATGCCAACCTCGATCCGTTCGGCGGCGACGGGGACCGCGCGGCCATGGCGGCCTTTCTGGCCGATCCGCGCCTGACCGACCCCGGACAGGCCAGCGCGGGCGCGCGAACCGCCGCGAACGCGGGCGGGACCGGCCCGCCCGGACAGGCCACCGACAGTTGGGAGGATCCGGGAAACCTGCGCGTCAGCTATGTCCTGCCCGCGGCGGCGTGGGAGGTGACGGATGCAGGCGTGTTCTGGCCCGGCCCGGACGATCCGCTGGCGCCGCTGATGGGGCCGGACGGGCGCGCCGCGGGGCCGCACCGGATCGTCTGGGCCGACCTGCGCCGCCCGCGCCGGCGCCCCGGCGGGCGCAGGCCCCCGCGATCAGGCGCGGCCGGCGTGGCCGATGCTGTCGTCGGCGATGGTCATGGCCTTGAGCACGGCGTGGACCGGCACCCCCGGCGCAAGGCCCAGCGCAACGGCCGAACGGCGGGTGATCCGGGCGACGATGCGTTCCGGCCCGAGCATGAGGCCCACGATCACGCCCGCGCCTTCGTCGGCAAGGTCGCTGACGGTCGCGGGCAGGATGTTGAGGGCCGAAATCCCCTCGGGCCGCTGCCGCGCGATCATCACGTCCTGCGCAAGGATGCGCAGGCGCAGGGCCTCGCCCGGCGCGGCCCCGATCCGCACCAGCCAGAGCGGCCCCGCCGCCGAATCGACCGCAGTCAGCCCGTCGTCGTCCTGGCCCCTGACGCGGGCGGTGATGATCGCGCCCAGATCGCGCCTTCCGAAGGCCGGGGTGGCGCGGGGATCGGACAGGATGCGCGCCGCCGGACCCGAGGCGGTGACGCGCCCGGATTCGATCAGGACCACGGTGGTGGCAAGGCGGGCGATCTCGGCTGCGGAATGGCTGACATAGAGGATCGGCAGGCCGGTCTCGTCGCGCAGCCGTTCGAGATAGGGCAGGATCTCGGCCTTGCGGGCCTCGTCGAGCGAGGCGAGGGGTTCGTCCATCACCAGAACGCGCGGCCCGGACAGCAACGCCCGGCCCAGCGCCACGCGCTGCCTTTCGCCCCCGGACAATGTGCCCGGCCGTCGCCCGAGCAGTCCGCCGATCCCGAGGAGCGCGGCCACCTGATCGGGGTCCGGCCCCTGCCGGTCGCGCGCGAACCGCCGTCCGTAAAGGAGATTGCCCCGCACATCGAGATGCGGGAACAGCCGCGCATCCTGAAACACGCAGCCGATCCGGCGCCGGTGCGGCGGCACCCGGAGGCGCCGCACCGAATCGAGAAGGCAGACCCCTCCGGCGTCGATCCGCCCGGAATCGGGGCGCAGCAGCCCGGTGATGGCGTTGACGATGGTGCTCTTGCCCGAACCGGACGGGCCCGACAGCGCGGTGATCCCCGCCGGGGCCTCGAACGCGACATCAAGGGAGAAATCCGCAAAGGCGTGGCGCAGGCGCACGGACAGGGTCATGTGGTCCCCATCCTGCGGGCGATCGCCTGCGACAGCCACTCGGACAGGATCAGCGCCGCCATCGCGATCCCGAGAGAGACCCACACCAGCCGCATCGCCGCGGGCGCCCCCCCCGGCACCTGCAACAGCGCATAGATCGCCGAGGCCAGGGTGCGGGTTTCGCCGGGGATGTTGGAGACAAAGGTGATCGTGGCCCCGAATTCGCCCATGGCGCGGGCAAAGCCCAGAATGGCACCGGCGGTGATGCCCGGCAGGATCAGCGGCAGCGACAGGGTGAGGAACACCATGACGCGCGGCGCGCCAAGGGTGGCGGCCGCCTGTTCCAGCCGGGGGTCGAGCGCCTCGATCGACAGGCGGATGGCCCGCACCATGAGGGGAAACGCCATGACCCCGGCCGCAAGCGCCGCCCCGGTCCAGCGGAAGGCAAGGACGATACCGATGGAGTCGAGCCATTCGCCGGCGATCCCGCGGCGCCCGAACACCACCAGCAGCAGATAGCCGGTGGCGATCGGCGGCAGGATCAGCGGCAGGTGCACGATCCCGTTGAGCACCTGCCGCCCCGGGAACCGCCAGCGCGCCAGCGCCCAGGCCACAAGGACCGCCGGCGGCAGTCCGATGAGGGTGGCCACCAGCGCCACCCGCACCGACAGCGCGACCGCCTGCCATTCGTCCGGTCCAAGTCCGAGGATCACGCGACGGTCGCCTTTCGCTCTCAGGGCACGGCAAAGCCGTTGGCCGCGAATACCGCAGCCGCCCCGTCGGAGGAAAGCTCGTCGAGAAAGGCGCGGTCGGCGGCGTCCGCGGCCCGGGTCAGAAGGGCGGCCGGATAGGTGATCGGCGGGTGCGAACCGGCGGGAAAGGCGGCGACGACCGTGACCGCCGGTTCGGCAATCGCGTCGCTGGCATAGACGATGCCATAGGGCGCCTCGCCCATCGCCACGAGCGAGAGCGCGGCGCGCACGTTGTCGGTCTGGGCCACATGATCCTCGACCCCGGCCCAAAGCCCGAGGGATTCGAGCGCGGCCTTGCCATACTGGCCGGCCGGCACCGAATCGACCATCCCCATGGCCAGGCGCCCATCCCCGAGCAGCGCCACGAGATCGAGGTCGGGCGCCATCACGACCGGCGCGGCCCCGGCCGCTGCGACAAGGACAAGGGTGTTGCCCAGCAGGTCATGGCGCGCGCCGGGAACGACCAACCCGGCCTCTTCGACCGCATCCATCCAGGCGGTCGCGGCCGAGACGAAGATATCGGCGGGTGCCCCTTCGATGATCTGGGTGGCAAGCTGGCCCGACCCGGCATAGCTGATCGTGACGGTATCGCCGGTGCGGGCGCTGAAATCGGCGGCGATGGCATCAAGCGCATTGGCAAGCGAGGCGGCGGCAAAGACCGTCACCTCTTCGGCCGCGACCGAAAGCGGGAGAGTGGACAGGGCGAGGACAAGGGGCAGGTGGCGCATGCGGGACTCCGCTCGATGTGTTCAGGCGGATATAACGGCGCGAGCGGCGGGAATGACAAGCGTTATTTTCCGTCGGACATATCGCCGCAGTCGCGCAACAGCGCCGTGATCGCGGCGACCTCTTCGGCGCCCTCCTCCTCGAGGAGGCGCATCAGGGCGCGGTAGTGGTGGACAAGCGCCGTCCCCGTTGGCGTGACCAGCGCGCCCCCCCCGCCGGGTCCGCCCCTGATGCTGAGGACGGCGGGTTCGCGCAGCGCCTGGTTCATCTCCTCGACCAGCGACCAGGCGCGCCGATAGCTCATCCCCATGGCGCGCCCCGCCGCCGAGATCGAACCGGTCTCGTGGATCCGTTCGAGCAGTTCGACCTTGCCGGGGCCAAGGACCAGCCCATCGAAGAACAGGCGCAGAAACAACCGGGCCGTCATCGTCACCTCCGCCTTGCCGCCCAAAGTCCCGGGCCTGCGCGCAACATGTGCTTTTCCTTGGCGCTGTCACACCCTAATGTGCGATTCGGAACCTGGACCCAGGGCGCATGAACGCATCGACCCATCAAGGCAAGAGCGGGGACGCCGCGCAGGCGGTGCCCGACCGGCCGGTCGCCCTCGATCCCGAGGAAGAGCGAAGACACGACGCCGCCGGGCGTCATCCGCCGAAAAAGCGGCTGTCCGAAGTTCTGACCGAGATTGCCGGCGATCCCTCTCATGACGTGATCACCATCGGCGCGCTCATGCATCTGATGGAGGGGCGGGCGCGTGCCGCGCTCATCCTGATCTTTGCCCTGCCCAACGCGCTGCCGGCGATCCCCGGCACATCGGGCATCCTCGGGGTGCCGCTGCTTTACCTCACGTCG
This sequence comes from Rubellimicrobium sp., assembly GCA_020852925.1. GTDB lineage: Bacteria > Pseudomonadota > Alphaproteobacteria > Rhodobacterales > Rhodobacteraceae > JADYZU01. Next base: position 3,739 of record JADYZU010000028.1, on the reverse strand, counting down.
CAGATGCTCATGGGGCGGATCCCCTGGCTGCCCCGGATCATCGCCAACCGGGGCCTGCCGCGTGACAAGTTCGCCCTGCTGGTCGAGCGGATGGTGCCCTATCTCGGGCGGACCGAACGGCTGTTGCGGCCGCGCTGGCGCCCGCTGTCGGGGCATGTCGCCGAACGGTTCCTCGGGGCCATCTGCCTGGTGCTGGCGGTCGTGCTGACGCTGCCGGTGCCGCTGGGCAACATGTTCCCGGCCTTCGCGATCTGCCTGATCGCGCTGGGCATCCTGGAACGCGACGGACTCTGGGTCGTGTTCGGCCTGATCGCCTCGGCCGGCGCCCTCGTCGTGTCGGCCGGCGTGGTCTATGCGATCTCGCGCGCCGTGCTCTTTGTCGTCCTCAACGCCTTTGCGGCCGAAGTGCCCCTGACGCCATGATCCTGGAAATCGCCATCATCCTTGTCCTGACCCTGCTCAACGGGGTTCTCGCCATGTCGGAACTGGCGATCGTGTCCTCGCGCCAGACCCGGCTTCAGGTCCTGGCCGAAGCCGGAAGCCGCGGCGCGCGCATCGCCATGCGCCTGGCCGAGGATCCGGGGCGGTTCCTGTCGTCGGTGCAGATCGGCATCACGCTGGTGGGGGTTCTGGCCGGTGCGTTCTCGGGGGCGACCCTCGGGGTGCGACTGGCGGCGGTGCTTGTCGTGGCGGGCCTTGATCCGGCGACGGCGGGCACGCTGGGCGTGGGCGGCGTGGTCATGGTGGTCACCTATGTCTCGCTCATCTTCGGGGAACTGGTGCCCAAGCAGATCGCCCTGCGCGCGCCCGAGGCGGCGGCCACGCGCATCGCGCCGCTCTTGCAGGCGATCGCGGTGGCGGCGGCGCCGGTGGTCTGGATCCTCGACCGGTCGGCCGCGTTCATCCTGTTCCTCCTTGGCCAGTCCGGAGAGACCGGGCGCAACATGACCGACGAGGAGGTGAAACTCGTCATCGCCGAGGCCCATTCCGCCGGGGTGATCGAAGAGGCGGAAACGGCGATGATCGCCGGGGTCATGCGCATCGCCGACCGCAGCGCGCGCGGCCTCATGACCCCGCGCCACGATGTCGAGGTCGCGGACGCGGGCGAGACGCGCGAACAGATCGTCGCCCGGTTCCGGACCTCGGGGCATTCGCGCCTGCCGCTGCGCGACGGCGGCCCGGACGAGATCGTGGGCGTCATCGCCGCGCGCGACATCATGACCGACGAGACAGCGGCACCCTTCGACCCGCGCCGCTATCTTCAGGCCGCGCCGGTGATCCACGATTCCCTTCCCGCGCTCGACGTGATCGAGACCCTGCGTTCCGCCCCGGCCAGCATGGTCCTCATCTTTGACGAATACGGCACGTTCGAGGGCATCATCACGCCCATGGACATCCTTGGCGCCATCACCGGCGGCTTTGACGAGGACGTGACCGACGAACCCAAGATGGTGGAGCGCGACGACGGTTCCCTCATCGTTGCAGGCTGGATGCCGGTGGACGAATTTGCCGACCGGATCGGGATCTCGCTCGAGGATGATCGCGGGTTCGAGACGGTGGCGGGCCTTGTCCTCGATCTGGCGGGGGTGCTGCCGGGCGTCGGCGACAAGGTGATGATCGAGGGCTGGACGGTCGAGGTGCTCGATCTTGACGGGCGCCGCATCGACAAGGTTCTGGTCAGCCGCAGCGCCGCAACCTGATCGCGGTCACAACAGCGGGCCGGCCAGGGCCATCGCGTTGTTGCGGATGCGGCGCAGCGCGTGCCAGCGGCGCACCTCGGCGATCGTCACCGGGCGCGAGCGCGCCAGATAGCTGTCCTGCCGCCGGTCCAGCTTGGCCGTTTCCTCGGCCGAATGCAGCAGCAGGTTGCACTCGTAGTTGAGATCGAAGGACCGCCGGTCCAGGTTGGCCGACCCGACCATCGCGATATCGCCGTCGACGGTGATGATCTTGGCATGAAGCAGTCCGCCCCGGAACAGATGCAGCCGCACCCCGCTGCGCAGGAGCGTGAGATAGAGCCCCTCGCTTGCCGCGGCGACGATCCGGCTGTCATTGCGTTCCGGCAGGATCAGCGTCGTCTCGACCCCGCGCCGCGCGGCGGCACAGATCGCCTCGTGCAGGGCGGCGTCGGGCAGGAAATAGGGTGTGGTGATCGTCACCCGGTCGTGGGCGGAATACAGCATGGCGGTCAGGGTCTCGGACATGCCGCTCTGGCTCTGGTCCGGGCCGGAGGCAACCACCTGCCCGGTGAACCCGCCGGCAAAGGGGCCCGGTGCCTCGGCCAGAAGGTGGCTCAGATCCTCGTCGCAATGGGTCATCCAGTCCGACAGGAACACCGCCTGGAACTGCCGCACCACCGGCCCCTCGATCCGCATGAGCACATCGACCCAGGGCGCGAACCGCGGCTTGATTGCAAAGGCGGCATCGGCGCAGTTGCGGCTTCCGGCCCAGGTGACACGGTTGTCGATCACCGCGATCTTGCGGTGATTGCGCAGGTCCAGCCGCTTGTAGAGCGTCTCGACCAGAGGGTTGCCGACCGGCAACGCGATGCGGCAGGTCACGCCCGCCGCCTGCATCCGCTGCCAGAGGTCCGACCGGATGAATTGCCGCGACCCGAGCTGATCGACCAGCACCCGCACCGCCACCCCGCGCCGCGCCGCCGCGATCGCCGCCTCGGCCACGGCGGTGCCGGTCACATCGGGCAGCCAGATGTAGAACAGCAGATGCACATGGCTGACCGCGGTGGCGATGCGCACGATCATGTCAGCCATGGCCTCGTCCCCTTCGGGCAGCATGGTCGCGCGATTGCCGCCCACCGGCGGAAAGTCCGACGTGGCCCGGCCCATGGCAAAGGCCGGCTCGACCTTGGGGGGGATCGGCGCATGGGCATCGTCCGGATCCCAGACCGCGCGCAGCCGCCGCTCCACGTCGCGGGCGTGGCGCCGGTCTGACCGGCTGACGCGGACCTCGCCGAACAGCAGATAGGCCAGAGGCCCGAGTGCCGGCAGCAGCCCGACCACCATCACCCAGGCAAGCCGCACCGGAGGCATCAGATTGTCGCGCAGCAGCACCCGCCACACCACCAGCGCGGTGATGGTGTAGTGCAGGATCACGGCGGGCAGGGTGTTGAAACCGTCCAGCATCATGGCCGACGCTGGCACGGACTGCGGGCCACGTCCATGCGGCAGTCAGGTCCGGCAGCGAGTCGGCACTGTTGGCGGGAAGGGCCTGACGGATTCGGTCGCGGGGAATCGGGATTCGCCGGGATTCGGAACGGAGGCGAAAGAAAACTACCAACCGCCCCAGCGGCGCGCAAATTTCTTTCCGACCCCTCCGGGCCGTGAACCGGGCGCACGAGAAATATTTCAGTCTATACAGGTGGTTACAGCATTCTTCCTGAAATCGCTGCGAGGGGTGAAAAAATCCGCTTGCAACCCCCCGCACCTCTGCCTAAAAGCCCCCTCAACGCGGCGCTGACGGCAACGACAGCGCAGCGGGACGGCGCGGCAGCGGACGGCAACGACCAAAGCCACGACGGACAGCAGCGAAGACAGGATGATGCGGCTGCGCCATCAAGTTGTGGCGCAAGCGTGTCGTTCGGTGTTCGGTGCGTGCTCTTTGACATGATTGATATCTGAAGGGATATGTGGGCGGTTTGGTCTGTTTTCGATGGATCGACTGTCTGTGTATCGCGCCGCTAGGGGGATTGTTCTCTCGATGATGCGGTGTCAGCTTCGCC